>CAZCOG010000085.1:0-2970 GCA_964500445.1 uncultured Persicitalea sp. | reverse complement strand
TATCTATCCATAGTTATATTATAAAAAACGTCATAGTTGTTGTCTCCGTCAATAGATTGCTGTAAACGAAAAAAAGCTCATGGAGACCATGAGCTTAAAAAAATGAGTTTCGTAATTAAAACTATTCGTCGTGCATCCAGGCTTTCTTAGCCAGGAGTGTATCCTCCTCTTCCTCGTGTTCTGGATCTGGCACGCAGCAATCTACCGGGCAAACTGCCGCACATTGGGGTTCTTCATGAAAACCCATACACTCAGTACACTTGTCAGAAACTATATAGTAGAATTCGTCTGATACAGGTATTTGTTTTTCTTTGCCACTCACCACAGTGCCATCTCCGAAATCGACTTCTTCGAGGCTTGTGCCGTCTCCCCAGGCCCATTCTACACCGCCTTCATAGATTGCTGTGTTGGGGCATTCAGGTTCGCAGGCACCGCAGTTGATGCATTCATCGGTGATCATTATAGCCATGCTCGTCGGATTGTTTATATTTGTTCGACCTTCACTTATTGGAACCAACAAATATAATTATTTTTAGTTTCCCACCCATCAGAATACCATTAAAATTCATCACTCATTGAACTTTCCAGACAATATTTAGGATGATTGAAAGAAAAAACCGAATAAACGCATTTGCACATTTAGGTGAATATCTACTAAACCCTATAAATTCGATAGAGATAAAGGAAGTTGCTCGAATGGCACGAAGCAGAAATGGCTGGTTCGTTCCCGAAAATACGCTCCTTGCTCTCCAAAAAATTGCCCAAAACTATCTTGATAAAGATAAACTAACCCAGTTCCTCGATATATACGAAGAGAAAAATACGGAAAAAAAAGTGGGGGTAGTGATGGCTGGAAATGTGCCAGCTGTTGGTTTTCATGATGCTTTGTGTGTACTACTCAGCGGACACAAGCTACTGGCCAAGCTCAGCAAAGACGATACACCGCTAATGTTGTTCTTACTGGAAACTTTAAAAAAGCTGGAACCTGAATTTAAAAACGCAATTCAAATCGTGGACCGGATAAACGAAGCCGATGCCTACATAGCAACTGGCAGTGATAATACAGCCCGATATTTCGAATATTACTTTGCCCAAAAACCCCATATCATCCGTAAGAATCGGACGGCAGTTGCCATCCTGAATGGTGAAGAATCGAAAGAAGAATTAGCTGGATTAGGAGAAGATATTCTAAGGTACTTTGGACTGGGTTGCCGGAATGTATCGAAAGTATATACACCGGAGGGATACGATTTTTCCAGGCTTTTTGAAGTTCTGGGAGATAAACGTGACTTTTATGCCAACCACCACAAATATTTCAACAATTATGAGTACAACCGCTCTATACTGCTCGTCAACCAAACCCCTCATTTCGATAATGGTTTTCTGATGTTTACAGAAAGCGACGCGATTGTTTCGCCGCTGAGTGTTGTATATTATCAAAACTATGAAAGTATTCCCCAGTTAGTCTCTTTGCTTGAAAGTCAAAGGGAAAAAATTCAGTGTATTGTAGCCAATTCTGACAAGTTTCCCGGATCTGTTCCTTTTGGCAAGGCTCAATCGCCAGGATTGAATGACTATGCCGATGGAGTGGACACGATGGCATTCCTTTCCAAACTGTAAAAGCACACTTATAAAGTACCTTAACCTAAAGGGTTCTTAATTCAAATTATGGTCTTACGGACGACTTTGCGTCCGGTATAGGCAATCGCCACATTTAAACGGGTATTACTAAGGCAGTACTTGTCATAAATTAATACCGCCAACTTGTCAAATCGGCTCCTACGGGCGCAGAAGTTTCGATGCGTTTCAAAATTTGTGGCAAATACATTGTATTGTAACGAAGCCGGGAAATGTAGTTTGGCTGCGTGGGGTCCCCATTCCAGCAATGTTCGGCCCGGTCGCCGTATTTCACCTCACCGTAATAATTTGGCGATCGGGTACTTTCTAAGAAGGTTTCCATCAAATACACCGCATTATTAAGGTAATAGTTGTCCATGTCGCCGCAGTAGATATGAATTTTGCCCGTAAGCTTTGGCCCAAGCATTTTCCAGTCGCGCTTCAAAATGTGCATTAAATCGTAGTTTTCTTTCCAGTATTCCGCCACACTTGGGTCGATGACGCCGGTTTTCTTATCCCAGATGGACTTGGGGTAGCCGTCCGCACCGACGGGCGAGTACACAGCTTGCCATATATCCCACTGGTCGCCCGAGCGGCCTTTACTTCCAAGTACCGCCTCCCTACGATTCATATCTTCCAAAGTACAGAGCATTTCGCCCAGATAGTTTCGTTTGCCGGGACGCAGCGTTTTTTTGAATGGTCCATTCCAATAGTAGGCATTCTTATCCTTATATAAATTGACCATCGTGAAGGCTTCAAAGGTGATCGGATCAGGACAGGCGGCGAAACAACCATTAAATTCGTCGGGATAGAAAACCTGGGTGGCCAAGGCTTCCCAGCCACCCGTGGAGCCTCCATAGGTGAACCGCGCCCACCCCTCTCCTATGCCCCGGTATTGCCGCTCAATCTCGGGCAGAAGTTCATACATAATGGCATCGCCATACGGACCAATATTGGCTGAATTGACTGCATACGAATCATCATAAAACGGATTGGCATGCTGAATTTCAACGACCAAGTAGCGAGGAAAATCCGGGCTCGTCCACTTTTTATACATATCGTAGGCTTCCTGAGCTACGATTTTATTATAGCCATATATGCCAAAGCGTGCCGAGTAAGCAGAAGTGTCAATATCGGCGGGGGGTGGAGATTCGCTAAAACCGCCAAATTCATCTGGAAAGTGTCCATGAAATAGGCAGAGCGGGTACTTTGCTTCGGGATGCTCATCAAAACCCTCGGGCAGTAAAACCCAGGCGGCCAGGTGCATATCCCGCCCCCAGAATTTGCTCAGTTTCTCAGATTTAATTTTAATATATTTTATGTACTTCGTTTGTTTTTTTGCCGGATCTCCTA
>CAZCOG010000084.1:0-4768 GCA_964500445.1 uncultured Persicitalea sp. | reverse complement strand
TTTATATTCTATAAAAATCTCTCTACTCAAATCTCATAGAAAAAATTCTTGATAGTAAGACTTCGCCAAACCTTACTTTTACCAAAAAACACTCGAAACAATGACTGATCTAAACTCGACTTCACTCTATTCCCGCCGTAGTTTCCTGACCGCCGGGGCGGGTCTGGCCGCGACGGCCGCTTTCTCTCCATACGTTATCGGCCGTACCAAAGCCAAAGACAAGTTGGGTGTTGCGCTGGTGGGCCTGGGTTATTACAGCACCGATCTGCTGGCTCCCGCCCTTCAACTCACCAAAAACTGTTACCTCGCGGGCATCGTGACGGGTACACCCGCCAAAGCCGAAGCCTGGAAAGAAAAGTACAAGATTCCCGACAAAAACATTTATAATTACCAGACCTTCGACCAGATCGCGAATAACTCCGACATCGATGTGGTGTACGTGGTACTTCCGCCTTCCATGCACCGGGAATACGTGGTGCGGGCCGCCAAAGCCGGCAAGCACGTCTGGTGTGAAAAACCGATGGCCCCTACCGTCGCCGACTGTAAGGCGATGATCGAAGCCTGTGAGAAAAACAAGCAGAAACTAGCCATTGGCTACCGAAACCTGCACGACCCCAACATGCAGGCCTGGATGAAGCTCGCCAAGGAAGGGCCAATGGGGAAGCCGCGCCTGGTAAGCTGCGCGGCGGGCTATGTGGACAATCGCACCACGCACTGGAAGCAGAAAAAGGAAATGGGCGGCGGCGTAATGGGCGACATGGGCGTGTACTCTATTCAGGGCGCACGCCATGCCGTGGGCGAAGAACCCATGCTGGTGACGGCGCATTTCTTTACCAATCGTCCCGAAATCTACCACGAAGTGGAAGAGACTTCCATGTACCAGATGCATTTTCCCAGCGGGGCGCTGTCTAACTGCACGGCCAGCTTTGGCATCAATTCCAATTTCCTGAAAGTCAATTATGAGAAAGGCACAACGATGATGGAGCCGTTTTCAGCTTATATTGGCAACAAGGGTACTTATTCTAACGGCGGCGTTATTGACATTCCTGTTCCTCACAATAATCAGCAGGCCAACCAAATGGACGATGACGCGCTGGCCATCATGCAAAACAAACCCATGCTGGTACCGGGTGAGGAAGGACTGCGGGACATCAGGGTAGTGGAGGCCATTTACGAAGCCGCTCGCACAGGAAAGGAAGTAAAGATCGGATGACTTCTCACCTTGGCAGTGGATTTCTTGGTACCTAAAAGGATTGAATCCCCAGAAAACTTTCTTTGAACTCTGATCGTTAGCACTTAGCAGCCCCAGAAAATCCTAAATCCAGATGAACAACTTACTCAAAGAACTCCAGCACGCCGAACTACAACGCCAAACCCGCCGACATTTTTTGAAAGAATGCGGATTTGGTCTCGGAGCTATCGGCCTGGGTTCTCTTTTAGGTAGTTGTGGTACTTCCGGCTCCGAAACTACCGGTCCTGCCCTCCCCGACGACCCGATGGCCGTCAGGATGCCGCAGTTTGCGCCCAAAGCCAAGCGTGTGATCTATATCCATATGGCGGGCGCTCCCTCCCAACTCGAACTTTTCGATTATAAGCCCGAACTGGAAAAGTACCACGGCAAGGATTGCCCGGCGGAGTTTCTGGAAGGCAAAAAATTCGCTTTCATCCAAGGCGTACCCAAAATGCTTGGTCCGCAGGGGAAATTTGCGCAGCACGGGCAATCGGGGGCCTGGATTTCGGATTATCTGCCTTACCTGCAAACGGTAGCCGACGAAATCACCTTCGTCAAGGGCATGTACACCGACCAGTTCAACCACGCCCCCGCGCAACTGCTGATGCACACGGGAAGTGCGCGATTGGGCCGGCCGAGTTTGGGAGCATGGTCAGTATATGGGCTGGGTTCTGAAAACCAGAATCTGCCCGGCTTCATCGTTTTGGCCTCCGGTGGCAAGCAGCCCGACGCGGGCAAAAGCGTGTGGGGCAGCGGGTTCCTGCCCAGCGTGTACCAGGGCGTGCAATGCCGCACGGGCGGCGATCCGGTACTTTACGTCAGTGACCCCAGTGGAATGAATCGCGACATTCGCAAAAGTACCATCGAGGCCATCAACGAAATCAACCGTCAGACGTACGAAGAAGTCCAGGATCCCGAAATCCTGACGCGCATTAGTCAGTACGAGATGGCGTTCAGGATGCAGATGTCCGTGCCGGAGGTGATGGACGTTTCCAAAGAACCGCACTATATTCTGGATATGTACGGGGTAAAACCGGGCGACGGTACTTTTGCCATGAATTGCCTTTTGGCCAGAAAACTCGTGGAAAATGGCGTCCGATTTGTGCAGCTTTTCGATTGGGGTTGGGATACGCACGGCACGAGTGAAAGCGGTGCTATCGAAATAGGCCTGCACGATAAATGCCGCGAGTCTGACCAGGCAGTAGCTGGGCTCTTGAAAGACTTGAAAATGCGTGGCTTGCTGGACGAAACTTTGGTCGTATGGGGCGGTGAGTTTGGCCGCACTCCCATGCAGGAGAACCGCAACGGCCAGGTGCTGCCCTTCATGGGCCGCGATCATCACTTAGATGCGTTCACGATCTGGATGGCAGGCGGAGGCGTAAAAAAAGGCTTCAGCTTCGGCGAAACGGACGAGTTGGGGTATTATGCCGTCAAAGACAAAACCCACGTTCACGATTTGCAGGCTACCATTCTGCACCTGATGGGCTTCAACCACGAAGAGTTTACTTACCCATTTCAGGGGCGCAACTTCCGACTGACGGATGTGGCAGGAAAAGTAATAAAGCCCATATTGGCTTAGACGGGCAGCGGGTAGTTATTCTGTTTTTTCGTCTTTCTCAAAGACTTGGTGCCTATCCCGGCATCAGTAGTGATTTACGCTTTTCATGTTTTCGATCCTGCTTCTTCAAGTATCCGACTGGGCCATTTTCTTTGGCCGCTTCCATCCTGTACTGGTGCATTTGCCGATTGGCTTCCTGCTGTTGGCGGCCTTTCTGGCCGTAGGGAAACGATGGGGCAAATTACAGGTTCACGACTACACACTCTCAGTGATTCTGTTCTGGTCGGCAGCCAGTGCTACGCTGGCTTGCGGCGCGGGCTACCTGCTATCGCTGGGCGGTGGCTACGACGAGGAACTACTCAACGAGCATATGTGGCAGGGTATCGGTGTTGCGGTCTTCGCCTGGATCGCCTGGGCTGTCAAATCCGACGCCGTCGGCCACCGGATTCGTTTCGGGCCGAAGTTCTACGTCCCCGCCTTCGCCCTGGCCACGGTGCTGACCATGGTCGCCGGGCACCACGGCGGCGGCCTCACCCACGGCGATGGTTATCTGACGCAATACACCCCCGAACCTTTCCGTAGTTTGGCAGGCATGGAGCCCCGGTGTGAGGAAATTACCGAGATCAGGCCCATCGCCAACGTGCAGGAAGCTATTGTTTATCAAGATATTGTGCAACCCGTACTTAGTGTTCACTGTACCCAATGCCATAACGCCACCAAGAAAAAGGGCGACTTACGAATGGACAGTTTTGAGTATCTTGCTAAGGGTGGCGAGAATGGGCCAATTTTCGTAGCTGGAAAGAGTGAAGAAAGCGAAATGCTCAAACGTTGCCTGCTACCTCTGGACGACGATGAGCATATGCCCCCCAAAGGTAAGCCGCAACTTTCTGACAACCAGATCGCGCTGCTGGCGTGGTGGATCAATCAGGGCGCTCCTGTGGATAAAAAAGTGGCGGACCTGAAAGCCGACGATAAGATCAAGCCCGCCCTGGCTTCTCTCAGCAAGGCACCAGGCAGCGCCAGTACCGGAGGAAACCAGCCTACCGAGTCAGCCGTGTTGAGCCTTAAAGTACCCGAGCCTAATGAGAAGGCTCTGGCTTCGCTCAAATCTGTGAACCTGCTGGTGAATCCGGTGGCTAGCGAACAGAACTTTCTCGAAGTAAGCGCGGTCAACGCTCCGGAATTTTCGGATGCAAAAGTAGCTATGCTGACACCGTTGGCAGAACAAATAATCTGGCTCAAATTGGGTGACACCAAAATTACCGACACTGCGCTAAGCGAAATCGCCAAACTCAAAAACCTCAACAAACTGCATCTTGAATACACCGACGTCACCGACGCCGGGTTAAAAAACCTGCTGGGTCTCCCCTACCTTGAATACCTCAACCTTGTTGGTACAAAGGTGACCGATGCCGGAATTCAAAATCTGGCTAGTCTGAAAGCTCTACAAAATGTTTTTGTCTGGAAATCAGGCGTTACCGAAACAGGTATAGCCCAACTTCGCAAAGCCCGGCCGGATCTGAATATTGTTACCGGCCTAGACGAAGCTGCCGTCGCCGCTTTTCTGCAAGCTGGTAAGGCAGACTCCTCACAAGTGGCGGCCAAGAAACAGGAGAAGTAGCGCGGCGTATCCAAAGCCCGGGGAACGCCTGCCTCTATCGCCCCAGCAGTGGGCTCGCCGTAACTACCCTTTTCTTTTCTGGGAACTACTGCTCCTGCGCATGTCATTTGGCTTTAGAAGCCACTGTTTACTCCCCTAGTGTAATATTGGCATTCACTCGACCGAATGTCATGAAAGTATGCGCCGAAACAAAAAGTTTTATATGAATTGTACAAATCTGATACATAAATTGGCTCGCTTCAGATTTTAAAAAGACATATATTTCCATCTGTCTATCTATCAGTTACTTAAAGTCGTTTTGACAACTGAGAAGTTACTGATTATTATCCTTTGATTTCAATTATGGACATTAAAATAT
>CAZCOG010000083.1:0-5092 GCA_964500445.1 uncultured Persicitalea sp. | reverse complement strand
ATATTATATTATAAATGTTTGGATACAAATCCCTGGTATCTCTTTGAATTTCATATAAATAAATTCCGAAATTTGAAATTTCTCAGAGAGCTTCTCTGTATTGCAACAGTTTGCCGAAGTGAAACTACACCTGCCCGGTTACACATGTGACTAGGGTTACTTTGATAGTCATTGTATAGGTAGGTAAATGTCAAGATCAATAGCACAACTGCGTAGGTATCCTGCTTCTGTCTGGACAGAATAAAGGGTTACTGCGGATAAAACCGATGAAAAGTAGACTGTAAGATTAGCTATCTTCTCTGTCGTGCGTGTAAAACTCGCTGGATAAAAACCGAAACTGGACGGCTAACGCTCTGGGGAATGTGGAAACTTCTTCCAGTTACAGAAGAGGATCCGGGAAAGAATAGATGCATGGGGACGGATGGCTGTGTACAGCCCTGAAAATTCACAATTTATTAACAATCGATTCGGTCTAAAAAACTATCTCTAAGTGAATTAGAAACAGCATATATCTTAGTGTGTCAATAAATTTCAATTCTTCGACTAAGTAAACAATCTTACTTCATTTTTGCAACCACTTAGTACAAATTGGTTGAAAAATACAAGATTTCATAAATATATTATAGATAATCTATTTATGATAGATAGTACTTATCTATCTTATAATCAGGCTTTTCCTACCATACGTTTCATACGGTGGCTCAGGTTACGCATTTTGTCTTCTTTTTCGTCGTCGTAGTATCCGTAGCCATAGCCCCCGTAGCCGTAACCGTAGCCGTAGCCCGCCCCGTAATTGACGCCATTGAAGATCACGCTGAGGTTTTTGAAGCGCTTGGCCTGCTGCAACTCCGCGATGCGGCGCAGGTGGTCGCGCAGGGTGTAGTTCTGGCGCACGACGTAGAGCGTCGCGTCGGCGTACTCGGCAATGAGGGCGGCATCCGTCACCAGGCCAAAAGGCGGCGCGTCGATCAGGATGTAGTCATAATGCGCCCGCAGTTCGGCCAGCAGCTCGGGCAGGCGGCCGTTGCTCAGCAGTTCCGAAGGATTGGGCGGAATCGGCCCGCTCACCAGCACATCGAGGTTGGGATGCACGGCGGTCGTCTGGATCAGCCTCGATAGCTGCCCCTGTCCGATGAAGTAGTTGGTGGCACCCTGCCCGTTGGATACGCCCAGGCGATCGTGCAGGGAGGGTTTGCGAAGGTCCAGCCCCACGATAATGACCTTCTTGTCGGCGTAGGCCAGGCTGGCCCCCAGGTTGACGGTCACGAAGCTTTTGCCCTCGCCCCCGATGGAGGAAGTAAACAGCAGCGTCCGGCAGCTGCCGTCGCCCAGGTACTGAAGATTGGTGCGCAGGGCGCGGAACTGCTCCGCCACGGCAGAGCGGCTGGTCATCTGAATGATGCTTTCGCCATTCTGTTTGCTCTGGGCCGAACGCATCAGGCCGATTTCGCCGAGGATAGAGGTGTGGGTGGCCGCTTCGATGTCGTCGCGCCGCTGCACGGTATTGTTGAGCATAAACAGCAGGTTGATCAGCAGCAGCGGAATCACTCCACCGGCCGACAAAGCTCCCAGCCAAATGATGGCCAGCTTGGGTTTCACAGGCTTGAAGGAGGTTTTGGGCGAATCCACCAGGCGGCTGTCGGTCACCGTGGAGGCGTAGGCCAGGGCGGTTTCCTCACGTTTCTGCAGCAGGTAGAGATAGAGGTTCTCCTTGATGGTCTGCTGCCGCTTGATGCCGACGTACTCGCGCTCTTTCTGCGGCATGGTGCGCAGGCCCGCCGAAAAGCGGGAATTGATGGATTCGAGGTTCTGCTTGGTGACGGCCAGACCCCGGCGCAGGTTCTGCAGGTTTTCGCGGATGGCCTGCTTGGTGGTGGCGATTTGCGTATTGACGGTTTCGAGCAGCGGGTTGCCCGCCTGCGTGGTACGGGCGTAGCGTTCCTGCTGTAGTTGCAGATCGGTCAGCCGCGTAAGCAGCGACACCAGCACCGGGTCGTTGATCATATAGGTAGCGGGCGGGGAAGTACCCCCGTTGGCGCTAACGAAAGCCTCCACGCTCTCAAGTACCTGCAGCTGGTTGTTCACTTCGCTGAGCTTGGTGTCGTTTTCCTGGATGTTCTCCAGAAAAATCTGCGCTTCGGAACTAAGGTCGGTCAGTCCGCGCGAACTCTTGTAGGTAGCTACCTCGCCCTCCACGTCGCCCAGCTCCCCGGTGATCAGCCCCAGGCGATCCTCGATGAATTTGAGGGTGTTGGAGGCTTCCCGGTTTTTGTCATTCAGGTTACTCTGCACGTACACGTCCAGCAGCATATTGAGGATGTCGCGGCTCCGGCGAGGCGACGTATCTTCCAGCGAAAGTTCCAGCACGGTACTTTTGACATTGGGCTGCTGTACCGACAGACGTTCCTGGATATCTTCGGCCTTACCGGCCAGATCGGTAAAATGCACCCGGATATCCTGGTAGCCCGCATCGTCGATGCTGTCCGCCCGCGTCACTTTGAACTCGCCCCACTCGTTGGCCAGTGTCTGACCGTAGGTGCGCTGGGTAGTTTCTTCGTTGAGCCGGAAATGCAGGGAATCCTCGACGTGAATGATCATGGGTTCCGTGTAGGCATACTCGGTCACCACCGTCGGCGTAACGACCACGTTGGTGGCCTTGTAGAGATCCACCGTCCGCAAACCATCCTGGGTATCGTAAGCCACCCCAAGGCCGAGGTTTTCGACGACCTGCGCAATAAGCGTCAGCGACGAAAGTACTTCAATCTCGTTTTCGACCAGCTTACTGCCGCTGAACTGGGCGAGTTCTTCCAGGATCTCCATATTTCCCCCTCCCATGCCCTTTTTCTCATCCTTGATGAGCAGCGTGGCGGTGGTGTTGTAGACGGGTTGGGTAATCTGTAAGTAAAAGTAGGCCGCCGTCAGGGCCAATCCAATAAAAATGGGAAACAGATACCAGTAGCGCAGATAACGGCGCAGGTACTCCTGCAGGTCAAATTCAGGCTCTTCCATTTCCAGATACTCCTCGCGTGTAGCCATGTTTTTTGAATTATGAATGATGTATTGAATGAGGAATGATGAGTGATGAATGATATTCGCGGGACGCGCTCGGTCGGGCTGGCGTACTAGGGATGCTGGCGTACCAAATATTAGTGATAATCGAATAATGGGTTAACTGAACAAAGAGATAATTCAAAGATTCAGTGGATACCACTCATCATTCATCACTCATCATTTATTCTTGATCATCTTGTAAGGTTAATAACAATAAGTCCGATGGTGGAAACGATGCTGACAAACAGCGGCAGGAGCTGCACACGGCGGTCGGCGTAGGTCATGCGGGCTTTGACGGGCTCGATGTACACCATATCGTTTTTGTGCAGATAGTAGTAGGGCGAATCGAAAATGTCGCGGGAGGTGAGGTCCACTTTGGCGTACTGGCGCAGGCCATTTTCTTCCCGGATGATGGTGATATTGTCACGCCGACCGTAAATGGTGAGGTCACCGGCGAGGCTGAGCATTTCGGGCAGGGTAATTTTCTCGTCCGGCACCACGTACACCGCCGGGCGATTGACTTCGCCCAGCACCGATACCTTGAAGTTGAGGGAGCGGATGGTTACGGTGGGTTCGCGCAGGAACTTGAGCAGCCGCTGCCGGATGGTATCGGCGGCTACCTGCGTCTTAAGATCCTGAATATGCACCTTGCCCACGAGGGGCATTTCGATGTTGCCCTCGCTGTCGACCAGGTAGCCGAGGCTTTGCTGGCGTGTGCCACCTCCGGTGGCCAAGTAGTTCATGGCCGAGGTGGTGTACTGGTTAGGTACATTGAAGATCACATCCGACTCGGGGCTGAGGCTACCGACGACAATCGACAGCAGATCGTTGGGCTGCACCGTGGGCGTATAGGACTGCCGGATAGAATCGACCGAATAGCGGAGGGTATCGCCCTGAAAATAGACGATGGATTTGGGGGAAACGCAGGAATACAGGGTACTGGCCATTCCCAGGCCAATAAAAACGAGCACTCGGCTGAGCCGGGCACGGAATAATTTAAAAGGGGACATACGGTATTTCCGGGGTACGCACAAAAATTGAAAACTAAAAATATTTCCTGGGAAGCCTTATCAGGCCTTTCGTGTGTGTGCTCCAGATCAGTAACTGAACCGCAATAATAGAGGATTATTTAGAACTTGTAACGGCGAAATAGATAAAATTTTACCGTAAAAAAAAATATTAAAATAAATAATAAGAAACCTTATATAACCTCAAGCAGGAATTAGGGCATGGTTTTTGAAGAGGTAATTTTCCACCCATTTTGACTTCTTAAGCCGGTCAAGCTGAGTGACATGCTGCATCCGGTGCACGTCGGTCCCGAGGTAAACGATCAGGTTTTCTTTCAACAACCACTCGGCCATGCGGGCCACATCGTCGCCATAGTAACCCGTGAGCGACAGGGCGTTAAGCTGCAGTTCACATCCCTGGGCACTCAACCGGCGATAGACCTCCGGCTGCGCGTGAAAATAGGTGTAGCGCTCCGGGTGGGCCAATATCGGCCGATACCCGTGTTGAAGGATCGAAAAGAGGGTTTCGTCGGTGTTCATCAGCGGGCTGATATAGGGCAGCTCAACCAGCAGGCGGTTGCCGGGCATGGTCAGCAGGGGTTCGTCGTTTTGCAGCATTTCCGCGAAATGTTCGTCCAGAAAGTACTCAGCGGCCGCCTCGACCGTGATATCGAGCTTCGCCTCCCGGCACGCGGCCTGCACTTCCCGCAACTTTTGCCGGATGATCCCGGGAGTGTTGCGGTAGCAATCCCAGATAATGTGGGGGGTAGTAATGAGGTGCCGGTAGCCGCAGCCTTGCAGAGCCCTGATCACCTCCACCGCTTCCTGAATGTTTTTCACGCCGTCGTCGATACCCGGCAGCAAATGGGAGTGCATATCCACCCCCAAGGAAGACAAATTCAGCGGCTGCGGCGGCGATTTTTTAAGCCAAGTTAACATAGGGGACGATTTTAGCATAGCCAACGAAATCGGCCGCAAAGTACCTAAAAGTGAGCGAAAATCAATTCGTCAAGTAACCATATAATATTTTATAG
>CAZCOG010000082.1:0-6141 GCA_964500445.1 uncultured Persicitalea sp. | reverse complement strand
TTTGTTTTTTTTTTATAAATATATTTACAAGTGTAATAAAGACCTTTATTCCTATCTCCTCTTCAAAAATCTAACCATTCTTAACCCCTGATTATGGCCTACGTACGGTACAAACAAGAAGAAGAACTGCGTTACTGGAACCAGTTTAGAAAAGGCGACGAAAACGCCTACGCCTGTCTTTATCAATCCTACGTCCACATTCTCTATCAGTATTGTTCACAATTTACCGCCGACAAACCCCTAATTAAAGACTGTATCCACGACCTATTTGTAGAACTCTGGAAAAATCGCAAAACCATCGGCGACACTACCTCCGTGCGATTTTATCTTATGGCCTCCATTAAGCGTAAGCTGGTGCGCCACCTCAATGCCCTGCAAAAGCACACAAGCAATGAGGACATTCCTGTAGAGTACTGGCACATTCACACTACTTCGCACGAAAGAGATTTAATTTCGGACGAAGAGTTTGAAGCCACCAATAAGCATCTTAACAAAGCGATCAATCACCTGCCCCGCCGTCAGCGGGAGGCTATTTTCCTGAAATTCTACATGAATATGAACAATCAGGAAATTTCAGACCTCATGAAAATTAATATTCAGTCGGTCTATAATCTGGTCTTTGGTGCTTTGAGCAATCTCAAAAAGAATATGACCCTGGAAAGCGTTACGCTTTAAAGTTTCAAGTCAAATTTGAAAAAATCGCAGCCTTCGTGAAGAAGGCTGCGATTTTTTTGCGTTTCGATTCAATTACTTCTCAAAAATCAGGTACCTAGATCAACTTCCGCCACTACCAGACAGTACATCCCAAACCAGCGCAGGTGCAGATTTGCCTTTACTTTCTGGCCTGAGTCTCGCAAAGTTCCTTTTAGTACTTGGGTACTTTCATTAAAAGGCTCGATGCTGATATTGTCTTTGAAACTTACTTTATTTCTCCCGTTCAACTTAAAGATAGCTTCCTTAGCGCACCAATAAGTACAGAGCGCCGGCAAAGAATTTCCTGATTCGGCGAATTCTTTTTCGTTGAGGTACTTATGAGCCGTACGGCGCAGCTTATCATCCATTTTTTCCATATCGATCCCGATCGGCAATTCGGGATGAATCACTGCCGCTACATAGTCTAAGGTGTGGGTAATTGATATAAAATGTTGACTGTCAACCAAAAAAGGCTTTCCGTGTCCGTCTTTCCAAGTACCTTTAAAAACCTCTCCTACCTCGGCCACAATCTGAGCGAGCAGCACCCGCCCGGCCAGCCATTCGCGCTTTTTTTGAGGATGTGAAATGCCGGAAAACTCTACCATATCGGCAGCAGCAGGCAGCATTGTGTGTAGTAGTTCCGTAGATTCGGTAAGTTCCCAAACCAGCAGGCGGCATTCTTCGGTGATGTTCTCAGCGTGAACGAGCGGCATATCATCTGCGTTTGTTTCCCAAACCTTCCATACCCTATATTATGAAAGTGCGCAAAATAGATACTTTTTCGGGTCATCGCGACTGTGTCTATACTTTAATTCCCGATTTCGATGGGTCTGCTTTTTATTCTGCCGGCGGCGACGGGCTGGTCGTACGCTGGGATGTTTCCAAACCTGACCTGGGTGATTTGGTGGCTCGGGGCGAGTCATCAGTATACGCTCTGGCGCTCGATCCGGCGACGGGGCTGCTCTGGGTGGGGCAAAACTACGAGGGAATTCACCTCATCGATCCCGCCAATAAAAAAGTGGTAAAGTCAATGAAGATAAGTTCAGCCGCTATTTTTGATATAAAAATCTGGCAGAAAACTGCTTTTATTGCGCTGGGGGACGGTGTAATCGTGGTCATTGACATTCCCTCCTTTGCCATCAAAAAGCACCTGAAGGCCGCCACAAAGAGCGCAAGGTCGCTGGCTCTGCGCCCAAACTACCACGAACTGGCCGCCGGATTTAGTGATTGGAGTATCGGCATCTTCGATCTCGATACGCTGACTCTGAAAACATTTTTTCCGGCCCATAGCAATTCCGTATTCGCCGTGCAGTATGCTCCTGATGGACAGCATTTAATAACGGGTAGCCGCGATGCTCATCTAAAAGTATGGGATGCCGAACATGAGTACTCTCTGATTAAAGATGTGCCCGCCCATATGTTTGCGATCAACGACATTGTCTTCCGCGCCGATGGGGCCTACCTCGCTACGGCTAGCATGGATAAATCCATAAAAATATGGCAGGCTGATACGTTGCGGCTGGTCAAAGTGGTGGATCGCGCCCGGCACGCTGGCCATGCTACTTCGATAAACAGGCTTTTGTGGATGCCCGGTAATGACTGGCTCGTTTCCGCCAGCGACGACCGTAGTATTTCAGTCTGGGAAATTGAGGAATAAAGCTTCTTCCGCATAAAGTGCGGACAGAAACTAACTTTCCAGGCAATTTGGCGTGGTTATTGATGAGCTGTATTCTAAAAGCCCATCACCGATTGCTCAAAATCTTTTTGAAATGTGCGAGAATAGTCGGTACTTAACCGAATTATCCTATCGTAATATTCCATAAAACGAGCCACCAGAATGAAAATCTCCCCTATCGATATCCGGCAGCATACCTTTGAAAAAGGCTTTCGGGGCTATGACATCGACGATGTCAATGCCTTTCTAAATTCTCTTTCGCAGGAATGGGAGCGCGTGATGAATGAAAATAAGATGCTGAAAATGCAGCTCGAAATTGCGGAAAAAGAACTCAACAAACTGCGGGACGTGGAAATGACACTATTCCGTACCCTCAAAACCGCCGAAGACACCAGCACCCAAATCACGGAGCAGGCTAACAAAGCAGCTGAGAAATACCTCGAAGAATCGCGCCGTAAGACAGACGAGACCATCGCCGAAACCAGGCGCAAGGCAAGTATGATTGTCCAGGATGCCGAGAATGAGGCCAAATATATTCGCGAAGAGATTATCAATGAACTCAAAAACCAGGAACGCGACTTCAAAGCCATGGAGAAGTACCGCGACAATCTGGTAGTGCAACTCAAATCGTTAGTAAACAACACAAACGAAACGGTAGAGCGCTTCGAGAAAAAATTCAGTGAAGATTCTTCCTTTGCCCAAAAAATGGAAGTCATCAAACAGCAGGTCGCGGAGGCCGTCAATCGGCCTGTTCAGACAGAAACTGCGGAGACTGAAGAAAATGATAAAACCGAAGATGAGCAACTGGATGATGGAGTAGTAGCTGCGGGAGAAACGGTTGACGAGACAACTCACGAAGAGTCGGACTCATCGGATGAACAAGAAAATGAGGCGCAGGTTACGGCCAGCTCCGAAGTACCTTCCGAAGTGACAGCTCAGGCAGTTGATGAAGACCATCACCCCAAAGAAACCGAAGTTCAGGATTCCGCCGCTGAAGCGTTGGCCGAAGTAGAAAAAATGGCCAACGCCCGTAAAGCCACTCAGGAACTGGAAGTGAATCAGGAGGTGAAAGAAGATGAAACGACCACCGAAGAATCATCGAAAAGCAAGGGGTCATTTTTCGACGAGATCGGGTAATGGGGACGATTTCACTTGAAGGCCTGGAATTCTTCGCCTACCACGGGTACTACGACGAAGAGCAAAAAGTAGGGAACAAGTACTCTCTGGATATCACGATTCATACCGACTTCTCGGTTGCTGCCCAAAACGACCGGCTTCGCGGCACGGTCAACTACGAAGAACTTTACGCTATTGCGGCCGAAGTGATGCAGGAACGCGCCAGGCTGCTGGAACACATCGCCTACCGTCTGATCGCGAAAGTGCGCGAGAAGTACCCCGATGTGGAGAAGGTCCACGTAGCGGTTTCTAAATTCAATCCGCCAATCGGGGGCGTTTGCCTAAGGTCGAAAATTACTTTGGATGGATAGCAGTAATGGTCATGGGCCAAACTTAGCAATCACTTTCAGAGGTATAGATTCCATCTTCGTTGTTCTTCTACCTGGTACTTTAGTAAGTACCTGAAATGATTCATTGGTCTTTTTCAGGGGCCAGCAATTCTCGTTGACTACCAGCCACAGTAAAATGTACGGCAACTACATGTGGTGGTTAACCCAAAACATACTATATACATGAGCCTCACCTACGTCGAAGGGGAAACTTATACGAGTCTTGATTATTCGGAGAAAAAACTACCCAAAGGCGAGTATGAAGACTGCGTTTTCAAAAGCTGCAACTTCGCGGGTTCAGATCTTTCGGGGGTAGTTTTTGTGGAATGTACTTTTGAAGATTGCAACCTCAGTCTGGCTAAGATCAGTAATACGGCTTTTAAAGACGTACAGTTTCAGTACTGCAAAATGGTAGGTCTGCATTTCGAGAACTGCAACCCTTTTTTGCTGGAAATGAGCTTCGAGAGTTGTCAGCTAAATCTCGCCTCTTTTTACAGACTGGTATTAAAAAAATCAAAGCTCAAAAATTGCAGCTTGCATGAAGTCGATTTTTCCGAAGCGGATTTTACGAATTCCGTTTTTCAGGAATGCGATTTCGCCGGAGCTATTTTTGACCGAACAATTTTGGAAAAAGCAGATTTTCGCAGTTCCTACAACTACTCAATCGATCCCGAAAACAATCGGATCAAAAAGGCGAAATTTTCCCTAACCGGATTGGCTGGATTACTTGATAAATACGGAATCGAGGTGCAGGCCTGATCAAAGTACTACACCATATCCACTGCCACCTTATAGCTCGGATCTTCGACCACATTTACATCGATCAACGCTTCGGCGTTGGCCAATAATCGGCGACAGTCGGGACTCAGATGTTTGAGGTGGACTTTCTTCCCAACTTTCTGATACCGCTCAGTGATTTTATTGAGGGCTTCAATGGCCGACATATCCACCACACGGCTCTCCTCAAAGTCGATCACGATTTCATTGGGATCGTTCAGAACATCGAATTTTTCGTTAAAAGCGGCTACGGAACCAAAGAAGAGCGGGCCATAGATTTCGTAATGCTTCGTACCATCTTCATCGAATCGCTTGCGGGCGCGGATGCGCTTGGCATTGTCCCAGGCAAATACCAGCGCGGCGATAATTACCCCTACAATGACGGCCAGCGCCAGATTGTGCAGCAAGGCCGTTACCAGGGTGACTAGTACCATCACGAATACATCTGACTTCGGCATTTTATTGAAAGTCCGCAGACTGGCCCATTCGAAAGTACCGATGGCGACCATAATCATCAGCCCGGTGAGGGCAGCCATCGGCAGGCGCTCGATCAGACCCGAGCCAAACATAATAAATACCAGCAACATCACCGACGCCACTATACCGGATAACCGCGCCCGCGCGCCCGACGAAATATTGATAAGGCTCTGGCCAATCATGGCGCAGCCGCCCATACCCGAAAACACCCCGGAAAGCATGTTGGCCGCACCCTGCGCCACGGCTTCTTTATTACCACGCCCCCGCGTTTCCGTGATTTCGTCGATGATATTCAGGGTCAATAGGCTCTCGATAAGGCCCACGCCAGCGATGATGGCAGCGTAGGGAAAAATGATGGTGAGCGTCTCAAAAGTAAAGGGTACTTCCGGCAAATGGAAAGGCGGAAAACCACCCTGAATGGATGCCATATCACCAACCGTTTTGGTATCGATGCCAAAGTAAGTCACAACGCCAAAAACGACCAGAATGGCCGTCAGCGAAGCAGGAACCGCTTTTGTAAATTTAGGCATAGCCCAGATAATGAACATGGTCGTAAGTACCAGTCCTACCAGAATGTACAGCGAATTACCCGTCAGCCACGCGCCCGAAGCATCTTTAAACTGATCGAGCTGCGACATGAAAATAATTATTGCCAACCCGTTCACGAAACCAAAGATCACGGGATGCGGTACCAGCCGCATAAGCTTGCCCAGCCGCAGCAATCCGGCAGCAACCTGAATCATCCCCGCCAGTACTACCGTCGCAAATACATACTCGACGCCGTACGATTTTGCCAGAGCCACAATTACCACCGCCACCGCGCCCGTCGCGCCGGAAATCATGCCGGGTCTCCCGCCAAAAATAGATGTAATCAGCCCCATCATGAAAGCGGCATAGAGCCCCGTCAGTGGCGATAGACCGGCGATGAAAGCAAATGCCACCGCCTCGGGGACCAAAGCAAGAGCTACGGTCAGGCCCGAGAGTATTTCGGTTTTATAATCGACTTTTTGGGAA
>CAZCOG010000081.1:0-7420 GCA_964500445.1 uncultured Persicitalea sp. | reverse complement strand
ATTTTGCTTTCATACTTGCAATTTACAAACTTTATGTATTTATTCACTGATCAATAATGATCCCCTGTTGTGCGGAGTATTCTGAAAGGAAACTATGTACTTCGAATAATCAGGCAGTCTCCGACTGCCCCGCTACAATTTTTACGAAAAGCTGAAACTACCTCGCATACAAACTCGCCAGTTGGTCCAACCTCAGCCTGACAAGCCCATTCTTCATCGGCTCAAATCTCGCTACCTTTACATCGTCTTAGGTAACTACCACGTAAAAAGGCTGATTCAACTTTGTAGTGAGGTGATAGATAGTGGCAAGCTCCGCAATATCCTCAAACCAGACCGCCGATGACCCATCAGGGCGAGCGTGACCAAAGTTCAAACCTCTTCAAGGCTGAGAAATACCAATCCTTGTTCTGCCAACCCATTTAATATATCGTCAACATTATTACAAACCATTTACAAAAGACTTGCAGGTGAATTGAAGCCGCTATTCCCTACCAGCCACCCTTCACGGAATAAAGTACCCTGGTTTTATGAAGAGGTTCTATACTTGTCGAAGTATCGGACAAAACCAACCACGGGAACGCGATGAATAAAGACTCCTACGTATTTGCAAACTTCTTCCTTGGACTTTCCATCGCGTGTGGGCTGCTGCAAGCCATCGTTCATTTTCTGGTCGGTTTCCATATCTACACCCAATCCTCTTCGGCAAGTTGGTATTTGGTCACGAATCTGGTTCCGCTGATTGCTTTCCTGTTTTATTTAAAATACTACCATTCTAAGCAATTTCGGCTGACATTTTACACGGGTATGCTGGCGGCCCTTGCCAACCTTTTCCTGATCGTCGTCATCTACGCCCTCATGCTGCTATTCAGGGAGTTTGAGAAGTACCACCTTGCAGCGGTAGTTGCAGGTTTGGGCACCAGCCTGATCTATACACTTACGCTTATTTTCTCCAAAGCCGGACAGAGGTTCTGGTTAAAAATAGCGGGCATAGGGGGTTCAATCCTGGCCCTGGTTTTATTGATTCTTTTCCTGTTGGCCCAATCTTCTCCTGAGATTTGGCCCAGGGCAACACTGGAAAAAATCAACCAATGGGCCAATCTGGCGAGCCTGCTGCTCCCGGTGCTCTATATCCTGAATTTCCGGGACGAGATGAAAGCACTAGATCCCACAGAAAACACGAGCAAAACGAACCAATATGGGGAAAACTTCATGGGTCTGTTGGGAGTCTTGGCGCTGGGCGCTACCCTTTTCTTTGGATTCCGAATATCTCTGCAAGGCTATGAAGCTACCCATGTTTCGGCGTCGGTCCGAACGCTGGCCAATCAATTCGATGCCCGCACGTACGTAAGCAGCAACGGTGAAAAGCTATCCTACCGACTGCTCCGGCCCCTGAACTACGATTCCACCCAAAAGTACCCTTTGGTGGTGAGCCTGCACGGCGGAGCGGGTTATGGCACCGACAATATGCGGCAAATCGAGGGCATTGACCGTATGTTGGCGTCCGATTCAATCCGAAAAAAGTACCCCGCTTTTCTTTTTGTTCCCCAAATTCCGCTCGGTACCAGTTGGGGTGGAGTACCGGGACTCATTGCCAAAGATTCCCTAGTTTTTGAAGCCATGATGGCCCTGGAGAAAGAGTTCAACATCGATCCCAAAAAAAGGTACGTCATGGGACATTCGCTGGGTGGCTTTGGGACGTGGTACTTCATCGGTACCCGACCCGATGTGTTTGCGGCAGCGATGCCTTTTTCGGGACAAGGCAATCCGGCACTGGCCCAAAATATGGTAGACGTATCGGTATGGGCTTTCCACGGAGCACTCGACCGCAATGTACCCGTCAACGGTTCGCGGGATGTAATCGAGGCAATTAAAAAAGCGGGCGGCACCCCTCGATACAGTGAGTTTCCCAACGCCGGACACGGCATCTGGGATGAAATAGAAAGTACTCCCGGCCTGATGGATTGGCTCTTTGCCCAGAAACGCGACTAGCTACTCTGCTGATGCTGATAATATGCGGTAGATCGAGAAAATTGCCCAGATCCCCCGCTGTACGGGATCTCCTTCCAGAAGACTCCGTACTTCAAATAATCAGGCAGTCTCCGACTGCCCCGCTACAACGATTACACAAAAGTGGAACTACCTCGCGTAGAAAGTCGCCAGCTGGTCCAATCGTAGCTTGACAAGTTCATTCTTCATCGGCTCGAATCTTGCTACCTCGACATTATCCTTGATAACTACCACATAAAAAGGCTGATTCAGATTGGCAGTGAGATGATAGATGGTGGCAAGCTCCGCAATATCCTCAAACCACGCCGCCATGGCATACAAAGACGGATACGGGGTCTGCGCGAGCTGCCGATACACTTCCGGTGCCAGACTGACCGGCAACGCTTTGCCGCTTCGGAAACGGGTTTGTTCCAACAGTGAATCAAGGTAGGGTTCGGCGGGTACATTCATTTTGCGCCAGATGTCTTTTGTAAAAAGAGTCGGCGCTACGATGGCATCTCTTTCCGCAGGATGCGGGGTAATGTCCATCACCGCGTCGACAATGTGCGTGGCCTCGTGCATGAGCACGTACACGCTGGCATCCATATTGCCGCCTTCCACGCGTACTTTATAACTAGAATCAGCGGCCGGCGTAAAGCAGGTAGTCTCTTTCCAGGTTGCCCATTCTGAAATAGTTTCCTCCAACAAACCCGCCCGAAAAGTAATGTTAAACATTTTCGGTGCGCCCGCAGAATCAACCGGCGAGGTCAATGCCGTATTTGGCATGTTATCCATGAAACTGATGCTCTGCAAATGCTGATTCAAAATGCGCTGATATAGCGGCGGTAAGAGCGCAAAAGAATGGGCTACCTTCTGTTTTTGCGATGGCGTCAGCTCGTGGTTGACGGGGTTCATCCCAGCCTCGCGGAAACTTTTGAAGACACTTTCCGGCGCAATGCGTACCCGCTGCGACAGGTCCTCAGCGTAGGTAGCATCTGAATTTTGCGCCGAAGTACCTACTGAGAAAGACAATAGTATCCATATTAAAATACCCAGAATAAGCGTCGGTTTCTTAATCATATAGGTAGGCAACATTTGAATATATACACTAAATTTTACCCCGTAATCTTTACGAACGGATAGAAGTACCATTGAATCCGAGATGATACTGCATTACCGCCAGACTAGCCGCAAATGTACCAAGTACTTCCACGGTTAGCTCGCCTTTTGAGCCGGTTTGTTCAAAATCCAAGGGTTTTAACTGCACAGCATGCTTTTCAGTAGCCTGCTGATCACGCTAGTTATTTCACCTAAAAGAAATCTGCCTATATTCACTCCTTCAAACAATCCACAGCCTAAAAAAACAAAACGATGAGAGTTGAACGAAGTCATAAGGCAAGTCAGCAGGAGGCCATCAGGAAAATTGATTCTTTTCTGGACGAGCTCATGAAGCGCGATTTTCCGGGAGGAGTTGTCGTGAAAGAACCCACGAAAAGTTGGTCCGGGAATACCATGGACTTTTCTTTTAAATTGAAGAAAGGGTTGATGAGCACGAAGCTAGCCGGGAATATTCAGGTGGAGAACGGAAAAATTATCATGAACTCCGAAGTACCTGGTCTGATCAGAACCTTCGTGTCGGAGGACAAGATTTCGGATGTGATTGGCCAGCAGATCGATTCACTTTTCGCAGACAAAAAGTAGCTGATTTTCAGAAAGCCCGCCTTTTTCTATTGAACGTTTGTTTGAGGGCGGTAGTAGAATCCTTCCCCTTGAAAGCCGCCAGCACATGGCAGCTTTCAAGGTCTTTTTTTATCGAATGGCGTACCAACTTTCCGATGTCGTATTCGGCGAATTGCAATGACGAACAAAGACGCAGTGGAATTGATCCGAAACGGAATCCCGAAAACAGACCAACCCCAGCGCTGGGCTGATCTGGGATGCGGCAGCGGAACATTTACCGAAGCGTTGGCCACTGTCCTGCCGTACGGGAGTCAAATTTTGGCGGTAGACCAAAGCAAACAGTCCCTAAAAAAGACGATGGGCAATACCGTTTCCGTAGAATTCCTACATGCCGATTTTGAGCAAACGGATCTGAATCGATCCAATCTTGACGGAATCCTGTTGGCCAATTCCCTGCATTATGTGCAGGACAAAGAAGCGTTGATCCGTCGGCTGGAGAAGTACTTATCACCCGACAAACGATTTCTAGTCGTTGAATACGATACGCGACATGCTAACTCGTGGGTCCCCTATCCCATCGATTACATTCGTCTGAAAGAGTTGTTCGTGGGGTTAAACTATCAGGCGGTCGTTAAGTTGTCGGAACGAAAATCCTTATTCGGCCAAGGTAACCTGTACGCGGCAGCCATCGGTTGAACTACTCAGGATTTAAGCGCAGAAGCGTTAGCTCCTAATTCGCTTTATTGCTTCGTTCCGGTAGTCCTTTCCTTCTCCGACAGGGTAGTATGCACGACATTCCTTTTCCGTGCTTTCTATCCTCTCCATTATCATGAAGTACCTCTTCCTGCTTTCCCTCTTTTTTTCGTCCACAGTATTTGCCCAAAACGTGGGTGATCGAAAATTCATCCAGGAGGTAGCTACCGTCTACTCCGTAGAACAGGGACTGCCCGCCGGTCCGGTTGACAAGATCACCTGGGAGCAAGGTACCCTAACGGCACGGACCGGGCGTACCTTGTTCCAATTTCAGAACGAAGCCTGGGTTCCTGCACCCGCTAACTCCCGCATCAGGAATATCGAAAAGGCACCTACCCCGAAAGGTACCAAGGTACTTGCTCAGGTTCGCTATAAAAACAGCTGGGCGGTGGGCACGGATCAGGGATTGTACCTGTATGAGGGGAAAAAGCCTGTAAAGATGTACCCCGCCGATAGCCGATACAGCTGGTCGCTGCGAAACGTGGCGGCACTGGCCGTCGACTCGCAGGGGCGGCTATGGTTTGGGGCCGACGAGGGCGTGGGGTACCTGGACGAGAATCAGTGGAAGCTGTTCACAGGAAAGGAAGGTTTGCCCTACACGAAGTTTATCTGCGCCGCCGCCGGACCGGATGGGACCGTCTGGTTCGGGACAGAGCGCGGGGTCATCGAGGCACAAAACGACTTTTTCCGGTACCGGGCCAGTCGGCGGTGGTTGCCCGACGACTACGTATTGGACATCGCCATTCAACCCGACGGCACGGCCTGGATCGCGACCCGCGCGGGCATCAGCCGGATTGAACCCAAAGAAATGACGCTGGAAGCCAAAGCGGCCTACTTTACCAAACAGGTAGAAGCCCGCCACAACCGCATGGGCTTTATCGCCCAGAGCGAATTGACGAAGCAGTTCCAGATCGGGAGTTCGCAGGTGGCCATTTCGGATAATGACGGCATGTATACGGCCATGTACGGCGCGGCGCAGGCCTTTCGCTACGCGGCCACGGGTAGCGTCGAAGCCCGGGAACTGGCCATCCGTAGTTTCCGGGCCTGCAAATGGCTGGTGGACATCACCCACGAGTCCGGCTTTCCGGCCCGATTATCCCAGCCGACTGGCACGAGCCGGTCAATGAGCAGTACAGGCACGAATACAACAAAAGACGCCAGGAAACCGACCCGCAGTGGAAGGATATTTATCCGCGTTTCCCGAAAAGTAAGGATGGCAAGTACCTCTACAAAGTCGACACCAGTTCGGATGAACTGGCGGGGCATTATTTCTTTTACGGCATCTACTATGACTTGGTTGCCAAAACTGAGGAGGAGAAGCAGGAGGTCCGGCAGGTGGTGGGCGACATCACCGATCACCTGCTGCGACACGGCTACAAACTCACCGACCATGACGGGAAGGTAACCCGCTGGGGAGACTTCTCGCCGGAGTACTTCAGCTCGGTGTACGGCTACGACCAACGCGGCCTGAATTCCATGATCATGCTTTCGTTTTTGAACGTAGCCCGGCATGTCACGGGCGACGTAAAGTATGACGCCGAGGCCAAAAAACTGCGTGATACCTACCAATATCATATTTTCGCGCTGCATCCCAAGGAGTATTTTCCAGCCGAGAACGTGGTACCCTGGGACAATAATCTGTGCCTGATGAGCCTGTACGGACTGTTGAACTACGAAACCGATCCTGCGCTCCTGCTCATGTACCGGCAATCGCTGGAAAACGCCTGGCTGCACATCAGCAAACAGAAAAATGCTTTCTGGGATACGATCTACGAAGCGCTGGCCAACGACTTCACCCGGCTGGTTGATCAGAAGACTTTTACCCGAACCGACCTGTTTCCCGAAAACCATCTGTATGCGCCCTCCGTGGTCAAAAACCACTATCAGGCCGCCAATAACCCGGCCTATATTCTGGAAAATCTGCAAAAAATACCGCTTGACCTGATTGGCTACACCATCCACAATACCCACCGGCTGGATGTAGTACTGGACGGTGCCCCCGGCCAAAGCGAAGACATGGGCTGGCGTACCGACAGCTTGGCCCTGCCGGTGGATGAACGGGCCCACGTCCGGCAGGATCGGGATGGCTTTGCCCTTAACGCCTCGGAAGGCGACGGCTACGCGGAACACGAGGGGACGTTCTTTCTATTATCCTACTATATGGCGTTGTATCATAAGTTGCTGGATTAGCCGGGAAGTAGTTTCAATAGCTTGAAGCAGGAATAGTTCAGGGCGCAGTCTATGGAAGGAAGCTGCGCCCTGTGTGTATGTAAAACTACTCAGAACCACGTATTTGAACGGGTTGAAGAAAAAACTTACCGCTTGATAAGTTTTAGAGGGTGGTGTGTACCAATGTGTTTGTGCTTTTTCTTAAATTTCCTGAGTGAATTAAGAAATGCAGTATTGATCTTCTTATAAGGTAGAGGATTGTGATTTTGTGAGCGTAGAATAAGTTTCGAACCACACCAAAATACTGAAAAACAATCACTCTTCCTGTCTTTTATGGTTTATGGAATGTTCGAACCTTATTGCTACCGCCATATCAAAAGTAGGCATTAGTGCTTTCTTATTAGAAAGCTATCCACACACCGTAATAATTGAATACCTAGGTTTTTCTTAGATCTATTCAAATGTAACTAGTGCCATTGTGAAGCCTGGCACGCGTTCCAACCACATGGACGGACACGCCATTGATATGTACGTAGTGTATGACAATAAACAAAATCTGCTAATTCTAAAGTACTAGCCCGGTACCTAGAAGTACCCGAATCCGTCCGGCGCTTTATCAAATTCATCATTGATGATCCCGATCTGCGTTAAGGTGGTACTTTAAGTGACCGAGATCCGGTGCATATCGATGACCATTTGAATCAGGATATGAATTGTTGGGATTAGCGGTGTGGACGGTTCAGTTGGGGAAAGTGAGATATATTCAATAATTTAAAGGATCAAATAAATACTTTAAATTATTATTCCCTTTTGAGAATAATATGTTTTAAAG
>CAZCOG010000080.1:0-10690 GCA_964500445.1 uncultured Persicitalea sp. | reverse complement strand
GTACTGCGAGCTCCCAAAACCGCCATATAAAATTAAAAATCCAAAAAGTGTTTTGCAAATACTAAGGCAAAAAGAGTGTGAGTGACAAATAAATAGACTGAATTGAAATTAAAATACAAAACAATTAAAGGAAAAAATATATTATAAGCCAAGCTAAGAAAAATAAATTTACTTTGAAAAACATAATACTTTACAAACATACTTCTGCTATACTGAAAAGAAGTAAATCCGCTTTGTAGAATAAATGTGCTTGTTGCAACTATTAAACCTAAAATTGTTCCAGAAAGTGCAAGTTGACTTTCAAAATATTTATCGTAATCATTAAGTGTTTTGAAAATGTCTGTCATTCTTTACCTCAAATTTTACAGGGTGGTCATTCACAATTACCGCTAACTCATAAATTTACGCAAGTTTTGCAGCACTTTCTGTGTATATACCTTATTTATGTTTCACGGTACTTCCAGTGCAGTATTTATCCAAGAAAATACAATAGCTAAATATTTAATAAAAGTACCTCAGCTACAAATTACCCCCTTCCCCGCTTAAATATATCAAACGGGCGCTAAATATTATCGTACGGTAAGTAGTTTTGGTAACCTCGCGGATGGGCTACAATCTGGCTAAGAAAGGCTCTTTACTTTACTTTCTTCGGCTTCGCCGATTCCTTCGTCATCGTATAGGGTAGTTCCCATACGGTACCTTTACTATCACCAAAGTACATGTGCGACGGACTGAGCTTGCCGGGATCGCCGTCGGCCCAGAAGTAGTAGAACGGATCGTGGCCATCCACCACTTTCCGGATGTAGTTGTGGTTGCGAGGGCTGTTGTGGGTGAGTTGCTTGGCGCGCGTCCAGGTTTTTCCCTGATCGGTACTTTTCCATTGTACTACCTCTCCGCCGCCGCCCCAGGGTTGAGGCGTATTCTCGGTGGGCGCTACCACCATCCAGGTATTACCTTTTACAAACAAACTACCCATGTCGTAGTTGTGGTCGGAAGTCGTGACGGGGTAGTTTTCCCAGGCGGTGCCATTCCAGTGCGCTATTGCCCATTGCCGCAGGCCGTTTTTAGGACCGGGCTGGTGGCCGGGCCCGGAGAGGTACAGGGCGATGGGATTGCCTTGCTCGTCAAAATTCACATCTTTAACATAGACGTTTTGCCCTTGGCTGAAAAACTCCTTCACCAGTGTTGGGGAAGCTACGTCCGTTACCGGAACGGCTATTTCTTTGCCGTCCGCCGTCGTCCAGGTTTTGCCCATGTCGGTAGTTTGCAGGTAGTACAGATTGGTCCGTTTGTCAACGTCTCCGTTGGGGTGCCAGTTAAAGAAAGTAACGACCTTGTCGCCCAGCTGCCCACTGACCTGGTAGTGCCCGCTGTTTTTGTCTTCGGGACGTTTCATCCCCGCCAGTTTCTGGTCTTCGGTCCAGGTGACGCCGTCGGGGCTGGTTTCGAAGTATAGCTCCCGCACGCCGGTATACTTGGTGAACAAATGCAGGAAACCCTTACCCGGAATGTACTTGGGCTGGGGATAGGTCATAATTTCCTGGGTAATCTGATCAAAACCGTCGATGCTGTACGGCTGCTTGCTGCGGTACTTGAAACCGGGGCGGCTGGTGTTGCGGCCACTCACAAACACCCACAGGTACCCCTGCTCGTCCATGGCGAGACTGGGGTTGTCGTGCGGGTCGTCCACGCCCTTCTTGTCGTACACTACCGTGGGGCGCGAAACGGTCTTTTTTTTGTGGTCGTAGCTACCGATCATGCACAGTAAGTAGCGGTCTTTCTCGCCCGTGGTACCCCCGTACACAAAGAAGGTTTTATTCACCTTTGGAGCGTAGATCGCCAGCGGAATATGCTTGGCCGTGTAGGTGCCCAGGCCGCCGGAGTACTTGTCGCCGTACTCCGAAAACTGTCCCAGTGTAAACCAGATTCCCTTGTAGCCGTCGGCTTGCTGGTTGTTGCGGTTGATTTCCTGGGAAAAAGTAGTGCCTGATAAAAGTAGAAAGAGTAGGCTGGGGAGCAGGAATTTCATTGTGATCTTTTTGAATTGAATGGCTGGATTTGTTTGTTCTGCAAAAATTGGCGGCGTTTTGGCGCGTAGTGAATTCGGTGCGCACGACTTACACCTGCGTCCACAGCTCTTTCACTTTTTTCAAATCGCGCTTCATGGCGTCGTAGATTACCTGCTTATCCACCGAAGGCGTTTTGGAACCGTGCTCGGCCCCGCCCAGATCGTACTCATAGTGCATCGAGATAGGTACCTGCACGCCATACTTTTTCAACAGTCGGAAGTAGGTAGCAAAGTCCACCATGCCCTCACCCAGCGGAACATCCTTCACCACGTACTTTCCTTTTTCCTGCGCCCAGACAAAATCCTTAATGGCAAGTACCTTGATGTAGGAATGCAGCAATCGCAGGCCGTTTTCCCACGACATACCACCCTCCACAGTAGCGTGGCGGATGTCGTACTGCAAACCCATGGATTTGGTATCGGCTTTTTGCAGCAGCTGATACAGTTCCCAGACCGACGCGCCAATGAGCTTGCCGGCGTGGTTCTGGTAGCTGCCAATCAGCCCCAGTTTGCTGTTGAGCTGGCTCAGAGCAGCTACCTGCTTCTGAAACTTTTCGAGTGAAGCAGGCATGGTTTCGTTTTCGTTGTATTTATACCAGTTCATACGGTAGTACTTGATGCCCTGTTCGGCGGCGGTGCGCAGTACCACTTCGTCGGTACCTTGGGCGTCCTCCACCGCAGTAGTCATCATCAGGGGTTGCAGACCGGCTTTTTTGATGGCCTCCACGGCTTTGGGCAGGTCGGTTTTCACGCGCTCGGGCAGCACGTGCCCGCCCGGCCTGACGGTCAGATCAATGCCATCGAAGCCGATTTCCTTTACTTTTTCGGCCATTTCCGGGTAATCCAGAAATTGCAGGTGCTTTGAAAAAACCAGAATGGGCGGCAGGGCAGCGGGCGCTGAGCCGACAAACTTATCGGTATTTGTCATTGATAAAAAGGGCAAAGCGCCGGCCGTAAGGGCGGCTTTCTGGATAAATTCACGTCTTGACGGGTTAGTTTTCATGAAAGGCTTAGATTGGGTGAACTGGGAAGAATACGGATGTCAAGCGGTACCCTTTACTTTAATTCCTAATCAATAGACGAGAGACTGGCTTTGCAAACCCTACGAAGTGCGGCGTTCATGTTCGATGAGTTTGGCGTAAGGCATTGGTTAAAAATCGTACATGAGTACCGCTTCCCCCGCTCCGGGGTAAGCCCTGTATGTTCTCCCCAAGTAATCTTGGGGAAATTGATCAGGAAGCAGAGATCAATTATAAAATTGACCACTCAAATAATTATAAGATAAAGCACAATGCTCGACTACGTGACCCGCCTGATTCACTACAACCAGGATGGTTTGCCCCTTCCATCCGCCCTCGCTCAGCGATAGGCGTACGTAGTTCATTTGGCCAATGGTGATATGGTGAGCAACGGTCAATCGCCGGGCGTCCTTTTTCCCGAAGGGCCAATGCCAACGCCTTTGAGGCTGAATAGGCTGCTTAACATCTACGTAAAAGCGACTTTGCACATTTTGGCGATAAAAGCTGGAATCTGCCAGGTTTTCTGCATCGATCCGCTTTTTCATACCCCTGGAAACGTCAGCGGTCCGCAGCGATTGGCATTTTTCGGCAAAAGGAGCCAGTAGCGTGGCATCTTCTTCCACCAGGCCCGTTGAGAAGGCGCTGATATCGCCGTAGGTTTTATTGGTCAAAAGGCTATCCGCGTAAAAATCCACCGCGATCTGTTCGTAACAAACGGTCTGTCGAACAAGCTCTTCCTGGTTAGATTGCAGGTAGTTGAGGGCACTATCTAAGCCTCGATCGATCCCTCGTTCCATGTCGGCTCGGTAGTGAAGTACTTCCCGATCGACGGGAACGCCCCTGCCTTCGTAACTGATGCGCTTACTGCTGACTGTCTGTCCATTGGAAAGCGAAATCTCCCATCCGTTGGGCAGCTTTTTACCTAACATGGGCGAAAAAATTCCGTTTGTGTTTTCACCCACCAAGCTCACATAAGGGAATTCTTTCAGATACAAAGCACAATGGTCGCCGGCACTGATCGTGGCTCCACTCGTTAACACGACGGTGGGTTTGACCAGTTGATTCTCCCCTTTTGGCGCTAAGAGGTAGGGCATCCAGGGCGAGTACTCGTTTTTTTTCTTGTGTATCCGGCTACGGCCATAGCCGACGAGCCGTTTTACCTGCGTCAAGCGACCGACCAATGCATCCAAATAAGCCGGAGAACCGCCGCCATTGATCCGAATATCAATGATGAGTCCCTGCACATCGGCAAACTCGGCAACCATCTCATCCAGCTGATTCGAAAATTCACCCAGCGGCATCCCCCCGAAACCGTTCAATTGAAGGTACCCGAACTCTTTGGATCGGCAATATCCCCCAATAGCATACGGTGCGCTGTTGAATTTTTTCAAGCTACCAAACCCCTGTTGGTACAATGCGTCAAGGGTTACCTGATGAAACTGCGCTTGAAGTTCTTTGGTAGGGAATTCTTGATAAAAGCGGCTGTACTTGGCGCTGGCAGGCAAGTCGCCCGTAGGGGAGATAACGACATGACCGTCTTTGAGCGGAGCTACCATCTCATTCAGAATAGCCAGTAATTCTTTGTCCGTCGTGTTTGCATTGACCTTTGGTCTGAATCGGTCATACTGTTGTTTCCAGTCAACTCCCCTGTTTTCAAAATGGGCGTAGTGGTCATTGAAAATCTTCCAAAAGGCCTCAAAGTTGTGTTCTGGATCTTTATTTGAAAAGGGCGCAGCCTGGGTATTGTCACAGCATAAACATAGGATTAAAATAAACGAAGCTAATTTCATACTTATCCTTTTATCTAAAAATTAAAAGTTCCTACGTCCCTCCGCCGACATAGTAACAAACCAATGTGCCCCGCTGGCTTACTGCCAAATGCAGTTCACATTGTAGTTAGCGAATTTCTCGTCTCTGGTTGCAATAGGCAAACCGTCAGTCAAGGCTTGTGCTATGATGATGCGGTCAAATGGGTCACGATGATGAAAGGGAAGTTGTAACAGCCGTTGCAGATGTCCAAAGGTGATGGGCAAAATTTCAATGTCATTTTCGGTAAGAAAAATGGCAATCCGGTTAAAGTTACCTTTAAGTTCCAGTTTTCCTAGACTGCTTTTGATGGCAATTTCCCACAAACTCGCAATGCTAAGAAAACAATCGTTTGTAGTGTCCGCAATGCTGTTCTTAAGATTTTGAGGCAACTGTTCGTCACCATTCAGAAACCAAATGAAGGAGTGAGTATCCAAAAGCAAGTCCATTACATATAGTCTTTAAAGTCTTCCAACGGTTCGTCAAAATCGTCCCTCATGACAAAGAATCCTTTTGCAGCACCGAATTGACGCTGTTTGGCTGGTTTCCGCTTCTTCGCCTTGGTCTTTAAAAACTCTACAAAGTCCTGTACCTCCTTTTTCATATCGCTAGGAAGCGATGATATTTCTGTAAGTAGTTGTAAATCAGTCATTTTTTAATTACTTTCCAGTAGGGGAAAAAGATAGTGATTAATGAAGGTTGAAAGCTTGCAGATAACGTTTTGCGTATTGGCGATGGTGGGGCATTTGAAAAACGTCAGCCCAACATTTGCACAAATGCTCAATAGGATTATAAATGTTGAGTTTACAACTGTCAGCCCCACTATTGCCAATATGATGTTGGTGGCTGGTTTTATTTGGCTGGGTTTTATCTTTTATTGAGTGTAAAACTAAAATTGTCATTACCTACAAACAGATTTTTGTCTTTGTGTAAGAAAAACAAAACATTTTCGTCGCCTACAAATAGGGAAACTGTCTGATTTGGTTTGTCAGGGTCAAGTTGATAAATGATAACATCTGGGTTTGATTTTGTCCCTTTAATAATTGTCCAAGTCCCTGTAATATCCCTTGCAATACCATCTACTACTTTGCGAATTGAATATGTTGTTGGATTAAATGTAATTGAATCTCTGTTTAAGGTTAGCTTCCATTTTAACTTAAAACAAGCTTCGCTTACATCCATTTGATGTTCAGTAGCGAATTCTTGGCATGGTGTACGACCATCATAAATTACATGAATTACCTTTTCATTTATTGGATTGTTTAAAGCTGTCAAAGAAGGTAAGTTACTAATAACTTTTGTTGGATTTTTATTATTTAGTGTGTAACTCCAACCTCCATTACCAACCATAAGTTTATTTTCTTCTGTCAACAGATGGAAAAGATTTTCATTAAGCTTAACAAGTGTAATTTTAAGTTGCTCTGCTTTTAAATGATAAACCTCGTTATTCGAATTTTTAGAAATGGTGTAAGTTCCTTTAAAATCTTTACTTTGGCCACCAGATACGAATCCAAGTGTATTTGGTTGATTTTCGCCGAATTTGATGTTCAAAACAAAAGCATTTGATTTATCAAATCTCAAATCCCATCTAATGAAATCTATTTTTGTAACGAGTTGAATACCGAGTTGTGATTTTATTAAGTCGTCTCCTGGTGTACAGCCAACGAGAAAATAATTTTCATTGTTGGTCTTCCTCTCTGATGCCCAAGAGCAAGAACTGTTTAGTCCTAAAAATAAAATAGTTGTGAAATGAAATAATAATGAGCTTAAATTTTTCACGTTATTGTTATTTAAATCATTGTCATTAAGTTGGAATGTTCGATTTTCTAGACTTGCCACCAACTCTCAAATATACGCAAGGTTTTTAGTACTTTATGTATTATTAATTGTATTATTGATGCAGTACTTTTTGTATTGACATCGCCTGTTCAAAATTACCGTTTCGCCCGCTCCGGAGTGAACATACTCAGATCCCACTCCTTGTACCAGTGTAGTTCCATCTTCCCATCTTCGGTGATCGTGATGGGCAAAAACACGTACTGAGAATCGGGCCGTCCGCCGCCATTCCAGCGGTCACCCATGTAGAGGTATGCATCCTTGTAGCCCGGAATCTTGAAAATGTAGCAGGGCTGCGAATTGAATGAATTGTTACCCGCATCGCCCACAAACGGATTCCCCTGTTTGGTGTACGGTCCCAGGATATTCTTGGCAGTATAGTAGGTCGCGGGGTTAGGGGTCCAGCCGCTACATCCACTGGTGAGGAGGTAGTACGTACCGTTTTTCTTCAAAATACCGGGGCCTTCGCAGTGAGCTTCGATGTCCACATCCTGAGTCGTAAGACTGAGGTAGTCATCCGATAGCTCCACCATTCGGATGGTGCGGTTGGTGTGGTCGGCGGCGTAGCCGATGTAGGCTTTTTTGGTGTCGGGTTCTACGTACATCCCGATGTCCCGCGATTCATGGCCGTTGGGGCGCTCGTGGTGTTGTACAACGAAAGGCCCGGTCGGTTTTTCACTAGTCGCCACACCCAGCTCGGCGACGGTATAGCGGTTGCCATCGTAATGAAACCACATTACGTACTGGTTTTTGGCGGCATCGTAAACTACCTTGGGGCGCTCAAAAATTTCGATTTCCCCTTTCTCCAACACCACGCCCTCATTTTTCCAGTTGTAAAGGTCTGTGGAAGAATAGCAGGAGGCTCCGCGTGGTTGCCCGCGATGCTCGCCGTACCAGTAATAGGTTTTCAGGGAATCTACATAAATGATGTTGCCCCCGTGGCAGTCGATGTGCTTGCCGTCGGTATCGAGCCACTCGCCACCGGGTTTGAAGGAAGTGTTTCGGGTAGATTGCTGAGCAAAAGCGGGCAGAATTGATGCGATTAGACAGAATATAAAGAAAATTGATTCGAGACGAAAAATGGTAAGTTTTGATTTCATCATAATAAGATTGGTAAGACTTTCCAGCGAGCAAAAAACTACTGGCTGTATGCTGCCGTTCGGATTTTCTTTGTTGGTTCCGTAGCATAAAAGTCTGTAACCTTCTATTCCTCCCCATAGCTGGGTAACTAGTTAACACCCAACCAGGCGATATCCGTCGCTTAGTTGGGTGCATCAGAGCCTGGGAATATCAAAAATTATAGCGTAGTGTTACGCCAAAAGTCCTTTGGTCGCCCAGAACGGCCGCGTACTGTCCGGCGCTCCCCGAGGCGGGTAGTAGTTGTTCGAAGTAGTTTTTGTCCAACAGGTTCCGCGCCCACATCAGCACAGATATACCGTTAGAAGCCCTAAATCCAACCCGACCGTTTACGAGCGCATAGCCATCGATATTTAGGTATTGGGAAGGGGAGGGGCTTGACGAAAAGGAGGAGCGGTAGTAGATGTCGAGGGCCACAAAATAGCGACCCTTCAAACTGATCAACTTCCCGGAGCCTGAGAACTCCCCACCGAGCGAGCCCGACCAGCGGGATATACCGGGAAGGGCGCCGCCTGATATATCCTTGAAGGCAGTTTCGCCGCCCATTTCTTCCAAAGGTACCGGCGCGTTAGTAAACGAAACGTATTTTCCGTCCGTGAAAGCCACCGCTCCGTTGACCGAAAGATGCTCATTCACCCAGATATTTCCATCCAGTTCGGCCCCTTTGACCCGGACGCGCTCGGCGTTGGCGAGGTACCCCCGGTTTACGCCCAGCTCGGCCGTCTGGACCTGAGTCTGGTAGTCCTGGATGTCCGTATTATATACCGTAAAGTTCAGCGTGGCCTGCGGAAGCGGCCGGGTTTTCACGCCTATCTCATAGTGTGTGACGTATTCGGGCTTTATTTTGGCCAGTTCGGTAAGTACTTTCCCGTTGGCAGTCGGCAATCCACCCAGGTTAATGCCCACGGGTTTGTAGCTGTTGGCGTAGGTGGCGTAGGCGTTCACGGCCTTGGAAGGTTTATAGGCCAGAGTCAGCTGCCCCGAAAAATTGCTCTCCTCTACTGCGGCATTAAATTCCTGATTGGAATACACCGCATTTTTCAGGGCCAGCAACGCCGGGTCGGTGGTCTGCAATCCGCCGTACGTTTGCCGATTGTAGGCGGCTTCTTTCTGATCGTAGTTGAAACGGATACCTGGTAAAAGATGCAGGTTGTCAGTAATGGCCCAATCCAGCTGCCCGAAAGCCGCCCCGCCGAACGATTGCAGGCGCGAGGTAGTTCGGATACCGTACCCATCGAGGAGACCAGGCGTCCGCCAGAGCGGGCTGGTTGAGTTCTGGGCAAACCGCCATTGGGCGGTACCGGATTCTTCGGTATGGTAAGGGGTACTTCTCAAATCCTGCCCAATCGCGAATACCCCAAGTACTCCACTGAGCCGGGAGTTTAGGCGATCCGTATAGCGGATTTCCTGCGTCCACTGCTCATGGCGGGAAGGAGCCTGAGATAGTTTAAGTACCGGCAGACCCGTAAAATCGCGGTCGTTAGAGGGATCCCAATTCCAATACCGCCAGGCGCTGGTGGCGGTCAGGGTACCTGAACCTACCTTGGCCTCCACGTTGAGCGAAACGCCTCCCAGTTCACTTTTAGAACGCCAGGGAGTATCATGGTCCACAACACGGTCGAAAGGATTGGTACTGGGCAGGGCGTAGTTCAGGTCGGCGATGATGTTGTTAAATTGTCGGTAGGAGGGTCGTTTAGTGGTCACTACCCCTGCAATGACCTGCGCGTAGCCATTGGGGTTCTGACGGGAATGGTCGGCCGCCAGAGTGATCTTGACATTGTCAGAAGGGGTATAGAGCAATTGCCCTCTGGCACCCAGATTATTCAGGTCATTGACCGAACTCTGGGTAGCCACGTTGTAGAGAAGTCCGTCGCGCTGGGTACCGGAGAAGGATATACGTCCCGCCAGTTTTTTACCTATCGGACCCGTCAGGGAGGTCTTGGCCTGGATATACCCAAAATTCCCGTAACTCACCTCGAAGCTGGCCCCCGGCTGGAAGCTGGCGCTCCGGGTAGTGATGTTGAAGGCACCGGCCGTGGTGTTCTTTCCAAAAAGCGTTCCCTGAGGCCCCCGAAGTACTTCGATCTGCTCGATGTCGACGAAATCGAGTGTGGTAGCAGCGGGACGGGCATAGTACACGCCATCGACGTAGAAACCTACCCCCGGATCAATTCCATCATTGGTAAGTCCGAAGGTCGAGCCCAACCCGCGGATATTCAGCGTGGTATTGCGGGGGTTGGAAGAATAGAGCTGCACGGTGGGTACCAGTTCTTTCAGGCGGTTCACATTGAAAGCCCCGGCATCCTCGGCCGTAGCCCCCCGAATGACCGAAATCGGGATAGGTACCTCCTGCGATGATTCCTGACGACGCCGGGAGGTGATCAACACGTCAGCGAGCTGGTTGGCGGCCTGCTCCAGCCTTATTTCTACGGGATTTCCCGTGATCGTAATTTCCTGTTTCTGATACCCCACGTAGGTCACCACCAGGACAAAAGGTAGCTTCTGACCCGTAAGGAGCGAAAACTCGCCGTTGGCGTCAGTCATGGCCCCGTTTGTGGTACCCTGGATGACCACCGAGCAGCCGGGCAGCTTTTCGCTGGTACGGGCATCGAGCACTGTACCCGAAATGGTCGCATTGATGATCGGTGCCTGTTGGCCAAAAAGAAGAGAATGGACTGCAAAAAGGCCCAAAAGCAGAAATAGTAGATTCTTATTCATGATTTAGCTGTAAAAAAGTGGTGGGTACATTGATTGTGTAGAACCTATGAGAAGCACAAATGTAATAATAGTCTATAAAATTTATAGACTTTATAGACTATTATTA
>CAZCOG010000079.1:0-13611 GCA_964500445.1 uncultured Persicitalea sp. | reverse complement strand
ATTCAATATTCATAAGTACTGGCCATATTTCATATGGCCTACTAACTCAACAGATTACGATGTTGGAAGGGTTTGTGTTGAACAAATGCTTCTGCCGAATTAACCAAATGCTTATCGCGTGTTGCTCCCATGTTAGCTACGTGCTGTTTATATGTTGTAAATAAGATTTTTATAAAAAATATTGAATTAATATTTTTTATTTTAAATTTCCTCTCTGATATTTGACCCATTAACGATCGCGAATGTCAGAATAAGGGATTGCATGGCGGATGGTCAAGATAGACAAAGACTGATTTTCCTGATGGAGAACGACATGGTAAAAGGGAAATTCGAGTTGCTCTACAGACTCTTTGATCGCGAGGTAAAAGAATTGTCTTTACTCGGTGCGTCCAAAGTGATTTCGGCCGATTTAGGAATTCACGTCGGTATTCAGACCATACGGACATTAAGAAGGAAGTGCGGTGAGTTCGATAAAAAGGACATGATGTCAACTACGGTACAAACAGTAGGTTCGGCAGACGTCCAGGAAGATGTAAACGACAATTGCCGAGAGGGCTACCAATCGATTGTGAAAGAAATGAATGGATTCAAGCCTATAGACGTGTTCTCAGAGGTTCACAGCAAACCCCCATCGCTCATAAAATGGGCAGACAAAAGCAATTTATGATAGAGCATGGAACAGTCAGGAGTACCCAAGAAATTTAACTTTATTATCCAGGCCAAGGGTGGAGCAGGAAAATCATTCCTGACTTATTTGATTGCTGTCAAACACGAAGATGACGACAGCCGTACCTTTATTGATGTCGATAGTTCCACCAGGACTAGCACTACTCAACTGCAATTCTTAGCAAAAAAAGAACAGCGACTGGGAGAAATCGATCTGTTGGACAGCTATCGCAAGATAGCCAGGGATCGACTTTTCGATAGTATTCAACAACTATCGCTGCTGACTAATGCGGTGTTCTATCTGGATTTTGGGGCACCCGAATCGGAGCAGGTACCTGCTTTGCTGACAATCGATCTGGATCAAGAAGAATTTAAGCAATTCGAGCAGTTTCTAGGAGTAGAATTCATGTTTCATGTAGTCATTGCGGGCGGAACTGCCTATACCTCTTGCGTCGATTATTTGATGAAAATATACAGGGCGGTTGGCAATGTCTTCCCAATTGTAGTCTGGATCAACGCCAACACCTTTCAAAATTTCCCCCAACAACGAGAAGAGTGTTTGTCCGTAGCAAAAAAATGTCGGATGACGTTGGAGAGTTTCGGGGACATAGAGCCCAATACTGACCTGGCCACCAAGATTATCAGCAACATCGAGAGAGGGGAGGGGAGTAGCGGGATTCTGGCTGCCGGGTGGTTTGCCAAAACCAAGTTGGAAAAACTAGTGAAGGCCATAAACATTTAACCATTGGAAGCGACGCGCGAGATTCCCGACGAAACACTGCGCCGTATTTGCGGACACTTTCAGGAAAAATATGGCCTGGCCATGGATACGCTTACAGCGGCTTTGCTCAACGAGGTCAGTGAGAAGGATCAGCACGATGCGCAAAGTCAACAGAAAACAGTAAAGGAGTTAATGTCGCAGATCAGGGCACTCAAATCTTTTACTTCGGATAATCCAAGGGCATCCTTCGCCTACGGATTTGGCCGGTACGCCTGGGCATGGACTGCGGTGGTGTTTCTGGGAATTGGACTTCTGCTGCACCACACCAGAGAGACAATGAAGACAGAATACCAGCAGGCCAAGATTGTGGTAGAACGCTACCCAAATCTACCCCTGCTGGAACCGCTCATCAAATCGGCTAAGATTGTGAAAAAGGATGAAGGGGTTTTCCTGGAACTGGCCCCGGCAAAAGACCGACTCCTTCTGGGAAAAAACTATACAATCGATCCAACGATGAGGTTGCCCGAAAATGCCACAAAAGTGCTTGTACCATTATTATTCAAATGATTAAAGTCTCTGTCATGATGCTATTCCAAATAATAAGTAACGGTACCTATATTCTCTTCTCGTTTGTCGCCTTTATCGTTTATGCCTTCATCTACTTGTCTTCAGTAGGGTTGCTCAGCGGACGAAAGGAGGATATGCGAAATCGCCCGGCAGTAACCGGGTACGAATCCCTTAGGAAGGGCAATCAAGGTATTGGGGAAGCAGACAAAGCCGCAATCAAGAGCGTGATCCATTCTGCCAATACCGAGGATGGGGATGAGTTCTCTTACAACTACGAGGCAACGTTTTACGGTAGCCAACTCAATACAGCGTTTGCTGCCAGTTCATCCGTAGCCACTCAGAATGATAAGGAGGCAAATGAGCAAATGGAATCTCCGTCAGCCTGCACTTTGATCGATGAGGACGATAGCGATGATGAAGATGAATGGCCTGCCTTAGGAAGACCCATCGAGTACGGAACTGACAGTTCGGAACCCAAATTGACGCTCAGCAATGACATCGTCGGCGATCTGACCGTCGAAGAGCTGGTTTTACTTACTAATATCCGTGCAATCACCCTAAACGATGCTGAGCAATATCCTGAATTGGTGGAAGAATGCTTGGCCGCGAATGACAGGGTCAACGAGTTATTCCATCAGACAGGAAAGAGCGTCGAGGAAATTGTATCGACCCTACTAAATACTCGAGAAAAGGTGATTTTCAATGCCTTCCCAATGATAGAGTATAATCGTGATTCTTAGAAAAGCCATTTTAAACACCCAAAGCAATAATCCAATGATCCAGCAACTGCAGAAACCTTTACTTACCGGATCGGTCGTTCTGATCTCTCTCGGAGCGGCTTTCGCTCAAAATCCAGGTATCCAAGCTGGTGCACAAGCCATTGCACAGGCATCGAGTGACCTCCAAGCATACTTTGAACCCGTCACAACGCTGATTTATATCATTGCAGCCTTAGTGGGCCTATTCGGTGGATTTAGGATCTACTCGAAATGGCAAAATGGCGATCAAGATGTTCAGAAAAGTGCAATTGGCTGGGTGGGGGCAGTTTTGTTTCTGTTGTCAATCGCCGCTGTACTACAAGCCGTGTTTTTTGCCTAAAAGAGGTTCAGAGCGAATCTATCAACCATCGTACCCATGAACGTAGATACCAAAATTATCGGATTGCTATGCCAGGTGCAGCATTACTTAGGCGGAGGAGAAGGGGCCATCGATGGCTCCATCATAGATCGGTATATCACAAATCCCATCTCCAATAATCTGGATGTGTTCTCCAATTTTGTCTTCGTGGTATGTGGTATCCTGGGACTATTAGGCGGACTCAGGATTTACAACATGGCTATGAGTGGGGAGGACGACGTCAAGCGATATGCCTTCAGATGGCTGGGGGCAATTATTGCCCTATTTGTGATTGGATACGCTTTGCAGGGGGTGGCATCATCCCAAAAGCCGATGCAGGCCGATACTAATGTAAGAGGTTTTCTAAACAAGTAAAAAGTACAAACTATGGATATGGCGGCCGCTTGGATAATAACAAAAATCATCACCCTGACAATCATCGCCGTTTCGGGTTTGGTCGCAGGAATGCGGATTTACCAGGGAATGCAGCGGGGGGAGGATTTTGAAGCTCCTGCCATAAGATGGGCGGTTGGACTAGCGGGGGCATCTGCTCTGGTATATGCCGTGGAGTCTTTTATCTACAACGATAGCGGCTCATGGGCAAGCTCAGGCTCAGCACCTCATTTCCTGGCGCTGAGTTACGCTGCGGAATCGCACCAAGCTGCCCTATATCTGGGTCTTGCAATGGCCGTTTTCGGTCTAATCAGGGTGTACGGCAAATTCCAGAAAGGAGACAACGACATCTACGAGTTCATGTTAAAATGGTTTGGCTCTTTGATGTTCCTCTTCATGATGGGATGGATAATTGATTCGATTTTGGGCTAAAACATTCAAGCATGAAAAAGTACTTCATTTATCGAGGAATCGACAACGAGATTGAATTCAAGGGGCTGCGGGGGCGGTACTTTTACTACGCAGCAGGTGGCGCGGTTGGGTTTATTATGGCGACTTTGTTGCTTCACATACTTGGTGTTCCCATACTGTTCAACATCGTCTTTTTAGGCTCGGGTTTGGCGGCATCCTATCTCATCCCCACGAGCTTTAACAAGTCACACGGCCGGTGGGGGTTCGACAAACTGCCGATTCGGAGCTTGCAACCGAAGCATATCGTAAGGTACAAATCCATTAAGTCAATCGTAAAGCTGAGAACCAAGTAATTTAGACTGAGAGCAATGGCAAAGCGAGTGAAGAAATTTGAGGAGATATATCCAATTTTTAGGATAGACGAAGAGACGGGCGTAATTATTTCCGTCAACTGTGACTTGACGATTGCTTTTGAAGTGACGCATCCTGAGATTTTCACTTCTTCTGACGGAGAAATCGATATTCTAACCGAAGCCTACGTAAGCGCGGTTAAAACACTTCCCGTAGGCTACATCATGCACAAGCAGGATTGGTATGTTTCCCAAGCCTACGAGGCAAATCTAAGAAGTCCCACGATTAGGAACGGAAACTTCGTTGCCTTTGACAATGAACTCCATTTTTCCGAGCGACCGTGCCTGAAACACAAGGCATACATATACATCACCCAGCCAAGCAGCGATGTCAAGTCTCGGGCTTCAAAATCCTCCAAGCACTCTTCTTTACTGAAACGACACCTGGTGCCAAAAGATGTTCTTTTGCCTGAAACCTGGGAGACTTTCTTGGATACCTGTGGGCAATTCGAATATCTTTTGAATGGATCCGGCAAAGCCAGTATTAGGCGGCTGAGTATTGAGGAAATCGTTGGTGACGCAGAAAGAACTGGTTTGCTCGAAAATTATACAAGCCTGAGTTTTGATGATCGCAGTCTGCATGAAGTTGAAACCGCCGTGGATGGGTCGATTCAGGTCGGAGGTAATACCGCCTTCACTTACGTTATTTCAGAATTGGGCGTATTTCCTCCGGCCGTGACCAACTCCCTCGTTTACGAGCCGTATTCGTCTGAACGGTATAGCATCCCAGTAAGCACGGGCGCGTTTCTGGGTTTGGGCCTGCCTTTTAATCATATCTATAATCAGGTTATCATGATAGAAGACCGGGACGCGCTTTCAAAGAAACTGGTTGCGGAAATCAAAAGGCATACCTCTTTCTCGGAATGGGAAAAGGGCAACCAAGTTTCCATGGCCTATAAGGATGAATACCTTCTTGAAATGGAGAAGAGCGCCAGGATAGCTGTAAAAGCCCATTTTAACATAATGGTTTGGGAAAGGGATCGCGAAACGGCGGAGGCTTTCCGTTCCAGTACGGCATCTGCGCTTAGTAATATTGGCTTTGTACCAAGATTGGCAAGGCATGATGTCTCGACACTTTACTGGTCCTGCATCCCTGGTAACATTGGTGAGTTGGGCATGGACAATCTGCTTACCTCGTTCGTCGAAGAAGCTGTTTGTTTGCTGGCCATCGAAACCAATTACAACGATGCCCCTTTCTCAAAGTCAGGGATCAAAATGACGGATCGGTTCGGCAATCCTAAAATGGTCGATCTTTTTGACGAGCCATTAAAAAACGGTTCAATCTCCAACCGAAATACGTTTATCGTCGGCCCTTCGGGTTCCGGGAAATCATTCTTCACCAATAACATGGTGTATTATATGCTCACGGCGGGTATGCACGTGAGCATTGTGGATGTTGGCCACAGCTACCGTAGGTTATGCGACGTCATGGGTGGCAGGTACGTGACCTACGAAAAAGGAAATCCGATCAGTTTTAACCCTTTTTACTTTAAGGAGGTAACTCCCCAGGAAGAGGACGAGGATGCGTTGGCTGAACTGCTACTGTCTTTGTGGAAATCTGATAATGAGAAAGTGACTAATGCCGAGCTGACGACGATTCGCGACATTGTCCACAATTACTATGCTGCCCTCAGAAACGATAGGCACAAATCAATTCGGACGTTTCCATGCTTCGACACTTTTTATGATTTCACCAAGCATACTTACCCGGAGATATTTACCGCCAATGGGGGTAGGGAAGGAAAGGAGTTTGATTTGACCAATTTTCTATATTGTCTCAAACCCTACTACCGGAATGGTCAATACGGATTTCTGTTGAATTCGCGCGCTAACATCGACCTGATGGATCTTCGCTTCGTCATTTATGAGCTTGATAATATAAAGGATCACCCGGTATTGTTCCCAGTGACAACCATCATGATTATGAATACCTACGTCAGAAAGCTCTTCAATGTGAAAGGGGTGATAAAGGCACTGATCATTGAAGAAGCCTGGAAAGCACTGACCAAAGAGAAATTTGCCAATTTCCTGCGATGGGCATCCAAGACCGTCCGTAAGCACGATGGCGCATTAATCGTCGTGACCCAAGAGCTTGATGATTTAGTAGGAAATGAAGTGGTAAAAGATGCAATCATCAACAACTCCGATGTGAAAGTTTTGCTGGACCAGAAAAACTACGAAAATAGGTTTTCTGATATCGAGGGCCTTTTAGGGCTCAGCCCCAAGCAGTCAGCTATCGTGCAAAGCGTAAATCGCTCGCTCGATCATAAGCGGCCGCCTTACCGGGAGGCTTGTGTGATGCTCAAAGATTTGACTAAGGTGTACGGAATTGAAGTTTCCGCGACTGCCTATGCTGCTTTTACTACCAAAAAGAGCGAGGTGGAGCAGATTCAAAAATTGGCGGATACAATCTATTTAGGAAATACAGAGAAGGCTATCAGAGCCTGGAGCAAAGGAGAACGCGCCGAACATTTTGCAACATTCTAATAGGCTTCAAAGTGACACGGTGTCACTTTGCCTGGAAGATGGATTACTACCAGTAATAGATACCAATAAACTTCAACCCGTATGAAAACAATTCGTGCAAAACTCGTCTTCTTACTACTTTGCTCGTTGCTGGGTGCATTCAAAGGCTTTGCACAGATGGTAACCTATGATCCCATCCATACTACAGTAACCACCATCATCAAGTTTTTCCAAGAGCCCTCTTTCGGGCAGCTTGTGGGGAACGTGAAAAAACTGGTTCAAATCTCGAAATTCATTCGCCAAGTGGGCAGAGGGGTCGATCTAGCCAAAGAAGCCAGCACAACCTTATCCCTAATTAATAACTACGGCCGGGTGATGGCCGCCGATAAGCACATCCTTTCCACCGAATACAGCGTCATATCAAAGGACTTTGTGTCTTTTGCCAAGGAAGTGGCCGCCATCACCACTGACCTGGCGGAAGTAGTACAACAAAAGAACTCCACAATGGATGATGGCTCTCGTCTGCGGGGAGTGAACGAAGCCTCGGATAAACTAAAACGGCTGAACACCGAAATTCGACGGTATGTTGGACGCATAAACTACATTTCTCAGCGGCGGTCTTTCGGCGTTGAGGATAAGGCAGCAACCGCCCGTTTATACAATATTGCTGCCAACGTTACCCGCAGTGGCGGGAGTGGGTTTTCCGGCGTGGACGAGTTTCCGGGTTACACCTACGGAAACGAGTATGACAACGAGGAGGTTGATTTTGATGTGGAGCGAAAAATGGCCCAAGAATCAGCCATGATCCAGCAACAGCTTTACCAAGAGTACAATACCAAAGTGCAGATAGCTGAACTGGAGGCCCAATCCCTTGCCAGCTTACAAATTCCCAAGACGACAAAAGCGGGTTTCTTTAGCATAAAGATGAAAGAGGGTGCTTGTCCAATGATCCCGCAACTCACCCCTCAGAATACTTTTTTTTCTACCACCATGCACTATGATTCTGCGAGCGGTGCAACCCTCACCACACATTACGAGGATAAGGGGAAAAACGCGTTTGATAAAGCGGTAAAAGATTGGGAGTACCAGATGGAGGAAATCTGTGGCCCACTCTGGGATGCCTACGAAAAGAAAATCGACCTGGAAAGAAGTAAGATCGTTCAGGAGACGATAACGCCGCTCAAACAACAGTACACCATGGAAATGAATGAGAAGCTGGATGCGGCCAATGCAGCCATAGCGGAGAAATACAAGGGCCAGTCTACCACCAAACCGAAACCACAATGAGTAGCCTCACCATTCTGGCGTTTGGAAGTGCCGACCTTTTGAAGGTTATCGATACGATGTACGCCAAAGAAATCGCCCAAAACACCTATAACAGCGGAATTGGCGTCGAACTTATGAATGCTTCGCGTGCCATAGCCGGTATTGCAGGACTCTTTTACGTTTCTTCCAAAATATCAGGTCAAATTATTAGAAATGAAGGTATTAACTTTATTCCGCTGCTGCGCCCTTTTGCATTGATGATTCTGATTGGACTCGTCCCCCAAATCACCTCGCTCATCGACACTACCTTTCAGAAGGTTGCGGTGGCTGCCCAGGCTGATAACGAATCAGTCAAGACTCGGGTAGCAATGTTGCAGAAAAAACGGGAAGAAGCTGTCAAGAAAAAGTGGAAGGAAATAGAGGATAGCGACGATGCCTACGCGATGGAGTTTGGTGAACCGAGTGACGATATGTTTGCCGCCGTAACTAAATCTTTCAACATCGCGGTCGGCAAAATGTCGGATGATTTCAAATCTGCGATGTATGACTTCACCCAGTCCATGCTCTCCTTATTAGGCGACATTGCCTATATCATCCTTTATTTGATTTCGGCGGTGTACCGTATCATACTTCGAATAGTCGCTCCTCTTGCGATCGCGTTTGCGATCTTCGACGGTTTGAGTAATAATGTTTTGGAGTGGTTTGGGAAATACGTGAATTACGCGCTTCTGCCAATGGTAGCTGGTATTTATCAAAACATCGCAGTCACATTAAACATGGGTTTTCTTGATGAAATGATGCTTTCGGGAGATATGTCCAGTACGCTGCCTTCCCAGGACCCCTTTGCTTTTGGTCTGGTTTACAGCGGGGTACTAATCATTCTCCTGGTTTTGTACATGCAAATTCCTTCCATTACAAATATGATTATGGTAGTAGGAGGTTCTTCGGGCATGATTCAAGGGTTAACAGGAAAGATTGCATCAAGTACTAATGCTGCAGGTAGAATCGGGAACAAGCGTATGTCTGGCGGAACCATGGCGACTTCCGTGATGGGAACATCAGGTCCAATTGGTTCAATGATTAAAGACATAACAAGTAGTCGTTTGGGTAAGGGAAGAGACTCTTTTAGTAACGGAAGTTTTGGCTCAACCGCCAGAGGTCCTTCACGTGGTTTTTCAAATAATGCTAGACACAGCACTTAATGGGAAGAAAATCTATTTATGAGAGCTTCATGAGAATTCAATTAGAAGCCATTGTGATCACCGTGCTATCATTGATCATGACAATAGGCTGCATGGTCTGTTGCTATAAAAAATTTAACGAACGAACCAGCGTAACCTACATCCATAATCTTGGGGTGACCTTGCAGGTTTTCGACGATACTAAGAACCAGAAAGCTATTTTAAAATAAGAAAATGAAGGAATTACTCGATTTGGAAAAAGGCCATCAGCGTGCTAGGCTGCTTGTGATCGTGGTTGTGGTCGGCTGTTTGACTACCTGCATTATATCGGTAATTATGGCTTACAAGCATTCATCAGACGCATCTAAAAGAATTTTTGTCGTCAATAGAGGGGTAGCTCTTGAAGCATTTAGTGCGAATGTAATGGACAACCGCCCTGCGGAAGCAATATTCCACGTAACACGTTTTCATGAATTGTTCTTTACTAATCCGCCCGACGCCCGATCCATTGAGGCCAACTATGTAAAAGCGTCTTTTTTGGCGGATGAATCTGTAAAAATGACCTTTGAACGATTAAAAGAGGATTCTTTTTACCAAAAGCTGATCCAAACCAACACCAACCAGAAAGTGGTGGTGGAGAATGTAGACGTAGATATGAAGAAATATCCTTACAGCGTGAGAACTGTATTCAAAGTCATTCAGGAGCGAGCGACCAACAAAAGTATCCGACTATTGGCCTCTGAAGCTTCTCTGGTGGATGTCACCCGGTCAGAGGTAAACCCACAGGGTTTCTTACTAAGAAATTTCAAGATTACCCAGCGCAGTGACGCCAAGGAAGAAATAATAAGGTGATTATCATGGGTTTCAGGAAGAATATAGTCAAAACAAGTAAAACTGAACACAGGCTTTCGGGCTACGCAGTAGGAATAGGAATCAGAAAGGAAATTGAGAAAAAAACTCGATCGGCTGGAAAAATGCTCAACAATTTTCAACACAAGATCGGCATTCGGACTACCTCGATTATTGTTGGTTTCATCTGGCTGGCAGCTTTCTATTACTTCGCCCATTTACTATTTCCACTTTTTCAATAATCGTATGGACAAGACCACAGAAATTAAAGCCGAGAAGGCCAAACAGCTATCAAAGCCCACGCAACATGTTTTCGTGGTACTGCTTCCGATTCCGATTCTTATAATCGTGGGGGTTATTGGCAATATCCAGGGTTGGATCGGAAAATCAGCCAGAGCAGAAGGAAGCGACGTTGGTGTGTCCATGTCAGTTCCAGAAGCAAAAGTGAAAGATTTGGAAAAAGACAGAAAATACGGAAATTACTCTTCGGAGGTTCCATTGAATGACGTCAATGGGCTAGGAATTTCGCTTGATGATAATTCCAATATTAACTCCAAGATGCTGAATGCAGAAGCGGGTACTTCAATGGGAATCTCGTCCAATAATGAAAAGACAGTAGAAGCCCTGACTGAGGAAATGGTGGCTTATGCAAAGAATGAGAATATTACAACCTCAAGCGAAAGGTTGAGTAGCCAGCAGAAGAAAAATCGCGCATGGGAGAAAAGCCTTGAGCAGCAGCGCGGGATTAACCAAAATGTCAATAGTACGGTAGATGCCATGTACAGAAACCCGTCGCTTAGTAGAGAAGAAAGGTTCAATCAGGCAAATAATAGCAAGGAGGAACAGCAGCGAATAAGGACCAATGAGAAACTTCTCGAATTACTTGATAAGCAGATTCAACAGCAGGAACAACAGGGCGTCAGTTCAATAGCTTTCCAGCCAAAAGTCAATACTGAACCAAAGGGAAATCCTGTTTCAATAGCAACCAGAGACAACTTTGTAGTCGAACCATCTCAACAGTTGGCCATAGGCGCCAATGGGCGAGATGGTGGAAACTCCTTCTATGGGCTAAATGGCCGTAAGCTTAGAAATAGCAGGCCATCTAAAACAAGCGGTTCAATCCGGGCTGTCATTCATGGTGATGGAGATGGAATCACCGTTACCAATGGATCGTCGGTAGCAATCAGAATGCAGGACGAGACAATTGTCGGAATAGATGGGGAGCCACTTGTGCTTCCAAATAACACACTAGTGTACGGCGAAGCAAGAATCAACGGAGATCGTATAGACATAACCGTTAGTAAAATTCGAATAGATAATTTTATCTATAACGTTCACTTGGATGCCTACGACCTAGATGGTCGAAAAGGGTTATATGTCCCGGATATGAAGTTGAAGCAGCGTGCGAGCAGCTCAATTGTGCAGGGTTCCACTCAATTTGCCAGCTCAGGGTACATTGTCGGAGGATCGGTTGGACAACAAGTGGGAGGGCAGCTTGCGTCCCAAGGGGTGGGGATGGCATTAAATGCAGGAAAGAACATTCTGACTCGAAAGGCTCAACAACCAAAGGCCTCAATTAGGCCCAATTACCAGATATTATTACGGTCCGGGACGGCTACATCTGAGGTAATCCTTGATGAAGAAGAAAGCCAAATCAATTAAAATTATGCTTATTAGAAAATTTATGAGGTCGATAATTCTTTTTTGGCTGTTTATTCTGTCAGCCAAAGTAGTTATTGCACAGACTATTAAGAGCGATTCTATCATCCCCAATAGTGCTATTAGGTCACCAAGCTACCTTAGGCCAATCAAAATAGAACCTCATCCTTTCATTCTGCCAATTGCCAAGGCATCGGTGCGAGGAAGCTACCCCGTGGAACTTTCGTACAGCAAAACAACGCATATCATCTTCCCATCAAAAATCCAGGATTTCGATGCAGGTAGTAATGTAGTGATCGCTACGGTTCCAGAGAAACTATTGAATGTGCTGCGAGTGAAGTCAGACATCAAGGGTTTTGCGGGTGAAACGAATATGACAGTTTTTACAGAAGATGGGGGTTTATTCAGCTTCTTGGTTAGGTATAATGACGATCCTGCAGTTTTCAACATCAACATATCTAATAATGTTGTGGCTGATGAACAGGCCACTATCTCAATGGGCATCGGGCAAAGTTCAAATAACTCTCCGAATGTCTATATGATGGAGGAAGGGAATTATTTGGAAGAGTCATTGAAAGCATCCTCTCTTGAAGTATTGGTGAGGAAAGATTACATCCGACAGGTGGGAACGCGTAAAAACGACATAAGCATTTTATTGAGAGGCATTTTCCTTGACGAAAACAATGTTCTGTACATGAAACTGGACATGAAGAACAAGAGTCTGATGCCCTTTCAAATTGATTTTATCAAGGTTTTCGTCCGTGATAAAAACCATATCAGGCGAATGGCTGCTCAGGAGAGAGAGATTGTGATATTGATGGATTACCCAATAAGCATCACTCAATTGAACGGCTTACAGAGTTTGGAAAAAGTAATCGCGATACCTTACTGCACCTTAGCTGATGGTAAAATAATGGAGATAGAAATTTATGAAAAGGCTGGCGGAAGACATTTGAAATTCCATTTTGGAAACGACACGTTGCTACAAGTCAAACGGTTATGAAGTTAAAGTTGTGTTAATAAATTTATATTGTAGATGGGAGACATCAAAAAGTGATTTAAAATCCAGGTTCGGTATATTTGAATTGTGATGACAGATTTTAAGAGGTTTGTACTCACCGCCCTGGCGGTCTGTCAGCCGTCAGGGCAATTTTATCAAGCCTTCAGCATCTGTCGTCTTACAAAGTCGAAGGTTGTATCCGTGTCTTGGCCATGCAATAGTATCAATTTAGTGGCCATTTAAAATAGTCTCTTGTCGAAGAAAGATCTAATAATATCAATTCCGAGAAGAATGATAATCGTTAGTATTAATGTTCCAAGCGAAATCAGAATGGCATTTTGAATTATGAGGTTCATAGGTGGATGCAAATTAGGAGGTACAGTGTTTAGCGAAGACGCAAGATTAAGAAGCAGGCATTGAATCAGTAATTCAAATGTCTATACTTAAGTATTCTATCTAGTACTAGCCTGGATTTTAAAAGAGTTAATTATGAACAACCGATCGGTTTAAGAAATCCTAAAAGATGTACAGGTTCTTCAAGAAGGCCATGTGACGACTAAAGTCCACTGGCCCTAGTGGACTTTAGTCGTTGTATTCGCTTTTACTGTGCATGAGAGGGTTAGAGGGCTGTATAATAGCAGCTCATACTCTTTGTGCTATTTTCTTGTGAAGTATTTGACGACTAAAGTCCACCACCGGTAATCTTAAATAATTATTATATAGTTCGGTTTCTTTGAATTGTGAAAAGATTCTTTAGTAAAAGGATAGTCTGAATTCTGAAGAGTCATTTCACTGATAATTTATTGCCTAAATTTTTACTATTAATCTTAGAACGCCTTTACGTTTATTTTTTATTTTTTTATTTTGTATTACTGAAAATGTAACACGCTAATAATCAATTTTTTA
>CAZCOG010000078.1:0-14611 GCA_964500445.1 uncultured Persicitalea sp. | reverse complement strand
CGTTTGTAGAAAAACCTTATATTTGAAACATGTAATTTCTTAATATAAATTTTACAACCAATAATTAAATCCTATGAAAAAAGTACTACAGCACTGTAAAATTATGTTGCTGCTAGCCTTTTGCTCAACCGTTGTTTCCGCTCAGGATATGACGATTACGGGCAAAGTGACTGAAGCGGGGGCTGGCGAACTCTACGGGGTCAACATTGTTGTCAAAGGCACAACCCGCGGTACAACTACCAATAACAAAGGTGAGTACAGCATTGTGGCAAACAAAGGTACGACACTGACTTACAGCTATATTGGCTACCAGTCGAAAGATGTGACGGTGGGCAATAGCAACGTGATCAACGTTGAACTGACGCCCGACAATAACCTGCTCGGCGAAGTAGTTGTAACGGCCTTTGGTATGGAAAAAGAGAAAAAGGCTCTTGGTTACTCAGTTACGCAGATTGGCGGTGACCAACTGACTGAGTCGCGGACGATCAACGTCGGTAACGCGCTGACGGGTAAGATCGCAGGCGTCAATGTGTCCTCGCCTACCACAGGTGCGGCAGGAACGAGCCGGGTGGTTATCCGCGGTGGCTCTTCGTTGGGTGGAAATGACCAGCCCTTATACGTGATCAACGGAGTACCGATGGATAACTCCAACCAGGGTAGCGCAGGCATGTGGGGTGGTAACGACAATGGCGATGGCCTTTCGTCCATAAATCCTGACGATATCGCTACCATTTCAGTATTGAAAGGCAACACGGCCTCGGCTCTTTATGGCTCACGCGCAGCTAATGGCGTAATCCTGATTACCACCAAAACGGGTAAGGGCGTAAAAGGGCTGGGCGTATCGTTCAACTCTAACTACACCGCAAACCGCGCCATTGACCTTACCGACCTGCAGCAGCAGTACGGCACGGGTACTATGGGTGTCAAGCCCACTACGCAAGTGGAAGCCCTCGAAAATGGCAACAGCTCTTGGGGCGCTAAACTCGACGGGTCGCCGGTAATTCAGTTCGATGGTGTAACGCGGCCATACAGCGCCACTGGCGAAGGGCTTAATGATTTCTACCGTACGGGCAGTACCTGGACTAACACCCTGGCACTGGCGGGTAGCAACAACCTGGGTAGTTTCCGTTTTTCGGCCTCCGACCTACGTAACCAGGATATTTTGCCAAACAGCGGTTTTGATCGCACCACTTTCAACGGCAGCATGAATGGTACTTTCGGTAAACTTGAACTGGTGGCTACGGGGCAGTATACTTCCGAAAAGGCTAAAAATCGGCCCCGACTATCGGACTCACCGGGTAATGCCAACTACACTATTATCACCAAAGCGCCCAACATCAGTTTTGAGGACATGAAGGGTACTACCGACAAACTCGGAGCCAAAGAGGATGGCACCGAACTGCGGTACCAAGGCAACGTTTATGCAACTAACCCTTATTGGGCCGCTTACCAATTCCTGCGGCTGGACAGCAAGAACCGTTTCTTTGGAAATGCCTCTTTGAAATATAATATCACGGATTGGCTTTACGTACAGGGGCGCATCGGCACAGACTATATTTCAGGTCGCTTCGAAACGTCGGAACCTTATGGAACAGCCTACAAGACTACGGGAGATTACAATATTACTAACCGTACAACCAAGGAGAATAACCTTGATCTATTTATCGGGGCTAGTAAGACTTTCGGTAAATTTTCAGCGGACATTCTGGTGGGAGGCAACCGGATGCGGCGCTCTACTGAAGACGCCCGCGTCGGCGGTGATGGCCTGAATATTCCTTTCTTCGGCAGTGTGACTAACGTTGCCAATCAAACTTACGGCTACAGTTTGACCGAGTACGGTATCAACTCGATCTTCGGCTCAGCCAACATTGGCTTCAATAACTACTTATTCCTGAATGTAACAGCCCGGCAGGACCACTTCTCTACGCTTTCACGCGGCAACAATGAGGTCACCTATCCTTCGGCTGGCCTGAGTTTTGTGTTTTCAGAAGCTATTCAGGGATTGCCCAACTGGCTTACTTTTGGTAAAATCCGGGCTTCGTGGGCCCAGGTGGGTGGCGGCGCTCCCGATCCTTACTCCAATAACCTGACCTACGGTTTGCGCGGCTACCAGCACGACGGGGCTATTCTGGGTTCGATCAACAATAGCTCGATTCCGAATAACGCTTTAAAGCCTTATATTTCTACTGAAACGGAAATCGGCTTTGATTTGCGGTTTTTGCAGAATCGTCTGGGACTAGACCTGGCCATATATAATCGTAACACCCGAAATGATATTCTGAATACTACAATTTCAAGTACTTCAGGTTATAATAATACCCAAATCAATATCGGTGAGTTAACTAACAAGGGGGTGGAAATCTTGCTGCGAGGCACTCCAGTAAAAAAGACCGACTTCACCTGGGATATGACCCTTAACTTTGCCCGAAACATTTCGAATGTTGTGAGCCTGGGTACTAACGCGGCGGGTGAACCCATCGAATTCCTGAACCTCGATGAGGCGCGTTCGCAGCAGGAACGTATCCGTCACTATGTTGGACAACAGTTAGGTGTTATAGCGGGTTACAAGCAAAAGGAAATCGACGGACAAAAGGTCTACGATAAAGACGGATTTCCTGTACGGGGCGATTTCCAGCAAATTGCCCTCGGGCGCCATCCCATCAGCGCAGGTTTCAATAACAGCTTTACCTATAAAGGCTTCAATTTAAGCTTCCTGATCGACTTGCGCCAGGGCGGCAGCATGATGTCGGGTACTAACCTTGGGCTTTACGGTGTGGGATTGCACAAAGGAACCCTGCCAGGTCGGGATGCTCCCTTGACGGTATCGGGCGTCACTGAAACAGGCGAGGCCAAGACCTGGACCATCGAGCGTGACAAGCTGCAGAACTACTACGGCTATTACGCGCAGATCACGGAAAATTTTGTGTATAATAGTTCGTTTGGAAAGCTGAGAGAATTGTCAATTGGTTATAGCATTCCTGCGCGTTGGCTTGACAAAACGCCTATCAGCACCTTGAAGCTTTCGGCGGTAGGTCGTAACCTGCTGCTGTTATGGTCAAGCGTTCCGAACGTTGACCCCGAAAGTGGCTATACCGCAACTGGTGGCTCGCAGGGGCTGGAGTACTTCGCCATGCCTACTACACGGAACCTGGGCTTCAACTTATCGGCAACTTTCTAATTTTGAATGTTAGAATGAGTGAATAAGGTTTGTGAAAGTCCATTCACTCATTCTCTCGATCTATTAATCATTCATTAGTTGATTATGAAAAAACATATAAAAACAACCGTTTTAGCACTTTTTTCGGTGCTGACACTTAATTCCTGCGATAATGATAAGTTGCTGGATCTGAATGTAAACAAAAACGCTTCGACCGAGATTGACCAGCGTTACTTGCTTTCACTCGGTATGCTTCAGGTGGCGGGAGATCGCTACGAGTCGTGGCGTACCAATTTGATTTACAGCTCCACTATGATTCAGCATAACGCTACGCTGGCGGGCTATTGGAGCGGCGATAAGTACTACTACAATGCCCAGTATAGCGGGGCTTTCTGGGAAGCCAACTATCCCGGCTCGATCAAAACGCTCACACAGGTGGTAGATCAGACAAAGGGTAAGCCCGAGTCGGCCAATACCTTTGCCGCCGCTTCAATCATGCGTTCATTTGTACTGCATCGGATGACCGATATCTACGGTGATATTCCTTACACTCAGGCAGGTCGTGGTCTGGTAGGAGCCGAAAACTGGTTTCCCAAGTACGATGCCCAGAAAGATGTGTACATGATGCTTGTTGCGGATATTAAGGAAGCCCGTGATGCTTTCTCGCCTTCGGCCAGAGCTTTGGGCGATCAGGATGTACTTTACAAAGGCGACTACGCCAAGTGGAAGAAGTTTGCTAACTCTCTGCTGATGCGGATTGCCCTGCGGATGAGCAATGTGGACCCTGCTACGGCCAAAACGGTATTTACGGAGGCGGCTGCCAGCGGAGGTATCGACTCCAATGCTTCCAACGCTTTCATGAAGCAGGTACTTGGCTCAGGCGGCGGAATCAACTACAACGGTACTTCGCTGGCCTTGTCTAACGCGGCCGGTGGCGGTGGCGACAACAACGCCCGGGTAAGTAAGACGATGGTGGATTTCTTGAACAAGTACAATGATCCCCGCAAGATGATTATCATCGGCGGTCTGGGTAACCCATACGATAAATCTACGTGGGTAACCGATCCTGCCAAGCAGCGTGGCTTGCCCAACGGCTACACTACTACTACGATTAAGAACGTATACCCTGATTTCTCAACGCTCGATAATTTCAGTTTCATCAATACCAACATTACCGACCTGGATGATCCCACACCGTTGCTGTCGTACGCTGAAACTGAATTGATGCTCGCCGAGGCTTCTGTTAAAGGCTGGATTAGCGATGATGCTACAATGCACTTCCGCAAGGGGGTAGAAGGTGCCATCAAATCGTGGGCTGCTTTTGGTGTAGATGTTCCATCGGATGCCGTCATTACTACTTTCATTGATGGTCTGGGTTTTGCTGCGGCTGGTAATGAACGCAAGCTGGAACTTATTGGCGAGCAGTACTGGATCGCTACCTACCTCAACCACATCGAGGCGTGGTCCAACTGGCGGCGTACGGGCTATCCCAAATTGACCCCGACCAATGATCCTGCCAACGTCACGGGGGGTACCATTCCCCGCCGTTTGCGGTACTATGAGAGCGAAATAGGCAGCAATCCTTCCAGCTATAAGGAGGCGATCGCCCGTCAGGGAGAGGACTTACTGACTACCCGCGTGTGGTGGGACGTGAAGAAGTAGTTTTTAATTTGCCTGCTAACTTTCTGACAGCACATAGTGTGCAAAACACAAAAAGACGCCCCTTCTCACGAGTAGGGGCGTCTTTTATTATTTCGTAATTTGCCAAAAAACATCTTTCAATGAATAGAATAGGGCCCTTGTTGGTGATTATTGTAAGTATGCTCGGCTGCAAGTCCGATGACTCCGATAGTATTTTCAAACTACTTTCCGAAGAAGAGTGCGGAATAACGTTTGTCAACACCATTGAGGAGACCGAACAGGACAACGTTCTCAACTACGAGTACTTCTACAATGGCGGCGGCGTAGCGGCGGGAGATTTCAATAACGACGGGCTGACCGACCTGTACTTTACCGCTAATCAGGGAACGGATAAATTGTATTTGAATAAAGGGAATCTACAATTCGAGGACGTTACTGCGCAGTCGGGGATTACCTGGAACGGCGAATGGAAAACAGGCGTGACCGTGGTGGATATCAACGCCGACGGTTGGCTGGATATTTACGTCTCCGTGTCGGGTAAGGTGGACAATCCTGCTTTGCGAAAGAATAAGCTTTATATCAACAACAAAAACTCGACTTTCACGGAAAGTGCCACTGAATACGGTCTTGATCTTGGTACTTTCACTACCCTAACTACCTTCTTCGACTACGACCGCGATGGCGACCTCGATGCTTACGTGCTGAATCACAACGTCGAAGACTTCAACCGCTTTGATGTACAGGCTGTTCATGCCATGCGGGACACCCTGGCTGGCGACCGGCTGCTGCGAAATGACAACGGTAAGTTTGTGGATGTAAGCGCCGAAGCAGGCATTAAGGGCAATCCAATAGGATTCGGTTTAGGGATTCACATCGCCGACCTGAACGGTGATGGCTGGCCGGATATTTACGTGTCAAACGACTACATCGAGAGCGATTATTTTTATATCAATAATCAAAAAGGCGGATTTGAGGATATAATTGACCAAACTACGGGCCACACCAGCTACTTCTCGATGGGAAACGACATCGGGGATATTAATAACGACCTGCTGCCCGACATCGTGACTACCGACATGCTGCCCGAGGACAACAAGCGTCAGAAATTGCTCTTCGGTCCTGACCGCTATGAGGCGTACCTGTCCATGCTGCGCAACGGTTTTCATCCCGAGATCATGCGTAATATGCTGCAAGTCAACAACGGCGACGGTACTTTTAGCGAAGTCGGGCAAGTAGCGGGCATCTCGAATACCGATTGGAGTTGGTCGCCGTTGCTGGCGGATTTCGACAACGACGGCTTCCAGGATATGTTCGTGACCAACGGCTACCTGCGCGACTACACGAACATGGACTTCATGAAGTACTACGCCGACGAGCGGCAAAACAACGCGCAAAATGTGAGCGCGATTATCGCCAAAATGCCGTCTACCAAGACGCCAAACTACATTTTCAGAAATAACCAGAACCTGACTTTCACGAATCAGCAAGTCGCCTGGGGCTTCGATACACCTGTGAATTCCAATGGGGCCGTGTCGGTAGATTTGGACAACGACGGTGATCTGGAAATTGTGACCAACAACATCAACGAACGCGCCTACCTGTATCAAAACCTCAGCCGGGAGGAAGGAAAAGACCATTTTCTGGCGCTTGACCTCATCGCTCAACCTGGTCGAAGCGCGATCGGTGCCAAAGTGTATGCCTATGCTGATTCGCTGCGGCAGTACCGGTTTCTGACTCCGACGCACGGTTATCAAAGCAGCATGGCCGCTCCGCTTCATTTCGGACTTGGGAGCAAAAATAAGCTGGATAGCTTGGTCGTTGTTTGGCCTGATGGCAAAGTCCAAAAGGCAACGGACGTAGCTGCTGATCAACTGTTGAAGATAAAGTACGCGCCGAACTACCAGGGAGAATTTCAGCCCATTCCCGCGACCAAGCCCGTTTTTTCGCTCACCCAAACCATTTCTGAGCATCAGCAACAGCCGCTGAACGATTTTAACCGACAACTGCTCCTTCTGCACATGTATTCCTACCAGGGCCCGCGGATTGCCAAAGGTGATATTGACGGCGATGGACTGGAAGATATTTATCTGGGTGGAGGTAAAGGCCAACCAGGGCAGCTCTGGTTGCAGCAGAAGGATGGTAGTTTTATCGAAAAACCACAATCTGTTTTTCAGGAAAATGAACTCGCTACCGATACTGACGCGGTATTTTTCGATGCCGATGGCGACGGCGACCAAGATCTGTACGTAGTTAGCGGCGGGTACGAGTACCTGCCCAGCGACTTGATGCTGCAAAACCGCCTGTATAAAAATGATGGGAAAGGCAACTTCACCAAAGACTACGAAGCCATCGATAGTGGTAATTTTTCGGATAGCCGGGCCGTGGTTTTGGATTTTGATAAAGACGGCGATTTGGATTTATTCGTTGCGGGCTCGGTAGTACCTACCAACTACCCGCGCCATAACCCCAGCCGCTTGTACCGCAACGATCAGGGGAAATTCACGAGCGTGGAAAATCCGATATTCTCTACGTTAGGCTTGCTGACCGATGTGTGTGTGCTGGATTACGATAAAGACGGCTACGAAGATCTGGTCGCCGTGGGCGAGTGGACAGGCATCATCTGGCTGCACAATGAACGGGGTACTTTTTCACTTGTAAAGGATGAGCTCAGCGAACTCACGGGTTTCTGGCAAAGCATCGTTGCCGATGACTTCGACCAGGATGGCGACCAGGATTTGATCGTGGGAAACTACGGCCTCAATTCTCAGTTAAAAGCGTCCGCTGATTTTCCGATGACACTTTTTACCGATGATTTTGACAACAATGGCAAGCTGGACCCGATTTTAGCCTACGCCATTCAAGGTAAAAACCATCCGGCCTACAGCCGTGATGAACTCTCGGATCAACTGGTTCCTTTGAAAAAAAAGTACATCACCCATGAATCGTATTCGACCGCCACGATGGAAGACATTCTTGGCGAGTTTAAAGATAAAACGCCCCAGAAATCGACGATCACGACTTTATCGACCGTCTATTTAGTGAATAATGGGGGCAAATTCCAGCAAAATCCGTTGCCAATACAGGCACAGTTTGCGCCTGTGTACGCCTTGGCTTCGGCGGATGTGAACGGCGACAACTACCCTGATTTAATCGCCGCTGGTAACCAAAGCCGAAGTCGGGTGCGCATCGGAACGATGGATGCCAATTACGGCCAAGTCTTCTTGAATGACAAGAAAGGCGGCTTCACTTATTTACCCCAAAATCGATCCGGGTTGCAGTTTCGTGGGGATGTGCGCGGGTTGTGTGTCGTCGGCGACCGCCTGGTCGTTGGCATCAATGGCAAGCCATTTCAGGCGTACAGTTTTATCAAGAGTACCACCACTCAATAAACTTTTGCCAGGTTGGCAGAGAAGTTGATTTTTGAACTATTTACTAACCTGAAGAATTGTGTTGGCGTGATTATTTGAACAATCCCTGCGTTGAAAAGTAGTAGGTTGGCCTTGCCAACTTACCGAGAAGCGGGTGCCAATCACCCAACCCTAAGAAACATTTCATTGGATACCAAAGACCTACTTACCCTATACGGCTCCGATAGCTACGTAAAGCTACTTGCCAGCCAAATTCTAACTCCAATCGACATCCGCGTCCAGATCAAGGGCCTGGTCGGTAGTTTGGATGCCGTGATGGCTGCTACCTTGAATAGTCAGACGCCCCGCATGTCGCTTTATGTATTGAGCGACCGTGACGAAGCGGCTTATTTTCAGAACGATCTGCAAAGCTTGCTCGGTGGGGAGGATATTTTGTTTTATCCTACTTCTTATAAGCGGCCCTATCAGTACGAGGAAACCGACAACGCCAGCGTGCTGATGCGGGCCGAGATTTTGAACAAGCTCAGCGTTGCCAAAGTACCTCCGCTGCAAATCGTGACTTATCCTGAGGCGCTTTTTGAAAAAGTCATCAATAAGCGGTCGCTGCTGGCCAATACTTTTTCGGTGAAAGTGGGCGAGAAACTCGACCCGTCCTTCATCACGGAATTTCTGCACGATTACGGTTTCGAGATGACTGACTTCGTGTTCGAGGCCGGGCAGTTTTCTTTGCGTGGTGGTATCGTGGACGTTTATTCTTACGCCAGCGAGTACCCGTTCCGCATCGAGTTGTTCGGCGATGAAGTCGAAAGCCTGCGCTCATTCGATCCCGAAACGCAACTTTCGGTCGAGACGGTTCGGCAGATCAATATCGTACCTAATATTCAGGAAAAACTGGAACACGAAAGCCGCGAATCTTTCCTCAGCTTTTTGCCTGAGGCTGCCGTTTTGTGGTTCAAAGATGTAGAACTGACGCTGGAGATCATTGAGAAATCTTTTGTGCAGGCCGAAGCAGCCTTGGCCGAAGTTACAGGAGGCGGGGTACAGGTAGTTTCCAGTCCCGAAACACTTTTCGAAACGCGACGCGGGTTTTTGAACAAAGTAAAAGCATTCAAAACGGTGGAGTTTGGGCGGCGGTTTTATTTCAAGAACGAAAACAAGATTCTGTATTCATCTAAACCCCAGCCTTCGTTCAATAAAGATTTTCCGCGCCTGATCGAGGATTTGAACGCTAATCAGGAGCAGGGATTCGTCAATGTTATCGCGGCCGAGCAGCCTAAGCAGCTCGACCGCCTGGAACGTATTTTCGCCGACTTGAATCCTTACGTCAAGTTCCGCCCGCTCAATATTGCTCTGCGGGAAGGCTTCATCGATGATCAGCTCAAACTAGCCTGTTATACAGATCACCAGATTTTCTCGCGCTACCACAAGTATAAGCTCAAGGTCAAATTCAATAAGGCCAAAGCCATCACGCTTAAAGAATTGAAAACGCTGCAACCCGGCGACTTCGTAACGCACGTGGACTACGGCATCGGGCGCTTTGCGGGCATGGAAAAGCGTGAGGTCAATGGTCAGGAACAGGAAGCCGTGCGGCTGGTGTATCGTGATAATGACTTGCTATACGTGAGTGTCCATAACCTGCACAAAATTGCCAAGTACACGGGGAAAGAAGGTACGCCACCGCAGATGAACAAGCTCGGATCGGGCGAGTGGGATGCCAAGAAAAGCCGCGTCAAGAAGCAATTGAAGGACATCGCCCACGAGTTGATCGCTCTCTATGCCAAGCGACGAGAAGCACCCGGCTTCGCCTTCGGTCATGACAATTTTATGCAGGCCGAACTGGAATCATCCTTTATCTACGAAGATACGCCTGACCAGGCCAAGGCCACCAACGACGTCAAGGACGATATGGAGAAGTCGCACCCGATGGATCGGCTGGTTTGTGGCGATGTAGGTTTTGGCAAAACCGAAGTCGCCATTCGCGCTGCTTTTAAAGCCGTATGCGACAGCAAACAAGTAGCCGTGCTGGTACCGACCACCATTCTGGCGATGCAGCATTACAAAACATTTGTGGAGCGGCTGGCCGATTTCCCGGCGCGCGTGGGCTACATCAATCGTTTCAAAAGTACTAAAGAAATTAAGGAAACACTGAAAGAAGCCGCCGAAGGCAAACTCGATATACTGATTGGTACACACCGGATCTTGAATAAAGATGTAAAATTCAAAGATCTGGGCTTGCTCATCGTGGACGAGGAGCAAAAATTTGGCGTAAAAGCGAAAGATCGTCTGAAAGAAATGCGCGTCAACGTGGATGTACTTACGCTCACGGCCACGCCCATTCCCCGTACGCTGCATTTTTCACTGATGGGCGCACGCGATCTGTCGGTCATCGCCACGCCTCCGCCCAATCGGCAGCCTGTTACCACGGAAGTACATTCGTTCAGCGAGGAGTTTATTCGCGACGCCATCAGCTTCGAACTGAATCGCGGCGGGCAGGTATTTTTCGTCCATAATCGCGTCACCGACATTGAGTCCATCGGCAACATCATCCTGCGCCTGGTACCTGAAGCCCGTATCGGGGTAGCTCACGGCCAGATGGAAGGTAGTCGCCTTGAGCGTGTTATGTTGCGATTCATCGAGGGCGATTACGATGTGCTGGTTTCGACCAATATTATTGAGTCAGGCATCGATATTCCCAATGCCAATACTATTATTATCAACTCTGCCCATATGTTTGGCCTGTCGGATCTGCATCAGATGCGGGGACGCGTGGGACGCTCCAACCGAAAGGCGTTCTGCTACCTGCTGACGCCCGCCATTTCAACGCTTACCAGCGAGTCACGCAAACGTTTGCAAACGCTGGAAGAATTCTCGGAACTGGGTGATGGCTTTAAAGTAGCCATGCGCGACCTCGACATCCGTGGGGCTGGCAACCTGTTGGGAGCCGAGCAAAGCGGTTTTGTGAATGATCTGGGCTATGATCTATACCATAAAATGCTGGATGAGGCCGTGACGGAGTTGAAGGAAAATGAATTCAAGGATTTATTTTCTACTGCTCTGGGCGTTCCAACTGACATTCTGCCTGACTGTCAGATTGAAACTGACCTCGCAACCTTGATTCCCGAACCTTATGTAAAGAATATTTCGGAGCGCTTGTCGTTATACACCCGTCTGGACAACTTGAAAGGGGCCGACGAACTGAAAGCTTTCGAGTCAGAACTCGACGACCGCTTTGGTCCATTGCCCGTTGAAGTTCAGAATCTTCTCTGTACGGTGCGACTGCGGTTGGAAGCCGAAAAGCTGCATTTTGAAAAATTGACTTTGAAAAACAATACCCTGAAAGGATACTTCGTTTCTTCCGGGAACGACAAATTCTTTCAGTCGCCGAAGTTTGGCAAAGTAATTGAGTATATCCAGCAGAACCCCAAACGTACCGCTTTGAAGGACACAAAAGGCAAGCTGATTCTACACCTCAGCGAAGTAGCAACCCTCGACGCAGCCCTTGGGATTCTGGAAGAATTGAATAAATAGTGGTTTTTAGTAAATATCCTGAAAGCCCTTTTACCTTTGCAAACCCTAATTACCAATACGATTATCATTAGTCAAATCAAATCAATGAATTACATGCGAAATGTGGGTATTCGGTCACTAGCCCTGATATTAATGGTGCTGGTTGTAGCGAGTTCGTGTAAGAAGAAAGACCCGACCAGTCTTAAGCCCGGTAAGACCAGCTCCAAAACCGGACTGGACTACAACGGTGAAGACGGAGAAGGTTTTGTGGTAAAGCAGTACAAAGCCCTGCCCGCTGGTCCTGACCTGGTCTTTATCGAAGGCGGTCGTTTCACGATGGGTTCTTTGGAAGAGGATGTCATGGGCACCCGCGACAACCTCGAGCGTACGGTTAGTATTCAGTCCTTTTATATGGATGAAACAGAAGTGGCCAACGTCCACTACCTCGAGTACCTGAATTATGTACAGCGTGATTCCTCTGAGGAATTCTATCGCCGCGCCCTGCCCGATACCACGGTCTGGTATAACGACCTTTCGTTCAACGACTCTTATGTGACCATGTATCTGCGTCACCCTGGTTTCCGGCTTTATCCTGCCGTTGGCGTATCGTGGGCTCAGGCCACCGACTACTGTACCTGGCGTTCCAACGCTGTAAACCAGTCGATGTTTGCCAAAGGGACGGCTGGCGGTGCCACCAAGAAAAAGAAAATGCTGTCTTTTGGTAAGAAGAAGGACGCGGCTCAGGCTGAAGTGGCTTCCGCCTCGGCTCCTACCGATCTTTCAGTTGAGAGTGGCTATGTGTTGCCTCCTTACCGCCTGCCTACTGAGGCAGAGTGGGAATATGCGGCCAAGGGAATGATTGGCACACAATACGCTGACGAAAACCAGGCCAATTCCCGGATTTATCCCTGGGATGGTTCGACCCTACGTCAGCCTCGTGGCAAGAAAAAAGGAAATATGCTGGCTAACTTCAAGCGTGGCAAAGGTGACTATGCTGGTATCGCCGGACGCGCCAACGATGGAGCTATCATGACTCAGGAGCTGCGCGGCTATCCCGCCAACGACTACGGCCTCTATGATATGGCCGGTAACGTGAACGAGTGGGTACAGGACGTTTACCGCCCCCTATCTTACATGGATTTTAACGACTTGAACTCCTTCCGTCGGGATGGGTATCAGGATGAAGCCAAAAACTACGATTCAAAGAATAACAACTCGCTCATCACAAACGAGGTGCGGGTATATAAAGGTGGCTCTTGGGCTGATGTAGCTTACTGGCTTTCGCCCGGCACGCGTCGCTTTATGGAGCAGGATTCTTCTTCCGCGATGGTGGGCTTCCGTTGCGCCATGATCGCCACCGGAAGTTCTGGAATGGCTAGATAAGAAAGCTTTTTATTGAAAATGTGACGATAGCTGCGTTCCGCTTACTGCTGGGCCGCAGCTATCGTCATTATAAATACACTATCGCAGTCTGCGCGCAACAGCACACTCAGGCAGGATTCCAGCGTCGCTCCGGTTGTCAGCACATCATCGACAAGGACAATCCGCTTTCCCCGAATATGCTGCGGATCGGGTACTTCGAAGATGGCTTTCACATTTTCCTGACGTTCGATCTTCGTTTTTCCTGTCTGCGATTTGGTATACCGAATGCGTGCCAAAGTACTTCCTGACCAGGGAATACCTGTAATTGCCGAAAGGCCCTCAGCGAAAGCATCGCTCTGATTATAGCCGCGCTCTTTGAGCCGTTTTTTGTGCAGAGGGACACTGACGATTAAGTCGGCGACGGGAAAGCTGCCCTTTTCTGTCATTTCCTGCGCCATCAGCTTTCCCAGCAATACCCCAACTTCCGGCTTGTTCTGGTACTTCAAAGCGTGAAGTAGGTTTTGAACTTTCCCTTTTTTAGTAAAACTCAGAAAAGAAACGACTTCCTTAACCTCCTGATAGCCCGAAAACTTTGTTGCTACCGCTTCCTTCGCCGCGCTATCCGACTCTACTCGGGGCAACGTCGCCCGGCATTGGGTACAGATAATTTCCTCGTTACCTACTAAAACCTCCTTACATGCCTCGCAGCAGCGTGGGAAAATCAAATCCACGAAATCGTGCCAATACGTCTTCCAGGTAGTTGCCATAAACTCTTTTGGGCTGATTGTCGTTAAATCCCGCGCTTGAAGTTAACACTAATACTCTATTCCATAAACCACCTTATCCATATAGGAGAAATACTAGAAGAATAAGAAACTAATCCCTAATAGTCCAACTACCAACCAATTAAATGAATACTATCGATACCCCACTTGATGTTCAGTGGAAATACCTTTTGGAAAAACTGCGGGAAATAATTGGCAAGAAACCGGGCGACCTCAACGGCGTGCTGTTTCTGATTGGCGTTCAGGAACTGGGCAAAGGGGCCGTACACTTCACTAAAGAGCAAAAGCAGGATCTCATGCACATCGGGATTTGCCGGGTTCTGAGCCTGTCGGGTTATTACGAGTTTCGGGGTGAGGACGCCGACGGCTGGCCGCACTGGGATTTGATCCAACCGCTACCACACGGCGAAATCCTGGCCCAGGAATCACTTTTGAAAATGCACGTGTTGGAGTATTTTAAAGAAAATGGCATAATCTGAAAATATTTTTTGAGCGATGGTTTTTGAAAATCAAGCAGTTGTGCCTTTCTCAAAAAATATTTTGTAGGGAGATGTTGCTAGATAAAAAAACATGTTGCACCTTTGCAGTCCCAAAACGGGGAGGGCGGCTGGAAAGACAGCGGCCCGCACGTCCCGGCAGCGGCCGGGGCAACGTTCTTTGACATGGTGGAGATCAAGCACAGAAAAGTGCGAGCGCATACAGACAGGCTGCTTAGTGATGAGCGGCCAAATTTGATTAAATTATTTACCATGGAGAGTTTGATCCTGGCTCAGGATGAACGCTAGCGGCAG
>CAZCOG010000077.1:0-15072 GCA_964500445.1 uncultured Persicitalea sp. | reverse complement strand
CAATAGTTACTTACAAAAAGGAAGGCCACTCCGACGAGTGGCCTTCCTTCTGCAAAATCAGTTTATTTAGCTCTAACTGATCAATTTCGATAACAGACAGTTAGCTCCGTTCAATTGTGGTCGTTTACCAGCGATATCAAGGCGATGGGAGCCAATTACACCCGACTTGACGTCAATTTCGCCCCCAGGTACTCCCGATTCATCCGGGCAATGTTTTCCATCGAGATTTCCTTAGGACATTCGGCAGAACAGGCTCCTGTATTTGTGCAGGCACCAAATCCTTCGGAGTCCATTTGAGCTACCATCTTCTCGGCACGAAGCTTACGCTCGGCCTGTCCCTGAGGTAAAAGAGCGAGCTGCGAAATCTTGGCCGAAGTAAACAGCATTGCCGAAGCATTTTTGCAAGCCGCCACGCAAGCGCCGCAACCAATGCAAGCCGCCGCCATAAACGCTTCGTCGGCATTTTCCTTGGGCACGGGCAAACTGTTGGCATCACGAGCATTACCTGTGTTGACTGACACAAAACCACCCGCCGAAATGATCCGGTCAAAAGCCGAACGGTCCACGACCAAGTCCTTCATAACCGGAAAAGCCACCGCCCGCCACGGCTCTACCACGATGGTGTCACCGTCGCTGAACGAACGCATATGCAGCTGGCAAGTCGCTACACCCGTGAGCGGTCCGTGGGGGCGCCCGTTGATGTGCATCGAACAGGAGCCGCAAATACCCTCGCGACAGTCGTGGTCGAAGGCAATAGGTTCCTTGTTTTCGTGGATCAATTGCTCGTTAAGGATGTCAAACATTTCCAGAAAGGACATATCCGGTGAGATACCTTCCAGAGCATACGTTTCGAGGCTTCCCTCGCTGTCTTTATTTTTTTGCCGCCACACTTTCAGCGTGAGGCTCATGTTTTCTGCTGACATGATATTGTCGGTTGAATGTATGATTAGGTACTTCTATGGTTAGGTAGTTTAAGCGTTGGGTTGATTGTGAGAGTGAGAGTATAAAAACACTTGTTTTCAATATATTAGCTCATATCTCAAGACAAATAAACACCTCCACACCTAAGCTACTAAACCTTACTTATAGCTGCGCTGGGCAATTTTGATATTCTCGTATTCCAATTCCTCTTTATGGAGTTGCCATTTGCTTTCGCCCTGATATTCCCAGGCCGAAACGTACATATAATTTTCATCGTCACGGAGGGCTTCGCCTTCGGCGGTCTGGTATTCCTCCCGGAAATGACCACCGCAGGACTCGTTGCGATCGAGGGCATCCTGACACATCAGCTCACCGAGTTCCATAAAATCAGAGACACGGCTGGCTTTGTCGAGTTCGGGATTCAGCTCATCGGCGCTGCCCATTACCCGCACATCTTCCCAAAAGCGCTTACGCAAAGCTCTGATTTCCAGAATAGCGCTCTGTAAATCTTTGGCGTTACGAGCCATGCCGCATTTGTCCCACATGATTTTGCCCAGCTCCCGATGAAAATGTTCGACTGAAGTCTTTCCCTGCACCGATAATAGTTTAGAAATTTTATCTTTCACCTCTTTCTCGGCCTGGACAAAAGCTTCGTGGTCGGTCGGAATTTCTCCGGTACGGATTTCTCCGGCCAAATAAGAACCAACCGTATAAGGAATCACGAAATAACCATCGGCCAGTCCCTGCATCAGAGCCGAAGCACCAAGGCGATTGGCACCGTGATCGGAGAAGTTGGCCTCGCCAAGGGCATAGAGGCCCGGAACAGTAGTCATCAGATTATAGTCCACCCACAGGCCTCCCATGGTATAGTGGACGGCGGGGTAAATCCGCATGGGTACTTCGTAGGGATCTTCACCCGTAATTTGCTTATACATATCAAACAGGTTGCCGTACTTTTCTTTTACGACTTCCTTACCCAGCTCCCGAATCTGCTCGTCCGTAGGATTACTGAGGTTGTTTTTGTTGGCTTCGCCACGGCCGTATCGTTCAATGGCCGAAGCGTAGTCGAGATAAACAGCCATTTTAGAAGGACCTACCCCGTAGCCCGCGTCGCAGCGTTCCTTGGCAGCGCGCGACGCGATATCGCGCGGTACAAGGTTACCGAAGGCTGGATACCGGCGCTCGAGGTAGTAGTCACGTTCCGCTTCGGGAATCTGATTGGCCGGGCGGTTGTCATCTTTTTTCTTGGGTACCCAAATGCGCCCGTCATTTCGCAACGACTCCGACATCAATGTCAATTTCGACTGGTGTTCGCCGGAAACGGGAATACAGGTGGGGTGAATCTGCGTAAAGCAGGGGTTGCCGAAAAAAGCTCCTCGGCGGTGCGCCTTCCAGGCGGCGGTTACGTTGCAGCCCATCGCGTTAGTCGAAAGGTAGAACACGTTGCCGTAGCCTCCTGAGCAAAGCAGCACGGCGTGGCCGGAATGACGCTCGATTTCACCAGTTACCAGGTTGCGGGCAATGATACCCCGACATTTGCCATCGATTTTGACGACATCCAGCATTTCGTGGCGCGTGTACATCTGCACGGCCCCAATACCTACCTGACGCTGCAAAGCCGAATACGCGCCCAGCAAAAGCTGCTGCCCGGTCTGTCCGGCTGCGTAGAAAGTCCGCTGCACCTGTACGCCGCCAAAAGAGCGGTTGGAGAGCAGTCCGCCGTACTCGCGGGCGAAGGGGACACCCTGTGCCACGCACTGGTCGATGATGCTACCTGACACCTCAGACAAACGGTAAACGTTAGCCTCACGTGAGCGGTAGTCTCCCCCTTTTACGGTATCGTAGAAAAGTCGATAAATCGAGTCACCATCGTTCTGGTAGTTCTTGGCGGCGTTGATTCCACCCTGCGCAGCGATGGAGTGCGCCCGGCGCGGAGAATCCTGAAAGCAGAATGCTTTGACCTTATAGCCCATTTCGGCCAGCGAAGCCGCCGCCGAAGCTCCGGCCAGACCCGTACCGACTACGATCACCTCGATACGGCGCTTATTGGAAGGGTTCACCAGCGGAACCGACGACTTGTACTTGGTCCATTTGTCTTCTATCGGACCAGCGGGAATTTTGGAATCCAATTGGGAGGAAGTCATATTTGATTTTGAATGAGTGAATGTCGGAATATCGGAATGAGTGAATGTCGGAATATTATTATTCACCCATTCCGACATTCACTCATTCACAATTGTTTCAGAAAAAAGTAAACCGGCATGGCAGCGAAGGCGATGGGAATGATAATAGCGAATACCCATACGCCCAGAAAATTGAATACCGGGTTGTACTTGGGATGGTTGGCACCCAGCGTTTGCCAGGCCGAACGAAAGCCATGGACGAGGTGAAAAGACACCGCCGCCATACTCAGCACGTAAAACAGAACCAGCAGAGGATTAGCAAAAGATGACTCAGCTTCCTGATACAGATCTTTGACGATGACTGTCTTGCGCTGGTTATCATCGCTCAGGCGCTCCTCGATTTTGCTGTTGAGGATAAAGCCGTCGGGCATTTGCCGGGTACTCATGATGGTACCTTCCGATAAGTCGATGGTGTATTCCTTAAAGGGCAGGTGGCCAAACTTGTACTCGTACCAGAAGTCACCCATGTGCACGACGAGATAAACCAAGAGAATTGTACCTAATACGCCCATATTACGACTTGCCCAAGTACTTTGATTGTTAACTTTAACGTACTTTTTGGCCCGTGCCCGCTGGTTCATAAAAGCCAGATACAGACCGTCGAAAGCGTGAATTAAAATCAGGGCATACAGCCCGTAAGAAATTGTTTTAATAAAGGGACTTGTGGTCATAAACACCGTGTAGGTATTGAAGGCCAGCCCTTCGTCGGATTTGAAAAGCTGCAGATTTCCGACCACGTGAACAATCAGGAAAGTGCATAGAAAAAGGCCCGTAAGAGCCATGATCAGTTTCTTGCCAATAGAGCTAGATAACGTTTGGGTAAGCCACGACATAACAGAACGTGTTGAATTTTAGGGTAAATATTGGATACTGCCTTAACCTGCCAAAGGTACGCGACAAAGGATTCTGAGACAATAAAAGCGATTTCATTTTGTGGCAAAGGCAATTATTTATAATGATTTTAAGTTTTTTTGCCGCTGTCCATTTTCAACATTTTGTGCAAAAAAATGTTTGGCTTCAATCTAATATCAGTCATAAATCATCAGCCCAAGCTCAAAAAGCTTACCTTCAAGCCTGAAAAAGGAAGATGACACACCGTTTTTTGCATCTTTTTCGTTCAAGTCTATACTCAATCAGAACAAGCAGCCCTAATCCATGCGCTCAACAATACGCCCGATACTTTTTTTCTTCCTACTACTTCTTGCCGCAACCCAGGCTCGCGCTACTCACGTGCGAGCGGGCGAGATCACCGCTAAACGCATTTCCACCACTTCCCTGACCTATGAGATCACCTTCACGGGATATTTTGATATGGAAAACGGCAAGGCTGCCGCTGACGCTCAGACCGATATCAAGGTCTTTGTTGGTTCGGTAGGCCCAATTAGTGTTCCGCGCAAACAGCCAATTACCAACATCGGTAATAACACTACCAAGAACGAGTATGTTTTCATCTATACCTTTCCCGCACCAGGCCGATTCGACATATCGACCAACCTTGATAACCGCAACAATAACGTACTGAATATTGGCCCGAAGCCAACGCAGGAACGTAGCTTTTACATCAAAAGTACCCTGGTCATCAACGCCAGCCTGGGCCAGAACCGCACGCCCGTTATGTTGAACGCGCCCATCGATCTGGCCGCCGTGGGCCAGCGGTATATTCACAATCCGGGTGCTTATGACGCCGACGGCGATAGCCTGGCCTACCGTCTGGTAGTGCCGCAGGAAGGTGGTGAAAATAATCCCAACGGCAAAAATGTTCAGTATGTAGATCCCAATAAGGTGCAGCCACTGGGACCAAACGAAAATGGTGCTTTTCCTTCTACATTCAGTATCGATGCTATCACAGGCGACCTGGTCTGGGATGCTCCCTTTATTCCCGGGTACTATAACGTAGCCTTCATCGTGGAAGAGTGGCGTAATGGGGTAAAAATCGGGGAGATCACGCGGGACATGCAGATTATCGTGGTCGAAGCCAATAATGACCGCCCCAAGCTCGATTCCATCCCTGATCTTTGCGTGGAGGCGGGTACGCTCATCCAGCAAGCCATAACGGCTGTCGACAAAAACGGTGACCCTCTGACCCTCACGACTACCGGTGGTGTGTATAACAATGGTCTGATCGATCCGCAACTTGCGCAGTTTATCGCGGCCTCGCCCAATCCGGCCGGCCAGGCCAGTGGCGTATTCCGCTGGCAAACCGGCTGCAACCACATTCGTTCGGAATCGTACAACGTCCTGTTTAAAGTGGAGGACAGCCCCCGGGCCGGTTTTCCTAACCCGAGCCTGTTCCGAAAACTGGCCGATATCAGGACCTTCCGAATAAAGGTATACGGGCCACGACCCAGAAATGTACGAGCCACGCCCACGACTGACGCGGGCGGACGAGCTTTCCGAGTGACCTGGGATTCTTACGCTTGCCAGGTACCTGGGGCAGAAATCGTAGTGTATCGCAAAGAAGGATGTTCAGACTATCAGCCCGACCCGTGTAGTCCCGGTCTGCCCGCTACGCTGGGGTACACTGAGGTAGGTCGCGTTCCCGTCACCGCTACCAGCTTTCTGGATAGCAGCAGTACCGCACCGCTCCGACGCGGCGTGAAGTACAGCTATCGCCTGGTGGCAGAATTCCCTCGTCCCGGTGCGCCTATTACCGAACCGGGCTATCTCAATGGCGGCGGCACAAGTTTGCCCTCCGATGAGTTTTGCCTGGATTTGCCACTTTTGATTCCGGTTATTACGAATGTAACGGTGGACTCGACCAGCACTACCAGCGGCCAGATCACGATAAAGTGGACGCGCCCGATCGGTTTGAATCCCAGCCAAATCAGTGGACCGTCGCAATACAGGCTTTCCCGCGCGACGGGATTGAATGGCACCGATTTCACGCTGATCACCACCATTAATACCCAGCTTCAGCCCGGCGCAGCAGATACGATTTTTGTGGATAAAAACCTCAATACGATGGCCAACGCCTACCGGTACCAGTTGGAGTACTTTTTTACTAACACCAACGGTACTTTGGAAAAACTGGATACCAGTGAACCCGCCAGCAGCGTCCGGCTGACGCAGGGGGAAGCCGAGTCAAATATAGTACGTCTGGAATGGGTAGCCAATGTACCCTGGAGCAACAACAACCAGCGGCATCGGGTCTATCGCGAAGTACGTGGCAAGCCCGGTACTTATAACCAGATTGCCGAGGTAGCCGTGACCGATCCCCGAAGCTTTATTTATCAGGATGATGGAACCGACCGTTATGCCCTGGATGGTACCGTCAACGTCACGCTATCCGCTGATTCCACGTACTGCTATCGGGTAGAGACGGTGGGTACTTACGGCAACGACCGCATTAAGCCTGCGATTCTGCTGAATTTTTCGCAGAAAATTTGCGCCGCACCCATCGACACCATCAAGCCTTGTCCGCCCGTGCTGAGTCTTGACACACTGGATTGTAGTACAGTCGCACCCGACGCTTATTGCAACCAGACGACGTTCACTAATAATCTGTCGTGGATGTACCCTGCTCAGAATGCGCAGGGTGGCGATTGCGACCCAAACATTGTGGAGTACCGGATATATTACGCCCGCTTTGCTGACGAAACTCCGGCCCTGCTCGCGTCCGTCGTGCCACCGCCCACGCCGCCCGCTACGACCTACGCTCATACCGGACTCAGCTCATTTGCGGGATGCTACTATGTGACAGCCGTCAACCGCTTTGGCAACGAGAGCGCGCCAAGTAATTTAGTCTGCAAGGATAACTGTCCGCAGTTTGTGCTGCCCAATGTCTTCACGCCTAACAACGATGGCAAGAACGACACCTTCCAGCCATTAAACTGCCCCAGTTTTGTCGAAAGCGTCACATTCCGGGTCTTTAACCGTTGGGGTGTGAAGGTCTTCGAAACTACCGATCCCGATATAAACTGGGACGGCAAGTCCAGCGATGGACAGGGATTGCCCGCCGGACAGTACTTCTATGAAGCATCCGTCACTTTCCAGTCGGTAGTGCGCCCAGGCCAGCCCATTAATCTGAAAGGTTGGGTTCAGCTGCTTCGATGATAATTTTCTCTTATGGACGACGGAATGAATCCTCTTGACAAGGGTTCATTCCGTCTTTCTTTGGTATAACATGCATCTGATCTAACCTTAGTAAAATTGAATTGACGCAAAAGAACTATGGCGCTACTATAAGACCCGTTTTCTATTTTGCCCCTAAACCAATTGCTTTATCACCTACCCAAAAACCGAATGATCTCCACTAAGAATCCCATTACCAACACCAAAATAACCGTCGCCTATGGCGATGGCATCGGTCCCGAAATCATGGACGCCACACTCCGTATCCTCGACGCGGCGGGCGCCAAAATTGAGCCGGAAGTCATCGAAATCGGTGAGAAAGTATACAAGAGCGGTAGTAAGGCGGGTATTCAGCCCAGCGACTGGGAATCACTCCGCCGAAATAAAGTTTTCCTGAAAGCTCCCATCACTACGCCACAGGGAGGCGGCTATAAAAGCCTGAATGTGACGGCCCGAACTACGCTGGGGCTTTTTGCCAATGTGCGCCCCTGTATGGCGTATTCTCCTTACGTCGAGACTAAGCACCCGCTGTTGGATCTTGTCATTATCCGCGAAAACGAGGAAGATCTGTACACGGGTATCGAGCATCGGCAGACCAACCAAGTGACCCAATGCCTGAAGCTAATTTCGCGGCCCGGCTGCGAGAAAATCATCCGCTACGCCTTCGAATACGCTCGTGCCTACAATCGCCGGAAAGTCACCTGTCTGTCCAAAGATAATATCATGAAAATGACCGACGGACTATTTCACCGCGTATTCGATGAAATTGCCGCCGAATATCCAGATATTGAGAAAGAACACTGGATTATCGATATCGGCTCGGCCCTTTTGGCCGACGAACCGGAGCGTTTCGGCGTGATCGTAACGCTGAACCTCTACGGCGATATTATTTCCGATATCGCGGCCCAAATTGCCGGGTCAGTCGGCATGGGCGGTTCGGCCAACGTGGGCGACCAGTGCGCCATGTTCGAGGCCATTCACGGCTCGGCGCCCGACATCGCCGGGCGCGGCATTGCCAATCCATCGGGACTGCTCAACGGTGCCATTATGATGCTCGTCCACATCGGGCAGGGCGAGGTCGCTGCTAAGGTCCACAATGCCTGGCTCAAAACCATCGAGGATGGTATTCATACGGGCGATGTGTACCAGGAAGGAGTAAGTAAAGAACGCGTAGGTACCAAGGGGTTTGCTGACGCGGTCATCGAGCGGCTGGGTCAAACACCGGAGCATTTCAAAACCATTAGCTACGCCGCCGCCCCCAAGCCGATTCATATTAGCTCGGCCAGCCAAATCCAGCAAAAGAAAGAATTGGTAGGCGTGGATATTTTTCTGGATTGGAACGAAGGTACTGCCCGCCAATTGGGCGATGCAATAAGTACCCTACCGGATTCCCCCTTGCAATTGAAAATGATTACGAACCGCGGCGTGAAGGTGTATCCCGACGGAGTACCCGAAACCTTCTGTACTGATCATTGGCGGTGTCGTTTTATGAGTCAGGAAGGACAGGGTAAGAGTATTGATAAAATGACAATCTGGAAACAGATCGCTCTGCTGAACGAAAAAGGCTTCGACACTATTAAAACCGAGAACCTCTATACTTTTGACGGAGAAGCGGGCTATTCGCTAATGCAGGGGGAATGAGTTTAGGGGATAATTGATAGTGAAGAGTATTTTTAACTCGTGATTCATTACAATAATGCTATGTTCCCGAAAAGCCGAAAGCTGTCAGCCCACAGCCGACGGCTAATTTCAATTTTTCCCAAAAAAAATCGTTAGTTCAACGTAGAATTTCCTTAATGAACTTATGAATAGATATTTGAACAAATCCTTACCTGGGATCGCATTGGTTTGCTTCTGCCTTCTATTACAAGCCTGTAACCCCACCATGCAAGCCTACAAAAACGGCGTTAAGCGGTTTGACAACGGGGAGTACGACCTGGCCCTGAAAGATTTCCAGAAAGCTGCCGAAGGCAACTACGAACCCGCACAGACTAACTACTTTATCGCCGAATCGTACCGCCTTTCCAACCGCTATCAGGAGGCCATTCCCTACTATAAGAAAGCAATGGAAGCGGGTACTACCGATCCCAATGCCCGTTTTCAGTATGCTTATGCGCTGAAAGCCTCCGGCCAGTACGACGAAGCCAGACAGGAATTTGCGCAGTTTACCGAGAATGAAACCGCTGACAAAACCCTGAAAGAGCGGGCCGCCCGCGAAGTGGAAACGCTGAAAATCACCGACCGAATCAAACAAAAAAAGGCGGAGGTGACGGTGCTGGATATGCCTTTCAATACGCCCGGTGCCGAGTTTTCACCCACTTTACTGGGTAATGAATTGGTCATGTCAGCTTCCAAAAAAGAGAAGATTTACAAGAATAACGGTCAGTCCATGCTGGGTCTTTATAAAGTCAACATTGGCGAGCAACCCAGCGAGGCAAGTAGTAGTCCGACCCTATTCAGTCCCAATATCTTTGCTGAGGAAGCCAATGAAGGTTCCCCCGCTTTCTCGCCCGACGGCAAGACGCTCGTATTTGCCCGTGGCAATACCGGCAAGCGCAAAGGTACCGTGGATGTAGACTTATACATGAGTCGCCTTGTGAATGGACAATGGACCGAACCCAGCTACCTTCCTGTGAACGACTCGCTGGCCTGGGACGGCTCTCCGGCCTTCTCGCGCGACGGCAAAACGCTCTACTTCGCCTCCAACCGCCCGGGTGGTGCGGGTGGTATCGACCTGTATCGTACTAATATGGATGCCTCGGGTCGTTTCAGCAAGCCCGTAAATATGGGTAAGGATATCAACACTGCTGGTGATGAGATGTTCCCCTACGTATCGCCTGACAACAAACTGTACTTTGCTTCCGACGGGCACCCCGGTCTGGGCAAGCTCGACCTATTTGTAGCTACCCGTTCGCAGGGAATCATTTCCATCGAGAACATGGGCATTCCTTTCAATACACCGCAGGACGATTTCGGTCTGGTGTTTATGGAAGATCAGGAAAACGGCTTCTTTGCTTCCAACCGTCCCGGCGGTAAGGGCGACGACGACATTTATTTCTTTTCCAATCCCGTGGAAGAAACGCCCGATTCTACTATCCTGGCGCAGAATGATCCTACGAGCCCGCTGAACCCGAACAATCCGCTTTACATCAACGGAGAACGCAAAGTGGTACGGTACTTCCTGGCGGGTACTGTGTTGACCAATAACGCCACGCCTGCCCCAATCGACTCAGCCAAAGTACGCATCCTGTCAGATAGCGCTGATGTAGAACTAGCGCAGTTGACGACGGGCGACCAGGGGAATTTTGGCCGGTACAATTTGGAGGAGGGTAAAGATTATGTGCTGTTGGTGGAGAAAAAGGGCTATATCTCCAAGCGTGAACCCTTCTCAATGGACGGCAAGAGTATCCCGCCGATTTTCCTCAATAAGGTGTTGACTGATACTACCTACCGCGTCACAGTGAAGCTTGACGATCTGGAACTGAACAAGACATTTACCCTGGAGAATATTTACTATGATCTGGATAAATACAACATCCGTCCCGATGCAGCCGCCGAATTGGACAAACTGGTACAAATCCTGAAAGATAACCCCACGATTAAGATTGAACTCGCATCGCATACGGACGCCCGTGCCACCGATGCCTATAACAACAATCTTTCGCAGCAACGTGCACAGTCGGCCGTAAACTACCTGATTTCGAGAGGAATCGATGCTGATCGTCTGACTGCCAAAGGATATGGCGAGCGGCAGCTTATCGTACCGAACGCTAAAACCGAAGAAGAACACCAGCGCAACCGCCGAACGGAGTTCACGGTGTTGAGTTATTAAGCTAAGATTCTTCGTTTTCCGGCAGATATAGTCCGTTACTTGAAACAGCCCCCGCCATTTCTGGCGGGGGCTGTTTCGTTTTGTTTCCATACTGTTAAGGCACGGATTTTTCTAAAAGGCCTTTTCAGTTTGTTTGCCTTCAACCTTTTACAAGAAAATGAAAACCATTTTTTCAAAATATTTCTGTCTGGTTCTGTTAGCATCCCTGCTATCTTCCTGCGAAATCTTTGGCCCTTCTCAGGGAATTTTCACCTCTCCGTCGCCGCACGAGCAGTACGAGCGGTCTCTGAAAGCCGCCAACCTGGACGAAACGGCTCTGGGTACCCTCTGGATAGCGGCCTCCGAGCGGTCGCTGCGGGACTCGCTGCTCATTACCCTTCCCTACCGCGAGAGCGGGTACTTTCCGGCGCAATCGCCGCTGGCTGTTGGTTACCGTATTCAGGCGGAGCGCGGTGATGTACTTTCCATTGCAGTAGCTGTGCAAGGCCGGACGAACGGAGACACGACGGGCCGTAACAAGACGAAAGTTTTCGTGGATGTTTTCGAACTGGACGACCAGCGCAAACCGTCGCGGGTACTTTCAGCCAAGGCCGATACGACGGGTTTGCGCTGGGAAGTAAAGCGCAGCCGCACGCATCTGATTCGCATTCAGCCTGAATTGCTACGAAGCGGACGCTATACGCTTTCTGTCACGCGCGATCCGCTACTGGCTTTTCCGGTGGAAGGCCGAAACAGCAAGCAGATCAGCAGCTTTTGGGGAGCCAATCGCGACGGCGGACGGCGGAGCCACGAGGGTGTGGATATTTTTGCCTCGCGCGGTACTCCTGCCCTGGCAGCCATCGACGGTTTCGTGTCGCGGGTGGGTACCAATAATTTGGGCGGAAATGTCATTTTCCTCTCCGACCAATCGCGCGGCCTGAATTTGTATTACGCCCACCTGGACAGTTTTAATGTCAATACGGGAAAGAGAGTGAAGGTAGGCGATACGCTGGGCTTCGTCGGCAACACCGGCAATGCCCGCACGACCGGGCCGCATCTGCACTTTGGTATCTACCAGTCAGGCGGCCGGGGAGCCATTAATCCACTACCTTTTATCCGGTTAGGCTTGGGCCAACCGAAGCAGAAACTACCTGACGGAGACGAACTGGGCGACACTGCGCGCGTCGTTGCCAATACACGACTACGGCTGACTCCCGAAAACAAATCCGAGACCGTCGAATCACTATCCAGAAACCAGATTGTCCAAGTCCTGGGCGGTTCTGGTGGCTGGCTACGGGTCAGGACCCCTACTGAATCAGAAGGTTATCTGCCCGCTTCGGCGGTTCAGGACATTGGTGCATCTATCCGTAAAGCGAAGCTGGCCTCAGCTACTCCCATTTACGACGAGGCCTATCCTGACGCAGCGGTGTATGAAGTACTGAACAAAGCCACCACGCTCACGGTGCTGGGAACAAGCGGCGACTTTGAATTGGTAGAACTGGACAAAGCCGGAACCAGGGGCTGGATCAGAAAGGAATGAGTACTTCGAACAAGGTACTTTGTACTAAGTTCCGGCTTCTGGTTGTACTTTCGCGGCTGGAAGAAAAAAAGCCATCGCTCATTATCCACTGTCCATTGTCCATCAATGATCATTTACTGGTTTCGTAATGACCTGCGCCTTCACGACAATGAAGGACTGTTAAAAGCTCTACAAAGGGCCGACGAAGTACTTCCCGTCTTTATATTTGACCCAAGAGTGTTTGAAAAAACTTCCCTGGGATTTCGCAAGACGAGTATTTACCGGACTCGCTTCGTACTTGAAAGCGTAGCTGACCTCCGTACTTCGCTGCAAAAAACAGGCGGTGATTTGCTGGTAAGGGTTGGCGAGCCGGAACGTATATTGGCCGAACTGGCTCAACAATACGACGTGAACGAATTGCATCTCAGCAAGGAAATTGCCCAGGAAGAAACGGATGTAGAATCGTCGTTGAGCAAGAGATTGAAGCCGTTGAACGTAGATATGGTTTTTACGTGGATGTCCACCCTGTATCACGTGCGGGATCTGCCCTTCGCCATTAATCGGCTGCCCGAAGTCTTTACAGATTTTCGAAAAAAGGTAGAAAAAGAGGCAGCCGTGCGCCCTGCGGTACTTCAACCCGAGCGTGTGAACTTACCCGCCGACTACGAAGCCGGGGAAATCCCCACGCCTCAGGATCTTGGCTTTGCCGAAGAAGAAATAACAGACTCAGACCCGAAGGGCGTACTCGACTACCAGGGCGGCGAAACGGCGGGGCTGCAAAGACTGACTGATTATCTATGGGAAAGTGACAACATTGCTGCTTACAAAGAAACCCGCAACGGGCTGCTCGGTCCCGATTATTCCTCTAAATTTTCGGCCTGGCTATCGTTGGGTTGCCTGTCGCCCCGGCGCATCTACGAGGAAATCAAACGTTACGAAGCTGAGCGCACGGCCAACGACTCAACTTACTGGCTGATTTTTGAGCTGCTTTGGCGTGACTTCTTTCACTTCGTAATGCTGCGCTGGGGTACACGGCTCTTCAAGCCCTCCGGTCTGAAACTCGAAAAAGACAAGCGCTGGCGGCACGACCGCGACCTTTTTGAAAAATGGCAAACGGGCCAAACGGGCATCCCCTTCGTGGATGCCAATATGCGAGAAATCGCGGCGACGGGGTACATGTCTAACCGCGGGCGGCAAAACGTAGCCAGTTTCCTGGCCCACGACCTGGGCCTTGACTGGACCTGGGGCGCGGCCTGGTTTGAGAGTCTGCTCACCGACTACGACGTGTGCAGCAACTGGGGCAACTGGAACTACGTAGCGGGTGTCGGCAACAACCCGCGTCAGAATCGCTACTTCAACCAGTACTCCCAGGCCACGCGCTACGATGCCGAAGGCGACTACGTAAAGCACTGGTTGCCGGAACTGGCTGAAGTACCCGCTGATAAAATTCACCGGATTTGGCAACTCACGCCCGAAGAGCAGAAAGAGTATGGAGTTATTTTAGAGAAAGATTATCCGATGCCGATTGTTGAGGCGGAGAAGTGGTTGAAACAGTCTCAACACTGAAAACCACCTTCTAGGCCTTTCGATATTTGCTGGGCGACCACTCGAACAGCCTGGCCGCCGGGAATACGCGGTCGTAGAGAATTTTGGAGGTGACGGGGCTGATGTTGAAGTTTAGCAGCGTCTCATCGGTCGCATTGCGGTACTCACTGAACTGATAAGACCCACTGGGCGGAGCGGAAAGGGGCTGAACGAGCTGGGCGGAGGAATCGCATGACCCCAGCAGCCCCAGCAGAAGGCAGAGTTTGAGAGTGGTTTTCATGAGGGATTAGATTACAACGTTAAAATTGAAGATTACAAAGTCCTTGTGTTTACATCAAACCTACCATTGGTGATCGTTACTTTATCACCACTTGGACTGCCGGCGACAAACTCGAATGTACCCGCTACAACTCCCGTCGCGGTATCGGATTTTGTAATGACGACCTTACCAGTAGACTGCTTTGAGGTTACGTAAGTAGTTCCCCCGCCCACATTTCGGTACAAGCCGTAATTCTTGGGGTTCAGGCTGGCAGGGGCAGTTTGAGTGTTTTCATTTAATACATATTCACCTTCCTTATAACCGTCGAGGTAAATGTGTACTTCCTGTTTATCTTTTGAGATAGTTCTTATATATATCCCAATAAGAAATTCAGGCTTTTTTTGAATTTGGAAAAATCCTCCCAAAATCGGTTCTCGAGACTGAAATCCTGTCCCGCCATCAGGCACCCAGGGTTTTCCGTCAATCTTGCAGCCAAAGATGTTGCGGCCCTCTTGGGTGGCTTTGGGCAGCATATCCTTCTTCTCACAGGCTATCAGAAGCCAGAAGGCGGGCAGCAGCAGGGCTAGCGGGCGTCCGCGCCCCCGGACAATAAATCTTCTTTTCATGATAAAATAGGTTGGAATGGTGAAAGATGTTTTTTTGTATAAAGCTAGGGAAGTAACCGAATATATTATCAGCTCTGCGGTTATTTTTTTAAACTTAATATTTAAATAATACAGGAAAATCAGATAGAACCGTGGGC
>CAZCOG010000076.1:0-15539 GCA_964500445.1 uncultured Persicitalea sp. | reverse complement strand
AGCGCTCACAGTATTGAAAAACAATGGCAGAATCCTCCCCCTGCGCCGCCTGGATAGTCTGAAAATAGCCGCTATTTCGCTGGGAGCCGATTCGATTACCACATTTCAGAAAACACTGAATCTGTACACGACCGTCGATTCGTACAGCATCCCCACCAAGCCGAGCGCTTCACAACTTGCCGCGCTGGATGCCAAAATCAAGGAATATGACCTGCTGCTGGTGGGTGTGCATCAGCACAGCATTTCGCCCCGCGCCAATTTTGGCATGACGCCCGAAATGACAGCCACGCTGGACAAACTACTCGCCACGGGCAAAGCTGCCGTGACACTTTTTGGCAATCCTTACGTGCTCAATAAAATCGACCGTCCCGAGCGCGCAAAAGCTATCGTGATGGCTTATCAATTGACAACCTATACCGAGGACCTGTCGGCCCAGTTGATTTTTGGCGCTATCCCCGCGGAAGGTCGCTTACCGGTAACGGTTAACAATCAGTTCCCTTACGGAGCGGGTATGAGTACGCCGGATCTGAAACGCCTCAAATACACCATACCCGAAGAAGTAGGGCTGGATTCAAAGTGGATTACCCACAAGATTGATTCTATCGCGAACTACGCCATCGCCCAGAAAGCTACACCCGGCTGCGTGGTGCAACTGGCCAAGGATGGTAAAGTATTTTTCCGCAAATCTTACGGCAAACATACTTACGAAGGCGATGAACCCGTGAAAATCAACGACCTCTACGATTTTGCCTCTGTGACGAAGGTCACAGCCTCCACACTGGCGCTTCTCAGCCTGTACGATCAGAAGAAATTCGATCTCGACGCCACGATGAAGGACTACCTGCCCTTCCTCAAAAAATCCAACAAGGCCGACCTGCCCTGGCGCAAAGTACTTACCCACAGCGCGCGGCTGAAATCATGGATTCAGTTCTGGCGCGAAGCGCAGAAGCCCGATGGTACTTGGAAAAAGAATACGTTCAGCACTACCAAATCGGCCAACTACCCCACTTCTGTTGTGGGCGACAGTCTGTTTATCCATAAGAACTACAAAAATGTTATCTATAAATCCATCAAGGACTCGCCGCTCAACCCCGAAGAGGGCTACGTGTACAGCGACTTGTCGTTCATTCTCTATCCGCAGGTCGTCAAGAATATCACGGGTGAAGACTTCGAAACCTACCTGAAAGAGAACTACTACCAACCCATCGGAGCCAATTCGCTCACTTTCAACCCAAAGCGATTCTACAAATTAGACGAAATCGTGCCCACCGAACGCGACACATTTTTCCGTATGGCCCTGCTGCACGGTCAGGTACACGACGAGGGCGCAGCCATGTTGGGCGGACTGAGCGGCCACGCCGGACTCTTCGGCAACGCCAACGACCTGATGAAAATCATGCAGATGTACCTGCAAAACGGCTACTACGGTGGCAAGCAGTATATCAGCCGCGACGCGATGTTTGAGTTTACACGCTACCAATTCCCCGAGCTGGGTAGCCGCCGGGGCATCGCCTTCGACAAGCCCAGCTTCCACTATACCGGCAACGCGCCGCGCTACGCCAGCCCGGCCAGTTTCGGCCACACGGGCTACACGGGCATCATGGTCTGGATGGACCCGGTGTATAACCTGGATTTTGTCTTCCTTTCCAACCGGGTGTACCCCACGCGGGAGAATACGAAGCTGTATACGCTGAATATCCGCACGTCGATTATGGATGCGGTGTACGAGGGGCTGGGACGAGGGAAGGCGGGGATGTAGGGGATCGCGTGATGTGCACGGCTATTTGCTATCTTTGAGAAAGATTTTCGCAGATTTGAATTTAAAAATTGCAACAAATCATGGACTTACTCATAAAGGAAGAAACGCTCAAAAAGGCTGAACTCTCCGCCGAAGAACTACTGATTGAAATTGCGGTACATCTGTACGACACTGAACGCCTTTCCATGGGCCAAGCCCGCAACCTGGCCCAATTGGATCAAATTGCTTTTCAAAAGGAATTAGCCAAGCGTAATATTCACATCAAGTACGATGTAAAGGACCTTCATACCGACCTGGAAAATCTTAAAGAATTTAACCGAAGGAACGCCTCCTGATGGTAATCGTCAGTGATACCTCCATTATCACAAATCTTATTCAGTTGGACCATTTGTCACTCTTGGAAAAACTCTACGGGGAGATAGTGATTCCAAAAAGAGTGTTTGATGAGCTGGCTAAAATACCGGGACAAGCGGTAATAGTGCAGAATATTCCTTGGCTATCTATCAAATCAACTTCTGAGCAAGTGACGTACGATCAATTGAAAGAACAACTCGATGCCGGAGAATCAGAAGCCATTGCGCTTGCCTTAGAGTTGAACGCAGACCTGCTGCTTATCGACGAGCGGCGAGGAAGAAGTATCGCAAGGCAACACGGCATTTTGGTTTCTGGTTTATTGGGCGTCATGATCGAGGCCAAATCAAAAGGATATATAAGCAGGGCAAAACCTTTGCTAGACAAACTTATCTTGGACATCGGTTTTTGGATTAGTCCAAAACTATATCAAGATGTGCTCAAAATAGTCGACGAGTTGTAGTTAAGCCGATTCCTCCTATTGTACTTACCGAACACAAAACTATATATGGTTGATATAAGGCGTCGATCATGGATGCGGTGTACGAGGGGCTGTGGAGGAGAAAGGGGATGAAGATGCTGTATTAAAGTATAAAGTTGGTTTCCCCGTAAGGGAGAAATGGTTATAGAGAAATCAATACGACCGATGGTGCGACCCCGTGGGGGTCGCAGGCGTTAAACTAACTATCCTACTTTATCCAATACTTTTATTTCCGGATTCTACTAGTCGAAAATTACTGAACGTAGACCCACCAAGGTACTTCTCCCACCTTTCCAGTACGGGTTGTTCAAGCTGAAACTCTCGGTATTCGTCCGGACTCATGATGGGGATTCCGCTGATTATCGGGTACAATCGTTGGCATGAGGAGCAGACAAAAAATCCCTCGATAATATTCTCATTCAGGTCTTTGGTTATTTCAGTCAGCGTGAGGTCTGCTTTATCAAAAGGACAGCACAATTTCTTGATCGTTTTAATTTTCATAGTCTACTTATTTTCAGTTTTTTATTATAATTTTTGATTACTTCGTTTGGTTGGTCGGAACTCATAATACCTGAAATGACGGCGACGCCTGAGTACCTTAACTCATTCAATTTTTCTACGTTTTCAGGTCGAATTCCTCCCGCTAAAAAAATGGGGAGATTTGAGATTTCAGCCGCCTGTTGAATCGTACTGAAATCGACGAGTTCGCAGCTATTGCTGGTCGTGGAAGGAAATAGGGAACAAAAAGAAATGTAGTCCAATTGATGAGCCGTGGCCCAGTGGACGAAAGCCAAATCATTGTTACAGGTAAGTCCGCTTAAAAAGGGCTTATTTATTTTTGATTTTATTTGAGAATAATTTTCCGGAATCTGGTCAAAATGTACACCATCCAACATCGACTCATTCAGTAGCCCCCATCTATTATTGATCAAAACCGGCAGATTCTTTTCGTGACAGCGATCACTTATTTTTTGAATAAGATCAAGTACCTTTTGCTCTGATTGGAAGTTGTCCCAAATCTGAATGGCCGACAATTCTTCCCGGAGACATACTTCCAGTTTTCGTAACAGAACTGATTCTTCCATGGAAGGGTCAACTACCAGATAAATTCCTGATTTTATCTTTCGCGCAGGTACTTTATTCATTTCCATCCCGATTTAAGCGCTTTGAAAAAGGCCGCCCAATACGGGTCATCTGCCGTATAAACTACCTCACTTTCTACATTCTTTTCAACAAGCTTAATCCCCTTATTTTTTTCAACCAATTCACCGACTTCCACACAAGCGATGTTTTGCGTTCCAAGTCGCTGGATTACTTCGACTACGACATTTTTCTTACAGGCAATAATCATGGAACCTGCTCCGATGCAATGGCGAGGGTCTAAGGAAAAAAGCGAGCAAACTTCTTTTTGAATGTGGCCGATCGGTAATTTGTCATTATAAATAATTGCCCCGTTGCCCGAAGCAGTGGCTAATTCGTAGATAGCCCCAATCACCCCGCCTTCCGTTACATCGTGCATCGCCGTGATATCACCGCGCTCATTGGTTTTGCCAACCGCAGCCAGCGCATCTTCAAGCGAGGAGGTCTGGTAGAAGGTCGAACAAGCCTGCTGATAGGTTTCAGCCCCAAGTTTGTTTCTGACGCTTTCGGGAAAGGACATGGCAAGAATGGCGGCAGAAGATATGGCGCAGACTTTGGTCACCAGCAGAGCGTCGCCCGGTCGGGCATATCTGGAAATTAGTAATTGATTTTGGGGGGCAATTGTTATGAAAGTACCTCCGCCGGCAATGGTCGAGTTCTGCCCCTCGATAAACCCCGTGTGCCCGCCCGTAATGGCGATTCCGATCCTGTCGCAAAACCGATGGATGTACTCCCAGTAGATTTTAAAGTCAGACTTCGGGAAAGTCGAGGGCAGGTTTAGTACAAATTGCCCGTACATGGGTGCATGCCCGGTAGTGGCCATATCGTTTGCCATCAATTGTACCGACAACCACGCGGATTCCTCTAAACCAAGGGTTGGAATCAATGACAGCGGGTCGCTGGTCAGGGCCATAGCCATATCGCCGGGTAGTTCAACGACCGAAACATCCACGCCGAATTGCGGACCGGCCACAACTTCGGGCCGATGTTTGCCACATTTGGTACTTATAAACTGCTCAAATAAATGATGGTCGATTTTTCCTAGCTTGTCCTCCATCTATTCTACATCGATTAGCTTGACATACAACCCAAAAAAATCACCCAGGGGTACACTCCATTGCTGAACGGGAAACCATTCGGGCAGGCCCGTACAGGTCCATTCAATGGAATATTCTCTTCCCCGCAATGCTTCGTGAATAATATTGGTAAGCATTTCGGGGGTATAGAAAGTAGCGGTTACGTAGAAAGGGTTTTTACCAAATAGCTGCTGCACCCTTCTTCTCACTACCTTGGTCGAGTTCCGGTTCATCATCCCCATGGCTATCCCGTACTTCCCCACCCGGGCGGCTTCACGAATTACCTTCACCGGGTCTTTGTAGTATTCAAAAGTGGTAATGAAGGCCAGCGCATCGAACGTATGGTCTTTGAAAGGCATGTGGTGCGAATCGGCCATAACCAGATCCCCCTCAAAGAGATGCCTGGCCTGCGATAGCATGAGCGGCGAAATATCGCCGCCCGCCGCCTCGATCCCGATCTCTTTCCACCAACGCGTAAAGCGAGTAGTCCCACAGCCGAATTCGAGCAATGTCTTGATTCGCTTGTCCTTCGTAACCAACTGCTCCATTACTTTTTTCTGCCAGATCTCCGCACGTTTGTATCTGCCTTCGTACCAGAGTTCGTAGGTATCGGTATGTTCGCGGTTAAAAAACCACTCGGGTCTATTCTGCCAATTCTGGGCTTTTTGGGGAATTATCTCGGTGTTTGCTTTTTCAATTTCCATTTTACAATTGGCTAAAAATAAAAAAACTCCATTCTGGTGGATAGCCAACAGAATGGAGTCTAAAACGGAAGTTTTTAGCTGGCATCCCTACGTTGGCATTATCCAAATCAGGTCTCGGGTATGATCTCAGCCTGGCTTTCACCGGGCACCCCGTGCTTATGTGTCAGTAAATGTACGCTTATTCGCTGAAAAACTAAATTTTGGTTACCACTTTTGAAAATTCACCTGATTCATCAGTCTTACTTTTTCCACCCCAACTTGGCAATCCGGTAGGAACGTTTTTTGCTCCGAAGGAAGCAATGTACTCTTCCCGCTTGTCCGCTATTATTTCAATGGCCGCGCAGGAGAGGGTGGTAAGTAGTTTGTCGTCGTTGCCAATCCCGAAATCTAACGGATCAGTAGAAGCATAGACGCAGGTTTTCCAGGCGGCGGTATCGTTGGCATCCCGGGTCCGAAACAAGTAGTACCAGCCTTTATGGGAAATCACGAAAGGCGATTCGGCATCGAAAGGGCCGGAACCGCCCGCTCCTCCGTGGGAAACTATTGTAGAATTGCTCCAATGAATAAGGTCCGGTGATGTCCGGCAGTACACTGCGCCCGTAGCACCAGGATGGGCGCAGTAATAGGCATAATAGGTACTCCCGATTTTCAAAATCGTCGGGTCGCGCATATGGAATTCTATAGTATCGGAGAACAGCACGCGGCTACTTTCGCTAAAAGACTTCCCATCGTTTTTAGGGCTTGTTTTCAGATAAAGCGTTTCGTTGAACATATTGCCGAAGACCATTTTGTAGGAGCGGTCATCCAAGAATGTGAAGGGGGCCTGCACGGTGGCGTTTTCATCTGCAGGCAGTAGTTTGATGCCCGTTGGCCGCCAGTTGGTATCCGTCAGGCTCTTGCCTTCCCAGCCGTAAAGCAACCTTTTATTCTTTTTTACGGCCGTATTTCGCATGCATCCCCACAACTGCCAGGTACCGTCCGCCGCCTGCCAGATCGCAAAATCAACCGACTCCTGTTTGGGTGCGGTCAGTTCGCCAAGGTCAGGATTTTTGGTAATATCCCACCAGATACTTTGAATATAGGGAATCTCCGGCGCGACCGGCTTTGCCACGGTAGCAGACATAACAGCATTCGCATTTTGGGCAGAGGCAGGCTTAGCTAAAGATATGAATACCACTGAAAAATAAACGATTTTGTACATCGAAAGATTTATAAAACTCTCCTGACTAGTTTGCTTAGAGAACTTCATGAACAACAAATAATACTAACCTCTCCCCGGCTTAACGGTACGCTTCCGAATAAGAGGCACGATCTCCTCCCCCACGCGCAGAGGTTTGTACTCATCCGCGAAGCCTAGTGCCGTCGGTGATGGCCCGACCCAGGTACTCTGCTTACCAGTGAGCTGGATGGTCATCGTAGCCGGATCAATGGTCATGACCGAGTAAAGCGGGTCCCGGTAGGGACACATGCGCGACATCCACTCGTGCGCTTCGTGAATCTCCTTCGGGTAGCTTTCATGGCGGAATTTGTCCCCAATCCAGAAATAGGATGCCGAATTGATGGTGAGGTATGGAATTTCCTTTTCGTAGATAAGGCTGTCGACGTGGGTATGACCGTTGATGGCGACGATAACCCGGTCGGCGGCGCTGGTACCTCGGCGGCATTATCGACCGCCAAAGCGCCAATCAGCGGCTGGTGCGAAACGATGATGATCGGTTCTTTGATCTCCTGCAATCGGTTTTTCAGCCAGGCCACCTGTTCCGGGCCGATGTAGGCGGGGTACCCTCCCTTATGATCGGGAGAGCCGGTATCGTTCCCGTCCAGCACGATCAGCCAGATACCCTGCACTTTCCGGGCATAGTACCGGGCCGGCATACCCCAGCGGTCAATGCATTGCTGTTTAGTATGGCCGTTGTCGGTATCGTGGTTCCCAATGACGTGCAGGGTAGTTTCGTGCGCCCGGTTGAACAGGTCGATCACGTCCTGGTTCTTTTCGTCCGGAAAAGTAAAGTCGCCCATCTGAATCAGTCCATCCGTTTTGGCTGTACGGCAATGCGCCAGGAAAGCTTCCAGACGGTTTTTCCCGTCATGGATCAGATCGTGGTGCAGGTCTGTGATCAGCCCCAGCTTAATCGGCTCCCTGACTTGGCTCACTTTGGCCCGGGCCAGCATCGGTATACAAAATGCGACACTGAGGCCCATAAATTCCCGTCGGCTGAGTCCGCCGGAGGCTTCTATGCTCTCTTTTTTATTCATCCCAATGATAGTAACGATTGCTCGGCACGATGACACAATGTAGAAATAATCCGTCATTTTTTTCTCCTGGAAATCGATGGAGCCCCTGGCAAGCATGATCTTTTTAGCCACTGGCAAAGTTCGTCTTCAGTACAATCCAACTACCACAAATGATGATAGCTCATTCACTCGCTCCTACCAAAACCACTACTATTCAAAACGTTTTTCGATATTTATTGGGTGGGGCCTTGCTGCTGGCAGGTACCAGCCATTTGACCTGGGCGCGCACAGAGTTTCTGGCTCAGGTACCCCAGTGGGTACCCCTCAACGGTGATTTGGTCGTGGTGCTGTCGGGAATTGTGGAGATTTTGCTGGGCCTGTCGCTGGTATTGCTGGCGAAGCAGCGCGTACTGGTAGGTTGGGTAGTGGCCGTGTTTTTCGTGCTGGTTTTTCCGGGAAATATTTCGCAGTACGTCAACCACATCGATGCTTTTGGCCTCAATTCCGATCTGGCGCGGGGCATTCGCCTCTTGTTTCAGCCTGTACTGGTAGCGTGGGCGCTATGGTCCACCGGGGCTTGGGCTGCGTGGCGACGGAATGCTTAGGGGAGGTTTTTATTCCAGTACTATCTGGCTCATACGAGCAGCAACCCATTCTCCCGCAATTCCTGCCAGACATGCGACTTCAAAAACTCGTCAAAGGTACCTAAACCGGCTGCCTCGTAACTTCCTTTCAGTTGCTGCCAGGACAAAGGTACCTCTCCCGCTCCGAGGGACAGGGCAGGAAAAATACTCACTAGCCATTCTGCCGACGGGACATGGGTAGTCAGCGTCCTTTGATCCTTTTTTGAGTAAAATTCGAGTTCAGCTACCGCGGCCTGCTGACTGTTTCTTTCTTCTTCAAAAACCGTAAGTTCGGGGAGTCCACACAGCCACACCACCAGCGCGTTGGGACGCATTTCTACGGGTACCTCATCACCGATACTGCGCTCGATGTAGGTCGGGGGAATAGAAGTGGAAGGTACCTTGAAGTCAAACCACTTCCTGAGCGGCAGTTCAAACCCCACGCCGTGCATGTAGTTGAAGAGTGATTTGCGCAATCCTTCGGCAAACCGATCATGATTAGTTCCGGTAGGATCGTCGTGGTAAAGGTCGTTGTCGGCGAAGCCACCAAAATCGGGACCGATGCGCTGTACATCGAAACCCGCCGGGTGCAGACCGACGGGGCTATGAGCCGTCATGGCGAAGCGATGCCAGAATCCCGACTGCACCACACCCGCCTCAAAAAGCTGTCGTACCATTTCCAGCGAGTCGATGGTTTCCTGCGCGGTTTGGGTGGGAAAGCCGTACATGAGGTAGGCATGTACCATGATGCTCGCCTGCGTGAAGGCATCGGCTACGCGAGCCACCTGCGCTACCGTCACGCCTTTCTTCATGCGCTCCAGCAAACGATCGGAGGCAACTTCGAGCCCACCCGAAACGGCAATGCAGCCGGAGGCTTTGAGCAATTGACAAAGGTCGGGAGTAAAACTTTTTTCAAACCGAATGTTGGTCCACCAGGTCACGGTGAGTTGGCGACGGATGATTTCCAGCGCCAGGTCGCGCATAAGCGCGGGTGGCGCGGCCTCGTCTACGAAATGAAAGCCATTCTGCCCCGTTTGCGCGATAATCTCCTCGATGCGGTCGCAGAGCAGCGCGGCAGTAACGGGTTCGTAGCGTTTGATATAATCAAGGGAAATGTCGCAGAACGAACATTTGCCCCAGTAGCAACCGTGGGCCAAAGTCAGTTTGTTCCAGCGACCATCGCTCCACAGACGGTGCATGGGGTTGATAATTTCGATAACCGAAAGGTACCTGTCCAGCGGCAGATCGGCGTAGTCGGGGGTACCCACGTCGCGCTGGGCTACGTCTTTTTCTTTGGCATTGTTGTAATATACTACCTTACCTTCCGAGCGAGCGAAAACGCGTTTGAGCTGGTTGCGTTCGCGCTTGCCATCCAAAAATTCCAGCAAATTGAGTAAGGGAGCTTCGCCATCGTCCAGGCTTACGTAGTCTACATAGTCAAACACCCGCGGTTCGCGCAACGAGCGCAATTCCGTGTTGCAGTACCCTCCTCCCATCACGACGGCTATGTGCGGATGATGCTTTTTCAGGTACTGCCCGCACTTTAACGCACCGAACAGATTGCCGGGAAAAGGTACCGTCAGACAAACCACCGTGGGCTGCCAACGCCGGATTTTTTCTTCAAGAAGCTCCTGCAAGATAGAGGAAATCAGCGTATCGGGTTCCTGAAGGCTTTCATGCAAAGGCTCGAAATGCGTGGCAGTACTACCCAGTCGCTCGGCGTAGCGGCTGAAACCGAAATGCGGATCGACGGCTTCCTGAATCAGGTCGCCGAGATCTTCGAGGTACAGCGTGGCCAGGTGCCGGGCTTTATCCTGAATCCCCATGGTACCGAAGGCCCAGTCCAGTTCGTCCAGTTCAGCGAAGCGAGAGGCTTCGGGTAGGTAGGTACGGTCGCAGATACTATGCGCCAGAGTCGGATTTTTGTTTTGCAAAAAATTGATGACTGGGTCGATGGTCCGAAGGTACTCTTTACGCAGGGCGTAAATGCGGTAGCTGTTATCGGAAAGCGCCACGTCCGAGGCTTCCAGATCGTGGAACATCTGACTTAGACCAGCCGTAGAAAATAATTTTAAAATAACCTCAATTCCCAGATCCGCCTGATGGGACGCCACACCCACCGTATTCAGGAAGCCTTTCAGGTAGGCTGTCGCCGGATAGGGCGTGTTGAGTTGCGTGAAAGGAGGCGTGAGGAAGAGGACTTTATTCAACGGATATATGGGCAAGGAAAAATGAATGATTGTACAAAGGTATAACAAAACGCCCGCCCCTGACATTCAGGAGCGGGCGCTAAACTTAGCAGTAATCTGCTAATACAACCTTCAAAGTTCTATAATGGGTTTTGAACAATGGCTGCGTTGGAGTTAATCTCGCGGCGAGGAATCAAAAACTCCCACATGACATCACCGGCGGGCACGTCGAAGATTACCGCGACAGCCGGGTTATGGTTGGCACCGTTGCGGTTCAAAGGCTGATTCAAACGTTTCAAGTCGAGGAAACGGAACCCTTCGCCCCATAGCTCAATGCGCCGGTTAAAGTAGATTTCTTCCAGCAGATCCGCTCCCGTCTTGGTAGACATGACATACGCAGGATCGCGCTTGCTTACTAAGTCGAAGAGTACTTTGGCCGCCTCAGCGTCCTTACCTTGCATTGCTAGTGCTTCGGCCTCAATCAGATACATCTCAGCAGACCGCATGTAGGGTATATCGCCCATAGTGCTGGTAGCAGGATTGGGCGGAAGGCGAAATTTCTGCACAATGTAAGGAACTCTTACTCCACCGGGAGGTACAACAGAATTTGTTGCAGTCGGAGCTTTCACCCACATCTTAGATCTTACATCAGTCGCTGGTATTTTGTCGTACAATAAGCTATTGATAGCCTTGGGTGTCTGACGGTTCACCGACGAATTGAAGTTGCTGGAAATATAGGAATGGAAAGCACCAAAATATTCAGTCTGATCTTCCAAGTGGTCGAAACCCCATATCCACTCTGGATTTCCAACATCAGAAAAACCATCCTGATACTGCGCAATCGACATGAGCGGATAACCTGTACGCGCAGCCGCCGCATAGGTAGCAGCGGCCGCCCAGTTTTGCTGGGTCAGGGCGACGCGGGCCAACAAACCATTAGCTACTTCTTTGTTGATGTGAGATTTGGCGGCTCTGGCAGAAGGCAACAAAGCAACAGCCTCAGTGAGGTCTTTGTTAATTTGTGCATAAACCTCTTCCACGGTTGAACGAGCAAGCCCTTCGGTAGTTGGTTCAAGCACTAATGGCACAGCTAGTTGGGAATTCGGTTTTGTAGCAGCATTGTAGCGCTTACCATATAGTTGAACCAAGTTAAAGTATCCGAAAGCCCTAAGTCCCAAAGCTTCGCCTTTAAGACGATCACGATCCGCTTGGGGGCCAGCAGCACCATCAATATTAGCGATGGCAAGATTGGCATTCCCAATGATCCGGTAGTACATTCTAAATGGCATTTCGGACAGGTTGCCAGTCTCACTGCGGTGAACTTGCCAGCGGCCTTCATTAAAATGCCACCCATTGGAAGCGTTTCCGAAAACCAAATCTTCGCCCAAAATATCCTGCATGATCATCATGGCAGGATAGCCAAAATAACCCTGTGAATCCTGGTAACGTACCACCATCGCGCGGTAAATCCCGTTGATGGCTGCCGAAGCGTTTTTAGTAGTCGCAAATGCCGCACTTGCGTCCACACTGGCCGTTGGGACAGTATCCAGGTAGTCTTCCTTGCAGGAAGTACCTACCATGCTAAGCGCTGCAATTGATAAAATTATTAGTTGCTTTTTCATAGTATATGATCGCTATTATTATTAAAAACAGGCTGTTCAATTAAAGAGAGAATGAAATCCCCATCACCAGGCTCTTTTGCGAGCTGAAAGCGTTGTTAGAGATACCGTTGAAACTCTGCTGAACATTCATACCCTTACGGTTCGACTTGATGAAGAAGTTCTCACCACTCACGTAAATTTGAGCATTTTGCAGGAAAAGCTTCGAAGCAATTGTGGTCGGCAGCAGATACCCCAGCGTTACAGTCCGAATGTTGAGGTAACTGGCATCAATCAACCAACGGTCCGAAGTGGCATCGAAGTCAGCAGTACGGGCAGCGTCTAAACGTGGTACATTAGTAATATCACCTGGGTTCTGCCAACGGTCTAAAATATCGATGTGTTTGGCACTACCATAGCCACCAGAGCTCATCAGCCCCTGATATCCACTGTCGTACACTTTACCGCCAATTTGGTACACCATAATACCAGAAAGCGAAAGACCTTTAAAGCTCAACGTGGTGGTTACGCCTCCCGATAGCTTGGGGATGGATGATCCGTTATAGTGAAACCTTGCATTGTTTATACTGGTAGTCAAAGTATCGCCCATTTCGTTGATTAGCGAGTTAGCGGCTACAAAGTTTTGTGCACGATACAAAGCCTGACCCGTAGCAGGGTCAACTCCTTTGTATTCCCGCAACCAGTAGTCATATATTGAGCTTCCTTCCTTCAGTTTTTTAGTACCGTCAATCACTTCGGGGTTTTCTTCGGGCATTTTGGTGATGCGGTTTTTATAAGTTGTCGCATTCAAACCCAGCGTCCAGGTGAAGTCTCCTGCCCGGATAATATCACCGCTCAGTTCCAACTCAATACCCCTGTTGTACATCGTACCGATGTTCCGGGTTTCAGTCAGGATACCCGCTGAAAGAGGGAGCGGTACAGCGAAGATTAGGTTAGACGACTGACGATTGAAATATTCAACGGTACCCGAAAGGCGGCTATTGAACAGGCCGAATTCTACGGCTGCATCAAATGCATTGCTTGATTCCCATTCCAAATTGCGATTACCAAGGCTGCTTTGCAAAATCCCTGCCTCCCCAGCGTTGTTCCAGCCCAGGTTGTACAAAGGCTGCCATGCATAGTAGCTAATGTCCGTGCCTGCCTGCGTGTTTCCGCCGCCGTCATTACCTGTCTGTCCGTAAGAGCTTCTGATTTTCAACAGGTTGATGGATGGGATCGCTTTAATGAAGTCTTCCTGATCCAACCGCCAGGCACCACTGATGGAGTAAAACGTTCCCCAGCGCGTGTCACGGAAGAACTTACTGGAACCGTCGCGGCGAATTGAGGCTGAAACGAAGTATTTCTCATTGTAATCGTAATTAACCCGAGAAAAATAGCCTTCTACCCGACGGATATTGTAGCGTGAGTTCAGGTTGGTAGTATTCGTAAAATTGATTAATTCAACGTTTCCATCCAGAATCTGATTGGCGCGCGAACCCTCCAGATTATTATCTGTAACCTGGAAGTTCTCGTGCCCAACCAACACCCCAATGTTATGATTGCCAAATGACTTATCGTAATTTAGTAGTTGGTTAAAGTTGTAGCTTGCAATATTCTCAAACTCGTGAGTTGATCGGCCGGCAGGTGCTCCGTCACCAATTTCAGGGTTACCAAAGGTCACGTTGTTGAGGTTAGTCAAGTCCACACCTACATTGGCCGTGAATTTAAAATCATTCAAAAAGGAAATTTCGCCATATCCCCGCGCGCCGATTACATTGCGACGGAAGAAGTTCTCGTTCAATTCTGTTTCAGCGATGGCATGACGTCCACCATACTGAGGGCGGTTGGGTAGGCCAAGAGCATTCAGGTTACCATAGTCATAGCGGCGACGACCATCAGGCAGTGTCAGGAACTGACCGGGATTCGCCGGATCGAAGGCATAAACCGGATAAATTGGTCCCATGTTTCTTGAAAAGAAAAACGGGTTTACAAAACTTGTGTTCCCATCGGCATCCGCTTGATTAGACTTCGTAATCGTAGCCGACAAGTTTGCACCGGTTTTGAACCAGGGCTTCATTTGGGAGTTCACATTCATTCGGCCCGTAAAACGCTCGTAGTCCGACCGAATCAAAAAGCCCTTGTCTTTCAGGTAGGACATCGAAATGAAATAATCATTTTTGTCCTGAGCACCAGAAAAGCTCAGATTGACTTCGTCGCGGCTCCCCTGCCGCATAAGAGGGGCTGTCCAGTCCAGATCTGCGGGGTTATAAATCAGGTTGGCATTAGGGTTCATCATCCCGTCAGTATTAACCAATTGGTCATTAGGCACATCGTAAATGTTATACCCTACCAAAGATACCAGACGAGTCGAAGCGTCGGCATTTGCAGCAGGCAATGTCAGTGGATTAGTTGCCCGATAAGCAACACTATTTCGGTATGTTTCCCACATCAGCGGATAGTATTGATCCGGACCAACGCGATCATATTCAGGGAGTGCGCGCGAGTTGAAGCCTTTGGTGAACTTCACATTGATGTTGCTCTTCCCACTCTGTCCTTTTTTGGTCGTCACCATCACTACACCATTGGCAGCCCGTGCGCCATAAAGGGCAGTAGAGGCAGCATCTTTCAAAATCGTGATGTTTTCGATATCAGAGGGATTCAGGTTGGCAATGCTGGCCGTATATGGAATACCGTCCACTACATAAAGAGGGTCGTTACCCGAAGAAATTGAACCAAAACCCCGGATGCGAATGGCTGGCGATGCGCCGGGCTGCCCACTGCCCGCGGTGGTTTGCACACCCGCCGTGGTACCTGCAATAGCCTGAGCTATTGTGGTGATAGGACGAGGCCCAATACTTTTGGCATCAATCGTACCTGCCGAACCCGTAAAGTTAGCTTTCTTGGCACTACCAAATGCCGTAACAATCACCTCTTCCAGATTAGCCACATCAGCTGCCAGAGAAACATTAATAGTTGATTGAGCACCCACCGTGATTTCTTTTGCCAGAAAGCCCACGAAACTGAAAGCAAGGGTCGAATTCTGGGAAGCGGCAAGGCTGTATTTACCGCTGGCGTCGGTAGTCGTGCCGCGTGTGGTTCCTTTCACCACGACGCTCACGCCTGGAAGGGCGCTTCCGCCTTCATCAGTCACGGTTCCCGTGACGGTCTTGTCCTGTGCGAAGGCTGACATTCCCGTCAACATGGCTCCCAGCAACAGAAATAGTAGAGAAATTCTTCTCATGTTTTGGTTGGTTGGTTTGGTTGATAAAAAAAATTGAAAAAAGAAATAAAAGCCAATCGGCCCTTTTGCTGATAAAACTAGTTGCCTTTACAACTATTGGACAGACAAAATTTCGCGCAAATATAGGTGTAGAAAATTATTA
>CAZCOG010000075.1:0-16072 GCA_964500445.1 uncultured Persicitalea sp. | reverse complement strand
CTTCTGCACTCAAGAGTCGTGAGATAAGCGTCTGAGAAGGTAATTGAGGCTAAAAATTAGACTACAAGAAAGAAAAAGCAGGTAATTTGGTCCAGCGCTCAATTCTAGTGGCTTGCAGGTAAAAATTTCAATTTGCGACAAAAAAAACCGGCTCACGGAATTTTCCGTGAGCCGGTTTTACGGTTACTATCTAGCAAGCTGCCTTTGCAGATCGCCAGTTTAGAAAATAGATCTGTTTTCTATTTACTGAATCCCCACAAGTTCCAACTCGAAAGTCAGATCCTGACCTGCAAGCGGATGGTTCGCGTCCAACAAAACATGGTCGTCAGCTACTTCTTTCACCACCACCGGTACTACCTGGCCATTACCTTCCTGGTGCATATTCAATGTCACGCCGGGTTCCAGGGGGATATCGGAAGGGATTTGGCTGCGATCGAAATTAATTACCAGGTCCTCGTTCACCGGACCGTACGCTTCCGCGCTGGGAATGTTGATCGTTTTCTTTTCCCCTACTTCCATACCAGTCACTCCGTCGTCAAAGCCTTTGATAACCTGACCCGTTCCCAATTGAAACGAAAGTGGATCGCGCCCCGCGGAAGAATCGAACAATTGTCCGTCGGTTAGGGTGCCTTTATAATGTACTTGTACGGTGTCTCCCGATTTTGCTTTGCTCATCTTGAAATATTTTTTGAATATAATAAAACTGAGAGGCTAAAACAGAGCATTTCCCTAAAATCGTTCATTTTATTTTTAATAAGCGCGGGCAAAAACGACTCTGCGGGAAGATGGTTTTCCTGAGTAAATGCATACCCCATCCTCTTCGGGGGCATCAAGTGGTATGCAGCGGATGGTCGCCTTAGTTTCTTCTTTTATCTTATCTTCAGTTTCGGGTGTTCCATCCCAGTGAGCATAAATGAAACCACCCTTTTCGTCCAGAATCTTTTTGAATTCCTCGTAGTTATCGGCCCGGAAAGTATTGGCTTCACGATAGGCGAACGCTTTATCAAAAATAGATTGCTGAATATCTTCCAGCAATTCCGAAATGTGTTCGACTATGCCATCAAAGGGAACGGTTTCCTTTGTTTTGGTATCTCGTCGTGCTACCTCCACCGTGCCATTTTCGTAATCCCGCATTCCCATTGCCAGACGTACCGGAACACCGCGTAACTCGTACTCGGCAAATTTATAGCCTGGTTTATAAGCGTCGCTATCGTCGTATTTGACACTTATGCCTTTCTTTTTCAGCTCTTTCATCAGGCCCATGACGCGCTCGGAAATCCTGGAAAGTTGATCCTCATCGCGATAGATTGGGACGATCACTACCTGAATTGGCGCCAGTTTCGGGGGTAGTACCAAGCCGCTGTCGTCAGAATGTGCCATAATGAGAGCGCCCATGAGTCGGGTACTACTTCCCCAGGAAGTACCCCAAACATACTCGAGGCCACCTTCCTTGTCCTGAAACTTTACGTCAAAAGCCTTGGCAAAATTCTGACCCAGAAAATGGGAAGTACCAGCCTGAAGCGCTTTATTATCCTGCATGAGTGCTTCTATGCAGTAAGTTTCAACTGCCCCGGCAAACCGCTCGTTGGGGGTTTTGATGCCCCGTAGCACGGGCATGGCCATCCACTCTTCGGCGAACGTAGCGTATACTTGCAGCATCTGCTCCGTTTCGGCGATTGCCTCAGCCTGAGTCGCGTGGGCTGTGTGCCCTTCCTGCCACAAAAATTCTGAGGTACGCAGAAAAATGCGGGTGCGCATTTCCCACCTGACTACGTTGGCCCATTGGTTGATCAGGAGAGGAAGATCCCGGTATGATTGAATCCAGTTTTTGTAAGTACTCCAAATCACCGTTTCAGAAGTAGGTCTGACAATGAGCTCCTCTTCCAATTTAGCCTCAGGGTCAACGATCACCCCCCCACCATTCGGATCGTTTTTCAGGCGATAATGAGTTACCACAGCGCATTCCTTGGCAAAGCCTTCAACGTGATCGGCTTCCTTACTCAAAAAGGACTTCGGAATGAAAAGGGGGAAATAGGCATTGGAGTGCCCCGTCTCTTTAAACATATCATCCAGAGCTCGTTGCATTTTCTCCCAGATAGAAAAGCCATAGGGCTTGATAACCATGCAGCCTCTAACGGGCGAATTTTCGGCCAAATCGGCCCTTTTTACTAGCTCATTGTACCATTCAGAGTAGTTTTCGCTACGGGTGGGTAATCCTTTGCTCATTATTACTTTTCTAATTAAACTAAACAGGTGACTTATTGTCAGGTAATTGTCGTATTTGAGGTTGCAAAGATAGTTTTTTATGCTATATTTGTATTCAACGACGCCAAAGCGACGTTTTCTAAGTAAGGGAATGAAAATTGTAGTATTTATAGTATCTATATAATTAACCATTTTTGCCATGACAGCCATTAACAAACTCACTTGCTTTTCAATGGTTGCTCTTCTTGGGTTGTGGGGATGTTCCTCCAGCCAACTTACATCACGCTCCGGCGCTTCCTATGACGATCTGTATGGAGGCCCTTCTGGAGTTGCGGTAGTTGCCCAAGGCGATGTCAACTCAAGGGAAAGTCGAAACACTAATCCCGACTATCAGTCCGGTAATTACGATCCGGGAAACCAAAACGGCAACGCCGACTATTACGACGAATCGTATTTGTCTTCCCGTAATGCGCAGAGGCGCGTTTCGGACGGTGTTGGGTACGACGCCGGTTTCCGCGAAGGATACTATGCGGGGAGAAACAGCGGTTTCGGGTCCAACTACTTATTTAACAATTACGGCTCTTACTGGCCAATGGCCGGTTCGGCTTTCAGCATGGGCTTTCAAATGGGCCTTGGCAATTCGCTGCGGTTTGGGTACAGTCCTTTCAACCGTTACGGAATGGGCTATAACAGTTGGGGCAATCCCTGGAATTCGTGGGGAAATCCATGGAATGGGGGCTTCAATTCTTTTGGATATGATCCTTTTTACAGCCCGTTTGGCTATGGTAGCATGGCATACGGATATGGCATGAGTCCATTCGGTTATGGAGGATTCAATAGCTGGGGAAGCCCCTGGGGCTTTGGTGGTTTAGGTGGACTTTACGGCTACAATCCCTACTACGGCGGTTTCGGCAACCGGGTGTTCGTTGTTAACAACTACGACAATGGTAATGCTACCCGAAGCTATGGACCACGTTCCAATACAGCACGTAGTAACGAAAGATATAACAACAGTTTCTCAAATACGGCACGTGCTTCGCGTAACAATGGTGGCCGCGAGGCGTATAACTCAAGCTACACCGCTCCTTCGCGCGGAACTACCTCTTCTGCTGACAGCTACTACGCTCGCCCACGGGCCAATAGCAGCGGTACTTATTACAATGGTGACGGTACTTCGGCGGGTCGAACCAGTTCGCAGACTTATTCCAATCGGAGTTCGAGGAGCAGTTCTACCAGTGAGACGCCTTACTATTCGGCACCACGGTCAAATTCGACAAGTACTTACAATTCCGGTAGTAGCAGTCGCTCTTCACGTACTTATCAGAGCAGTCCCACATATAATTCGAGCCGTGGGTACGGTAATAGCAATTCAACCTATCAGGCACCAACCCGCTCAACGTACGAGGCACCAAGCCGGTCTATGTCGACGCCATCTTACAATAGCGGATCCAGCAGCAGAGGTAGTGTAAGTTCACCTAGTTCTTCATCCTCTGGTGCCTCACGTTCGCGGGGACCGAGATGATTTGATACGGTATGATTTTTTGAAATAATTAAGACCCTGCAAACGATTTATTTTGCGGGGTCTTTCGTTAGATACATACCTCAGTTTTTCATTATTAGCCAACCCACAACATGAAAATAATAAAATTGACTTTATTGGCTGGCGCGTCGTTCCTGCTGGCTTTACCTTCGAAAGCGCAATATGCGGCAGATGCTTTCCGCTTTTCAGAAATAAATCAAACCGGTACCGCTCGGTTTCAGGGAGTTGGGGGAAATCACGCCGCTTTGGGCGGCGACGCAAGCACCATCAGTGGTAATCCCGCCGGACTGGGATTCTACAACCGATCAGAGCTGAGTATTAGCCCTTCCTTCCGAAACCTCAATACTGAAAGTACCTATTTAGGTAGAGTACAGTCTGATGGCAAAACCAACCCCAATCTTACCCAAGCCTCTTTGATTATTGCGGGAAGTCCGAACCGTTACAACAGCAACTGGAAACGTACTTCGATTGGTATTTCTTACACCCGGCAGCAATCGTTCCAGAACCTGTTTTCATATTCTGGCCGCAATGAGCGTTCGGCTTATGTAGATGCGGCGGTAGAAGATGCGAACCGCCGGAATATTTCCGCCGAAACGCTGGATCAGGAGTTCGATCCTAGTAGTAACACCGCGCTCACCTTGCCTGGTGCTTACTATCAGCTATATATGATCAACCCAAGTACGGCGGTTGGGCCTCCCTACGTTCGCTATGAAAGAAATAATCCAACAGATCAGTCGGGTAGTTTTGAGTCCACAGGCGCTCATTCACAGTGGACATTTTCCTATGCGGGCAACTACAACGATAAAATTTATGTAGGTGCTTCCATCGGTTTCAACCGCATTAAGTACAATTACAGCTCAGCGTTAACCGATCAGTATGCGAATGCCACGGTAATCAGAGGTTCTACCCATACAGAGGACCTGAATGTTACGGGTAATGGTATCAATGCCACTTTGGGAATTATCTATAAAGCGACCCCAGAACTTCAAGTTGGTGCTTCGATTACGTCACCTACTTTTATGAATGTAAAGGAGACTTTCAACGAGTTGGTGCAAGCTGATATTATTGGTATTCCCCAAACCGATGCCAATGGTCAGCCCGTTTTCTTTGTTCCTGATGTAACGAGCATTGGTTTGCAACCCAACGATTTTGAATATACGATTCAGAGTCCGCTTCGTGCATCTGGTGGGGCCACTTACTTCTTTGGGCAAAATGGCTTTTTGACTGGTACAGTAGAATATGTAGGCTATCGCGGAATGCGCGTTAGTACGGGTACTTTGAATGCAGCAGATAACTCAAGCTTTCGGCAGGATAATAAAAGAGAAATTGAAGACACCTACACAAGTGGGATTAACTTGCGGGTAGGAGGTGAGTACCGCGCGGGAACATTTCGGGCCAGGGCGGGAGCCGCGTACCTGGGCGATCCTTATCGCGTGAAGCTTAACGACATTGACCGTAGTAAACTATTGCTATCGGGAGGCATAGGATTTCGCAACGACCGTTTCTTTGCTGATGTAACGGGGATTTATAACACTGCGAAGTCGGCTTACACGCCTTACGTGTTGAATAGCCAGAGCGATTATGCCTCGGCGCAGATTACCAGCCGGTCGATTAACGTGCTGATTTCGCTGGGTACTTTTTTCTAAAAATAGCAGGGAGATATAAAAAGCCGTAGTGGAATGTATACCCTTCCGCTGCGGCTTTTTATTTGTGCTGATTAACCAAATTTATAATTTCCTGAACGCTGGTAGTATTTGAAATCGTGATATCAGCCTGCGCGTAGTAGGGTAGTCGCCCGGCTAGTCGTACCCTGAGTTCAGTTTCAAGGTCTTTTATACCTGACAGGAGCGGCCGGTCATCCCGGTTATGCTGTAAAATACGGGCAGCGAGTTCGGAGGGTTCTACGTTTATGAATATACTCGTTCCATTACTTTTGATAAACATCATATTGTCAAAAAAGCAAGGCGCCCCACCACCTGTAGCAACGACAAGACTTTGGTCGGGCTCAATTTCCAGCAAAATTTTTCTTTCAATCTCCCGAAAATAAGCCTCCCCGTACTTCAAAAAAATCTCTGGAATTGTTTTATTCTGATCCCTGACGATCGACTTATCCAGATCGACAAATCGAAAGTTTAAAGCTCTTGCCAGCCTTCTTCCCAGCGTCGATTTACCCGAGGAAGGCATCCCGACCAGAAAAATATTTTTCATAATCTGCTCAAAACAGTTTGGGCATCGGGCGTATCATTAAAATGCCACTTTCCCTTTACAACCCCCTTTTGTAGTAGCCAGATACCCGGATTGGATCGGGAAATCGTTTTAAGTACTGTAGCGTCGGCATAATAATAGGGGAGCGCGAGTTGCTGAGCCTTTAAGAACTGATTCATCTCGTCGCTACTGGCCGAAGTCAGGATCATAGGTTCTACCTCCTTGCCTTTCAGGTTGTTGACCAATTTTCTGATCTCCGGGAAAGCCGCGAGATTAATATCGTTCAGGTTTTTAACGATGATAAAAAGCTTATTCCCTTCGAACGTTTGCTGCGTAAAATCGCCCTCACCGTTCCAGGCCCGGTAGTCAGTGATCTTGGGTTTGGCACTTTCATTCAGCAACACCATTTCCTTGAATTTTAATGTCGTGTCACTCGGGAATTGCTCAAATTCTACTTTCTTTCCATCTTTCTCAAAAACATACTTATACCGCATTTCTTCGGAAGGCTTCATCTGCTCAGGAATGCTGGCACCTACCCGGTACGGCAATAAATCGATGATCGGCAAATGCCGAATGGCATAGAACGCTACGCCTACCGAGGCAACCGTCGCCACGGCTACGATCATGCCTGTCGGCATGGGACGAAACATCTTTCTGCAATACAGAATGAATAGTATAAGTACCAACAAAAATAAGTCCTTCCCAAACGATGTCCAGGGTTTTAACTTGATTGCATCGCCGAAGCATCCACAGTCCGTGACGCGGTTGAAATAAGCTGAATAGAAGGTAAGGAAAGTAAAGAAAATAATCGTGATGAGCAGCAACCAGGAGGTAGTTTTGGGTTTATAGCTAACCAGTAAAGCCACGCCTAAAACTACCTCCGCCACGCACAGAATCACGGAGAAGTAAAGAGCAAAAGGGATAAGTCCAAGGAAAAAGTCGTGTAAGGCGGGCAAATCCTGAGCAAAAACTTCGAAGTACTCTTCTAGTTTGATTTGGGTACCTACCGGATCATTCAGTTTGATTAGTCCCGAAAAAATAAAGAGAACGCCAACCAGTACTTTGGCAATTTGGGCAGCAAGCTTCATTAATTTTGAATTAGTGATTGAGTGAATTAGTGAATACCGGACTCCAATAAGCACGAAAATCCAGAAATTTATTGATGTTTGGTCTTAGTCAATTTCTGATTTTAAAAAAATCCAATTGCCCTCCTTTTAATTGGTATGCAGTCCGTTTGATTTGATCAGGCAAAATACAGCGTAATTAATCATATCCTGGTAGCCGGACTTTACGCCTTCTGAAACCAGAGTGATGCCTTGATTATCCTCAATTTGTTTGATTCGCAGTAGTTTCATCAAAATGATGTCGGTCATTGAGCTGACTCGCATCTCTCGCCAGGCTTCACCGTAATCGTGGTTTTTGTTAAATAACAATTCTTTCACTTCGCCGACTTGCTCGTCATACAGCGTGGAAAGCTTTTCGGTCCCCAGCTCAGAATTTGCACCCTGCAAGGCAATCTGAATGAGCGCCATCACGCAGTAATTGATAATGCCAATGAATTCTTCCGTAATTCCGTCTTCCACTTTTTGGCTACCTTTATCCTGAATTGTACGGATACGTTGCGCCTTGATGTAAATTTGATCGGTAATAGAAGGAAGGCGCAGAATACGCCACGAAGTACCGTAGTCCTTATTTTTTTTGGCAAAAAGATCACGACAGTATGTCATGATCTCTTCGTATTCAAGCTCAGTTGGTTTCAATGGCTGGGAAATGGAAATGGGGATTTAAAAAATCAATCGTAAAGCCAATGGTCGACTTCAAACAGCCGGGAACCTCATCGATAGCGCAATTTAAGAAGAAAACGATCAAAGTAGCCGGCCGATTGCTGGATTTCGGTACCCCCGTCGTCATGGGAATCCTCAATCTTACACCAGATTCCTTTTATGAAGGTAGTCGCTTCGCGCCCGATTCGGACCAACTTCTGCAAGCAGCGGGCCAGATGCTCGGTGATGGCGCTGGAATCCTGGATGTGGGTGGATACTCTACCCGGCCGGGCGCGGCGGAGATTGCGGAAGCGCAGGAATGTGATCGTGTACTGGGGGTAATCGAGATACTTGTCAAAAACTTTCCCGATGCAGTTATTTCAATCGATACTTTTCGCACTGAGGTAGCCCGCAAAGCAGTGCAGGCAGGAGCGGCCATGATCAACGATGTTTCGGGCGGGAATCTGGATGAAAGAATGTTTGGCGTAATTTCCGAGCTGGGTGTACCTTATGCCTTAATGCATATGCGGGGTACACCCCAGACCATGACCAAACTAAATCAATACAATAATCTGGTACGGGATGTATTCCAGGAATTAGCCGAAAAGCTTACCAAATTGCGTGCAATGGGCATGGCTGATGTGATCGTCGATCCGGGGTTTGGCTTTGCCAAAAATGTTTCGCAGAATTTCGAGCTGTTAAATAATCTTGAGTACTTTCAGAAGTTGGATGCCCCACTCCTGGTAGGTATCTCCCGCAAGTCCATGATCTGGCGCAGCTTAGGAACTACTCCTGCCGAATCACTTAATGGTACTACGGCCCTGAATATGCTGGCATTGCAGAAAGGCGCAAACATCCTTCGGGTTCACGATGTGAAAGAAGCTGTCGAAACCGTACAACTATGGAAGTTAACCACTCAGCGGAATTGAAATTTAGCTAGATTCGCAAAATTTTGAACTAGAAGATTATGCGTATTGGTTTCCTGACGGTTGAATGGACTGATTTACTGGATATTATCCTGGTTGCGTTCCTGTTATATCAGGTCTACTATCTTGTTAAAGGCAGTATTGCCAGCCGAGTATTTTTAGGGTGTATTTTCGTCTATGTATTTTATCTGATTGTCAAGGGTTTACGCCTTGAATTATTAACTACCATCCTGCAGTACTTCATGGGGGTAGGTGCCATTGCACTTATCGTAATTTTTCAGCAGGAAATCCGCCGTTTTCTGTTGATGATTGGCAAGTCCACTGCTTTCACCAATAATAAATTACTTAACACTTTCATCGGTCAACCCGATACGGATGGTCAGGCCCAACAATTGAAAAAAATTGCTGACGCCTGCCGGAATATTGCCGCTGATTTCAACGGTGCAATCGTGGTTATCAAGAAAAATGATGGATTAGAAAAATTTATTCAAACGGGCGAAGTACTTGACGCAACTATTTCCCGGAGTTTGCTTATCTCGATTTTTAACCAATACAGCGCACTTCATGAGGGAGCTACCATCGTGGCCGATGGCCGAATTGCCGCCGCCCGGTGCATCCTTCCCGTGGCCGATGGTATAGATGTGTCGCCAAGTATCGGGTTTCGTCATCGCGCGGCTTTGGGTATGAGCGAAACTACCGATGCCGCTGTGTTGGTAATATCCGAGCAAACCGGAAGGATTTCCCTTGCCCTGGAAGGGAAACTCATTGGTAATATTCCCACGCATGAGTTGGAAAGCCGCTTGGCAGACTACTTAAACTCAGATTGATAGAACAACATCTGGTTTGAAAGTTGATTCTTCCCTTGGAATCGGAAAAGGTAAAAGGTTGAAAAATAGTATTTTTAAGCAACTAAAATAAGAGTCCAATACCTGATTTAAGGCAAATGCTTGTCGTTCTTTAATTTTCTACTTACTTTTGCAGACGTTTTCAGAAAAGTAACATCACCAAGACCAAATGGCAAACCATAAATCGGCATTAAAAAGAATTCGTGCCAACGAAACCAAGCGTTTGAGAAATCGCTACCAGCACAAAACCACCCGTACCTATATTCGCAAATTGCGCGATACGACTGATCCCGAAGTTGCCCGCGAGGTATACAAAACGGTTTCGTCTATGCTGGATCGGTTGGCTAAAAAGAATGTAATACACAAGAACAAGGCCAACAACCAGAAATCCAAGCTTAGCAAGTACGTGAAATCGTTGTCAGCTGCCTGATATTTTACCTGGAATTTTCTTAACCCCGATAGCTTTTGCTATTGGGGTTTTTTTATTTTTAGGCTTCAAAAAATCATTTATAACCCATGAGGATTATCTACTTATCTTTTTGCATTTTATTAGTTACCAATTGGGCTGCGTGGTCGCAAAGCGATAAGCGGCCGCTGAATGCCGATGATTATGATTCTTGGAAAAGCGTCAGAGAAACTACCCTTTCTAAGGATGGGCAATGGGTGGCCTACGAAATAAATCCACAAGAAGGCGACGGTCAACTTTTTATCGAGAACCCGACGGCTGGTCGCAAAATCCTGGTTCCCCGCGGCTATGATGCTAAGTTTTCGGCTGATACTAGATATTTGGTAGCCAAAATAAAGCCAGAACGGGAAACAGTGCGATTGGCAAAAAAAGCAAAAACCAAGAAGGAAAAAATGCCAAAGGACAGCTTGGTCATAATCAGTCTGGCTGATGGTAATAAAAAAGCTTATGCCGACTTGGTGTCATTTTCACTGCCTGAGGAGGCAGGACTCTGGCTGGCTATGTCTACCAAAATGCCAGAGGTGAAAAAAGACACGACCGGAAAAAAAGAAGAAGGGGATAAAAAAGGAAAAAAGCCGAAAAAGCCAAAGGGCGACCTGTTGACTCTTTTAAACATGGCAGAAGGCGACTCGGTTTCTTTTGAAAATGTGAATGATTTTGCCTTGTCTGATCAGGGAAATCGGTTGATCTTCACCAGGGAAATTTTGCAGGATACTTCTATTTATCGGGGTGTTTACGAATATACATTTAAAAATAAAAAGATCCAGACCCTGGATACCAGTTCGAAAGTCGAGGTTTACAAAAACCTGACTTTAGACAAAAAAGGCGAACAAGCGGCGTGGATGAGTTCACCAGATTCTGCAAAAGCAGACGTCAAACGATTTGCCCTCTACTTCCGGGATCTGGGAAAAAAGGCTAATCTGGTAGTAGCTGATACCGTTACGAAAGGCTTGCCAGCCTATTGGGCACCATCTGAATTTCAAAAGCCAAAATTCTCTGACGATGGGAAGCGACTATATTTTGGTGCAGCTCCGGTGGGACAACCTTCCCTTAAAGATACCACCATGTTGGACGAGGAACTCTCAAGTGTTGATGTCTGGAGCTATACTGATGCCAAGCTGCAACCCATGCAGGATAAGCAGCGGAAGGACATGCTAGAAAAGAACTACTGGACGTATTATGATGTAAATAGTCGGAAAGTGGTGCCACTCGGGAACGAAGAAATGGCGTATGTGTCGATTAATTACCAGGAGAATCAGCCTTTCATGCTGGGCAGGTCATTAGAGCCATACCAAAGATCAAGCTCCTGGGAGCCCGGCCATTCTGACCTGTATTGGATTGATGCATCTACGGGAAAGAATTCGCTGATTGCCCGTGACGTCCTGGGTCAATCCGAAGTGTCTCCGGGGGGGAAATATGCCATCTGGTTCGATGAACGGGATACGCTCTGGAAAGTGTATGATCACGAAGCATCTACCATCCGAAATCTAACCAAAGAACTTTCTGTGGCATTCCATGATGAGGAACATGACACACCCAATACCCCAAATTCCTACGGCGCAGCCGGCTGGACTAAAGACGACAAGTACGTATTGATTTACGATCGCTACGATATATGGCGCTTTGACCCGACCTTAAAAGAAAAACCTGCCAACATCACCAATGGCTTTGGGCGCAAGGAAAAGATCAGGCTGAAATATCTGGAAACGCAGGAAAAAGTAGATGAGCCGTTTATTGATCTCTCCAAAGAAAACCTGCTCTGGGGACAATGGGAAGACGACAAACAGACTGGTCTGCTTACCTGGAAGACAGGCAGCGAACCAAAAATCAAAGTGAAAGAGCCGTATTTCTATTTGCCTAACTCTTTCAAGAAAGCCAAAAATGCTGAGGTATACCTGTTTGAGAAAGGAAACTTTACCCATCCCAATGAACTTTACTATGTACGCGATTGGAGTGAACCTAAACCCCTCACCAACCTTTTCGCCCAGACAGACGGTATTAAATGGGGAAGTGCAGAGCAGGTTAGCTGGATTTCGAGCCAGGGCGTGAAATTGGAGGGACTGCTTTTCAAACCTGAAAACTTCGACCCCAGTCGCAAGTACCCAATGCTGGTGTACTACTACGAAAGAAACGCCACCTCGCTATACGCCTTCCGCGCTCCTGCCCCTAGCCGCTCGACCATCAATATTCCCTACTGCGTCTCTAACGATTATCTGGTTTTCGTGCCCGATATTGTTTATGGCAACGGGACACCGGGCAAAAACGCTTATGATTGTATTGTCTCAGGTGTGTTGAATTTGGTCGGTAAAGGTTTCGTGGATCGCGACAATATTGGCATTCAGGGCCAAAGCTGGGGAGGATACCAAACCGCTTACCTTATCACCCAAACCAATTTATTCAAAGCCGCTATGGCTGGTGCCATTGTGGCTAATATGACAAGCGCCTATGGCGGCATTCGCTGGGGTACCGGCATGAGTCGTATGTTTCAGTATGAGAAAACGCAGAGCCGTATCGGAGGTACGCTGTGGGAGAAGCCATTGTACTATATTGAGAATTCACCTCTCTTCTACGCCGACCGCGTACAAACGCCGGTGCTGTTGATGCACAACGATGCCGATGGCTCTGTTCCCTGGTACCAGGGAATCGAATTTTTTACAGCCCTACGGCGATTGAACAAGCCTGTCTGGATGCTGGTCTACAACGACGAAGACCATAACCTCACCAAACGACCCAATATGAAAGATCTCAGTGTTCGGATGTACCAGTTTTTCGATCACTATCTAAAAGCCGCTCCAATGCCACCCTGGATGAGCGAGGGGAGGACCGTATTGGAAAAAGAACGCTGGGATATGAAGTTGGATTAACTTTGGCAAATTCTTTAATTTGCCCTATATTGCGAATAAGATTCTAAACCTTGTGGTCGTTTTTCGGTCACAAGGTTTCTTTTGGAAGAATTAAAATCAAAAAAACCTTTATTTAGTACCATTAATCACATAATGAATTACCGAAGAATGAAAAAATTAGTTTTGTTTGCCGGGCTGGCGGCAATGGGAGCTTTCCCTGCGATGGCCCAATCACCATCCATATCATTCAATGCCCGGGGTATGGTGGCCATTTCCGATGCGGATATGGCAGCATCTGCTCTGGTAGATGGCAAACTACTGCGTGACAATTCTGTCAAGGATAAACTTACCTCCATCAAATTCCCGCTAGTGCGTGGCGGAGCCTCAATCGGCGAGATCGTTGTTCCTAACTCTACGCTTACCTACTCCAAAAGCATGGCAGTACCCAAAACGGGAGGCCTTGCTTTCGTGCTTGAGTCTCGTGGGGCTCCCGGGGAGACTGTTGCGGATTATCCTGACGCCATGAAGGGATTTCCTGTTGGTCAAAAGTTGTATGTGGTAGATATTGTCAATTTTGCCAAGCCAAAAGTTAACTTCGGTTTTGCTGTGGGTAAGAATCCCACGGCCATCGACATTTATAAAAATAACGAACTGATGGTATCGACCCGTGATGCGGGTAAGGAACTGGTGTTTCTCGAAACCGACGATACTGGCAAACCAACTCGTTTTTTAGCGTTGCCTTCCGAATTAGATAGCACGAACAGCATCATCGATTTGAGTTGGCACCCAACAGGCAATTTCCTGGCCGTAACCCTTGAGGCAACCAAAGAAGTGGCTTTGTACAAAGTACTACGTGACGGTGGTAAATTGAAAAACATCGAGAAATTAGGTAATCCCTTGAAAGTCGGTGATTCACCAACCGTAGGAAGATTCTCCGAAGACGGAAAGTACTACTACGTAATGGACAACAAAGGAGCTATGGGAAAAGCAACTGGCGAAGGTGCTTTACACGTAGTTGAATTCTCCCTTACTGGTGGTGAGCATAAGTTGAACAGCAGCACACCTGTAGGAATCAATCCCGGAGCGTTTGCAATCAGCCCCGATGGAACCATGGTTGTAGTTGCCAACTCTGGTAAAAGTGCTATGCCCTGGACCGAAGATGGTGCGGGTTCTTCAAGTTCTTTGACTTTGTTTACCCTGGCAGATGGTGCGCTGACAAAAGTAGCGGATTATCCTTTCCCGGGCATTTTGCCCCAAAGCGTCGTGTTTGACAAAGATGGATCCAACGTGGCCGTCGCCGTTTACGAATATCTGGATTACGGAAGCCGTACTGGAGGTGTTGAGTTTTGGTCAGTAACGAAGGGTGGTACGCCCGCACTGGCTAAGCAGAATGCCCGCATCAGTGTCGAGCGCGGATGCCACACAATTCGGGTAATTCCCTGATTAGTGCTATATAGTACTTTTTGGAAAAAACAGGCCGATTCAATCGGCCTGTTTTTTTATTTACGTGATAACATTCGATTTACGGAACCAGAATACTTTGTAGCTGTTTATTTCTCGGATAGTTTTTTAGTAAATTTGCGTTTGAAAATCATAAAAAAATTCAATTTATAAATGCTGACAGTTCAAAACGTATCATTGCGGTACGGAAAACGGATTCTTTTTGACGAAGTAAATATAAAATTCGCCCCTGGTAACTGCTACGGTGTCATCGGGGCAAATGGTGCGGGTAAGTCCACCTTTCTAAAAATTCTGGCGGGTGAGATTGAGCCGCAGACGGGCAGCGTGAGCCTCAACCCGGGCGAACGCCTGGCCGTCCTGACGCAGGATCAGTTTGCGTACGATGACTATACCGTAATGGATACAGTAATTCTGGGTCACAAGCGGCTGTATGAAGTAATGAAGGAGCGCGACGCCATTTATGCCAAAGAAGATTTTACGGATGAAGATGGTGTAAAAGCAGGCAACCTGGAAGCCGAATTCGCCGATCTGAACGGTTGGGAGGCGGAAACCGAAGCAGCTCAGCTTTTGAGCGGCTTGTCCATTTCCGAGGATATGCACCAAACCATGATGCGTGATCTTAACGGAAGCGATAAAGTTAGGGTGCTGCTGGCGCAGGCATTGTTCGGCAATCCCGACGTGCTGCTGCTCGACGAGCCTACCAACAACCTCGATGTAGATACGGTGATGTGGCTGGAAAACTTCCTGGCCGATTTTAAGAATACCGTAATCGTTGTCTCGCACGACCGCCACTTCCTCGATCAGGTCACGACTCACGTGGTGGATATTGATTTCAGTAAAGTGCAGCTTTATACCGGAAACTATACATTCTGGTACGAATCGAGCCAATTGGCAATGAAACAGAAGCAGGACGCTAATAAAAAGGCTGAGGACAAGCGTAAGGAATTGGAAGAATTTATTCGCCGTTTCAGCGCAAATGCTTCCAAGTCTAAGCAAGCCACATCACGGCAGAAGCTTCTGGAAAAAATTACGGTGGACGATATCAAACCTTCTTCCCGTAAGTACCCGTATGTTGCCTTTAAACCAGAGCGTGAAGTGGGCGACCAGATATTGCGCGTAGAGGGACTTACCAAACGCGCCGAAGACGGAAGCTATCTATTTGAGAACGTAAGTTTTGCCGTAAACAAAGATGACAAGATTGCATTTGTAGGGCGTAACATGCAATCGGTCAGTACTTTGTTTGATATTTTGATGGGCGAGGATAAAGCTGATTCCGGTACATTCACCTGGGGTGTGACCATCACCAAGAGCTATTTCCCAAAAGATCCCAACGAATTTTTTGATGTTGATCTCAATCTCGTGGATTGGCTGCGCCAGTACTCCGACGAGAAGGATGAGAGCTTTATCCGGGGCTTTCTTGGCCGGATGTTGTTCAGCGGCGAAGAGTCTTTAAAAAAGGCGGGGGTACTTTCGGGGGGCGAAAAAGTACGTTGTATGTTATCGAGAATGATGCTGTCGGGCTCTAACGTCCTCGTCATGGATGATCCTACCAATCACCTTGATTTGGAATCCATCACCGCTCTCAACAATGGACTCATGGATTTTCCCGGCAATGTACTTTTCTATTCTCATGACCATCAGTTTATTCAGACCGTCGCCAACCGGGTGATCGAGATCGGGCCGAAAGGTATGATTGATAAACTGATGACTTATGACGAGTTTATCAAAGACGATTACATCAAGTCTCAGCGTGAAACTCTCTACGATGGAGTTTTGGTATAAATTTGAATAATAATTCGATAAAAAGCTCGCCGGAAA
>CAZCOG010000074.1:0-17570 GCA_964500445.1 uncultured Persicitalea sp. | reverse complement strand
AGTTTATCGGTATGGTGAGCTCTCCCGATGGCACTAATTGGTACAAAGCGCACGATTATCAGCTAATTCCCGGCAAAGAACTGAAAATGGCCGATGGCAGCATGTACCAACCTATACGAATGGAGCGTCCTTTTCTTTATATTGAAGACGACGAGCCCCGCGTTTTTGTGGCAGCCGTAACCGATCACATCCATAGTGGCTCGGCCCTTGTGTTTGTGAAAGTAGGGCACTGAAAAAGGCTTACACGTATGGCAATCTGGTCAATCGGCATAGCAAGCTCCTAATCTCCCGGAAGCAGGAATTGCAACCAAATCCATTTTCTCGACTCAATTCACACTGGCGATTCATAAGCCTATATGCCCTCGATCAGTATAACCGCAACATCACGTGCCCTAAATACTTATATAACATGGCGGCTATATCGGCGAATGTTTGCGGCGTCATGTTATGTTCAGAGTAATGGGACCCGACTTCTTGCATCTGAAAGAACGTATTGGTTTGTGCAGGTGAGTCAAAGACGATATAATCTTTATTTTCCTTGAATCGGCCTGCCAGTTGCAAACCGATATTCGAGTAGGGTTCCATGTGATCACATTCAGTGTCCCTTCTTCGGCCTGGCAGAAGTACGGGACATGGGGTCTAATCAGAAAACCGTGAATACGTTCGTAAAGTGTTGCACTGATCGTTGAATGAAAGGGGGTATTGATCGATAGGACGATTTGAAAGGCCGAATGAGGGTGGGTTTCAACGGAGAGGTTGCGGGCTCTGAGCGCAAGAAGGAAGGGGTCAGTTTGCTGTTTTATCATCAAACCCACATGATGGCGCTGTTAAAGTGAGGGAAATTTACAAATTATTTGACCGATTTCCATCAGGCCGACTTGCTCACCATCATACTGCTCAACTTTAATTGGCCCAGCGTGGGACCGTCACGCTTTTTGATGCTCTCACAGGAAACAAAATCGTACGCAAAAGTCGTGGCGGTTTGTCCGGTAGCCGGTGCTATCCTTTTTTTTAATCTAACCCATTGTTTGAAAATCTCCTGATTATTTCCCATTATTGTATATAATTTCCCATTGTGGGAATATTTAGCTTTCAAAACTGTTATTAATGAGGATTATTACCAAGGGAACACTCAGAGCGTTTTGGGAGCAATACCCCGATGCAGAACAAGAGTTGAAATATTGGTATGACAAGATGAAGAATGCAAGCTACCAGTCGCCTAATGAAGTGATCCAAGACAACCCCAAAGCCGATACTGTGGGTAATAACAGGGTAGTGTTCAATATCTGCCGTAACAAATATAGGTTGATTGCCTTATTCCGGTACAACCTTCAACGGGTGTACATCAGGTTCATCGACACCCATAAGGAATACGACAAGATTCAGGACATTAAAAACATTTAGTTACTGACCCATCATATCAAATGAAAACTCTCCAAGCAATAAAAAATGAGCTCACTCCGATCAGGACGAAGGAGCAATACCAGGAGTACCTGGGAATAATCGACTCCCTGGTGGACTGCCTGGAACAAAGCCCGGAAGAAGAAGTCCTGGAGTTGGTTTCGATCCTGGTGGAAGACTACGAAGCGAAACACTATCCTATCGAGGCTCCTGATCCCATTGATGCGATCAAACTAAAAATGGAAGAAGAAGGACTGAAAAGAAAAGATGTGGCTGTTTACTTTGGAAGTGTCAGCAGAGTCTCAGAAGTGCTGAACAGGAAAAGGCCCCTCACCCTGGAAATGATTAAAAGAATACACAAAGGATTGGGTATCTCAGCCGAAACCCTTCTTGCCTGCTAGGCTACCATTGGTAACGAGTTCGAGTTGTATCTCTACAAAGCCTCTCTACAAAGCCTTTGTATGGTTTTATGTACTATAAGCTATCAAGGTAAAGCTGTCAACGGGTCAAGGGCAATTTATTTGATAAAAAAGATTCACCACGCGCTGCACCTGTTCGAAATATTCGTAGAGGGCAGATGAAAGTTAGAATGGCGGAGGATTGATTTTGTTAACTTTGCCACATGGTAGATGAAGAGAGAACTGGAATACCCGGACTGAGTGAAGCAGACCTTCGACTTCAAGGTTTTAAAGTTCACCTCCTTCCGGAATCGACGGCAGTCCCGGTCAAAGCGGGACGGCGCGACTTTTACAAAATGGGTTTGGTCCATGGCGACATGACCATCAATTACGGTGGACAGCTACTGGACATCAAAGGAACCGCACTCTTCTTCGTCAACCCGCGGGTACCGCATGCGCTTGTCCGTCGCATCAACCGCACGAGTGGTTACGCCTGCATATTTACCGAAGCTTTCCTCTCTGGCCGGGAGTTACAGGACTCCCCGCTTTTCAGGGTCGGCGATAATCCGGTCATAACCCTTGATGCCGGACAAGCCGCATTCATGACGGGACTTTTTGAAAGAATGCTGTCTGTTTACGACGGCGACTATCTTCACAAAAGCGATCTGGTAAAAAACTACATGGCGCTCATCATCCACGAGGCCCTCCGAATTCAGCCCGCGCAGCATAGCGCTGCTTTCAGAAATGGGGAAAGCCGCCTTGCACACCTGTTCACTGACCTGCTCGAAAGGCAGTTCCCCATAGAGCGCAGCGACGAGCCGCTGCGCCTGCGCAGTCCGCAGGACTACGCCAGGCGTCTGAGTGTGCACGTCAATTACCTCAACCGGTCTGTCAGGGAAACGACGGGCAAAACCACTTCGGCCCACATATCCGCCAGGATTATTGCCGAAGCCAAGGCACTGTTGCGTCACAGTGATTGGAGCGTCGCCGAGATCGCCTACGCGCTCGGGTTTGCGTACCCGGCCTATGTGCGAATATCCAGGGGTTTATTCGCTCTGCTCGCGTTTTTGCCTGATGAAGTACTCGTTATTGTCGTATGCAGAAGCGGCCGCCCATTTGACATTCACCGCGGGTAAGAATTTTTTGAGCCTGGCTTTCACCTTTGCGTACTTCGGTTGGTCGGCCACATTCTGCCATTCGTTCGGGTCGCTTTTCTCCAGGTACAGCTCCTCGGTCCCGTCTTCGTAGCGTATATATCGATAATCATCGGTTTTTATTGCATGATTGTTCCGGCCCCAGGTCGTAACGGCGGGGTAGGGCCAGTTGGCCCGGGGCTGCTTGAACAGCGGTAGCAGGCTGCGGGCTTCGAGGTTCTGAGCGGGAGCCAGTCCGCACAGGTCCGTAAGGGTAGGATAAATGGAAAAAAGCTCTACCGGCGCATCAATGCGGGTGTTTTGGGGTATGCCCGGCCCGGCGAAAATTAACGGAGCCGTAGTGGCCCGGTCCCACAGACATACCTTCGCGAAGGTACCTTTCTCACCCAACCGATACCCATGATCCGACCAGAGCACGACGATGGTATGCTGGGCGTGCGGACTCTTTTCCAGCGCGTCGAGCACTTCACCGATGTAATGGTCGACGAACGAGACGCTGGCCAGGTACCCCTGAAGAATATTTTTCCACTGTTGGTTCTCGATGGCCCAATCAGTGGTAGGCATCATAGGCAGATCGTCGATGGCCAGGGCGATAGCGGGCAGGTCGTCCCGATCCGAATTCAGGTAGGGTGGCAGGTGCAGCTTTTCCGGATCATACAGTTCGAACCACTTCTGGGGGACGTACCAGGGTACGTGCGGCCGCAGGAATCCTATTGAAAGGAAAAAAGGCTTGTCGTAAGTCCGCTGAAGGCGCTCAATGGCCCACTGCGCCGACTTGTAATCGGGCATCTGCTCATCCTGCTGGGGAAATGGCCCCCAGTCAGTAGAAGTACCTTTCTTGTTCCAGTGGAAGTGCTGAGCAGGCGAAGGTCCGAAGCCCGGTACGCGTCCGCCACTTTCGTCCAGCTGCCCTTTGGGAGCATGCTCATGAAAAAGCTTGCCCACGCCCATGGTGTTGTACCCGTGCGACCTGAAGTACTCATACAGCATGTCCGTGCGCCGGGTAGCGGCATTGGTTTCCTTGACCAGGTCGTCGTCGATAAAACCATAAATTCCCGTCGTGGAGGGACGCAGGCCGGTCATGATGGCGGCCCTCGACGGGCTGCACATGGGCGACTGGCACTGGGCGTTGGAGAATAGCACACCCCGGCGTATGAGCTTGTCAAGATTGGGCGTAATGGCGTCGGGATGGCCCATGGCACCGATGAAATCGTTCATATCGTCCACGGCGATCATCAGCACGTTGGGCGGTGTGGCTTTTGTTTCTATGGGATTCTTTGGATTGCCGAAGGCAAGTACCAGCAGGGCAGAGAGTAAAAAAAGAATCGGTTTCATCGGCAATTCGGTAGGTACGGTTGAAAATGTTGGAGGCGTGTTATGTCCAGGTACTTTTTTATGTTTCAGCTACCCTGAACACGAATTCATGCTTACCGCCGAGCGCGCGGGACTTAGATTTAAGCGCCAAACGGTAAACCGCCTGTCCCCAGTTTCGGGCCAATAAATTATCGTCCAGTACTTTTTCCTCAATGACCAGTTCGAACAATTTTGGATCAAATCGAAAGAGAATCGACTGATTGGTCGAGGCGGCCTTCAGGCGTACATCACCGTTTGGCAGCAACTCGGGCCGCTGGGCGGTAAGAAAATTCACCTGGAAGGGTACTTTCCATTCTTTCAGTTGGAAATTCTCCCGCAGCGTCAGCGTTTCTTTTCCCGGATCAAAAATCAATTCCCGCTGCCAGCGCTGTACCTCTGCCTCGGGCGGGTAGCAATCCGCCAGATCCATGGATAGGATCTGCTGCTTTTTCTGGGTACGGTACGAGGTACCTTTGGCGGCAAATTTTCGTCCGTTTTTCTGCTGAACGCCATTGATGGTAGGGCAGTTATGCCATTCCGACTGAAAATTCCAGATTTTCCAGCGCTCGCTCGAGAACGTTTCCTTGCGGTAGGTAGCGGGCCCCAGGTCGATCAGAAAGGGTTGTTCGTCCAGGTACAGCACAAAATTGCCCACATCGTTGTGGTTGTGGCTTTCGCCGTTGTGCCCGCCCTTGGCGCCCAGAAAAAAACTTTTGGGATTACCCGCCTCACTCCGAAGAGAAAGTACCTGAAGATCGAGCAGCCAGCTCTCCGCCAGCAGCGGGGCCTTGCGGGCAATTGCGCGCAGCGATGTTTCCACTTCCACATTAGCCATGAAGCTGTTCATGGTTTCCCGACCCGTAAAACCCTTGCGCCAGATGTCCGAAATCTGGTAACAGTACGAAGCGAACTGTTTGAGCAGTTCATCGTCGAAAAGCGCCCCGAAATGGTATACTTTTGACGGATCGGGCGAAATGAAAGGCGTGGCGTCGGCAAAGTTCACGAACCGGCGGTCTGCGATGTGCATTTTGTAGATGTAGGAACCAATGTTGTGGATCAGTTCATTGTCCGAAAAATCGAGTTGATGGTTGGTTAACGAGGTCAGGATTTCCACGTAATCGCCCAGCCCCCCGCCGGCCATCGACCAGTAGCCGGGGCCTTCATCACAGCCGCCGTCCGCGGGGTAGTGGTTGATAAACAGGTCGATGCTCCGCATACTTTTGTCAAGTACCTTCTCCTGCCGAACCGGATCATCCTCGACGAGCAGGGTCGTGATCAGCGTATTTTTATTGCAGAATACATTCCAGTTGTTGGGCCGTCGCCCCTGGAAACCCATCCACCAGAAGTCGTCCCGCTCGATGTAGGGCGTAATGATGCGGTGCTGGAGCTCATCCTGCATCCGGCTCACCAGCAGCGGCGAAACCTGAGCCAGTTCTTTTTCCAGAAAAAGCTTCGTCCAGGCGATGAGGGTGGCGGTTTCTCCCGCAAACAGGTCGATGACGGGTTCATTATGATCCGGCAGGCCTTCCCCAGCCTGCTGTAACATGTGCAGGGTGGAAGGCACGGCCCAGGAAGTCTCTTCCAGCATCATCCACAGCCCGTCGGCAATCTCGGGCAGGTACTTTCCCTGCCGCGAAACTAGCTCCCCGATGACCAGAAGGGTCAATTTGTTGCGCCGCCCGAAGTACTGACTTTCGTACTGGGTCCGGTTGCCGGTGCGGGTGTACACCAGGTAGGTCGATAAAGTCAGCATCGGCCACTCTTTCTCCAGCATCTGGTCGGCCCGCTGCGTGAGTATCTGTTTGACGCTGTCGGGGAGCTGCGCTATCTTTTCGACTATGGATTCTTTTTTGGCCTGACGCCAGGCAGCTACTTTGAACAGATCAGGCGTTGCTTTTTTGCTCTGGTATTCCTTGTATAGAAAGTTACGCGGAGCTTGGTGCGGCTGGGCGGTGGCACTGGGCCAGAAAGAACAACCCAGAAGCAGGAGCCCCAAAAAATGACAACAACTGACAAATACGTTTTTCATCATACCGTTTGGTTTTCTTTTCCGAACGCGAATACCGGATGCTTTCATACCCGCTTGTTACGGTTTATCCTTGAATAGTAAAGAATGACTCCCTTCCAGTTTGTTTTGCCTGGACCGAAGCGTGAGCCGATACACCTGATTCCCCCAGGCAGATTTCAGCTTGTCATCCTCCAGTACTTTCGTTTCATTATGCACAGAGAATTTTTTGGGATCGTAATGTAAGTAAACTGATTTCGTACCCTCTTTGTCCGTTAATTTTATCCGGCCTTCCTGTACCAGGTCGGGTGCATGGACCAGAACAAAATTGATCTCACAAGGCTGTTTCCATTCTTTCAATTGATACGCTTCATTAAGCGTCAGGGTACCCTGCGCGGCATCGAAAACAAACTCCCTCTTCCACCGCCGGACCTGTGCTTCTTCGGGATAGGCTTTCGCCAGATCCATTGAAAGGGTCGTCTTTTCTTTATTTTTGACTAAGATGGTACCTTGGGCGGTAAAGGATCTGCCATTTTTCTGCTGGACACCGTTGATTATCGGACAATTGTGCCATTGCGACTGAAAATTCCAGATATTCCAGCGTTCCTCAGAGAAAGTTTCTTTCCGGTAGGTGGCCGGGCCGAGGTCGATGATGATGGGATCGCCGTCCTGGTACAGCACAAAATTGCCTACGTCATTGTGGTTGTGGCTTTCCCCGTTGTGCCCGCCCTTGGCGCCCAGAAACAGCCCCCGGGCGCTTCCTTCCTGCTGACGCAGGGCCAGTACCTGTAGGTCGGGCAGCCAGCTCTGCTGAAGCAGGGGTGCCTGGGCGGGAATCTGCCGGAGCTCTTTTTCAACCAGAAGATTATTGATAAACGCATTCATATCCCTGCCCGAATAGCCGGATTTCCAAAGGGGCGAGATGCTGTAACAGTAAGCCGCAAACTGGCTCAGGCGCTCATCCTCAAATACCGTGGCAAACGCATACACTTTTGCCGGGTCGGGTACGTGGAAAGGCGCGGCATCGGCAAAGTTGACCACCCGGTTGCTGTCCACATGCATCTTGTAGATGTAGGTACCGATGTGGTGCAGCAGCTCATTATCCGCGAAATTCAGGCGGTTCTCCGAAAGCTCGGTAAGTAGGGCCAGGTACTGACCCAGGGCGCCCCCGGCCACGCCCCAGTAGGAAGGGCCCTCGTCACATCCACCGTCTTCGGGGTAGTCGTTTATAAAGTAATCCGTCGAGCGCAGCGTCTTTTCAAAAATCTGATTTCTTCGTTCCTCGTCATCCAGCCCCAGCAGGGTAGTTAGAAACACATTGGAGTTGATCCAGACATTCCAGTTATTCACCCGGCGGACCTTTGAGAAGCCCATCCACCAAAAATCGTCGCGGTCGAGATAAGGCGTAAAGATCCGGCGGTCCAGCTCGAAACGTACTTTTTTGTTGAGAATCGGTGAAACCGCACTCAGCTCATCCTGCAACAGAAAGTAAATCCAGGCAACGGTAGCGGCGGTTTCGGCGGTGGTGAGATCAATGATGGGCTCGCTGGGGTCAGGCAATCCGTATCCTTCCTTCTGCAGATAGAGAAATGCCGGGAAAGACCAGGTACTTTCTTCCATGATCAGCCAGAGTCCGTTGGCAATTTCGGGCAGGTAGTTCCCCCGGTGTTCCAACAGTTCGCCAATGGTCAGACTCAGCAATTTTCTCCGGCGGGCCCAGGAGCGGCTCTCGTAGTGATTCCGGTTTCCGTTTTCGGTAAATTCCAGAAAAAGGGTCAGCGGCAGGTGAGTCCATTCTGCGGCGAGGGCTTCCCGGGCCTGACTGAGCAGTTTTTCCTTTACCTCGGCCGGTAGTTCGGCCAGGCTATCGTCGATGCGTTTTTTTTCGGCAGCACGCCACGCCTCTACCTGGAACACAGCCCCCTCAGCACGTTGCGCCTGATACTCACGAATCAAAATATCGCGTTTCTCGCGGTTCGGTACTGCTTCCTGAGCGATGGTAACTGAATGAGAGCAGAGCAGAACAAGGATGAATAAGAGCTTTTTCACAGAATAATAGTTAGCTTTTATTTTTTTGGAACAGGCTGGTGCTTTATTATTGACCATGCGCATCAACGGCTCGCCTCGCTGATTTCTACCGAAGCCTCGCCGCTCAGGTCGGACTTTTTAAGGGTCAGGATAATCCGGTTCACCTGTTTGCCCAGGCTATGTTCCAGTTTGGGATCTTCGATGTTGATGTTTTCAATTTTTGCCTCGCTCAGGTCCGGGTTGTACTTCATATCCAGGACAAAATCTTCGCCGGTCAGGCGGATGCTGCCGGGCTTCACGATTTTCCCGTTCAGCAGCGTCATGAAATGCAGGGAGGTCTCACCATTGCGTTCGGTCAACTGGTAGCGATCCCTGACTGTAAATTTCCGGCCCCGGTCCAGGGTATAGCTCCGCACCCATGATTTCACCCCAGCCTCGGCCGGATAGGCCTGCGCAATATCCGTACTGAACTGAATGGTACCTTCGGAGGGTACATATTTTGAATCGCGTGCCTCGGCGGCGCCACTCGCTCTCTGTCCCTTGCCGTTGACGACCGGCAGGTTGTGGTAGTTCGACTGCATGGTCCAGATGTCGTAGCGCCCGCGGCCGAAGGTTTCGCGGGTGTAGGTACCTACACCCACATCCAGAAATACCGGATGGCCGTTGAAGTGCAGCATGAACGAACCCGTGTCATTGTGGTTATGCTGCTCGTGGTTGCTGCCCCCTTTGGCCGTGTAGTAAAAACCGTCGGTGGTCCCGGTCTTATCGCGCGCGATGACCACGTCCCAGTTCGGAAAATAGAATTCTGAGATCAGAGGCTCGGCCGGATTGACCGACGACCAGTCGACTGGATTGAAGAGTACCTCAAGGTTATCACCTACGCGGCCGCCGAGGGCTTTCTCATCGTCCCCGGCCAGTTTGTAGAGGAAGGCGGCAAACGATTTCATGACCGGGTCTTCAATCCGTTCCCCGATCCGGTAGATGGGTGCCGGTGCCCGGTTGATTTTATGGGCGGCATCGGAGTAGTTGGTATAGTACACCCCTTCGCTGATGTAGACGCGGTAGATATACCGGGCCATCTCCCTCACTTTTTCGTTTTTAAAAATATCGATTTTCCCGTTGCTGGCCTGATGGACCAGGTCGAGGTAGTTGTAAAAACGGCCCACGGCGGCGGTCCAGTAACCGGGTCCCTCGCTGCACGAGCCGTCCTGCGGGTAGGTATTGATGAATACATCCACTGAGGCCAGATTCTTGTAGACGGCATCGGCTTTCCGGGCCGGATCGTCTTCCATAAGCAGAATGCAGGTCAGCACATTGTAGTTGACCCAGGGATTCCAGTTATTGACATTACCCTTGCCCTGCCAGCCGTACATCCACCAGAAATCGTTGCGGGTGTAGTAGGGCTCAAGTACCTTCCGGCGTATTTCGTCTTTCAGGCGTTGGGAAATAATGGGGCTTACCTTATCGAACTCCTCATGCAGAAAGTACCACCCCCAGGCCAGATCCGCGGCAATATCGCCGACACCCAGGTCGATGACTGGATCGTCGAGGTCGGGAACGATGGTAATGGGATCATCGAGCGCCCCGTTGTTGGTACCATAGAGGTAGAAATGAGCGGAATGCCCCCAGTAGGTTCGCTCGCTGATGGCAAAGGTACCGTTGATCAGGTCATCCATGAAGCGCCCCTTGCCTTCCAGTAGTTCGGCCATCAGCAGGGCGCGGTATGCATTGCTGAATTCGTGGACTTTGCTGTCGACAACGGCCCGGTTGCCCGTCCGGGTGAATTCAAGGTAGTCGGTCGCTTTGATGACGGGCCAGGCATAGCCCAGGTACCTTTCTCCCTGTCGGATGCCCTCGTTTCTGATATTTTCCGGCACCTTCGCCCAGGCCGCCCGGTCGGTATAGGCGGGGTACCTGATCCAGCCATGATCGGGCACGACCCAGCGGTTTATGTCGCCCCGCGAATAGGTAGTCGTAATGACATTCTGGTAGTTCTGCGCCCTGATCGTAGAAACAATCAACACGCCCAGTACCGCCAGACTAACCCGGATTCGTAGCTTCATTTTCAGGGACTGTGATTTTTATTGGATGCTTAAAATACAATTGACTTCGCAGGGTTGCTGGGTAACAAACGATAATTCGTCCCAGCGTACGGTATTTCACCCACTTTGAAACTAATTACCGGAATGATTCCCCTATTTACCAACCCGGATTCTGGGTCATTTTGGGATTGATATCGATTTCACCGCCGGGAATGGGCCACAGGTAATCGCGTTCCGCCTTGAATACATTGGTATAGTACTTCGTCACGAGCCGGAAATCGTATTCGTCGTTGTTCAGCCCAAAGATAGGATCGTTGGTGTGAGCTACATTCCAGCGTCTGACGTCAAAGTACAGGTGATCTTCAAACATCAGCTCGCGGAAGCGTTCCAGCCAGATTTCCCGGCGCATTTCATCTTTCGACAAACCCGGTTTGAAAGTTTTCAGGGTTACCACACCCGCTCTTGTCCGCACTTTGTCCAGAGCGTCGTATACTTCCGTCCCGGCACCACTCACTTCATTTTTGGCCTCGGCATACATCAACAGCACATCGGCAAAGCGGATCACCGGATTATTGGTGGGACAATCGGTACGGCTCAGGGTGTTTTCCTGCCCTATGGTAATAAATTTCCGGATCGGGATCAGGGCATCGGTGGTAAAGGTCGTTCTCAAGGCCCGGGGCATGGAATTTACGTAAGGTGCATAAGGCCAGTACACTTTATGCGGCGCATCGCCGGCCCCAATGTAGATGGCACCCGGCAGGATGGAACTTTGGTGCAGCCTTTTATCCACGGTCGCGTAGGTTTTCTCGTACCAGTCGGTCAGCGCTTTTCCGTAGGCTATTTCGGTAGGAAAATCCTTGGGAATGGGTATGGTGGACCGGTCGACGGGACTTCCGTCGTTGTTGGTGAAGGCTTGCAGGGCCCGTAGCGATGTTTCGCAGTAATCCTGGGAACTCCATCGCATGGAGCGGTGGCCATACCAGTTGTCAAAGGTACTTCCCAGTCCGACCAGCATTTGATACTGGATTTCAAAGACAGATTCCGCGTTATTCTGGGTAGTCCAGTGGAATGAATCACCATAGTTGGCCACGAGCTTGTAGGTGTAGGGCGCCGAAAGCAATTTTTCAAACTCCGCCGCGGCCGCGGCCCACTGTTTGTTATACAGGTAGGTCTTGCCGAGCATGGCAATCGCCGCCCCTTTGGTGACCCGGCCCAGTTCCGAGGCGGGGTACGATACGGGCAGCCTTTTGACCGCATCGGTGAAATCGGCCGTAATGAATTGGAGTACTTCTTCTTTCGAACTTCGCTCTTTATAGGTTTCGGTCACGGGGGTAGGCTCGTCCAGGATGACTACCCCGCCGTAGAGATTCCAGAGGTAGAAATAGCATAGTCCGCGCATAAATTTGGCCTCGCCAATCAGCCGCTCACCCAGAGCCTTGGACACTTTGGTACTACCTTCAAGACCGGCGATTACGTCATTGGCGTAGATGATCGGCCGGTAAAAGTTCCGGTAGATGTTGGTGATCCGGGCACCCCGGGCTGTCGCCAGCCCCTGGGCATGCGAAGGGCCCCAGTCACCACGCACATGGCCATAGCCTTCTGGGCCCAGCACGGAAATATAAACGTAAAAATCGGCGGAAAACGCGACATTGGCGATCTGGTTATAGACCCCGTTCATGGCCATGGTGGCGTTCGCGTCGTTATCAAAGATAAGAGAACTGGAAAAACCGTCGTAGGGAGTTGTGTCCAGGAAACCGTCGTCACAGCCTACGCCGAAGCACAGGAAAAAAATTGCCAGGAAGTATAGTTGCTTTTTCATTTTTCAGGTAAAATTCTGGTTAAAAACTAACGCTCAGTCCCATAGAAAATGTCCGGCTCAGTGGGTATGTCTGGTCGGAACCAGAAACCTCCACCTCGGGATCCATGGTCGGCCATTTTGTGAAGGTGAAGAAGTTCTCCAGGTTCGCAAAAGCCCTGATTTTATCCATTTTGATGGCGTTGGTCCATTGGGTCGGGATCGTATACCCCAGCTGGATGGACCTGATTTTCAGGTAGGCGGCGCTATGGAGAAAATAGTCCGAAACCTGATTGTTCTTCTCGTTATTGGTATAGGCTTTGGGAATCGTGGTACTTGGATTGTCTACCGTCCAGCCGTTGAGGTACTCTTTGGGCCACTGGTAGCCGTCGAGGTGATTCAGGGAATAGAGCGATCCCGTCAGGTACCGGTCCCAGCCGCCCACGCCATCGAAATAAATATTGAAGTCGACTCCCCGGTACTCAAGACCCGCATTGCCCCCGTAGGTAAACAGCGGAATGGGATTGCCCTTAAGAATCCGGTCGTCGTCGTTGATGGCTTTGTCGCCGTTATTGTTTTTATACAGAAAATCTCCTGCCCCGGGTGCCTGCGGATGAAAGGTAAAGCCTTCACCCGTCATGGCTTCGATTTCACTTTTGTCCTGCACAATGTGATCTACCTCCCGCACCCAGTAGATGCCAATCGGCTGGCCTTCTGTCCAGGCCTGACCGGTACCGCGTGGCTCAATGAGATCTCCCTTGTATTTCAGGATTTTGTTTTTGTTATAGGCAAAGTTTCCGGCAAAATTCAGGGAAAGCTTGCCCAGACTCAGCTGGTAACGGGCTTCCGTTTCAAATCCTGAGTTTTTGACCTCGGCGGCATTTACCCGGGGCGCACCGATACCGCCGTTCACCATGGGAATAGGAATATTGGAGAGGATATTCTTGGTCAGCTTGTCATAGTAGTTGATATCCAGAGTCAGGTTGTTGAAGACCCGGATATCGGCCCCAATATTAAGTATCTGGGTACTTTCCCAAGTAATGTTCGGGTTTCCGAAGGCATTGTAAATCAATCCCGGAACCGTGCTGCCATTCAGGATGTAATTGGCGGCCTGGTAGAAATTCTGCCATTCGTAGTTGCCGATCCCATTGTTACCCAACTTGCCGATGGAGGCCCTTAGCTTCAAGGATTTGACCACATTGCTGAGGGGCGTCCAGAACTCTTCCTCCGAGACTACCCAGCCAGCCGACAAGGAAGGAAACAACCCCCACCGCTTGTCGGGCGCAAATCGGGAAGAACCATCGTACCGCAGGTTGGTTTCCAGTAAGTATTTTCCCTTGAAATTATAGGTAAGCCGGCCGAAAAGAGACCGCATGTGGTAATTGGTCCCATCGCCGCTGTTTTGCGGATTGCTGGCGGCGGCATTCAGCACCGGCGTGTCGTAGCTCAGCAGTTCACTCCGCGAAGCCGAAAATCCGGTGTTTTCGTAGGCTTCCTGGTTAAACCCCGCCAGTGCCTGGAAATTATGGTTCCCCAACGACAAGGCATAATCGGCATAGAGGTCATAGATTTGGCGGTGTATCCTCCGGTATCCGTTGCTCAAGGTGAGGTTACTCCCGGTAGTTCCGTCGATACCCACCACATCGGTCTGGAAGTTATACCGGTCGACGGGTATGGCCCCGTCCCAGGTATTGCGTTGGTAAAGGTCCGTAAAATAGCTGGCGGTGATGGACAATCCTTTCAAGGGAGTCAGTACGCCGAATACCTTGCCCTGTAATTGATTGACCTTGGCTTCGCCCCGCTGCGTTTCGACATTAGCCAGCAGATTGTTGTTGCCGCCCAAGCCCCCGGGAAGCTGCCCCGATCCGTAGCGTCCGTCGGGATGCTTGGGAACTACGGCGGGCGTCGTAGCCCGGAACCACAAAAAAGCATCGCTGATATTGGCCGGCTCGGCTTTCGACGAGATCAGGGTAAAGCTATTTCCAAGCCGCAGCCAGTTGTTGATCTTATACGATATATTGTTCCGGAAATTCATGCGCCGGTAGCCGGTATTGGGTACCAGGCCGTCATCTTTCAGGTAGTCGACCGATGAGAAGAAGTTGATCCGCTCGTTGCCGCCCCGGGCCGAGACATTTTGGTTCATGATGGTGTTGTCCTTGACGATGGCATCCCACCAGTTGGTGTTGGGGTACTTAATGGGATCGGTTTGCGAGCCCGCCCGCCATTCATCAATAACAGCCTGTGAGTACTTTTCACCCAGACCGGAATTGATATTCATCCGGTTGATCAGAACCATATAGTCGGCGGTGTTACTCACCAGATCCTGCTTCATGGTCTGCTTTTTACTACCTATGAAATTATTGTAATTGAACGTAACCTTTCCATTGGAGTCCTTACCGGTTTTGGTCGTAATCAGGATTACCCCGTTGGAAGCCCGTGAACCGTAGATAGCGGCCGAGGCAGCGTCTTTCAGAATGGTCACAGAAGCCACATCGTTGGGACTCACCGAGTTGATGTCGGCGATCTGTCCGTCGATGACTACCAGCGGAGCCGAACTGCTGTTCAAAGATCCCACCCCCCTGACATTCAAGGAAGAATTGTTGTTATCGCTGGGCAGGCCATTGACCTGCTGCACCCGGATACCCGATGACATACCCGCCAGCATGGTACTCACATTGGTAACCGCCCTTGAATTGAGGGTTTCGCTTTCGAAATCGATGGTAGATACGGCTCCAGTCAGGTTGGCCTTTTTCTGGGTACCATAGCCCACCACCACCACTTCTTCAAGTTGCTTGTTATCGACCCTGAGCGTAACGTCGAGCACACTGCTGGTACCTACCGCTATCTCCTGCGAAAGGTACCCTACGTAGGAAAAAATCAGTACCTCATTGTCGTTGCTGATGTCAAGGGAGAACTTCCCGTTTTGATCCGTCACGGTACCCCGCGTGGTACCTTTCACGATAATGCTCACGCCGGGAAGTACCTCTCCCTGCTCATCTTTCACTTCGCCCGTCAGGGTACGGACCGTTGCCGCGGGCAGCGAAGCTTCGTCCGAAATAGGTTCGATCCGGCTACTATTGCCAGGCTCTGCCTTAGCGGGCGGATTCTCAGTCGGTTGGGGTACCGGTCTGGTTTCATCTCTTCTGGAATTGACAATGGCATAAGAGCCATTCCGCATGCGGGTGTACTTCAGGCCGCTCGAACGCAGCACGCTGGCCAGATTCTTTTCAACCGACTGGCTGTAATTCAAATCTTCGGCTTTCACTCTGAACGGCTCTACGACCTGGTCGCCAAACACCACATCCACTCCATAGTGTCCCTTGATGGCAATCAGCGCATCCTTGAGCGAAATAGTTCTGGGTTGCACTTCATTTTTGCTGTAGTCCGGTCTCCGGCTTAGCAGGGCGAAGGCGGACTGGGCGGTACAGGGCTCTACGCCGGCTCCCAGAAGCAGCGTCAAAGCAAGGGCTTGCCAACTTGGGTAAAGTTGTCGTTTCATCGGCTATTGGGTTTAGTGTAAGATATTTACGGATTAGGATGCGAAATGAGGATTTTATTACCTTGACGGACCGTGCGCAAGTCCAGTACGGTTTCAATCAGTTCCAGAAGGGCGTCGGCACTACCGGCCGACAAAGTACCCGATACCGACAGCCCGAGCAGTTGGGGGTCGTTTACTTCGGCAGTCAGGCCGTAATTTTCTTTCAGGATGTAGATAATTTCCTGTAGGCTGGTCTGGTCGAATACGTAGCGGTGCCCCGCCCAGACGGCAGGTACCTCGGGTTGCACGATCTTTTTTTGAAGTACTTGGTTTTTCTCATCGAGAATCACCAGATCACCCGGCTTCATGACCATTTTCTGGATGGTCTCTCCTTTCTGCAGGTTAAGCTGGACTTTACCCTTGTTGAGCACCACCCGCCCTTCCCGGGCGCGGGAGAATACCGTAAATTCGGTACCCAGTACTTCCACCTCAAATCGCCGGGCGGTATGGACGATGAATTTCTGATGGGTAGTCGTATGCTTTACCGAGAAGGAGGCTTCCCCATCCAGAATTACTTCCCGACTGGTTTCTCCAAATCTCCAGCGGGGTACCTTGAGCGACGAATTGGCGTTCAGCGTAACGAGGCTGCCGTCGGGCAACTGAAAGGATGCCGTTTTGCCAAAACCCGTTCGGAATGTCCTGTACTGCCACAGTTCCGACTGAACCACGACAAAAGTTACTAATATCAGTGAAACGGAGGCGGCAGCGATCAGATAGAAAAACGGGCGGCGCCAGAACCTGGCAGGAGCAGCTTCCGAATCTTTTTCGACCCGATGCGGCGCATTGCGGTTTGCGGCCAGGAAAGTCCAGTACCGGTCGATGGCTCCGTCTACGTCTGCCATGTACTCCGGATGCATTTCTTCGTACTCTTCCAGCCATCGGTAGTACTGCTCTTCATTCGCCTTCACCTGTGCCCATTCGTCGATCAGCTGCTTTTGCAGCGCCGAAGTTTTACCACTGAAATGTAGAAAAACGAGTTCTTTCGTGATCCTGGAATTCATGTACGCCATGGTTGTCACAACTAAGACAGGAGAAATGTAATCTGTTGAATCAGTTTTCGGGTCGGATTAGCTCAGAAACGGAAGCAGCAGCAAAACCGGCAGCCATTTGCTTTTCAGCAGACTTCGGATGGCTTTGTTGGCGCGGTACAGCTGTACTTCGACCGTCTTTACTGATATCTCCAGTTCATTGGCGATTTCCTGGTAGCGTTTTCCCTCGAAGCGGTTCATCATGTAGATTTTCCGCCGGCTGATCGGCAGCGAATTGATCGCCTGCTGCACGTCCTGGTAGAGCTCTTCATACTGACTGATGGCTTCCGGATTCTGGTTGTGCGAGGTGTTTGTTTCGGTGCATTCATCCAATGCCTCCGTCTGCTTTAGGGTACACTTTATATAAGAGAAAGCCCGGTTTCTGACCGCCCTGAACAAATAGAACCTGAAGGAACTGTTTACGGTAGCAAAAGCCCTGGTTCGGTAAAACTCGTAAAACACTTCCGAAACCAGATCTTCGGCGATAGTCCGTGCGCCTACGTACTTGATGGCGTGGCTGCACAAAGGCTGAAAGTAACGCCGGTACAGCAACTCAATCCCTTTATCCGGATCCTGATCGATGGCCTGCTTCAGAAAGAGCTCGTCGTCCTCGAAGAGGGACGTTTCCGAAGCCACCGACACAGCTTCATTTAGTTGAAAAGGACCGCGGGTTTCCGTTCGGCCGGGTTTGTTAATCTGCACCATTGGCTTGAAATCCAGAAATACTACCTGTCTTGCCTGCTCTCGTCACAAGGAAGACACGAAAACGCGTTTTTCCACTTACGCACTTTTATTATTTTTTCAGAAAATTATTGGAACATGCTAGCC
>CAZCOG010000073.1:0-17777 GCA_964500445.1 uncultured Persicitalea sp. | reverse complement strand
CCTATACGAAATTATTGAGGCTATGGTTTTTTACAATCGCCTTTTTTGCAATTAATATTACCCTTTCACTCGGGCAAAAAATTCCTACCCCCAAAGAACATTTCGGCTTTGCTATCGGCGACGACTACCATCTGGCTACTTATACTCAAACAGAAGCTTACTTCAAAAAGCTTGCTGCTTCCTCTCCCCGCGCCAATTTGGTAGATATAGGCCTCACCGAAGAAGGTAGACATCAGTACATGCTTGTCGTTTCTTCGCCCGAAAATCTAAAAAACCTAGCCAAATACAAAACGATTTCGCAGCAACTGGCCCGGGCTGAGGGCCTGACTGACGAGCAGGCCCGTGCCCTGGCGAAAGAGGGTAAGGCGGTGGTTTGGATCGATGGTGGACTACATGCTACCGAAACCGTGGGAGCACACCAGCTCATCGAAACCGCTTACCAGATCATCAGCCGCCAAGATCCTGAAACCAAGCGCATTCTGAACGATGTAATTATCCTGATGGCTCATGCCAATCCCGACGGGCAGGAATTAGTGAGCGACTGGTACATGCGAGAAAAGAAAGACGAGAAAAAGAGTACTGATTTCCTGCCGAGGCTATATCAAAAGTACATCGGCCATGATAATAATCGCGATTTTTTCATGATGAATATGAGCGAATCATGGAATATCGGCAGACAACTTTATGTAGAGTGGATTCCGCAGATCGTGTACAACCATCACCAATCCGGCCCGGCGGGCACCGTAGTGGCCGGCCCTCCCTACCGCGATCCCTTCAACTACGTTTACGATCCATTGATTATCACCAGTCTAGATGCCGTAGGCGCCGCTATGAACTCTCGGCTTAACGCCGAAGGAAAGCCCGGCTACACACAGCGGGCAGGCTCGGTGTATTCTACTTGGTGGAACGGCGGCCTGCGTACTGCCCCCTACTTCCATAATATGATCGGTATCCTGACCGAGATCATTGGTAGCCCTACGCCCGATACTATTCCGCTGGTTCCCCAGCGTCTGATTCCCAATGGCTCTCAAACTTTTCCGATCACGCCACAAATCTGGCATTTCCGGCAGTCGATCGACTACTCGGTGTCTCTTAATTATGCTGTGTTGAATCATGCTTCGCGACTGCGTGACGAATTACTTTTCAATGCGTATCGTATGGGCAAAAACGCCATCGAGCGGGGACAGCGCGACTATTGGGCGCTTTCGCCCAGTCGCATCAAAGAGATAGAGGAAACCTATGCAGCGGCCAAGAAGAAAAACAGCAAAGTCAAACTTTCCGAAGCATTTTACGATTCGGTGATGACTGACCCTGCCCTGCGTGATCCACGTGGCTACATTCTGCCCGCGAATCAGCCTGATTTTGCTACGGCTGCCAAGTTTGTCAACGCACTCATCAAATCGGGCGTACAGGTTCATCGGGCCACCGCAGATTTTACGGTAGATAAGAAAAAGTATCCCAAAGGTTCTTACGTCGTCATGACCGCCCAAGCTTTCCGGCCACACGTGCTGGACATGTTCGAGCCGCAGGATCACCCCAACGATTTTCAATATCCTGGCGGCCCTCCCGTGCGCCCCTACGACGCAGCGGGCTGGACGTTGGCCTACCAGATGGGCGTCGATTTCGACCGTATCTTGAATGAATTCAAAGGTCCTTTCCAGGCGATTCCTTACGGTGAATTGCAGCATCCGGCAGGTACTTTCGAGGCCGTCAACCCCGTAGCGGGCTACTTGCTGAGTCCCGAAACAAATGATTCCTTTACGGCAGTGAACGACCTGCTTAAAGCCAATGTTGACGTTTTCCGCATTACCGAGCCATCTGATTTGGCCACAGGTACTTTCTTCGTTCCTGCGGGCGAACAGGCCAAAGCCATGCTGGGCAAAGCATCCAACGACCTGGGCATCGACGTACGAGGCATTGAGCAGCGGCCTACGGCACCAATGGCCAAAGTCGCACCGCTACGCGTGGGTCTTTGGGATACTTATGGCGGCTCTATGCCCTCGGGCTGGGTGCGCTGGCTAAGCGAACAGTTCCACTTTCCCGTGGAAGTGGTGTACGCCCCTACCCTTGACGCTGGCGATTTGCGTAAGAAATTCGACGTGCTGCTGTTTGTGACCAGCGCCATTCCTGCTCCACCGGGCGGAGAAACGAGCCGTTATCGGGGCCAAAGGATGCCAAAGGCGAATGATATTCCCAAGGAATACCGCGATCAATTGGGCAAGATTTCGGTGGATACGACAATCGTCGAATTGAAAAAATTTCTGGAAGCGGGTGGTACCGTCCTGACCATCGGTAGTAGTACCAATCTGGCTTACCATCTGAAATTACCCGTGCGAAACAAACTGGTGGAGATTAATAATGAAGGAAAAGAAATGCGCCTGCCGAGCGAGAAGTACTATATTCCCGGAAGTATTCTGCGCGTGAGCGTAGACTCAACGCGGGCTATCAGCTGGGGGATGCCATCTAAGGCTGACGTTTATTTTGAGAATAGCCCGGTATTCGACGTTGCCCCTGATGCCCTGGCCAATGGCGACATCAAGCCCATTCTCTGGTTTGACACTGCTACGCCACTCCGCAGCGGCTGGGCCTGGGGGCAGTCGTACCTGCAAGACGGCGTGACGGGTTTCGAGGCCAAAGTCGGCGCGGGTAAGCTTTATGCCTTCGGGCCGGAGATTACCTTCCGGGCGCAGTCGCACGGTACTTTAAAACTGGTATTCAATGCGCTGTATTCTACGGGTACTTCGGTGGGGGGAGCAGATTGATAGCTTTTTTCATCTTTTTGAAAACTTCTAAATCCAGTCTGTCCTCCCGGAGGGATATGGCGCAGTAACCGCCCGGCCAGTGCCGGGCGGCATTGTGTATTAACGATAGCCGCATCTTGTCTTTTTCCCTAAAACAAATAAGGTGATTTATTCCCTCTGTTTATATTTCCTGCTACTTCATCATCCGGCCATCGCTGCCACGTCGTTAGTTGGCAACAGTCTTCCCGCTCTTAAAAAGGTAAAAGACATCATTATTTATAAAGATGACCGTTTCCATGCTGCGTTCCCTTCGGTCGTTTAACTCCCAGATGGTGAACTACTCCTGGCCTTTCGGCGCGCGCCGGAGCGGAAAATGTTGGGCGAGAAAAGTACCAATCACGTCGATCCTAACAGCTACCTTATGAGCGTACGGTCTAGTGACGGTGAAACCTGGTCGCCTGATCCCCAGCTGATGTATGCCCATGCTTTTGGCGGTTCACAGGACCCTTGCCTCCTGCAACTGCGCAATGGGAATATTCTCTGCGCCAGCTACGGCTGGGCTTTTCTGCGCCCTGACGGACTGGAAAACTTCCGGCAGCCCGTCTTTCAAAATCAGAATGGATCAGTCTTTCTGGGAGGCTACCTGATCCGTTCGGCTGATGGCGGCAAGGCCTGGACCGGGCCTGAGTACCCACCGCATATCGCCCCCGAAGTCAATCTTGATCCTTTCGGGAAGCCAGTCCCGGCCTACAACCGGGGCGCCATGTGCGAAGGAAAAGACGGACGGGTTTTCTGGGTAGTAGCCGCCAACGATGCGCTCTTGCCCCGGAAAACTTCCACCCATCTACTTATTTCAGAAGACCAAGGCAGGCATTGGAAATACAGCAGCCCGGTAGCTGCCGATACAGCGGCCTCCTTCAACGAAACCTCAATTTATGAAACCCCAAAGGGCGATCTCGTGGCATTTTTGCGCACCGCCGGGCTTGATGATCAGGCCTGCATTGCCCGTTCGACCGACGGAGGCAAATCTTTCGGGCTCTGGCAGAAAATGGGGTTCCAGGGCCACCCGCTGCATGCCTTGCGTTTGCCCGACAATCGGGTGCTACTAACCTATGGCTATCGCCATAAGCCAATGGGAATCAGAGCAAGGGTACTTAATGCCGAATGCACGGACTTCGCTACCGCACCGGAAATAATTCTCCGGGATGATGGTGGTTCAACTGATTTGGGCTATCCTTGGGCTGTTCAGCTGGATAAAAAGCGCGTGTTGGTAGCTTATTATTTTAATGTAGCAAATGGATCTCGCCACATAGCAGGGACCATTTTAGAAATAGAATAGCAAAAGAATTATCAAGTAAAGTAGTCATAATCCCGCTCTACACGGCAAATCCTGACTTTGTAAGCTGAGTACCAGCTATCCCGCCCCTTTTGCTGAGCGAAAAGGTGCTCCGTCTGTGCCTTCCAGTTCCTGATCGCTTCGAGGCTTTCCCAGTAAGACACCGTAATACCAACACCCTCCCGTGCACTTTCGTGACCCAAGTAGCCGGGCTGCTGCGAGGCAAGCTTTTCCATGCGGTCAGCCATAATTGCATAGCCGTGGTCGCCTTCGGTCCGAAGATTGGTAAATATAACGGCGTAATAGGGCGGCTCAGGCGTGGTGGCAATGGACATGGCTAGGTATGTGATAGAATTGCCCGCCGTTTCAAAAGTACCCTTTGGCCCAAAATCAGCCCCGCGCTCGCCAAAGCACAGCCCGCCATGACACCCGTCATGGGCAGAGCGGTGTGGTTGTGCAGCGCACTCACCAGGGCGGAGGCCAAAGCCCCGAACAGCATTTGGGTGAAGCCAATCAAAGCCGATGCACTACCCGCGTTTTCGGAAAAGGGTTCCAGCGCCAGAGCCGTAGTGTTGGGGCCGAGTAGTCCGCTCACGAAGAGGAACAAGAATAGAAACACCAGCATTACGTACCCCGAAATACCGGGCGTTACGGCACTTACGACCATCAGAAAACCCAGTACTGCCACGACCAGCGAAGCCATTTCAGCAACCCGAAGACTGTCGAAGCGCTTTAATAAAAAGCGATTGACCTGACTACCGCCAATATAGCCAAAGGAGTTCAGGCTAAATAGCAGACCGTACTGGGTCTGGGTAAAATTGAATTTTTCCATGTAAATGAAGGGCGAGCCACTGATGTAGGCAAACAAACTACCCAACGTGAATCCACCAGCTAGGCCGAAGACGATGAAAGCCGGCTGTTTCAGCACTTCATAGTACTTTTTCGTGACTGCTGCCGGGTTGAGTTGAACACTCTTGTCCGCGCCCCGACTCTCAGGTAATAATAAAAGTACGCTGGTAAGCATGGTGGCACTAATCACGGCCAGAGTCACAAAAATAGCCCGCCAACCCAATGCCGTTACCATCCAGCCCCCGATGCTGGGAGCAATCATTGGGGCTACACCCATAATGAGCATAAGCGTGGAGATTACCTTGGCAATATCGGCGGGTGGAAAAAGGTCGCGCACTACGGCCCGACCCGCTACCATGCCCGCACAGCCCCCGATGGCCAGTAGTCCGCGCAAACCAATGAGCCAATGGATGGTGGGTGAAAGGGCGCAGCAGATGGCTGCTATCGTGTAAAGTGATAGGCCGAATATGAGCGGTTTCCGGCGACCGAAGCGGTCCATGATAGGGCCGTAAAGCAGTTGTCCCACACTGATTCCTATAAAATAGCTGGTCAGCGAGTACCCAACCTCCGGAATGGAAGTATGCAGGTCGGCGGCGATAGCCGGGAAACCCGGCAGGTACATGTCGATGCTGAAAGGGCCAAGGGCCGATAATACGCCCAACAGCACTACAATCTTGTTTAACTCCTTCTTGGTCATGGCTTTCAACGTGGTGGAAATACCGCGCAAAGGTAAGTATTTAGCTACACGCAGCGAACAATGATCTAACGAAGTTTTGGTATTATTCTAATATATTATCACTTGACTTAGGTAAATCTTATCAGCTCAAGCCTCCTTAATATAGAATCCTACCAGCGGCGATGTCATTTCCCGTTTCTTTCTTTAAAATATTACTCAATCCATTGATGAAAAAAATAATTCCATTACTGCTCCTCGTCTTAGCCGCCGGATTACTGGCATTCAAAAATACCCGCCCCGCTGCGCCTGCCAAGCCTAACATCCTCTATCTGGTAGCCGATGACGCCGGGCGGGATATGAGTGCCTATGGCGTGAAGTGGGTCAATACGCCCGCCTTCGATCGCATTGCGCGGGAGGGTATTTTGTTTAATAACGGCTACACACCCAACGCCAAGTGCGCACCCTCGCGCGCCGTAATGTTGACGGGCCGCAATCCCTGGCAATTGGACGCAGGCATGAACCACGTCAATTATTTTCCAAATTATTTCAAAACCTATCCCGAAGCTTTATCAGACAACGGGTACTTTGTGGGTAAGACGGGGAAAGGCTGGGGACCGGGCGTAGCCTTGCACTCCGACGGGTCTGACCGCAATGTGTTGGTAAAAAACTACGATGCCCTGACTACTGCGCCACCGGCCAAGTACATCAGCAACAACGACTACGCCGCCAACTTTGCTGATTTTGTAAAGAAAGCCGATGGTAAACCCTGGTGCTTCTGGATTGGCTTCATCGAACCGCACCGGGCCTACGAGTACGGGGCAGGTATCAAAAAGGGCGGAAAGAAACCCGAAATGATCGACCGCGTTCCGGCCTATTTTCCTGATTCACTCACCGTCCGCACAGATATGCTGGATTACGCCTACGAGATAGAGTACCTCGACAGTCACGTGGCGAGGGTACTCAAAACCCTGGAAGAGAACGGGCAGTTGGAAAATACCCTCATCGTCTATACTTCCGACCACGGAATGCCCTTCCCGCGCGTGAAAGGGAACGCCTACGAGAATGCCAACCACGTGCCTTTTGCGGCTATGTGGAAAAACGGAATCAAGAATCCGGGACGAAAAATCGATGACTACGTGAACATGACCGACCTGGCCCCGACTTTTCTGGACGCGGCCGGTGTTTCTACCCAACAATCTGGGATGCATCCAATGATTGGCAAAAGTCTGCTCAGCTTGTTCAACAGCACTAAAAGTGGCTGGATCGAGGAAGACAGGAAATTTCAACTCGTCGGACAGGAGCGCCACGACTATGGACGCCCGCACGACGTAGGGTACCCGATCCGGGGTATGCACAAAAACAATATGCTTTACGTCAAAAATTACGAGAACGACCGCTGGCCTGCCTGCAACCCCGAAACGGGCTACCTAAATACTGACGGTAGCCCAACTAAGACGCTTATCCTTAACAACCGCCGCAATGGGGTAGATAAAACATATTGGGACATGAGCTTCGGCAAGCGTCCGACGGAAGAGCTATATGATTTAAAAAAAGATCCTGATTGCGTCGTCAACCTGGCCGCTTTGCCTAAGTACCAGGCCACGAAGAAGTCAATGGAAAAGGAAATGGAAGCCAAGCTCCTCGCCCAGGGTGACCTGCGCATGATGGGTTTTGGGCATATTTATGAGCAATACCCGTTCAGTCAGGATGTCAACGGCTTTTATGAACGTTACATGAAAGGCGAGAAAATCCCAACTGGCTGGGTAAACGACAGCGATTACGAGAAAGGTCCAATCGAAGATTGAAACCTGACACTACTTTAATTCCAATTCCTCCGTATTGACGGTAAACTGGTCGCCAACTGCTTGCTGCATGGCTGTTTTCATCGCTGACAGCTTCTCGGGTTGGGCCTGTGCCAGGTTTTGCCTTTGGCCAGGATCTTTGCTAATATCGAAGAGGTGAGCCTCGGGGGCAAGTCCTGTTTCAATGTTGACCTGTTTGTTAAGGGCATTTCCCTTGTAGGCAGGAATCAGAATATAATTTCCCTGCCGGAAAGCCAGCCTGCCCGACGCTTCCAGCACCAGTTGGTCGCGACCTACTTTCGATTTGCCCAGCAAAGCCGCCAAGGTATTGCGACTGTCCTCCGATGGATTCTTCTGACCAACCAGTTCGGCCAATGAGCCCATTAAATCCAATTGACACACCAGCGCGTCCGATACCTGCGGCTTGATGTGGCCTTTCCAGTATGTAATGAACGGTACCTTGGTACCCGCCTCAAAAAGACTGTACTTACCGCCACGCAAAGGCCCGGCGGGTTTGTGATTGCCGATTTTAGTCACAGCATCGTCGTTGTAGCCGTCATCCAGCACGGGACCATTGTCACTGCTGAACACGATCAGCGTATTTTCGGCAAGTCCATCAGCTTCCAGTTTTTTCATGATTTCACCCAGGCACCAGTCGGCCTCGATAATCGCGTCGCCGCGTGGCCCCATCCCTGACTTCCCTACGAAACGCGGGTGCGGCACCCGAGGTACGTGTGGCTGCTGCAAGGCATAATAAAGGAAAAACGGTTCGCCCGTTTTCTCGGGATTGTTGTCGTCGATAAACGCTTTGGCTTTACCCAAAAATACATCGGCCATATCCTCATCATGCCACAGCGCCGACTTGCCGCCTTTTTGGTAACCGATGCGCGGGATACCGTTGTGCACCGACTGGTTGTGACCGTGGCTCCACGTTTGCTTTGTCATTAATTCGGGGTTGGAGATAGCAGTGGGCTCGCCGGGAAAATTCTTCTTGTAGCTAACCTGGATCGGATCGTCGGCGGTCAGGCCTACCACGTGACGATTCTCGATATAAACCGTCGGCGTGCGGTCGGTAGTAGCGGCCATAATATAGGAGTAGTCAAAGCCTACGTCGTTGGGATTGCTCTGCAATTCCTCGTTCCAGTCTACACTCCCATCACCAATCCCCAGGTGCCACTTACCAACTACTCCCGTGTGGTAGCCCGCCTTTTTTAACATTTTGGGCAAAGTAACAATCGTCGTGTCGATCAAAAGCGGCGCGTCGCCGGGCAGAATACGGGCATTTTCGTTGCGCCAGGGGTAGATTCCCGTCAGTAAACCGTATCGGCTGGGTGTGCAGGTGGCAGAAGTCGCGTAGCCGTTCGTAAAACGGATACCGCCCTGGGCCAGTTTGTCGATGTTGGGTGTCGGCAGCGTGTTCTGGCCATAGGCGCTTACGTCGCCGTAACCCAAATCATCGAGGTAAACGACGAGAATATTGGGCCGCTCCGGTGTCCCGGCTTTCTTTTCGGACTTTGCCTCTTTTCCGCCCGTATTAGAGCAGGCAAGCTGACTAAAACTAAGAATTCCGATAAACAAGATCGACAGAATTGAACGCATGGGTTTTGATTTGGAGAGATAAGTTTTTTCAAGTGAACAAGCTATTCACTATATCTAAGGCCCCTGAATCGATATTTACCCATTTGAAGTAGGTCAATGATTGATTTTTCTTTTATCAAAAACATTTCCTCCGCCGATAATGAACCCGAACTACCGCCGTACCAGCCTGTTTCTATTCTGCCTGACGGCCCCATTTATTTTTTCCTGCAAAAACTCCTCACAATCCGTTACCCAAAGAACCAACCAGACTACCAAAACTACCCCGCCTAATATTCTCCTCATTCTGACCGACGATCAGGGCTACCACGATGTTTCGTATTATGGGACGAAAGACCTGCGAACGCCCAATATGGATCAGATCGCGAGAGACGGGATGCGATTTGACAATTTTTACGCCAATTGCCCCGTCTGCTCCCCTACCCGGGCCGCCCTGCTTACGGGCCGCTACCAGGACTACGTTGGCGTACCGGGTGTTATCCGCACCCATGCGAACGATAGCTGGGGGTACTTTGATCCCAAAGCAACTACCCTGCCGCCCGCTCTCAAGCGAGCGGGCTACCACACCGCCATCATCGGCAAGTGGCACCTCGGGCTGGAATCGCCCAATACACCCACCGAGCGCGGTTTCGATTTTTTCCATGGCTGGCTTGGCGATATGATGGACGACTACGTAGCCAAACGCCGCCACAACATCAACTACATGCGACGCGACAAAGAAACTATCGACCCCGAGGGCCACGCTACCGATCTTTTCACCCAATGGTCGGCGGACTATATCAAAGAAAGGGCAAAATCTAAACAACCTTTCTTTCTCTACCTGGCTTACAACGCGCCGCATTTTCCGGTGCAGCCCCCCGCCGACTGGCTCAAAAAAGTACAGGAACGCGAGCCGGGATTACCACCTAAACGCGCTCAACTCGTCGCCTTCATTGAGCATCTGGACGACGGTATCGGCAAAGTTATTACCGCATTGAAAGAAAGCGGCCAGTACGAAAACACGCTCATTATCTTCACCAGTGACAATGGCGGTCACCTGCCCAGCCTGGCCAACAACGGTCCCACCCGCGACGGCAAGCAGAGCATGTACGAAGGTGGCCTGCGGGTTCCGACGGCTATCAGTTGGCCGGGAAAAATTAAGCCGGGTATAGTATCCGATCAGGTCAACCTCTCGATGGATTTGTTTCCAACTTTACTGGAAGTAGCCGGAGTCCGGGCTACCCCAAACATCGAAGGCCGGAGCTTTTTGGGTACTTTATTAGGAAAAATACCCGCAGCCGAACCGAATCGCCCGCTGTATTTTACCCGTCGCGAGGGCGGTGGTACTTACGCCGGACAATGCAGCTACGCCCTGCGGCTGGGTGACTGGAAACTGGTAAAAAACAAACCTTTTCAACCTTTGGAATTATTTAATCTTAAAAATGATCCGCTGGAAACGAAAGATTTGTCCACCAAGGAGCCGAAGGTTTTCAATCAATTGTCCGCTGAGCTGATGCTTCACATCCAGCGCGGGGGCCGGGTACCCTGGCAGAAACCGGAAAACCAGCCTTAACTCCTGCTCTTGATCTTTACTTCTATGAATTTTCGATTTTTATCGTTCGCAATACTATGCGGTGCTCTTCTCAGTCCTTCGCTGGGTTGGGCGCAGGCTACTACTACTCCCTCCTTTGTATGGTGGAATCCATCCGAGGCCACTTTCCCGGTACTGGAAGGCAAAGCCTGGCCGAAAGATATCAAAGACTTTTACGACCGGCTGCCCGCGCGGGCCGAGAGTAAAGTACGTAAGGCGGTCTGGAATCTTTCCCAGGAATCGGCGGGGCAGATGCTGCGCTTTCGGGCTAATTCTGATCAAATTAAGGTACGTTATGTTACTGAGGGACGCCACAGTCTGCCCCACATGGCTAAAACAGGCGCGAGCGGGCTGGACTTATACGCTATTTCGAGCGACGGCGACGGGCTATGGTGCGCCGGAAAATTCGCCTTCGGCGATACCATCGAATACCATTTCCGTAATCTTGAACCCAACGATGCCTACCACAAGCTGGGCCGTGAATATCGTCTGTACCTGCCGCTCTACGACGCCGTGAAGTGGCTGGAAATCGGAATCCCGGACAGCACGCTTTTTACCCCGCTGCCAATTCGTCCCGATTTGCCGATCGTAGTTTACGGTACGTCAATCGCGCAGGGCGCCTGCGCCTCGCGGCCCGGTATGGCCTGGCCGACCATCCTTTCCCGAAATATGGATCGCCCGCTCATCAATCTTGGCTTTTCGGGCAACGGGAGGTTGGAACCAGAGGTATTGACCATGGTTTCTGAAATAGAAGCCAAAGTGTATATCCTCGACTGCCTGCCCAATCTGGTGAGCCAGGAAGACTACCCGCTCGATACCGTTCAAAACCGGATCCTACAAGCTGTCAGAATGTTACGCCAAAAACATCCAAACACACCGATCGTGCTGGCCGAACACGCGGGCTATACCGATGAGGCCATAAATCCCACCAGCCGGAAACGCTTTTCTGAACCCAACGAGGTACTTCGCAGGGCTTTTGCTCAACTACAAGCCGAAGGTACCCGGGAAGTGTATCTGATTCCCCGAAAGGATTTTAACCAGGATATCGAAACGATGGTAGATGGTACCCATCCCAACGACCTCGGCATGATGCGCTACGCCGAAGGCTACGAAAAAAACCTGCGCCAGATCCTGCACGAACCGCATGGCGCGATAAGTACCACCCGCCCCATCATCCAGATGCGCGAGCCCGGCAACTACGACTGGGATGCCCGCCACCGCGAAATCTTGCGGATGAACCGGGAAAACCCACCCGAAGTACTAATGATCGGTAATTCCATCACCCATTTTTGGGGCGGACTGCCGAAAGGTCCGCGCGCCCGCGGTGCTGATTCCTGGGAAAAAGTACTTGACCCGCAGAATACCCGCAACCTTGGCTACGGCTGGGATCGTATCGAAAACGTTCTCTGGCGAGTGTATCATGGCGAGCTGGATGGCTATTCAGCTAGGAAGATTTACGTCATGATTGGCACCAACAACTTCCACCTCAACACCGACGAAGAAATCCTGACGGGCTGGCGGCTCCTCATCGACGCCAGCCGCCAACGCCAGCCCACTGCCACACTGACGATGGTAGGCGTGTACCCACGCCGTCAGCAGGAAAAACGGGTGCGGGAGCTGAACCAACGATTAGCCGCCTTGACTCAGGAAATGGGCGTCAAGTACCTGGATGCAGGAAAGGTACTTTTAAAAGCTGATGGAACGATCGATGAAAGCTTGTTTACTGATGGGCTACATCCGAACGAGGAAGGATATCGGCGGTTGAGCGGAGCGTATGGGGGAAAGTGATTTTACTTTTTATCAAAACTACCTCTTTACCAAAGTTTTATAAATTTAATATTTTTACAACCCACCATTCAAACGTTGGCTGATGTTAAGACATCGTTTATTGATTTTTTGTGTTTTTTCTGTCCTGGTAAGTTGTTATTCGGCAGAGGATATCTTTTTAGATCCAGGTATTCCGCATTTAGAAACGCCTCATGATAAAATTGCCTTCGTGCGCACAAAGTGGCTCAACGGCAAGCATATCGAAACTACCTTTCTCGATAGCCAGGATCGGGCTTTGGAAATATTCCGATTTGGGCGAACAAATTTAAAGGAGTTGAATCAGTATGAAGGCGCGAACAATACACTCACAGTGAATTACTACCACAGCGATAGTTCCCCTACTGGGTATGTCCAGATAGATAGTGTACGCAGAAAGTTTGATTCAACAGGACAAATGGTTGCCCGGCTACTGAGCGGCGGCTCTAACAATGGAGGAGGTTTTTCATTCGATCCTGAGTATCGTAAGAAGCAATCATTCACCTATACGGAAACAGGAGATACCATAGTCAAGACATTGATGAAGAAAAGCGCAATTCCTGACACTACTTTTTCCTCAAGAAAAGAGTTTTGGGAAAAGGACGATCAAGGGCATTTGGTTTACCACTACAAGCTTTATGTATATAAAGGTCAAGATGGGTCAAGAGACACGATCAACCATTTTGCCCAACGCTACGCCTACGATTCTGGTGGAAAACTAGCCATGAACTGGTTTGAGCATATGCATTTGGGGCGGTTTTATAGGCCAGAGGGGGCGGATACCATTTGGTATAAATATGATGGCCAAAACCGCTTTGTAGAAGAGGTACACCGGTATACGACCGATATGAGCAATAAGAGCGAACCCAGTACCGTGGGCCTTACTAAATTTAATAAAGAGAGTAGAGACCGGGACAGGAAAAGGTTTTTGGAGGGGGATGAGTATTTTCCAAATAATGACAAAACAGATACGGTTAAGTACAAATACGAAGTGTTCATGCCGGACAAACATTTGCCTTTGAAGATACCTACGAACCTTTAAGGTCACTTCTTTGGAGGTTCTTTATCATAAGCGGTAGAAGTTCAAACTAACGTGCCTTTGGTAGTAAACCTACAACCTTATTCCCATGCCAACTACCCGCCGCCAGTTCCTGAACAACTCCACCAAAATCGCCGCTGCCGCCGGACTCGGTGGTTTAGCCTATTCACCGCTGCAAGCACAACGCGCCCGGAATGCCAACGAAAAAATTGTCGTTGGGCTGGTCGGTGCCCGAGGCCGGGGCTTCGGGGCTTTACAAAATGCTTTGAACATAGCCGGCGTGGAATGCGCCGCCCTCTGCGACATTGATGAAAGGGTCCTGGCCGACCGTAGCGCAGACGTCCTGAAAATTCAGGGCAAAGCACCCAAACTGTATAAAGACTACCGCAAATTGATAGATGATAAAGACATCGACGCGGTCATCATCGGGACACCCGACCACTGGCACTGTCTGCCGTTCGTGGCTGCTTGCGAGGCGGGAAAAGATATTTATGTAGAAAAACCGCTGGCCAACAGTATCGCAGAGTGCGACGTGATGGTGGCCGCTACCCGAAAGTACAACCGCGTGGTACAAGTGGGTCAGCAGCAGCGCAGCGGCACCCACTGGATGGCGGCGCTGGACATGATTCGTCAGGGTAAGCTGGGACAACTGCGAAAGGTGAATGTCTGGGCCAACTTCATGTACGGAATCGGTCAGCCCATAGTACCCGATTCGCCCGTGCCGCCGGGTGTAGACTTCGAGATGTGGCTTGGCCCGGCTCCCGAACGTACTTTCAATAAAAGTCGCTTTCACGGATCGTGGCGGATGTTTTGGGATTATGGCGGAGGCTTAGTGACCGACTGGGGTGTCCACTTACTGGACATGGCTTTGTGGGTGAAGGACGTCAAGGAGATGCCGATTTCCATCACGGCATCGGGCGGCAATTTTGCCTATCCCGACCACGCCCACCAAACCTTCGACACGATGAGTGTCAACTACCAACTACCGGACTACGTGATAAATTGGGAAAATATCGCGGGCGTAGAGAGCGGCCCTTATGGCAAAAAATACGGCCTTTCTTACGTGTGTGACGACGCTACGCTGGTTATCAATCGCGAAGGCTGGGAAGTAATTCCCGAGCTCAGCGGCGATCGGCTTTCTTACAAAGTACCCGCCATTCCATCGCAGCCCGGCAAAAGCTACCACCAGGAACACACCCAGAACTTTATTGACTGCATCAAATCCCGCGCTGAGCCAAATTGCCCCATCGAAAACGGCCGACTCGTAGCGACCTGCGCCCACGCGGGCAACATCGCATTGCTCACGAAGTCACAATTGAACTGGAATGAGGCCAAGAAGAATTTTGGAGATAATGCGGCAGCGAATGCTCTGATCACGCCGAAGTACCGGAAGCCTTGGGTGTTGCCGAAGGTATAGAATGTTAGGACAATGGCTGGCACTTTTTCTATCACAAAGCATTAGCGAACCTCGTCCCGTCTATAATAATGAACCGATTATTGAGAAAAAGCTGGCTCGCACTTTTTCTAATGCTATTTCCCTTTTCAGAAAAAGTATGCGGACAGTCGCCGGTTCATGACTTGGGAGAGAAAATTCTGCTACTTCGGGATACCACTACCTGGAAACAGATTACTTCCGTTCCTCTTTTATTTCCGGCTCATCACCCTCAGGGGATGGTGAAAATAGGCACCAATTTTTATCTATCTTCCGTAGAAGTACTTGACAGAGCGGCTGGCAAAGGCATAGGTCATCTTTTTAAATTCGATGCCAATGGCAAACTACTCGCCGACCTCAAATTGGGAGAAGGGCCGATGTATCACCCCGGAGGAATCGATTTCGACGGAAAAGCTATCTGGGTACCCGTCGCCGAGTATCGTCCCGATAGCAGGTCTGTCGTCTATAAAGTTGATCCTTCTACGCTTAAAACAAAAGAAGTACTTCGCTTTGCCGACCATATTGGTGGAATAGTGCACGATCCGGAATCGCGTAAACTACATGGAATCAGTTGGGGTTCAAGAAACTATTATCAGTGGGTACTTGGCTCAGGCGATAAAGTCATAAGTGAATCCTCACCAGAAAAGCTTCGGATTAAAAACCCATCTTACTACATTGATTATCAGGATTGCCACTATGTAGGTAATCATCGAATGATTTGCGGTGGTTTGAAGAATTACCGGAATGGCGACTCGGTATTTCGACTGGGTGGTTTGGAAATGGTCGATTTGCTGACCCATCGGCCTATTCATCAGGTTCCCGTTCAGTTATGGTCACCTTCGGGAAAACCCATGACCCAAAATCCCTTCTGGCTGGAAAGTACCCAAGGCGGCATTCGGGCTTACTTCGTACCCGATGACGATCAGGCAACGATGTACGTATATGAAGTGGAATTGTCGATTACTGAAAGTCGCTAACCTAAACTACGGCCGATTCGCAGATATAGGTGGGAATGATTCCCGAGGTATGAATCTTAACTTCGGCCTCTTTGGCCTGCGTGTTACCGCTAAGTACTAGTGCCGTATCCAGGCCAAATTTGTTGCCGCCCAGAATATCGGTATGCAAGGTATCCCCCACCATCAGAATACTTTTTTTACTGACATTTGGGTAGTTTCTGATATGTTCATAGGCAAAAATAAACATCTGGGCATCAGGCTTGCCAAAGCGAATGAAGTGCCTGCCGACGATATCCTCGATCATAGTCGCCACTGCCCCAATGGCAATGGAGACATACTTCGACGACATTGGATAGTAACGGTCGGTATTGGCCACGATCACCGGAATGTTGCGACGGCGCAGCAGGTTGACAGTTTTGCTAAGATCACGGTTCCAGTCGAAGCCTTCGTCGTCGAGTAGTACCAGAGCGTTCACTTCGTGGGCAAAATCGAGGTTTAGTTCGCCGATCGGTAGCGTTTTCAGACCAAGCGTTTCCAGGTAGTGTGCCGACTTCTCGGTACCCAGGTACGTTACTGTACCGCCATCAACTTTGAGTTCGAGGTAGTCGCGCGCCAACATACCGGAGGAAATGATACAGTCCGGCACGATGTCATAAAGCCCCAACCGATGGTAAGATTCCGCCAGCGCATTCGGACTGCGCGAGGCGTCATTGGTCAGTACATAAAAGTCCTTCTTCTGTTCTCGTAGGTAAGCAAAGGTTTTCTCGATACCCGGAATCAGCGCATTGTGGGTTTTCAAAACCCCAAAAGCATCGAAGAAAATGACATCATACTTTGAAACTACCGACTTGAAAGAAGATAAACGCATTCTATTTGATTTTTAAATGATTCAAAATTTTCTCGACATCAAATTCTTTTTCGATACTGGGAAAATAAATATTATAGGCTTCGCGCTGCAGCTTGATGGCATAAGTGCGGTGAAAAAAGTAGCGACCATCCTTAATGACGTAATTAAGGATAAAAAATCGGTAAGCCTCCTTTATAAAAAGGATTTCATTTCGGGTTAGTGGATAAACTTTGTGATACTCTTCTAAGAAAATCATGAAGCGATCTTCCATCAGAGGACCAATATAGTAGCTAAATACCGTGCGATCCCCCACGTCGGATACGACCCGGCTCAAAAAGTAAAAATCCATGATCCGCGAAGAAACCCGGAACCAGTCGTAATCCCAGCGAGAAAATAGCGAGAAGTCTTCTTCAACGGAAAAATTACCGATGTTCCAATCTACAAAAACGGGCATCAGGTCAAAAGAAATGACATCGAGTTTCTGAATATTCTTCATGAAAAGACTGCATTGTTCGCGCAGAAAATCGACGTGCATTCGGTGCTCGAACTCGCCGGTTTCGGTGTCCAGAATATCCAATAAATGCTGAATATCCGTTCTCAATTTTTTCGACGCTTTGGGAAGTACTTTACTTACCCGAAAGCAGGCTTTATGGAATTTTGCAATTTCCCGCGCCAGGCTACGGATTTGTTCCTCGTTCAGGCGCTTGGGTAGTCGCTCTTTTGTACGAACCGGATTATAAAACACCAGCCAGGCATCGACCATCGCATCTTTGAAACGGTAAGTGTAAACCTGGTTATTCTTCACCAGAGATTTGGCCAGTACGTTCTCAAATGGATACAGCAGGTTGGTAGCCAACGCGTGAATAATCCGGTGGTCTTCTTTAAAATGTTCAAATTTACCAAAGTAAGAAAGCTTGGCAATCACCATTTCTTCGGTATCCAACCACACCCTGAACACGTGATTGGTCGAAACCATCGCACTGATGTCCGTAATGCTGACGATCTGCTTCGAGGGATCGAATCCTGCCCAGGCCTCTTTAATTATTTGGTGGTAGTTTATTAAACGCATTTTCTTTCGTAGGGGCGAACCCATGTGTTCGCCCGATGGCTGACGCACGCAGGGCGAACAC
>CAZCOG010000072.1:0-17840 GCA_964500445.1 uncultured Persicitalea sp. | reverse complement strand
TTTTTACATAGTATAAGAATGTGAATTTTGATGGTATGGGGATTTAGACTTTTCCCACAACGAGAACTAATGTTTCCCGTTGATTCTGAAATTCAGTCCCCTATGGTAAACAAACTACGATTTCTGCCTATCGTTTGGCTTTGCATAAGTCTCAGTTCATTCGCTAACGCTCAGGTTCTATACATCAATGAAGTCATGGCTTCCAACGCCACTACGATCGCTGATGAAACGGGAGACGAGGCAGACTGGCTTGAAATTTACAATCCTGGTTCAAACAGTATCGATATCGGCGGGTATTATGTCTCGGATGATCTCGATAATCTTACAAAGTACCAACTGCCGACGGGCAGTCCCGAAACGATAATTCCTGCTCACGGATACCTCATTCTCTGGACGAGCGATGAACCTTCCAGGGGAGTACTTCATCTTCCTTTCAAGTTGTCCGCCGGAGGGGAAGCCATGGCCATCACGGCTCCTGATGGTAGTTCACTTATCAATTCATTAAGTTTTGGTGATCAGGAAACTGATATTTCCTATGGTCGGCTACCGGATGGCTCGAATAATTTATTTTTCTTTTCGCCAGCTACCCCTGCTGCTACAAATAATGATTCTTCTCCTTACGGCCAGGTACTTGCGCCGCCGAACTTTTCGATAGAAGCCGGATTTTATACCTCCGATGTTCAGCTTTCCCTTCAAACCGACATTTCGGGTGCAACGATTTATTACACATTGGACGGCTCCGATCCATCGCCAGACCATGTAGGCGGTACTACCTACCAATACAAAAACAGCTATGAAGAGAACCCTGGTGACCAGCCCGGTGGTTTTCTAACCAATTCCTTCGAGTCCTACCTATATAATGCCCCAATTACACTTACGGCCCGTTCCTCAGCGCCTAACAAGCTATCAGTTATTTCTTCTACTTACGATAATGTTCCCGATTATTTTCCGAGTGTAAATATCAAGAAAGCCAATGTGGTACGGGCGATTGTATACAAGGAAGGAGCCGTGCCAAGCGAGATAATAACGAAGTCTTACTTCATAAGTCCTCAGGGGCGCGCTCGTTATACACTACCGGTAATTTCTTTGGCTGTGCAGGAAAACAAACTTTTCGATTACAATGATGGCATTTCCGTGGCCGGAATAGCCTTTGACAACTGGCGGGCCGCCAATCCCAATCAACCACCCATAGGTTTCGTAGATGCCAATTACCTGCGCCGGGGCGATGAGGCCGAAATGGAAGGTAACTTCGAATACTACGAGAGTAGCGCCGAACCTGAGCTGAACCAAAGGATTGGGGTTCGTATTCACGGAGGTGCTTCGCGTGCGTACCCCCGCAAAGGGCTGCGATTTTACGCCCGGAATGAATACGGAGAATCGGAATTTGATTATCCTTTCTTTCCGGAAAAACCCCGTGATTACTACAAACGGCTTCTGCTGCGCAACTCGGGCAGCGATTGGTATTTTTCACTTTTCCGCGATGCGGTGGCGCAGCGGGTAGTCAGTCACTTGCGCTTCGACACCCAGGCCAGTCAGCCAGCCATTCTGTTCCTGAATGGCGAGTATTGGGGTTTACATAATCTACGGGAGCGCTTTGATAAATTCTATCTGGAAACTACGTACGGTGTAGATTCCGAGAGCCTGGATATTCTGGAAAACAGGCAAGAGGTGCAGGAGGGAGACAACGCGAAGTACCTAGCGTTGCTCGATTACCTAAACGAAAACTCACTAACCGAAAGCGCAAATTTTGCTTACCTGGAAACTCAAATAGACACAAAAAATTTCACTGACTACCAGATTGCCGAAATACATAGTGCCAACGACGATTGGGTGGATAACAATATTCAGTATTGGCGAAAACAGACCAGCCAGTATGAACCTGATGCACCTTACGGACACGATGGCCGCTGGCGCTGGTTAATGTACGACCTCGATGAAGCGTACAGAACCCATCTTATCCCTGCCAATACGCTCGAACGGGCTACTACCACCCAGAACGGTTTTGAAAGCCAGACCCGACTTCTGCGTAAAATGCTGGACAATAACTCTTATAAAAACTACTTCATCACGCGCTTTGCCGACTTGCTGAATACTACCTTCAAACCTACCAGAATAGAGGGATTCATCAATGAATATAAAGCTGAAATAGACCCTGAAATAAACGAGCACATCGAGCGCTGGAATCACCCCGGCAGTAAGTCGGAATGGGAAAGCAATGTATCAGAATTAATAAACTTCGCCCGCCAGCGTCCGGCAAATGTGCGTGATCATATCAGGGACAAATTCGGGCTGCCCGCTCAGCACAACCTGACCCTCGGAATATCAGATACACTGAGCGGCTATGTGCACATAAATACGATCGACCTTGTGTCCGCTACCCCTGGCGTGGAGGGCGGTACCTATCCTTGGACAGGTATTTATTTTCAGGAGGTTCCCATCACGCTGACGGCCCGCTCAAAGTCGGGCCACGCCTTTTCGCATTGGCAGGAAAGTGGGGCGACGATAACTACCGATTCAGTGCTGGTTTTGCCTTCGCTGACCGCCGACCGAACCATAACGGCGGTTTTCGACGGACAGGCAGATTGCCAGGGTGATTGCCGCAGCCTTAGCTCGGGCAACTGGCACGAGGCCAGCCGCTGGTCGTGTGGGCATGTCCCCTTGGCTTGCGAAGCTGTTATTATTTCAGAGGGGCATACGATTTCGCTGCCAACAGGAATTGCGGAGGCAAAATCCATCGAAATTGAAAACGGCGGGCTGTTGGATATGGCGGAAGATGTTTCTCTGCAATTGGGTAATTGAAGAAAAAATCACTACCCCTTCCAAACTACTTTCTTCTAAAATGTTTCATTTTATGAAACGTCAGAAAGTTGGCGTCATGATATCGGTATGCTCCACCCAGTCCGTCGTCGAAGGAGGTTCTGGATAAAAACAAAATGTCTTTACCGGCAAACAGCCAATCGACATACTGAAAACCATGGTAGGTTACGTCAGGATGTGAGAGCAGGATTTTGTGAAAATTCCAGGTTTTCAGATCCGGGGAGCTGAACAACGCCAGCGTGTTTCTGATGCTCGCCGGATTTTTGCCCTGGTTCGCCGCTTTTACACCGTCGGGAATATAGTTGCTGAGGGTCCAGTATCGTTTCGATTTGGGGTCATAGCGGATGGTGAACTTCTTGCTTCCTCCCGGAAAGGGTCTGAAATCGGCGTCGCGGTCGAAGGTGGCGGTCTTACCATCCGGACTGATCCGCACGAAGGCGGCCTTTTCTTCCAAAGTACTTCGATCGTCCACGCGCAGCACGTCCCACATGGTGCCGTCCGGCCCCAAAACTGCGTTTCCTTCCAACCAGCCGTTGAAATTCCCGTTGAGGTAGGTCGAGTCGTATCGCATGATATTGGATGAAGTCCAGTTGGCGGCCACCATCGGGTCGGCGTCCAGCGGAATGGACAGCATAAATGCGCTGTACCGCTTGCCCCACACCTTGGGCGGCCCGTGGGCGTCTTCCATAGCCCGCCAAAGACGACCGTCATGAATCAGAAAGGGTACGGGAGCGCAATGGTATTCTCCGGCTTTCAACAATCCATTCTCACCATCGGTGGGGTTGGTCCAGGTACTTCCGCCATCGGTGGAACGGCGAATGATGGTGTTGCCATGGTGACGGTTGGTACCAAAGAGGTAAAGATTGCCCTGATGCACCAGCAATTTGGACCAGAACTGTCCGTCGATCTCACTAATCTGCTTCCAGGTTTTTCCCTTATCGGTTGAGCGATAAATCCGTGATACCGCCGAAGTATGTTCTGTAGAGTTGGGACCAAAAAAATCGTGAGAAGCCACGTAATCGCCATTCGGCAGAATCGCCAGGCTCGGCGACCCAATGTACTGCTTGGTAGAAGCCGGCTGGTGCACCACAACTACGCCCGGCGGAAGAGAAAGGTCGGGTTTCTGGGCCAGCAAGGGGCTGCGACCTGATAGAATCATGAGTAAGCCCAGGAGAGACGTCTGAGCCAGGCGAGAAAATATTGACAAGAGGTGTTTTCTATCCATTTAATACGTCAAAAAAGGGTTTTGTACAACAATAGTCATAGTATTTGAGAAAGGCAAAAAATAAATTTGCTACTGCTTATCAATCAGTTTCACTTACCTGCGGATCTCTCAACTGATATAGGTCGATGCAAAGCATAGTAACGTCCATTTTTTCAAGATGTTTTCACATGAAAACTTTACTTGTACTAACGATTATGAGCATTTCTGCCCATTTGTTCGCGCAATCAATTCCTGCCTCCTCAAATCTTCCTATCGTAGTCGTGAATACCAACGGCCAGTCCATTGCGGATGAACCCAAAGTGATGGCCGACATGGGAATTATCTACAACGGAGCCGGAGTGCGGAACAACATCACCGACCCATTCAACCATTACAATGGAAAAATTGGTATTGAGTTCCGGGGAAACACCTCCCAAAACGCGGCCAAGAAATCTTTCGGATTCGAAACGCGGAATGCCGGCAGTTCGAATTATAACGTCTCGTTGTTGGGAATGCCCGAAGAAAATGACTGGATACTGTTTAATTCTTACGACGACGAGACTTATATGCGCGACGTAATGACGCATTCGCTGGTAAGGAAGACAGGCCGCTATTCCTCACGGACTGTATTTGTTGAGCTATTCATAACGTCCGATGATTCACTGGAATACGAAGACTACCGGGGGATTTACGTTCTGATGGAAAGAATAAAGCAGGATAAAAACCGGGTTGATATTTCTAAGCTGGAATACAAGGACAGTACCGGAAATGCTCTGACGGGCGGCTATATCCTGAAGATAGACCACCACGTGGGCAACCCGGGGCCGGTTTGGGAATCGCAGTACCCTAATGAATGCGGGGATTTGCGAACCGATTTTGAACTTCACGAACCCAAAGATGAAGATGTCCATCCCGCGCATCTGACTTATATCCAGAATTATATCCATCAGTTCGAGACGGCATTGCTTAGTCCCGATTTTGCCAGCCCGACTTCAGGCTACCAAAAGTACGCCGATGTGGCCAGTTTCGTCGATTATTTTCTGTTTTCGGAAGTCGTCCGTTCGGCGGATGCGTATAGCCACAGTACTTATCTGTACAAAAATCGGGATAGTAAAGGCGGAAAACTGGTCATGGGGCCCATGTGGGACTACAATTCCTCCACCGGTAACACACCCTATAACTTCTGCGCGGCCAATGACACCACGGGCTGGCAGTACCAAAGTCAGCGGCTCTGCCGGGTAGACCGCAAGCAGCCATTTTGGTGGAAGCGTTTGCTGGATGATCCGGCATTCGTAGCCCAGGTCCAGACCCGCTGGAATGTCCTGCGCTCCGACATTCTGAAAACTTCGAATGTGATGGCGATGATCGACCAAAACCGCGACATCGTCGCTGAGGCGCAACCCCGTGATTACGAGCGTTGGAACGTAGTAGGGGAACGTGGTACTTTCTCCGCCGAAATAGATTATCTTAAAGAATGGCTGACTAAACGGATGGCGTGGATGGACCTCAATGTACCGCAATTAGGTAATTATGTGCGTGTTTCGGGCGCCACACCTCCTCTCATTACTTGCGAAAGCCCAGTGAGGCTATCTACCTATGCGGGCAAACAATTGACTTACAAATGGAATTCGAATGGTAATCTCATTCCGGGTGGCGTCAGTAACTCGATTGTGGCCTATGAGCCAGGTACTTACACCGTAGGCGTGACATTGGCAGAAGATTGTTACACCGAAACTCTGGCAACTAACCCCCTAAGCCGGGTGGTAAGAAGTGTACAGAACGGTGACTGGAATGTAGCGGCTACGTGGTCATGCTAGACCGTACCGACCTCGTTGGATGCGGTAGTTGTTCAGTCGGGCCACGCAATCGATATTTCTCAGGCTGCCCAGGCCAACGCGGCTAGTCTTGATTTACAGACGAATGCCCGCATCAACCAGCAGATCAACGCTAGATTAGTACTAGGAAAGTAGTAGTCAATTCAGCCGGTTGCACAACCGCAACCCAGCTTGAAAGCCAATCCAACCGTAGGTACTTTCCTCGCCGTTGCTGTCCGAGCTGACAAGGACCGACGTGAAATTCTTTTCATTTCCTTTCAGTAATCCGGTGTAGGGTGAAAAGAGCAGATTGAGCGAAGGACCTACCGTCAGTGCCAGACGGGTGCCGATTTTGCGTTCCAGATTCAGCGACAGACGGGTATGTACAGCGTAAGGAGCTTTCAGGAATTTTTTCTCTACAGCCACGCGGCTGGCCACAAAATTCAGGTCGAGCATCCACTTTCGGGCATCGCCCCGGCTTTTGTTACCCAGGTAACGGGCTGTGCCGATACCGTAGCCAATGCTGCCGATGGGTTTATCGGGCAAAAACACATTGGTACCTAGGGTCAAAATATTGTAAAACTTTCTGACCCCAGTTTTGAAGGTGATGTTTCCGTAATTGAGTTCATCGGTCGTAAGTTCCAGCCGTCGGTAGCCGTTGATTCTGACGTAGCTGAAATAACCGAACGGTACCGTGGCCGACGAGTCGGCGTAGTTGACAAAGCCTACCTGGTGGCCACTGCGCACCCGGTTGGCGACATTCATGGCTCCAAAAAGTTGCCAGCCTTCCAGGGTACCACCCGCTACGTTGATTCCGCCCAATTGGACGCCCTGAAAATCGCCAGCGGTAACATTGAGCGCCGTAGCTGTCTGGAAGCCCAAAAAATCTCCAATGACCAGATTGGCAACCCCCGCCGTCTGCACGCCTTTGACGTCACGTCCCACTACATTAGCGACGCCGGCCGCCTGCAGACAGCACACATTCCCCCGCACCAGATTGAAACCCAGTCCCGCCTCGGCTATATCTACCCCCAGTGAATACCCGGCCAGCAGATTGAGCGAAAAATCATTGACAACGTTGCCGCTCAGCTCGCGATTGGTACCGATGAAAGGCATAATCGATGCCTGAAACGGGCGGTGCAATGAATCCTGAATATTCTCGACGTGAATGGCCTGACGGGCGGTCGAAAGTGCGTACACCAAACCATCGCGCAGATCTTTCAAATTTTCGGCCAGAGAAGATTTCTGTTTGCGCTGGATAGGAATGATACTGTCCGGGTCGGGTATTTGGGCGACTACCACGATGGGAATTTCGATCTGGGGACGTGATGAGTCCGTTTTGACGACGATCCTTGGTTCACGAGGAGCAATGACTTTGATCGTATCGCGCAGCGTAAGTTTGGTAGTCCGCAGCGCATCCGGGACCAGGAGGATGGAGAAATAGTCATTAGTGCGCGAAAGGATTTCCACCGATCGTCCCGCATACTCTTCCTTCCGTACTTCCAGCCATAGTTTTTCGGACTGGGCGGGGAGTTTTATTTTATAATAACCATACTTGTTGCTGACGGTGGAGGCCAACGTTACGGGTTCGTAGATACTGGCGTTGGGTAGTTTTTCTCCGGTCGTTTCGTCAATTACGTAGCCATTGAGGTAGAAGGATTCCGGTTTTTTCTCCGCTACTTCCGGTGCTTTTTGCAAAATAATGTACTTGCGCCGCTCCTTGAAAAGTACCTTACCATCGAAAAGCACATTCAGGATTTCCCGCACGGACTGGTTGCTGGCGTTCAGCGATACCCGGCTACCGACCGGAATGGCGTCGGGACTGTAAGAAAAGCTGAATCCACCTTTGTTCGCAATCTGACGAAGTACTTCGTCTACGCGCTCATTATTCACACGGAGGGTGATTTTGGTTTCCAGCAAAGAAGTTCCCTGGGCATAAGCAGCCTGGACGGGCAGGTAATAGACTATTACCAGCAGAATTAACCTTAAAAAGGTGGATATTTTCAAAACGTCGGGAAAATGAGAAAACAGCACAAAATCTACTGACAACCCGGCCCGTCGAGCACAAACAAATCGCCTTTTTTATTAACCGTAAGGTTCAAAGACTCGGCGATGATGGAGAGCGTAGCATCCAGGCTTTCGCGCTCGTAGCGTCCCGTCAGGCGGCACTCGGCCAGGCGATCGTCGGCCAGTTGTACTTCGGCGTGATAGCCCTGGCTCAGCGACTTTACTACCTCACTGAGCGGAACCGCCCGAAAGTCATAAACTCCGGTGCCATAAGCTGCGGCATTTGGATTGGCGGACAAAGCAACGAATGCCGTGTCGGATTGCACCTCGACGCCTTCGCCGGGTAGTAACTCCATGACCTTTACCGCTTTGCGCACCTCCACCTTACCACTTTTTACGTCTACACGCACGGCTTTATCGTAGGCTTTTACGTTGAAAGAAGTTCCCACTACTTTTATTTCTGTGCCATTGGCCTGAATGATGAATGGATGCTTGGCGTCGGGAGCTACATCAAAAAAAGCCTCACCTTCCAGACTGACCACGCGGCTGTTTCCTGCCAATCCCTCGGGAAAAGTGAGCGTCGAATTATAGTTTAAAACTACTTTGGTTCCATCAGGCAGTACTTGTTCAAGCGTATTTTCCTGCGTTTCGACCGACACCATCGGCGGGGTTTGCATTTTGTAAAAATAAAACCACCCAAATGCCACCGCCAGCAAAGCGATTGCGGCCGCTGCCCACATCGTGGGCGAAAAACGGCGACGGACGGGTAGGGGTACTAATTCCTTTTCGGGCGCATCAGGTACTTCGTTCTCTTTCATTTTGGCCCTCACTTTTTCCCAGGCAGCGTTGGTGTCGATGGCGGGCTGCTCACTACCCATCATCCCGCTGCGCGCCCAGAGCTTTCGATACCCTTTAAGTTCATCCAAATGCTCCGGCGACGCGTCGAGCCACGCCTGGACCTGCTCGATTTCCTCGCGCGTAGCCGTGCTGGCCAGGTAGCGGGCCAGAAGGTCGTCGGATAGGATGGGTGTAGAGTTGTTCAAATGATGAGAGATGAATAATGAATGATGAAATGACCTAGTAAATAAAGTACTGGTAGATAATCAGCTAGTTCTTTTCGCATTATTTTCAGGGCTTTGCCGATCTGGTTTTCGATGGTTTTTATCGAAAGGCCCAGTTGATCGGCAATTTCCTGATATTTCAGTTCTTCAAATCGGCTCATCCTGAATACTACCTGGCATTGCTCGGGTAGTTTGCTCACGGCTCGCTCGATGCGTTTTTCCAGTTCGCTGCCGTAGATGGCTTCCGTTACCGAATCGTGGCTGTCCGTCTGGAAGTGCAGTGAGTAGGCACGATGGGTTTCGCGCACTCCGAAGTGTTTGATTCTGTTCAGACAATGGTTGTGGACGGCTCGATAAAGGTACGCCTTCAACGAAAGTGTAATTTCCAGATCCTCCCGCTTCTCCCAGATACTCAAAAATAGCCCCTGTGTTACTTCCTCGGCCTCGTCGCTATCTTTCAGCAGGGTATTGGCGTAGCGGCACAGGGGTTCGTAGTAGGTACGGAACATCTGCTCGAAAGCAGACCCCTGTCCCTGCCGAATAGCTTGCACGATTTCCGGGTCGGATAGCTGAACCAAGGCGAGTACTTTTGTTTTCGGCAAAAATACATAATCTGCTTCGGCTTCGACTTCCCGGTTGGTAAGAAAGGTTGCGGTCAAGTTTGGAATCCTTTTTTCCTGGGACAAGTTGCGCTTAGCCTAACCCCTACGCGCTACCAGGAAAATATTTTTTATTTATTTCATGGGGGAAAGTCTGAACCGAATTGTCACAAGGCAAACAAAGTTCAACTCATTTTCTAGTAGTCATGAAAAAGTCATTCTCCGCATTAACTTTCAAAATTGCTCTCGTTTTGTTTTTTTTAAACGGTTTGCAATCCTGCATTTACATCAATACCCGCGACAACGATATTCCGCCGCGTGGTGTCGCCACGCGCGACCTTAATCTAACCAATTTCGACCAACTGTCAATGGGAAGTGCCTTTTCGATTCGGGTCAAAAAGGGAGAAAGTTTCAGCATCGAAGCTACGGGCGAACTTAATGATCTGGATGATCTGGACGCCAGCGTGAGCCGCTCGGGTGTATTGGAAATCAAGTACCGCAATAGCTGGCGTAAAAATCGCGACCGCATGGACATCGACATCGTCATGCCCAGCTTGCGCGGCGCCGACTTTTCCGGGGCGTCGGTTTCAACCATCGAAGGCTTCGAAAACGAACGGACTCTGGACTACCGGCTCTCCGGTGCTTCCAAATCTACTTTTGTTGGCTCGGCGGATCGGCTAAGCATCAATTTGTCCGGCGCTTCCGAACTTACTTTGAATGGCAAAAGCGGCTTGATTATCGGCGAGATTTCCGGCGCTTCGCAACTCTACGCCTTCGATTTTCCGGCCGACGAGGCGGATCTGAACCTATCAGGGGCCAGCCGCGCCCGCGTACGGGTGAGCAAGTTCCTGAAAGTAGATGCCAGTGGAGCCAGCAACGTGCGCTATCTGGGCAATCCTACGGTGGAGCAGCGCTTGTCGGGTAGCAGCAGCGTGGCTCGCGAATGAGGTGGTACAGGCCGTACCACAGGTACTTTACTTGATCATCCCGTATTTTGCCCTTGCATTTTTACGCGAGAGCCCGTCGTAGTGCCACCATTCGGTCGTATTCTGCCGGAACCCGGCCTGAGTCATAGCCTGTCGCAGAATTTGGCGGTTCTCAAGTTGCTTTTTCGTCAATTTACCCTGAGCCAGCATCTGCGATTCCATGCGTGGGTAGGCCAGCGGACCGAAGAAATCGTAGGGGGTTCCCATGTCCAGGGGAACCCCTTTTTCATTGGCGACCGTCAGGTCCACGGCGCAGCCGAAGTTATGGATCGAGCCGATTTTCGGGTCGGCGACGTATTGGGTCTTTTGACGTAGGGGAACATCCAGCGCATCCCACAGAATGTATTGTACCGAATTGGGCCGGGCAGCGTCATAGATGAGCAGCCGATAGCCGGGATGATTTTTTCGTAAAGAAGTACTGGCTTTTGCCAGTTTTTTAGCGATGTCCGGTTGCAGATACGCGTTCTCCAAATCGCCGTACACGTCTTTCTTGACAAAATTATCAGTAGTCGAGTACTTCAATTTCACGTCAATCGTGGAATCGATCGTCTGGATGTTGACCAAGCCCTGCTTAATCATTTGCTGTTCCAATGCGGGAATTTGCCGGGGAGCCTGCACCGAATCGATGGTGGCGACCGTTTGAATAGGAGCCGCCGAATTCTCAGAGCTTTTAGAGGGAGTTTGGCAAGAGAAATTTCCTAAAAGGGCCAGGAGAAAAATCAATTTTTTGTTTCTCATTGAATAGTTGGGTATTGTCTGGTGGGCAATTCTCGTTTCGACGTATATTCAGTAAGTACCGGAATATCTTTCAAAAACGAAAGGCGAGCCATCAGGAATCGTACTCTTTTAAACGACCAGTATTGCTATATTCGCCCAATACTCCACTACGAATTTATGAAAGAAATAAGGGTATTGCTGGCGGATGACCACGAAGTAGTACTGGACAGTTTGGCCATGATGATTGCTTCACTTGAAGGCGTAACCGTATCGGCCACAGCCAAAAGCGGGCAGGAAGCCCTCGATCAACTAGCCCTAATTCCCGTAGATATTGTGCTGTCGGATATGCATATGCCTGAGCTCAATGGAATCGAACTATCTCTGCGACTTCGTGAGCACCATCCGGACATACGGCTTATTTTACTGACGATGGAGGAGGAACCGGAAACGATTCGCGCGGCCATGCAGGCGGGCGTGTGGGGTTACGTGTTGAAACGCGCCCCTAAGAAAGAACTCGAAAAAGCGATACGTTCTGTGGCTTGTGGTACGAAGTACTTTACCGAAGAAGTTCATCGCCAGTTAGCCCAGATTGAAAATGAAACTACCCTCGAAGGCCACGAAACGCCGGAGAGCATCCAATTACTGAGCAAGCGCGAAATCGAAATCATTCGGCTGATTGCCAATGAGGTGTCGAGTCAGGATATCGCCGATCAACTATTTATCTCGCCTAGTACCGTCGAAACGCACCGCCGCAATATTTTCAAAAAACTTGACATTCACTCGGTCGTGGCGCTGACGCGTTTCGCAATCAGAAACAAAATTGTTTAGTGACTGGACGCTGGAACCATCAAAAGGATGAGGATGGCTTTCTAACGGCCAGGACCAGTTTATTGGCAGTAGCCACCTGAATTTCCACGAGTTCGTCTTCGGTCAGCTTGTATACCTCATCCGTCGGGTACACTTTGGCCAGCTTGTCCTTAAATTCCCAGTCCAGAATCAGCGACAGGCTCGAATGGCCAGTATCGGCGTTGAACACGGCAACCTTTTTGGCGATGCGGGCCTGCCCTATGTGCTTGGTGTTTGTAGAGAGTGTTTTGTTGATCCGGTTGGCAAACAGATACCAGAACAAGCCGATGCCCAATACCGCAAAAATGCCAAAACCGACGATCAGTCCGGGGTCGGAGTCTTTGATGACGAACCTGAAGAAAAGAATGCCGATGATGCCAATGGCCGCTACTTTCATTCCCGAGCCAAGTTTTTTCTTTCGAGCCTGCAGGTAAGCAATGTCTTCGGGGGAAAGCGGCAACACGCGGGGTGTGCGACTATCGGCAGGCCAGGAGGGAGTGTAATGAATATCTTTCATATTAAACGGATTTAGGGAAAAAAGATAATTTAATAAAAAGCAAAAGTTTCCCCAATTGAAATTGGCCCTATTTAGTAAGCGGTTATCTTTACCCGGCTAATAACATCATTGAGCCGAATAAGAAAATCCGCCTCGTTAGCTTCCAGGAAGGTATCGAAATGTGTCTGACAATAATGAAAAACGCTAACTGAAAATGCTTTAAGAGAAAGCCATACAATACATTAATGAAAGAACTTGATCTCGAATTCGTCCGCCAGCAATTCCCTGTTTTTCAAACCGAATTGGGCCGGAAAATCGGCTTCCTCGACAACGCGGGTGGTAGCTACGTGGCGGGAGCCGTCATCGACCGCCTGACGGATTTCTATACCAATTATAAAGTACAGCCCTACGGAGCTAATCCTCTCTCCAATCGAGCGGGTGAGGCGATGGATTTGGGGCGGCGCACGATGGCCGAGCTGCTGAACGTTTCGGCTGATCTGGTTACGCTGGGCGCATCTTCTACCCAATGTTTTAATACCTTATCCATTGCCTGTGCGCCACTGGTAGGAAAGGGAAGTGAGGTGATCGTCTCGGAGCAGGATCATGAATCGAATATTGGCGGTTGGGAGCGGCTTTGCCAGCAACAGGGAGCGACGATGAAAATCTGGCAGGCTGATCCTGAAAGCGGGGAACTGGCGCTGGCAGATTTGGAGAAAGTACTTACCGATAAAACTACCATCGTTGCCGTTACGCACAGTTCCAACATTGTTGGTACTATCAATCCGATCAGGGAAATAGCCGACTTGGTACATCAGGCTGGTGCGAAACTTGTCGTGGATGGCGTGTCCTACGCCCCGCACTGCTGGCCCGACCTCGATGCGCTGGATGCCGATGCCTACGTGTTCAGTACTTACAAAACCTATGGCACGCACATGGGGGTGATGGTAGTCAAAGAGGATTTTCTGGAACTACTGGCCCCGCAATGCCATTTTTTCAATATTCCATACCTCAACAAACGCCTTGACTCCGCCGGACCGGACCATGCCGCCATCGCCGCCCTGGCCGGAATCGGCGATTACTTCACCACGCTGCACGATCATCACTTCGCTGGAAACGAAGATCTTCCGCTGCACCAGAAAGCCCGCGCGATTGCGGGGTTGATGAATCAGCACGAAAATGACCTTTGTGGTATTCTGCTGGCAAGGCTGAACGATCTGCCCGTACGGATTTTTGGTTGCAAAACTACCTCGCAACGCGAGGCTAACATCGCCCTTTCCTCTCCAAAAATTTCTTCAAAAAATCTGGCCGATGGGTTGGTGAAATATGACATCGCAGCCAAAAACGGTCATTTCTACGCTTACCGCTTGTTGCAGGCGATGGGCGTAAGGGATATGAACGACGGGGTACTTCGGATTAGCCTTTCGCATTACAATACGCGGGAAGAAGTAGAGCGCTGTGCAGAAGGATTGAGGGATTTGATCTTAGGATTTTGATATAGGAAAGGATATGATAATTATCAAATTGTTAAGCATTCTTTATCAAACTATTAAGGATCAGGTGTAGTCTTTCAAAATAAAGGGAAAGAGGAGAAATTCGTCATTTTAACCAGCTCTCCTCTTCATGCTTACCCCAAAATCTTTACTCGCATTCTCTGTTCTAGCGCTATCGGCTGGCGCCTGTATCCAGGATCACGATCTCACACCTCCCGCCGAAAATGCGGTCAATTTTAGCGAGGTAGCTCAAATTGATTTGGGCGACGAAGGTGCTTCCGAAATCTCGGCCTACGATCCTGCGACCAAGCGACTATTTACCGTCAATAATGCCAGCAAAGCACTTATCGAAGTGTTGGACTTATCGGCTTTCCCAACTGTGACGAAGCTGCAATCAATTGACGAATCGGCATTGGGCGGCGTGGCCAACAGCGTGGCTGTATCCGACGGCAAGCTGGCTATCGCCTTGGAAGCTACCAACAAGCAGGCCAACGGAAGCGTCATTGTGATCAATACCAGCACGCTTGCCCAGATCAAGCAGATCACCGTAGGGGCGTTGCCCGACATGGTGACATTCAGCCCTGATGGAAAGTACATTGTTACAGCAAACGAAGGCGAGCCGAGTGCCGACTACTCAGTCGATCCCGAAGGTTCGATTTCAATCATCAACGTTTCGGATAACTACAGCGTGAAGACGCTCACATTTGGTACTTTCGCGGGCTCAATGGCTCAACTGGCGCAGGAAGGCTTCCGTATTTTTGGGCCAAATGCCAGCTTTGCTCAGGATATCGAGCCGGAATACGTGGCCATATCCGACGACTCCAAAAAGGCTTTCGTAACCTTGCAGGAAAACAATGGGGTGGCCGAAGTGGACATTGTCGCTGGTGTAATCACAAAACTCCACGGCCTGGGTACCAAGGATTATAGCAATGTAGTGAACGGGATTGACCCAAGCGATAAGGATAAAAAAATCCAGTTTGGACCTTGGCCCGTTCGTTCTTTTTATATGCCCGATGGCATTACCTATTTTAGTTGGAACGGCAAATCGTACCTCATCACAGCCAACGAGGGTGACGCCCGGGAATACAGTACTTTTGCGGAGGAAGCGAGAATTGGTTCTAAAAGCGTTGTTTTGGATCCGACTATTTTTCCGGACGCAGCCAATTTAAAGAAGGATGAAATCCTGGGGCGGCTGAAAATTACGAATACCCTGGGCGATACGGATTCCGACGGCGACTATGATGTACTTTACGGTTTCGGCGGGCGTGGATTCAGTGTCATCGATGCGTCCAATTTTCAGTTGGTATTCGAACCAGGCAAGGCTTTGGAAGAAGAGGTAGTTAAGGCGGGTAGTTACGATGATGATCGTTCAGATGACAAAGGCGTGGAGCCGGAAAACGTTACAATCGGTATGGTAAACGGTAGGCCAATTGCCTTCATTGCGCTGGAACGTGCTAATGCCGTAGCAATCTATGATATGAGCAATCCTGCTTCTCCGCAATTCATTAAAATTCTGAAAACGGGCGCTGGTCCGGAAGGTGTATTGTTTGTGGCCGCAGACAAAAGCCCTAACGGTAAGAGTTTATTTATCACGAGTAACGAGGTAGATGGAACAGTGCGTTTTTATCAACCATAAATAGTAAAGACAGCAATAATACCTCAACAAAGGAAGCCGAAATCAGTAGTAGTACTACCGTTTTCGGCTTCTTCTTTTTCTACTACATAAAAATGTCTTAACTACCACTTTCCCTAATCAGCGCCTTGATGAATTCCATCCCGTAATCGCGGCCCGGCGTGATAATATCTTCGTAGGTACGACTGACCGGGTAGTCAGGAGTAATTTCCAGTTGGTCGGCCGCTTTTACTTCGTGATACAACGTTTTGAGCGGAATTCGTACCCGAATTTTTGAATTGGGTAGTTTGACTACCTTGAAGCGAGCCGCAAAGTCGCCCCAGTAAGCACCTCCGGGCGATTCTCCTACAAGCGTACCAATACCCTGATTGCGGGCGTGGGCAAGTACCGATACCGAGGCAGAAAAAGTAGCTCCGTTAACCAGGAAAAAGAGGTTTCCCCGATAACCGTATTTTTTGGCTGGTTTAAAGTCTTTTTTCCTTGACGAATTGCTCCGCCACAGCCCGGTGGCCCGGTCGCGGTGGTGGGTAAGAAAAAATGCTACCGGACTAACAGGATTAAGGTCCATCGTGATGTAAGGGAAAACAGCGCCCGGTTTGAGGGTCGATTCCTTGAATACCGAAAACGGCTCAGGCAATAGATAAGAAAGCAGCCTTCCCGAATTGACGATGGCCCCGCCACCATTACTTCGCAGATCAATGACCAGATTCTGGTAGTTTTTTTCTTTAATTTCACGGAAAGCCTGCCGCAATTTGTGCTTGAATTTCAGGTTCAGAGGATCGCCTTTTTTGAATTTTGAAAAGGTAGTGATGCCCAACACCGCTCCGTTGATGGTGCTGTCGATTTGGGTGACTGACAGGTTTTTCGTGACTCTGATGTCTTTCGGATAACGCTTCTTCAGGTATTGATTTGAGGCTTTGACCGTCTGACTGAGTACGTACTTTTGCAGCGTGTCGCCTGTGGCCACCGCCGCCGTATCCACACTCACGTACCGGACGAGCAGCGAATCCTTTACTCCAAACCAGGCGGCATACCGGGCCGGAAAAGCAATCAACGTGCGGAACATACGGCCCGTGGGAATGTCGGCGTCTGCTCCGGCCCGAAAATTATCGGCCAGAAGTTCGTGCAGATCATGCATCGCCTTTCCCTCAATCGACAGTAGTTCTGTACCTCGCCGCAGGGTAGAATCCGCCGAGGTATTGTATGCGACAAAGTACTTTCCGCCCACCTCCCGGATTACGAATGGGAGGTAAGGCGTGTTTTTGTCCGTACTTTTTTTGGGTTGAGAAAGATTCAGGTGTCCGTCTTTCTGGCTATTGATCAGCGGGGCAATGCGTCGGAAAAAATCGCGATTGGTCAGTGAATCAGGTAAATGGGTTACCAAAGAATCCCGGAGATTTTCATACGCTTCCTGAGAGCTATAATAACCCAGACCCGGATACCAACTCCCCAGTTTTTTATCTAGAAAAGCGATATCCCGGCGCATCTCCTGACGAGTGAGCGTCGGCAACTGCTGTGCCTTCCGGCTACACGCCATGCAGCCGAACAGCAACAAAAGGAGAAGCAGATTGACCCGGAAATTTCTCACTTACTACCAAAAGTCATTTGATCCAGGGAATACTTTCCCGGGCCTACCAAGAACAGCATAATGAAAGCCAATGTGTACAGCAGTGGCAACTCCTGTTTGCCCATCGGGTCGCTACCATGAACGATGAAAAGTGCCACCAGCATTATAATCACCAGTGGGATTACAGCCGCGCGAGTAAAAAGGCCCACGACGAGTAGGAGTGAGCAAACAAATTCGGCGAATATAGCCAGTAGCAGAGAAGTCTCTTCGCCCAGTCCAATAGGGTCGCCGAAACCGCGCTCGCCACTGAGATACCTCTGGAGTTTTGGATAGCCATGTCCCGTGATCATCATTAATCCAAAGCCGACACGCAAAAAGAGTACTCCCAAGTTGGCATTAACGGAAAGAATGGTGGGTTTAAAAAAATTATGCAGCATAGTTTATAATCGGTTAAAAGCGCTCTGGATAAGCACCAGATATATACAGACAACGAAATTCTTCCTCAAAAATGCGGTTTGATTTACTTTAAAACAAAATTTAGCCTAATCGAAAAATTATTTTGGAATAATAAAGAAAGAACTATTTTTTCCCCTTTCATTGATA
>CAZCOG010000071.1:0-18400 GCA_964500445.1 uncultured Persicitalea sp. | reverse complement strand
TGCTTATTCTCAGTATTTAGCATTACTTTGCATTTATACTATTTATTAGATACTATTTAATGAGCCAAAGATGAATTATTCAAACATCCAAAACGATCTTCTGGAATCCGACAGCCAGTCGCTGGTGGATAAGGCAGAAACTAGCATTTTGGATTTATTCAGCGTGCAGCAGTATAAGGTGGGAGATGTGATTCCAAAGGAGATGGAACTGGCCGCTCAACTGGGTGTGAGCCGAACGGTAGTCCGCGAGGCGGTATCGCGCCTGCGGATGCGCGGTCTGCTGGAAACCCGCCGCAAGCGCGGCACGGTCATCACCAATCCTGACGTCATGGGGCTTTTGGAGAAAAACCTTTACCCCGGCATTCTGGACGACGCCACGCTGCGCAATATTTTCGAGCTACGCATGGTACTGGAAATCGGCATGGGCGATCTAATTTTCGAGCGCGTCACTCAGAACGACATCGACGAGCTCTACGCCATCGTCGAAAGTGAACCCGCCAATGCCGAAGAAACACTATTCGATGTGAATCAGGAGGTAAGGTTCCATGGTAAGTTGTACCAGATCACCGGCAACGAAACCTTGGAACGCTTCCAGCAAATGCTGCTGCCTGTTTTCGAATACGTCCACGGAAGCGGCATCCTGCGGCGGCCAGTTACCCACAAGCGCTTCGTGTCGCACCGCGGCCTGGTGGACATTATCCAGCACGGCTCGCCCGAAACCTTCCGCAACGCCATGCGGAACCACTTCGAGAATCATTTCCAGCGAATATTTTAAAGGCTCCAACATCCAGTGTCCAAAATCCAAATCATACCAGTTCTTTTCATATCCCTTTGTTTCGCAGCCTGCAACAAATCAATGCAGTCGCCGCGTGATACGGGTACTCGCCCGCCAAAAGGCGAAGAAATTACCGAAACCGTGGTCTTCGAGAACGGCCAGGACGGCTACCAGTGCTACCGCATCCCGGCCATCGTGGCGACGCCTAACGGCGACTTACTGGCCTTTGCCGAGGCCCGGCGCAACGATTGCGGCGACTTTGGCGACGTGGACATGGTACTTAGGCGCAGCACCGACAATGGCAAAACTTGGGGCCAATTGGAACCAGCCGTAGACTTCGGCGACAACCAAGCGGGCAACCCCGCACCCGTTTATGACCTGACCGACCCAGCTTTTCCGAAAGGACGCCTGTTTTTGTTTTACAATACCGGAACGGCGCACGAAGCAGACGTTCGCAAGGGCAAAGCCGTACGGGAAGTGTGGTACAAAACCAGTACCGATCACGGCAAAACTTGGAGTGAAGCCACGAACATCACGCTCCAGACCTCTCGTCCTCACGCTCCCTCGGTCAATCCTGCTTACACTTTTGAAAAAGACTGGCGCTCCTACGCCAACACGCCCGGCCACGCCCTGCAAATCCGAAACGGTCAATACAGGGGACGGCTTTTTGTGGCGGCCAACCACTCCGCCGGGCCTCCGCAGGAGTATTTTCGCGACTACGCCGCCCACGCCTTCTACTCTGACGACCACGGTAAAACCTTTAAAATCAGCCCCAGCCTCGACTACGCCGGGGGCAACGAAGCCACCGCCGCCGAAACCTCCGACGGCAGCCTGCTCTTCAACTTCCGCAACCAGTCGGGCGACGCCAAGTACCGCTTGCAGGGCTTCACCAGGGATGCGGGCGAAAGCTGGGACGAGGTGCGCGTGATGAAAGACCTTCCCGACCCCGTCTGCCAGGGCAGTCTTATCAGCTACCAGCCCAAGAAAGGCCAGCCCGTCCTGCTGTTCTCAAACGCTAACAGTCAAACCAAGCGCGAAAACCTCACCGTCCGCCGCAGCACCGATGATGGCCAAACCTGGTCGGCGGGTAAGGTCATCTATCCTGGCCCAGTGGCCTACTCCGACCTTGTCATCCAAAAGAACGGCGACATCGGCGTCCTCTACGAGAAGGATGGCTACAAGCGAATCGTGTACGCGCGGTTTGGGTACGACTGGCTAGAAGAGTAGTTAAGTAATACATGATAAATGATGAGTTATGAATGCCACCCAAGTCCCTACTCCAACCGTTAAAACCTACGCCGCTCAATACCGCGACGCGCAGCTGAACGACGTCCTGCCGTTCTGGCTAAAAAATTCGCATGATCGGGAGTTTGGCGGATACTTCACCTGCCTGGATCGCGAAGGGAAAGTGTACGACACTGATAAATTCATCTGGTTGCAGGCGCGGCAGGTCTGGACCTTCGCCATGCTGCACAACCGCGTGGAGGCGAGGGCGGACTGGCTTGAGATGGCCGAGCATGGAGCGACTTTTCTATTGAAGCATGGCCGCGCCGCCGACAGTAGCTGGTACTTTTCGACCACGCGCGAGGGAAAGCCCTTGGTGCAGCCCTATAATATTTTTTCCGACTGCTTTGCCACGATGGCTTTCGGGCAACTGTCGCGCGCTACGCGGAATGGGGAATACGCTGATTTAGCAAAAACCACCTTTGACAACATTCTGGCCCGCCGCCATAACCCGAAGGGCACGTGGAACAAGGCTGTGCCCGGTACGCGCCCGTTGAAGAACTTCGCCCTGCCGATGATCCTGTCCAACCTGTCGCTGGAAATCGAGCATTTGCTGGATAAGCCTCTGGTGGAAGAAACCATCGCCGAGTGCCTGCACGAAGTCATGGAGGTTTTCTACGACGCCGAGTCGGGCATGATTTTGGAAAACGTCACGTACGATGGGCAGCTTTCCGACAGCTTTGAGGGGCGTCTGCTCAACCCCGGCCACGCCATCGAGGCCATGTGGTTCGTGATGGATCTGGCGGTGCGACGCAACGACCCGGCCCTCATCGAGCGGGCGGTGAAGATCACTCTAGACACGCTGGAATTCGGCTGGGATAAAGAGTTTGGCGGCATCTTCTATTTTCTGGACAGAAAAGGGGCGCCGCCGCAGCAGTTGGAATGGGATCAAAAGCTTTGGTGGGTACACATCGAAACCCTGATTGCCCTGCTCAAAGGCTTTCAGCTCACCGGAAACGAAGACTGCTGGCGGTGGTTTGAAAAAGTCCACGAATACACTTGGTCGCACTTTGCGGATCCTGAGCAAGGTGAATGGTATGGCTACCTTAACCGCCGGGGCGAGGTACTTCTACCGCTCAAAGGCGGGAAGTGGAAGGGGTGTTTTCACGTGCCCAGAGGATTGTATCATTGCTGGCAAACGTTAAGGAGGATAGTCGAGAGTACCAATAGCAAAACTTTATAAAAAGTAAAAGATATTTCCACAGTTCCCATGCTGCTTCCGCATTGGTTCAGCCAAAATGTTCACTTCTACCGGCCATAGAAGCGCTGTAAGAGAATGCTTGAACACCGATTTACGCATCCCACTTTTAGCTGTTTCGAAAAAATACCTGATACTTATCGAACCTTTTCGGGATGCGCTCAGGCAGCTCGTCGATATCGCCTTTAAGTTCGAAGAGTTGAGCAACCCAGTCAGCTGCTGGTAAACCAATTTCCAATCGGGTTTTAGCAGGTTTTGAGTACACAGACGAAAGACACAGTCCGACATTACAGCCCTGGCTTCTGCATGTACTCTCTATCAACGACGCGCGGTCGGCCTCCATGACGTCCTCGCCGACAGATATTTACCGACAAACCGCTTATCGCCCTGAATAGGCGCGTGAATGACGGGAAGATAATACAGATTGTTTTATAAATTTAGTTATGTTAAACAGAAATTTAAAGCTACTTTATCAAATATTGGTTCAACCAGCTTCCTCGGCCGTTAATTTGCCCACGAGTTGCCGCCACCCTTCCAAATCCTCTGGCCTCACCACTCCGGCCACAAATTCGCCCATCCCCAGATCCCGCCGCTCCAGAGAATGGCGGCGTAGGGAAAGTGAGTCTCGGTTTCCTTCAAAGCCCTCTTTCCGGAAACTGTCTGCTATGCTTACGGGCAACCCTTCCAGCCAATCCTCGTAGTCTTCCCGAGTCACCTTGCCATTTGCTTGGTCCGAATACCGGTAAGTGGCATTTCCGTAAAGGAGGACAAGCCTGTGGAATTCGACCTGGTCGCATGGACAGGTTTCCAAAAGTGCCTTTTGTTTCTGCCTAATGCTTTCCCTCGGGTGGCTCACGTAGATCAGTTTGTCGAATTCTTCCTGGGTCATTTTGTGCGTTGTCCTTGTGTTTGCTCTCACTGCGTGGAATTTACTTTAGGAGCGGGGATGGGGCTATTCCGAAAGCGGCGGCTCGCCCGGCAATATCCAGTGCATCCTTTCCGGCCAGTCGTAGATTTCGTGAGCTCCTTTTTCGGTTGATGTATCGAATTTTCGTATTCCATAAACATGGCTGATCGGCATCACTATTCGACTGATCACCTCAGGGTTCTCCGGGTCCAGTATGACGTCACATAATAGCCCTCTGTCGTTCAAGCTCACGTTCCAGGCAGAGTCGAATCTAAACCAAATCTGAGCGATGTGAATCCGCTGTCCCTCCCTCCCCGATGTAAGGTGTTCGTAATAGTTGGCCATGACCACGAAGTAGTTGTCGGGGTCGGCGTACTCATTGACGAGCCTGGCCAGCAGTGTCCTGATTTCGGAATCGGCGTTTGATTTTTCGGACATAGTTCAGTCAGTCAGGAAATACCAGGCTTGGCATTCTTTCAAAATCCAGGTCGTCCGCCGAACGAGGCGTCAGATGGATAAAGCGGGTAGTGCCTTAATGAGTAGCCTCAATGTCCCCAAAAAGCAACGCATTACCGGACGTGACAAATTAATTGATTTTTTTCAATACTTATCGTAAACTTTATAATTGTCGCTTCCGTGCATATGTGGCGAGCCGTAGAAGGCACTGAGAATGTCCTTAAAGAAGTATTCAGGCGTCTTAGAGACTGTCTAAATTTTATTATCTACGTATCATTCTGCGTACTGATGCCAGTTGAATTATGGCCTCTGAGACCTTTACCGACCGCTCGTAATCAACGCCGAGCAGCCGCTGGTTGGTCAGTCATCCGAACGTCCTCTCAACGACCCACCGCTTAGCCTGCACGACGAAGCCTTTGGCGCCCGGCTCGCGGGGCGGCACCTCAAAAGCTAGCCGCGCGCGCTGCACGGCCCGGCAGAAGCTGCCGCGGTAGAACTTGTCGGCCATGACCTTGCGAAGTCGTGGCATCAGCTCGCGCAGCCCCTGCACAAGGCCCACCCCCTGCGGGCTGTCGTGCAGGTAGGCCGCAAGAATGAGAATCGATGGAAGCAGTATCTTTTTCATGGGACATATCGATGAGTGAAAACCAGATTGATAACCCAGCAAAGTTATCCACTTTGCAATTCATCCGCTATTATCTCCTTTCGATACCGCTTCACGCTGGAAATGCTGATTCCCGTGAGCTTTACAATCTCGGAAACCGATAGTCCTTTGGCCAGCGCAGTCTTTACCTTGGCGTAGTTCCCCGCATTTGGGCCAGCAGGACGGCCGACGTGCTTTCCTTTAGCCTTGGCCAGCTGCTGACCGACGCGGGTCTTTTCCAGAATCGTTTCGCGCTCGTAGTCGGCCAAAGCGGAAAATATACGCAGCACAAGTTTACCGGCTACCGTCGACGAGTCGATTCCCAGATCTAGCGCCTTGAATACGATATCGCGGTCGGCGAACTCCCCTATTAGGTCGATCAAATGGTTGCGGCTCCGACCGAGTCGGTTGAACCGCGACACTACCACTGTGTCACCCGCCCGTAGGAGCGACAGCATTTCATCCAGGGCGGGCCGCTGCGTGGCCATGCCGGTGATCTTCTCTTCAAAGATGCGGTCGCAACCGTGACGCTGTAAGGCGTCAAGTTGCGTGTCGGTGTTCTGATCCGCAGCCGAAACCCTGGCATATCCGAAAATCTGGTTCATAATGGACGGTCCGTCGAAACGGTCAACAAGTTAGGTTCATCAAAGAAAAGCACGAATCGTAGCTGAACCTACTTTTTGGACCCTGTATTTAGCTCCTGAACAAAATGAAACCCCACACTTTCTTAGAGTTCAGAAAGGTATGGGTTTTTGGACTGCCATGCTCTATGCCTTACTGATTCTTACATTCCCTTCCTATTATTGTAGGTATGAAATAAACTGTGATGCTAAATTAGACCACCCCAGGGTTGGGAGAAGATCTTCCTGCACATTTTCCAAGTCCCATGAAGAAGTACAGGTAAACCGGTACAGTCTTTATACCTTTTTCAAATCATAACCTAAATTCCCCTATTAAGCTAGCAAAATCTCCAACCGCATCTTCCACTTCTCCCATTCTGGAAATTCCTTCTCCTGCAAATCCATGAATTTCTGGGTGTGATCGTGGTGGACCAGGTGACAGAGCTCGTGGACGATGACGTACTCGATACAGCCTTTTGGTGCTTTGATGAGTTCGGGATTCAGAATGATTTTATCGCGGGCTGTGCAGCTTCCCCAGCGGGTGGGCATGTCGCGTAGCACCATGCTCGACGGAGCCACGTCGTATTTTTTAAATCGTTCTATCCAAGGCTCGGCGTAGGCTTCAAAACGGACTTTGGCCTTTTCGAGGTACCATGTTTTCAGCACTTCCCCGGCTTTGTCCTGGTCCGGGCAAGTCAGTCCTATGAAGCCGCCTTTCAACTTTACCTCTTTCCGTTTTCCTTCCGTCACTTTCAGCCGGTACTGACGGCCCAGATACAGGTGGGTTTCACCGCTGACGTACCGTTTGGGGGCTGTTTTAGGATGGAAAGGCAGGAAAAAACGCTGCTGACGGAGTATCCAGGGGGCCTTGCCGCGCACTTTCTGTTTGATCCGCTCGATAGGAGCGTCTACCGGAGCTTTGATGATCACTTCCATATCCGGCGTGACCGTAATGCCCAGGCTCTTCCGCCGCGTATAGATCAGTTGAAAATGGATGGTCAGGGAACCGAACTCTATGCTATCGTGAATCACTTGAATCGGATTTTAGCGACGTCAATGCACTTTTCCGCAATAGCATCCATTTCCCCGAAGGTGAGGGGTACCTTGTGGCGGTCGCGCACTTCATCAATGAGGTAGTCGCCAATGTCGATTGTGAGCTTACCCAGCAGGTCTTTGTTTTTGTGCCAGTCTACTTTGGGCTTCCCATAATCCAGAATCCTGTTGATCATGATGTTATCTATGGCCAGGGCGGTAGCTACCGAAATCTCCCGCCGCCGGGGTAGTTCCGGAATTTTCCCGTCTACCGATTCAATAAACAAGCCGTAGTAGGCCCGTGCTACGTCCTTATCTTCCAGCTCCCGGGGAATGTCGCTGTCGGTACGGGACAATACGGCCTCCATCATTTCTTTGGCTCGCTTTAGGTACTCCGCCTCGGTGATGCGCCTGGCTTCGTATTCGCGGATGGTCTCTTTGAGCATTTCCGAAAACTTCATGTAGAAAGCCGGATCTTCCTCCATTTTCTCCGAGATATGCTTAGCCGTGCGGGAAGCAATGCGGTCGGCTTTGGCAGCTTCGCCGATCGCCTTTTCTACTTCCTCTTCAAACTTGTCCTTATCAAAAATATTCACCAGTTCCACCACGGTTTCGACCCGGTCGGTCTGAATGTGCTGGTCAATGAGCTTCTGAATTTGGCCTTCGTATTGCTTGAAATCCACGGTGTCGGAATAGCGCTGGGTGACCGATGCCCGGAGCTTCATAAAAAACGCCAGGTCTTTTTTATATCGCTCCACTTCTTTCTCGACCGTGCCGGTCACGAAATCGTAGGACGAAAGCGCAATTTTGAGCGTACGGGCGAAAAGAGACAGCTTGTCGTAAAAACCACTACGTAGAGCTTCGTCGCGCAACAGGTTTTCGTAGGCTTCGGCGTCGCGCTTATTCGGGACAGCCTTGAACATATCCCACACTTCGGAGTAGCGCTGGGGTAGTTTCCGTACCTCCTCGTTGATGTCGGTCAGAGTTCCGGCCAGATCCTCCTCGTCAAAATCTTCCAGCCCCGAGTAGGTCGTCAGGGCCTCGTCCAGTTTTCCCAACAGCCCGTAGTAGTCGATTACATAACCAAAATCTTTACCCGGGAACAGACGGTTGACCCGCGCGATGGCCTGCAACAGCTTGTGTTCCTGCAAGCTGCGGGTCAGGTACATGACGGTGTTGCAGGGTACGTCAAAACCCGTGAGGAGCTTATCCACCACGATGATAATCTCGGGCTCATCCTGGTACTTGAAGCGGTTGATGATATTCTTTTCGTATTTCTCGGGGTTACCATGCTCGTCCATCATACGCTTCCAGAACTGCTTCACCCGGTCCTGAGACTTGCCGTAGGCGCTGTCTTCCCCCTCCCGGTCGTCGGGCCCCGACATCACGATCTCGGACGACACGTAGCCGATTTCGTCGAGGCAGTCTTTATACCGAAGGGCGGCTGCCTTGCTGGCACATACCAGCTGCCCCTTGAACCCCTTCCCCTGCCAGTTGTTGCGGTAATGCAGACTGATGTCCCAGGCGATGGCGTGCGTTTTCTGTTCGGCTTTGTTGAGCTGGTCTGACCGACTGAATTTCCTTTTCAGGTCGGCTTTTTGGTATTCGGTCAGCGGCTCCGATACTTTCTGAAAGTAGTTGTCAATGGCTTTTTCGTTCACCTCCTGGAACGCGACCCGGCCCTCGTACAAAATGGGTACCACGGCTCCATCCTCTACGGCCTTGGTCACGGGGTAATCGTCGATGATGCCCCCGAACTTATTGGCCGTGCTGCGTTCTTTTTTCATCAGAGGGGTACCCGTAAACGCAATGAAGCAGGCATTAGGCAAGGCTTGCAGCATCCGAATGTTGAAGGTACCATACTGGGTACGGTGCCCCTCATCAATCAAAACAAAAATATCGGGGGAAGTCAGCGGCTCTTTGAGGGTCTTGACCGCATTCTCGAATTTGTTGATGATGGTGGTAATCACCGCGTCGCTGTTGCTTTCGAGCATCGTGGCCAGCGACTTGCCCGTCGTGGCGCGTTCTACCAGCATGTCGCATTTTTTGAAGGTATCGGTAATTTGCCGGTCCAGGTCGGTGCGGTCGGTGACGAGTACGATCTTGGGATTCAGAATATCCTTGTTCATGGCAATGGCCTGGGCCAGCATCACCATCGTGAGCGACTTGCCGCTACCCTGCGTGTGCCAGATCACCCCGCCTGGTCGCTTGCCCTCCACCAGTCGGGCAATGCGTCGATCGATCTTCTTGATGGCGAAGTACTGCTGGTACCGGGCTATTTTCTTGATGCCATCGTCGAAGAGGATGAAGCTGAATATTAGATCCAGCAGACGCTCGGGGCGACAGAGGCCGTGCAAGAGCTCATCCTGTTTGGTGGGACTGACGGTACCCTGTTGCAACGCCTCAAAGTGCCGCTGTACGTACCCATACCTACCTCCAAACAGCGCCTGTTTTTGTACTGTGGATAGGGGCATGTTTTTAAGAGCTGTCAGCTGCTGCCGGTAGGCCAGGGTGGTGGCGGCTTTTTCCTGCTGGTTTTTACCGGCGGGTTTCTCTTCCCACTGCGCCCAGAATTTTTCCGGCGTACCGTTGGTACCATACACCCCTTGATTGGTGGCGAGGCTCAGGCAGAGTTGGGCGTAGACATAGAGGCCCCGGATGCCGTCTTCCTGCTGGTTGCGGAGGTGTTGCGAAATGGCCTGATGCAGCGGTTCCTTCATATCGGAGCGCTTGCATTCGATCACGCACAAGGGGATGCCATTCACGAACAACACAATATCCGGGATGTAATGCTCCTGACTGGCCGCCCTGGTCACGCTGAATTCTTCCGCAACGTGAAAAATATTCCGCCCCCCGTCTTTCCAGTCGATGTATTGTAAATTGTAGCTTTTTTTATCGCCCTCAATGCTCTGTTCCAGCGCCTTGCCCAGCGTGAGCAGATTGTATACATACTCACAGGCCGCAATGTAGCCTTCCTGCATGGGGAGGTCTTTCAGAGCCTGCATACCCGCCCGGATATTGCCGCTCGTAAACGCATGAGTGGTACCCTTGTAGCGGATCGTGTTGAGTTTTACGAGCTGACTTTCCACCACACTTTCCAACAGGACGGCGGTTTTCTTGCCGCCCCGCAGGACCAGGGCTTCCTCCGGTCTGAGGTAGGTATAGCCAAGCTGTTGCAGAAATTGCAGGGCCGGAATTTGGCTGATGTGGTCTTCCAGAAAGGAGGGAGTTTCCATAGCAGTACTTTTTAGAAAACTGTTTTAACTTTGTGATGCCCAAGTCGACCGGGGCAAACTATTTTGGTTCATCCTCGCCGCAAAAATCATAGGCCTGCGGGCTTCTGAGCCTCGGTTTTCAACCGGGGCTTTTTTACTTACCTAATCCCCTCGTAAATTCATTACGGTTCAGACAGAAAGTATTAGAAACAACTATCTGATTCATAGGGATTAATTCTTTGTATAAATTTGTTTTTGTCAATATTTCTTGACACCTTTGCAATGCCTGTCATGCATGAAGGTCGGCTCCAAGCCGTTGAAGGTCAATCCTTCTTAGTGCATTCACGGGCTTTTTTTATGTTCAAGGCTCAGGCAATTTTCTATGCCGAGCCTTCTTTTTTTGCCGTAATAATTCTGACTTCCGCTGTACCGATCAGAATCATATACATCACAGATTACCGAATATTGATCCTGTATGTAGTTATAGTGACGAAGCTCCCCCCTTTCAAACACCCGCTGAATAGCCCAGCAGAAATAGTCGGCAATGTTGAGCAAGGGCTCACGGGTAGGCTGCTGCACATTAAACCCCACTTTGCAGCTGTGGACTTTTGAAGGGTTTTTTCTTTCCCATCTTTCTTGCGCTTTACCGAGGCCTTTATTCAGATTGGCATGGGTGGTACATCGGCTACGTTCAGCCATATTAAGCACTAGCCGGTCGTACTTCTGAAATTTGTTTTTGAGCAAATGGGACAGCAGGTCGGCATAAAAGTATGCCTCTTTTCCCTCGTGCGTATTTTCATAGATAGAATAGATCTTTCGAGCCACAACCGCTTCAAAGCTGCAATCAATGGAGCGAATCAGACCGAAGGCCATTTTTCGCACTTCGGGAATATCATTCTTAGCGTGCAGGTAGTAACCTGTGCTTTGTTTGGCTTTCTCTATACTTGGAATACCCGCAAAGTAGGGTTCATTGGCAATTTCCGTTTGCAATTCAACGACTTTCCTACGCACGTCTTCCAAAGACTCATTGATCTTTAACATCCCCAAAATGAAGCAATTGGATACACCTTCCTGGCCAATTACCTGGCGCTTTCCTTTTCCATAAAAGGTAGTATCACCCGCTTCGTCCAGAAACCGATGATATGTGTGTGTAGGGTCTTTTTCTTCGCTGGTATCAGACATTCTCCTTAATTTTTAACACGAAATTTCCCTGTCAACAACTGTTACTATTAACCCTTTCTCTGCGCTTGCAGGGTGGCTAATTTTCCCTTCAGAATTTCGAGTTTGCAGTCGGGTATCGTATAGTTGAAAATTCAACCTGTCTAGTGTATTGAGGGGCTTTCGCTGTTCGCACTATTTGGAGTATTCAAAATGTCGCCCCAAATGATTTCGCCAATTAGTACAAGCTTGCATTATGCTTCGTGTTTCCAAGGCGCTCTGAGCGTCAGAGATAAATAGTTTGATCTGTTGCAGGAAGTACTCTCTATCCGCCTTCGAAAACGTGTCTAGCAATTCATCCTTTGGGACAACAGGCATCTCACACGACCACTTTTTAGAAAGTTTCTTACCAATGCCTTTCAAGATATGCAAAAGTGCCTCGTCGTCTCTGGGCATGGGAACATAAAACATTCCAGCCATAGTGGTTAATGCCACACCTTGGGGTACCCTTCTATCGCTGGCAATATGATGGCACCAAGCTTTCAGATATCTCACTATCCTAACCAACTGCAATTTGTCACCACCCTTCTTTTCCTGGAACCAATCTTCAAACTCTCGGGGGTCGCTTCTTATCCATCCATTTCGAGTTGTGGCCAAATATGATTTGCCTTTGCCGCGTAGTCCTTCCAGGTAATATATAGGCAGATCAATATGAAATCCGCTCGCGTACGGAATCCTAATACATTTCTTCTTGTGTTCCGGCTGAGTTTGGCTCCCGTGTCCGTTCGCGAAAATCGTGTGTATTGCCTTCATCAGACTTTGTGGCTTAATGTCTGGTTTAGGATAGAAATAAACTCCAATGTCGATATCACTTTCCTCTCCACGCTTGCGAATTAAGGTACCAAATTGCTTTGAACCCTGCACTTTTATACGTTTAAGGGAATAGCCCTTCTCAGCACATAGCTTTCGGATGTGTTGACGTACAGTTTTATTAGCAGTACCAAGTCTCTTCCGCGTCGTCGGTGAAATGTTCAACGCTTCGTTGAACATCAAAAACTGTTTATGACAATTCGCCATTTGGTTCTGATTTATCCTCGTTATCGTGTGACGCGCTCTTGCCCAGCCACACACCATATAATTCGTACAGCTCATAGAAGACCAGCCATTCTGCAGTCCAAGGTAAAATGGTATCGCTGATGTGGAATTGATGTTCCCACGGGGTTTCCTTCGGATAGTACAGGCAAAGACTTCCTTCTTTGTACATATGGATTTTGGCTGATGGAATGATCTCCGGTTCCTCAATGTACACGGCCGGTTTGCCCCAAACGGTATATTCTATTCTGAGCCGATAAATAGGCGAGTCATCCGTAGGCTTCATTTGCCCGTAACATACCAATTTTGTTGTGTGCGAAGTAATGGGATTGCACTTCACGCAAGGAAACCTACTTTCTATCATTCCCTTTTCGACTGTAAGTTTACGCCAGTCGGGGACTCTTATCCCCCCAATTTTTCTAGTCCCCATAGAATTTGTGATCGCGGTTTTTGGTAGTGTTGACAGAAGAATTAGTTATCACACCCGATTTTGAAGTGTAAGCTGAGTTGGACAGAATCAGGACTGCCTTTTCTGCAAGAGCTTTTGCTCGTGCATCAACGTTTGCGTCTTCGCCCAGGGGAAAACGGCTGCCCAAGTGCTTCCGCCAAAGTTGGCTGGCCTTCAATTGGTTTGGCTCATCTATTGCATTCTTGGCATCCTCGATAAATGAATCCAATTCGGCTAAGAAATTTTTCTGCTGGCTGTACGTAAAACTAGCTAACAGATCGTCGTATGGAGTAACGGGCATTTGGCACACAAAACTCTGCTTGAGGCGATCTCGAATGGATCTTAGAGTTTCGTTCATAGCTTTATCGTCCCGATCATCAAGTATCCGGTGCCGGGTACACAATACAGTCAGCGCGACTCCTTTTGGCATCCTCAAAGATTTACGCTTTCTATCCGCCCAGGCTTTTAAGTAGCGTATTAGTCTGACCACCTGGGGCTCATTATTTTTCTCACGCTGGTACCACTCCCAAAATTTCTTAGGATCGCTTTTATTCCACCCTTCTCCCCTTACAGCCAGGAAAGGAGAGTCGTCGCCTTGGGAGGAATCGCGGTAATATACGGGCAGATCAATATGGTAATCTCCCTTGTAGATCACTCGAATGCACTTGCTGTGATGTTCGGCGGGTGTACTAGTGGCGTCTTTCACCGCATCCAACACCCATTGCTGCATGGTGGTAGCCGTTTCATCTGGCTTGGGAAAGAAATAGACCCCGTTGTCCAAATCACAGGTGTCTTCTTCCGTTCTGATGACGGTGCGCATCTTGTACGAACCCTGAATGTAAAACTTCGGCATGTACTTCGGATGGTTATCTGCGAAGTGCTTCGTAATCCTCTTACGTAGATCGTCGCGAGACGATCGCATGCGGGCTTCCTTGGTAGTGGTGAGTTTTAATTCATCGTTGTTGAATGAAGTAAATAAGTTGTGGCAATTAGCCATAGGAATCATTGTTTAAAGTGAAAAATTAGGTGTGTATGGTGTAATCTTATTGGCGAAATAATCTACTGATAGCCGCTGACCGTGGTAGTCGAACAAATCTTTACCTTTTGCCTCTAATAAGGTCAAATTCTCCTGCCGAGTAGTATCAAGATTTATTCGCTCCTTGGCAGAATCGAACGTTGTCTGGATACGGTCATATTGGAACTCTCGTCGATCGGTCTGGCCGACGCCTCTGCTGAGTACTTTCAAAGTATTATCTGTCATTTCAGAGTTTGCCTGCATCATCATCTCGATAATCGGGGGGCCATTTACTGGATTCATCCAATATAAGGCTCCCCACCTTGGAGAACCCTGAGTTTTATGGTGAGGCTCTATGAATATGTTTCCTCCGGTTCCGATCGAAAGCAGCATTATTTCCCGCATGGGAACATCCAGAGCAACGGCCTCAGAGAATCCCACCAAGGCCGGATTGTTCGCAAATATTCCTCCGTCTACCGAGTTGGTGAGTGTGCTGGGTTGGTTGGTTTTGGTATCAGAATATTCAAAAGTATGAGCTGGAAAAAATGTTGGGGCGGCACTTGTAGCTAAGGCTGCTTGATAGGCAGGGATCTGGTAATCACGGATTAATCCTTCGTGGTGGGAAGTTTTAAATACGCGCGCCTTACCAGTAGAAGCGACATAAGTAGGAATTGCCAACCTCGTTTTTGCGTGGCCGATACGCGTTATCTCGTCTTTGTTGGAATATGGAGCAAATGCTTCTTGCAGAACGCCTTGAAGACCTTTGTTCGAATGCTTAGGGTACATCACGCGCCTGAAGTTTTTGGGGATGGTCATCGACGAATGTCCAAATATCCTTTGGGCATTCGAGGTGTACAGTTTTAGTATCTCTCCCGCCGACATACCCAGAGCTAGCCCGATAGCGATAATGCCCCCCGTCGAAGTACCACAGATAAGATCGAAGTAATCGCACAAGCGTACCTGTTCATCCTTCTGTTTACTCACTTGCGATTCCAGTTCACAAAGGAATCGGGCGGGGATGATACCCCGAATGCCGCCGCCATCGATGGACAGTATACGGAATGTCTTCTGCTGATTTTCTTGCTCCATTTGCATACGTTAATTCGAGTTGACCTCTGTCTTTGCTATCGGTACCCGTACTTTCCCCGTTAGCAATTTCTGCATCAAACCCTTCTTCTGCTGTTTCATAGCTTCTAGTTTTCTTTCGAACATTTCCAGTTCTTTGTCAAGAACTTCGAAAAAGGATGAGATTTTCTGTTGCTCCGCTAATGACGGAAGTGGAATTCTTATTTTGGAAAATTCCTTCCAGCGTAAACTACCCCTTCTATCCACTGAGGCTGAGGTACTGGATTGATAAATATGGATATAGAGATCCGTTTTTAATAGTCGGTACAGAAAGTCATCATCTATCTTTTTATTGGTAGAAAATGCGGTATACATTGGGCTAATCAGGGCACTGTCGTACAGATTCTGATAGCCGATTGATCCCTCTTCGATGTGATTGGTAGCATACGCAAATTGGCCTCTTTTTACTACCTTATAGGTTGAGGTATCTTTACTAAAAATCTGTTTACCAAAATATTCCAGCGAGTCCACAAGGCCTCTGTACTTGGTACAGGAAAGTACAGGTAAATCAACCCCGTCTCGATTCTTGGCACTTACTTCCCGGGCTAATTCATCCAGGTGCACATAGGCCCAGTCCTTGGGGTAAGGGCCAAATTTTGTCATCTGGGTACCCTCCACTTTCACATACTCCGCAAACCGCTTCTTGCCCGTTAGCAACTGCTGCATTAGGGCTTTCTTGTGCCGCTGCTTGGCGGCGATGAGGCGTTGCAGCATATCAATTCCCCGGTCCCAGGTACCGAGGACGGCGGCGATGGCGCGTTGCTCGGGGAGGGGGGGAAGGGGGATTTTTAGTTTTCTTAATTCTTCGAGAGAAATTTCTTTGAATGTACTTCCTTTCGACACTGCATATATTTGTTTTTTCAGTTGATCGGAGTCAAATAAAGAATTAACAAATTGACTATCCGAATTTGATTTTATTCTAATCCTGGCTGTACCCTGAGTTAAGTTTGCTTTTTTTAACTCGGAAGGAACAACACAAGTATCTCCAACATTACCTCTTAGAGAAAAAATAATGTCCCCTGGGCGCACCTCCGATCTCCTATATTTATGAGCAATTTCAGAAGATGTTTTCTGCAGGAAGTCTATGTTGATTCTTCGTGTAACATCTGTACTTGTAATATACGGGATACCATCATCCACATGTGGACCAGCTTGTACAATCCCATACACTACTGAATTCGAGACCACATCTTGTAGTTGAGCAATCACCCAATGCTTCGGAATGGATCCTATTTTGGTAATCTTGGTATCAGTCTCCTTCTCCAAAAAATCTATACTTTTCTGCATAATCATCAAAGGCTTAATTCTTCTAAATACGAATTCATTTCCTGCCGCACGGCGGCCAATTCCGCTTCCAGCGCGATGATTTCCTGCTGCACGGCCCGTACGTCGATTTCGGCTTCTTCCTCGAAGGTATCCACGTAGCGGGGGATGTTGAGGTTGAATTCGTTTTCCTCGATTTCGGCAAAGGTGGCCACGTAGGCAAACTTCTCCTCCGCCACGCCTGCCGTCAGGCTACCACTCTGGAAGGCGCGGTAAGTGTCCACGATGTGCTGGATGTGGGCATCGCTGAGCTTGTTCTGGTTTTTCCCGGCGTCGTAATGCTGGCTGGCGTCGATGAACAACACATCGGTGTTGTTGCCTTTGCCGCGATTAAAGATTAGGATAGCAGCGGGAATGCCTGTACCAAAAAACAAATTGGCGGGCAGGCCAATCACCGCTTCCAGCAGGTTTTCTTCGATGGTCTTCTGTCGGATTTTACCCTCCGATGAACCCCGGAAAAGTACTCCGTGCGGCACCACTACGCCTACCTTCCCGGTGCCTTCGTAAGTAGTCTCGATCATGTGGGTGATAAAGGCCCAGTCGCCCTTGCTCTTGGACGGCACGCCGCGCCAGAAACGGGCGTGCGGGTCGGCGGCAGCTTCGTCGGCCCCCCACTTGTCGAGCGAGAAGGGAGGGTTGGCCACCACGGTATCAAACTTCATCAGGCCGTCACCCTCTTTCAGCTTAGGGTTCCTGATGGTGTCCCCCCAGCGGATAGTAGCGTTATCAAAACCATGCAAAAACATATTCATGACTGCCAGCGCCCAGGTACTGCCGTTGGCCTCCTGCCCATAGAGCGAGAAATTGTCGGAACCCACCACCTGCCCGGCCTTGATAAGCAGCGAACCCGAGCCGCAGGTTGGGTCGCAAATCCGCGCGCCGGTAGCCGACTTGGTGAGTTGCGCGATGAGCGTCGATACCTCGCCGGGCGTGTAGAATTCCCCGGCTTTCTTGCCCGCATCGGAGGCAAAATGCGCGATCAAAAACTCGTAGGCTCCGCCGATGATGTCGTGGCCCGCCAGGTGCGAGGGTCGTAGGTCGAGTTTCTTGTCGTTGAGGTCGGTAAGCAGGTTTTTCAACCGCACCTTCTTGTCTTTAGGATCACCAAGGTTACCGGAGTTGAAGTCTATGTTGCGGAAAATACCAGAGCCGTCCTCACCTCCCAGTTTTTCGCGGTTGGCTTCTTCGAGGTCAGCCAACGCGACGTTGATCAGCTCGCCAATATTGGTTTCATTGCGGCGCTCGTAAAGGTGATCAAAGGTGCAGTGCTCTGGCACCACGAAGCGCTCGTGGCGCATGGCGCGGGCGGCTCGCTCGGCATCGCCGTCGTACTTGGCGAGGTAAGCGCTGTACTTGTCCTTATGAACATCGCTGACGTATTTCAGGAAAAGCATCGTCAGGATGTAGTCCTTATACTGGCTCGGGTCGATCACGCCCCGGAAGGTATCGCAGGCCTTCCAGACGATATTGTTGATTTCTTCTTTGGTGATTTTGTGTTCCATGGGTTGGTTACTGCTGTGCTTTGGTTAATAAGTTATGTTGAATCAGTTGATCGCGTAAGGCTTCAAGTTGCTGCACCAGTTTCTTTTCCTTTTCCCGGAGCCTATATACGTTCAGGATGCGCTCCTGAACAGGTAATTCGGGAAGGGGTATGGTCAGGTCCTGCAAAGCGCTTTTAGAAATGGAAGGCATAAATGAGCCTTGTGCCTCATATCCAAGATACGCTTGTGTCCTTGGCAAATTGAGATACCAGCAGAGGTAAAGGGGGAAGATTCGGGCAGACAATTTAGATTTAGGGCGAATCACCAGAAAAGTAGAAGAGGCTACAGCAGGTCCAATTTGAGTATCGTAGGGTACTGCAAAATTTTTGGTACCCTTAGCGTTAAGAAGTACGTCACCTTGCATAAGGATGTGCTTGCTGCTTAGGTCTTCCATAAATATATTAGGTCTAATTCCTTCCCTGAGATTTCCATCCTGCTCGAACATCCCCGCTTGCAGATAGATGACATTACCTGAGATCGTGGGCTTATCATATATCCCGGTATTGATAATAGCGATCTCCTTTAGCTTGATGTTCATATTTATTTTTCAGTAATAACATTACAAATG
>CAZCOG010000070.1:0-19415 GCA_964500445.1 uncultured Persicitalea sp. | reverse complement strand
ATCAGGGGAGTGGTGGCTTCACCCAGACATACAGAAGTGGTACCGCTTATTGTAGCCGTAGGGACCGGATTGACCGTAATGGTAGCGGTTCCGGTTTGCGCCTGGTTACAATTGGTAGCATCCTTTACGCTGACCAGGGTATACACGTAGGTGCCTGCCGTACCCGTGGGCTGGGCTACCGTTATGGAGTTGCCGCTGATGGTGGTAACCTCCACATTTGGACCATCGTTGATCTTGTAGGTAAAAGTATAGGGGGCCGTACCGTTCGCACCGGTGAAGGTAATCAGGGGAGTGGTGGCTTCACCCAGACATACAGAAGTGGTGCCGCTTATTGTAGCCGTAGGAATCGGATTGACCGTAATGATAGCCGTGCTGCTCAGGGCCAGGCTGACGTCCGCTGCATCCTTTACGCTGACCAGGGTATACACGTAGGTACCTGCCATACCCGTGGGCTGGGCTACCGTCACTGAATTGCCGCTGGTGGTGGTAACCTCCACATTTGGACCATCGTTGATCTTGTAGGTAAAGGTATAGGGGGCCGTACCGTTCGCACCGGTGAAGGTAATCAGGGGAGTGGTGGCTTCACCCAGACATACAGAAGTGGTACCGCTTATTGTAGCCGAAATGAGCGGGTTCACTGTCAGGGTAGCGGGGTCGGAAGTAGTGGAGCTACCACACAGATTGGATACCACGACCCGGTACTGGGTACCGCTCTCGCTGAGCGGAACGGCCGTCAGGTTAAGCGTGGCGGTAGCGGCGCTGGCGTTGCCGGCTAGCGGAATATCCGTGAACGCTCCGGCTCCGACTTTTTTCTGCCACTGGTACGTAAGGCCGGTACCCTGGGCTACCACGGTAAAGCTGGCATTGTTTCCCACGGTGATGGTCTGGTTTTGTGGCTGGCCGGCGGCTTCAATGACCGGAGCCGGTGAAGGACTGACCGTGACGGTAAAGGAACTGGTAGCATCTGGCGCGTTTCCGTTCGATGCTGTTACATCTACCGTGGTTACACCCACCGGGAATGCGTAGGGTGAAGTAATTGGGGTAGCGCCGATCTTGTACGTCACCGTAGGTGTAGGGCAACCGGCAACGGCCACCGCAAAGCTACGGGTAGCAGTACAGGTAGTGGGGTCGGCAGCAGCGGTAATAGCGGCTTGCGGAGTGGTGATAACCGGAGCCGACTGCAGGGGCGTAACCGTAGGGTCAGCGCCTCCCCCCACGGCGGGGTCGTCGGTGAGTATATCGGTTAAGCCCGTAGCTGCCACCGTACCCTGATTGGATACCTGACAAGTACCGGGCGGAATGCTACTGTTGATCGTAACCTTAAACTTGATGGTGACACTGGCAGCAGCCGGTAGGGTAAAACCACCGTCGGAACCGTTGACCGTAACGGTTTCTCCGGCTTGTGTAGCGGCTTCGCGGGCAGACTTCCGGGTATCGGTGGTAACAGTCTTTTCAGCTGTGGGTAGGGGAGCGGGTTCCGATACGGATTTTTCCTCCTCAACCACCTGGGTAACGAACTCCGCCAGGGTAGCTGGTGAAAGGGTGCCGCTGTCCGAATCAGCCAAAAGCGGGATAACTGATTCCCCGGCAGCGGCCTGGTTTTGTTCTATTTCGGCATCGGCCATCATCCGGGCTCCCGGCAGCGGGTTGTTTGGGGTCATGCAGGTCCCTGGGACTATCGTGCCTGACTGGCCAATCACGGCGGTCGGACTGGCAGGGGTATTGCTATTCGCATTCCAGACGAAAGAGGCATTGGTGCCTGACTGTAGATAAAGGGTATGACCTGCCGTAGTCTGCCTGGCCACAAAATTCTGCCCAAAAGTACCTGGGATGTTAGTAATATTATAAGCCACATACCCACAGGTTACGTTGGTAAAGGAACTGCCTGAAGTACCGGCATCCACACCAATATTAGTACCAAAGCCGTCGTTGCCGCTGGGAAGTATAACCGTATTGTTGGTAATAATAGCATCGAGGCGGCCGCTGCCGTTGCGGGAGCGGGCCAGGATACCGAACTCCTCGTAAACACCCGACACATTATTATTATTTATCTCAACCTTTAGCGTAGAGCTTCCTTCGGCCAGCACCCTGATTCCACTTCCGGTATCACCGGCCCCTCCTACGTGGGCTACCGTGTTTCCGTTGATTCGCCCCTGGGCCGTGGAGGACCCCTGTGATACGACATTGATCACCGACGTACCCCGGGCTTTGGCCGTAGGGTTATTCAGAATATTAAAATTTAGTTTGCCATTTTCATTTGATACCAGGTCAATGGCCGAGCCAATTCCCCCCTGCGGGTCAAAGCTACTGTTGGTAATATTGTAGTTAAGGGTACCCGTACCTTCTGAAATTCCTTTTACACCCTGCGTTCTGATGCGGTCAAAGGTGCTGTTTTTGACGGTGACGCTGGTAGTACCGGTACCATAGTTACTGACTATCATACCGTAGCTTCCGTTGGTGCTGTTCTGCGTATTGGAGAAGGTACTTCCGTCGACGGTAATGGTGGAAGAAGTGGAATAGTTCTCAATCCGGAGCAGGTCGTCGGCTCCGGCGTTATTCAGCAGAGTCAGGTTAGTCAGGTTAATGGTACCGGCCAAACTCTGAAGGAATATGGCACCCTCCTTTACCTCGTTCCCAACGTTCTTAACTACGGTATTGGAAATGGTCAGGTCCGTAACGCCGGTTCCGGTAATGCCCCGCTGGGCATTACTACCGGATGAGTTAGTGCCGTCGGTACTGTTGATGTTGATATTATCCAGGATAACCGACGACGCACTTTCCAAATATACCGAGCCATAGCATCCGGTGAAGGGGGTCGGTGAAGTCGAAGGGGAGCAGCCGTTGGAAGTATTGGCACTGATGAAATTTATGTTTTTCAGCGTGATGCCCGTCGCATTGATGAACTCCGCACCGCGCTGGCTAATGTTCTGGATGGTTCCGCCACTGCCGTCAGTCGAACCGGAACCCGGTATCTGAAAGGTGCCACTCGTGTTGGTCAATGATATACCTTTGGTGGGTGAGCCATTGACTGACACCGAAGTAAGCGTTACTCCCAAAGCCACTTTGCTGCCAGAACTAACCCCGGCAATACTCAGTGCCGCATTATTCGAAGTAGCGATTGAACCCGTTGGAATTGTCAGAGTACCGGTAGCACCTGTTATATCGATCCCTTTTTGTCCGGCGTCGGGCGTGATGGTCAGGGCACTGAATTGCAGCGTATTGGCAAAGCCGGTGCTGGACAGGCCGGTCCCCCCCGAGCCGGAAAGGGAGGTGGTGCCAAAGTTGAAGGTACCCGCACTGGCCGTATTGACCACGATACCCTGCGCCGCGGGATTGGTAATGGTAGTACCACCTGTGCTGGTCAGATTGCCCGTGACGTTGTTCAGGCTGATACCCGCCGCAGTACTGTTGGAAGAGGAAATGCTGGTAAAGGTAGCGGCCAGTGTACCATTGGTCAGATTCAGGGCCTGCCCGTTACCATTGAGCGTTAGCTCCGTGGCAGTAAGGGTACCCAAACCCGTACCGGCGATCTTGCTACCCGTGGTGTTACCAATAGTAAAGCCACGGAGCATATTGCCTGACCCCAGATTGAGGGCATTGGTATTGGCCGCCGTGGTAGTAAGTACCGGGTTGGTGCCTCCCGTTGCCGGGATAGCGCTGGTACCCGAGGGGGCGGCATACCCGGTAATAGCCAGCAGGGGGGCCGAAGCACCCTGCCCGATTAGTTTCTGGCCGTTTCTCAACGTAGCTGACCCGGTATAGTTCCCGCTGCCGGTGTATATGAATATAAAATCATTATCGGCGGGCTTGCCGGCGGCACCCGTATTGGCAGTGCCAAAGTCGGATAGCTGCTGGAACGGGCTGGCCAAAGTCCCCGTTCCGTTGCTGCCTGCGGCATTGTTGACAAACCAGATCTTGCCGGTAACCGCTATGGTAACCGTAGCCGTGGCGGTGAGGCCCGAGCCATTCCCCAGCGTGTAGGTAAAGGTATCGTTGCCGGTAAAGCCGGCGGCGGGCTCATAGGTAAACGCGCCCGTCGTGGTGTTAAGCGTTACCTGGCCATTGCCGGTGGTGGTGATGGGAGAGGTAGTGGTAATAACCAGTGAGCCACTCCCCGGGTTAATGTCATTGGTCAGCACGCCACTCCCAGCCGAAATGTCTATTCCTATGTTACCGATGGTCGCATAGCTGTCGTTCCGGGCGATGGGTGACACTTTTAGAGAGCCATTCACCAAGGTGGTATTGGCGTCTATTTGATCGGTGAATGATACGCCAGTAGCGTCGGTATCGCCCGGATTACTGATAATGATGGTATATTCAAGCTCATCATCGGCTGAGGCACCCGGCAAACCAGTGTCATTGGTAATAGCATAGGTTTTGGTAGCCGTGATAACCGAGGCCAGCAAAGCGGCCATACCCTCCCGCCTGACCCTGAGCGGCGATTTGGAGAGGTAAGTTCTGGTCTTTTTCAGAGAAGGAGCAGCTGGTTTCGGCTCTTCCGTACGAATCAGGTCGTACAGGGGCAGTTCGGTCAGGTTATGGCTGAAGGGAAGCCATAGGGCGAGCGAAATGGCAGCACCGATTAGGAAAGGATAAATATTTTTCATATCGATATGAGTAAGAGATGTAGATACAGATGTGTGGTGACTGTTATTAATTTAATGCTCAATAGTATAGCTTAATATGCAATAGGAGAAAGCTTACCAAAAAACCTACGAAAACACCGCTTCATACCTCATTCCACCGCCATCTGCTCCCAGGGGTACCAGAAAAACAGGTAGGGCCTCCAGCGCAGGGTGTAGCAGGGTGTAGGTGCTTTGTGGATAGTATTCGTTTTTCTGGCCGGTACGAAGCACTACCGAAAAGGGTATCCGGTCCAGGGGGGTATAACCTCCCAATTCGCTAACTTCCACCACTTCGGCAGAAAGTGTGACCTCAGGCGTAAAGCATACCTGAAGTGTCTGGTGCAGGAGCGCCTTGAAATCAGAACTGGTAATATGATCCAACTCTTTCATTTGATTCTATTATTAAGGATAACTAGGCGGAGGGTTGCCACTCCATGAGGTGGTATACGCCATTGGTTTCACTTACTTTTTTAAATCCCAGCCGCTCGTAAAGCTGCTTGGCCGGATTAAAGCTTTCTACGTGAATGGTCAGGGGGCGGCGCAACCGGGTCGCTTCCTGCATTACTGCATCAAGCAGGCCTGACCCAATGCCCCGGTTACGCCAGGGAGGCAGCAGTGTAACATCTATGATGCGTACCTCGCGGTTCATAAAGTCCTTCTGCACGTAGAGCCGGCCTATTACCTGCCCTTCTTGCTCGATTACCCAGAAATCTGCTCCCAGGTAATTCTTCCGGTAATACTCGTGCTGCGCCCTGAACTGCTGCTCAAGAAATGCTCTGACCTGAGCCGCACTCCAGTCCGGCACTCTTTTCATTTCTTCTTCGCGGGTACTGGCATAAATACGGCTGAGTACCTCCAGATCAGCGTCGGTAATAGGGCGTAACTGTACGGCGTTATCCTGTATGCTGACCTTCATTTTCACCGGACTATCCTTTTCTGATTACCCTCTTGGCGGAAATACTCCCTGCAGAGCTATATTGAAGTACACCGTCAGGTAAGGCATCATGTTATTATGCGGCTGGTCGCCACCGGCCGGTGCGAGAGATTGGGGGTTCATGGATACAAAGCCACTGGACTGTGTATTATAAGCTTTTCCGTTTGAGGATCGGGCCAAATTATTACCCGTTGCTAAATTAGAGTCCGCCAGACTTACGGTAGCCTGCAAGGCATGACTATGAGCCGGAATTTCGGATTCTAAAAGCGATACGGATTCGCTGCCTCCGGTTTCGCCTAAGTCATGCAAAGACAAACCAGGTCCCTGACCCGGATGCATGGGAGCGCGGCCCTGTAAGTCAGGTAGGGCAAAGTTTGACTTACCGTTACCGCCGTAGGTCGTACCCAGAAGAGAAAATAAAGCCGTATTCTGGGAAAGAGGGAGTAGTTGCCCGTCACACCAGGCCCAGCCCTTGGGAGCAAAGTTGAAAGGAAACATTCGTATTTCGGCAACAAATGGGTCCATAGATTGGTAGGTTTAGGTAAAATGATTGACTGGGAAAATTTTTGAAAACAGGTGTATGAGACCTAATTGTCAGGTTGGGGACGGAAAAATCCCGAACAAGGAAATTATAAAATCGATACAGAGGTAAGGCTGGAAATTGGTGTGTGGCTGACTACCCCCCACCGGGGAAATACTCTGCTGTCCCATGGCAAGGGAGGGAGTATTACTATAGAACACATCAATGTTAGATGAATTACCAATCAGGTTGCCAGCCGGGTTGGGCGAATCAGCTGCCGACGTAGTAGCCAGTAAAGGATGTGAGTGGGCTGGTATCTGATTGACCGTAAGCGTGATTTCTTCGGCTCCGCCCGTTTCGGCCAGTATAAAGCCACTGCCCTGATGTACAGGGATCCGACCTCTCAGGTCCGGTAGCGCAAAGGTATTTTGCCCGTCGCCCCCGTAGGTAGTGCCTATTAGCTGAAAGAGCGTTTCGTTTTCGGAAATTGGTATGAGCTGCCCTTCACAAAACATCCATCCGGCGGGCGCAAAATTGCCTGCGAACATCCTGATTTCACCAACGTAAGGTTGTGCCATTTTTGTAAGTTCTTGTTTGTTAGAAAAAATGAACAGATACTAGGTAGGACTAGGGAAAATACCCTGCAGGGCTATGCAGAAGGAAAGCGTCAGAAATGGCTGCATATTCAGATGCGCCTGACTGCCTCCGGTGTTACTTACCGTATTAGGGGCCATGGCAACCAGTTGGGTATTACCCGATTGGTATAGGGTAGTAGGAGCAGAGGTAGCCAGAAAAGCCCCCGCCGGGTTGTTTACGTTGGTAACGGGGTCGGCGGGTACTACCGCCTGGAGCGCATGGGTATGAGTGGGTATCTCGGCAATGGAGACCGTATGCGCCTGCTCCCCTCCCCGTTCACCCAGGGTGTGTCCGCTTCCAACGTGAATGGGCGTACGTCCGCGAAAGTCCGGCAAGGCGAAGTTAACCCGACCGTCTCCACCAAAAGTAGTTCCCAGTAGAGAAAACAAACCTTGGTTTTGGTTAATCGGCAGAAGTTGTCCGTTGGTGAGTGCCCACCCTTTAGGAGGAAACACGAAGCTCATGATGCGCATTTCGGAAAGAAAAGGTTCAGCCATAGTTTCAGAATAGTTAGTTTATAGTTGATTTGTTACACTACTGTGGTGATACGTAGAGTATGCTCAGAAATGAAACGGGAGTCCAGCAGGGTAGTACGGTCTTCGACTATTTTTACATCCAGCCAGGTTTTCTGCGATTCCAACATTACTTTCAGTTGTAGCATCCCTGCAGCAGTCTGAAAGGTAAAGGGCCGTCTCTGATGAGGCACTTCATATACAGGTACGAACCGATCAATGGCTTGCTGCTCATGGGTTGGCTTACCGAGCCGCTCCATGGCCTTGCCTATGGCTTCCAGATCAAAGCCCGAAAACGTATGAGTATATTGCCAGCTGTGGGCGACAGTATCTTTTGTAAAAAATAAAGCAGCCACATCAATCATACCCGTCTCAGGCGCATACAGCTCCAGGGGAAAAACAGCAACCTGATCGTTATTACAATAGTAGTGTGTGGTACCTACGGCCCGATAGCCTAACTTTAAGAACGAAGCCGAGGCAGTCTGTCGCTGCCTGTTCAGATCCTGATCCGGTGCCAGCCAATGGTTTACCGGACGAGCGCCAACGGCGGTCAGGTACTTGGCGAGCCATTGCTGTTGCAAGGGCAGAAAACTGACAGGTATAGCTAATGCTTTAACTGTACCGGCTACACTGAGCACGGAGGCGCAGAGGAATGTTCTTCTTATCACGAAATAGGGTTTATCAGGACCAAATGTATTAAAAAAAATAATTATATAACTAATAGTTTGGACATAATTTATCAAAAATAACCATGAATAGTTTACTAAATCTCAGGTTGTGTAAAGCGGCGGCAATTTCCTCTATTAAAGATTCTTGCTGCGGGAAGGAAATGGTGGAATGGCACTCTCCGGCATTATAGCCGTATTCGCGATCCAGTACGATATCATGAACTTCGAGGTATTAATCCACTTTAGCTTTTCCATCCTGATGGCGAACTGAATGCCCAGCTCTACTCCGCTGTTCAGGAAGTACCGAAGTTCTGGGTGATTTTGGCGAATGCCTTGAAATAATTGGTGCATGATTCGAGATCGGTATAGAGCAGCATCTGGATGGGGAATTTGGTAAGCTGCGAAAGTAGGGGTGACTGTTGGCCGGAAACAGGATAGAAAAAATGGCAAATTATCGGTTTTTCATCCAAAACTACCCGAATGGGTAGGGGTAGGTTCTTTGTCAAGGTCTAGATTTGCCGCTGCTGTGTCCAATAGAAAATTTTTCTATGGTAACTAACGCGCAACTCACCTTTCTATCCTCAAACTATTTTAATTCATACAACTATGCCATCAAAAGGAGTAGATTTTTACGGCTTTGTAGCGGAAGGATACGAACTCGAAGTACGGAAAGCCGATGCTGGAAATAAAGACAATCCGGATACAGTTCAACATGTTAAAGGAAATAAACCGTTAGGGTTCTTTTCCAATCACTACGAAATCAATACCAACCATTGGAGTTTGAGGTATGAAGGTGAACTCCAATTCATTGCTAAAAAGGACGGGAATCAACTGTTCGAGCGGTCATTACGTGTAAACGGGGACACCGGAAATATCAATGATGAAGACTTAAACAACATGATGATTCCATCACCAACGGGAGATAATTATAGTTTTTCTTTCGGCCTTTATGATTCGGACAACTCCGACCCCAACGCTCATCAGGTATACGCTTGCCTTACGCCGAACCGGAAGACCTGGCAATCCGACTTCTTCAAGAACGTCGACAAGTTGCAGTACAAGCTCAAAGATATGGTCCTTCCCGGTTCCCATGATGCCGGCATGTACAACAGGATGTTCCCGGAGTCCTCCAACATGGCCAATACCCAGAAAGATACGGTAGGCAAGCAATTGGAACTCGGAGCCAGGTACTTCGATTATCGGCCGGGGATAGTCCTCAATAGTTTTGCCCAGTTACTTGCACAGGCAAAAGCCAATTCCAACATATTCCTGGCGTTGGTAGTAGCGGTCTGTTTAGCATTTATACCAATTCTGGGACCAGCCATTTTTTTGGTTGTCGCGTCATTGGGAGTTGCATTATTTTCTATTCTGAGGGATAGAATTGATGCTCTGCTTGACTATATGAAACCCAAATTGGAGAAAATAGCCCATGTACATGCGCTAGTACCTGGAGAAAATCTAAGTGATTTTATAGGGGGAATTGCTGATTTCTTACAGAAGAACCAGGAGGAAATTGTAGTTATTAACATTGTAGATTCTGGTATCATAAAGAATATCGATATTCCGAAAGGAAGCATTAAGAAATTTGTTCCTGATTCGGTAAAAAACTACATTCCGAGTTTTTTAGATATTGATGTTCCTGATATTACGATCAATGGAAAAGTGGTCAATGGCACTAATGTAGAGTTAGTTAAGATACCTTCTAAGGGTGACTTGACCAACGAAATTAATGCAATTATTGAAGACAAAGGGTTTAAAATGGGTGATAAATCCACACTGGGTGAAAGCATTTCGGAAGTTCTCGAGAGTGGTCAACGGCTAATCGTATTCTTTCGGGAGGATAATGTCATTTCTAATGATAGTTATAGTGATGACTATGTCACCTACAATGCCAGTATCGTCACCGATTCAATTGATCAGGCATTGAAAAGAACTGATTATTCCAATGTGAAGGAAGATAAAAAACCTATAATTACGAAGCTCCAATTGCAGCTCACCCCAACGGGAACCAAGGATGGTATATTTAGAGCCATTAAGGGAAGCAATGTAAGCACGTCCCCGCTCTTTGCCACAAAGCCCAGAACTGATTTTAAATCGTACCAGTACCTGCTTGCCAATGCCCAAACGGTAAAAGCCCAGAATAAAATGGTGGCGATTCAGAACGACTTTTATGATAACGCCTTGACCGAGGTGGCCATCACCCTGAATAAGTACAACGCCGGGTTGACAAAGTACTACCCAATTTCTACGACTGACAATTTATCTTCAGACAAGACCTTGAACCCCGGAGATTTCATAACGGATAAGAAGGGATTCTACAAGCTCATTTTTCAGGAGGATAGAAATCTTGTTTTGTACGATGTGTATAGAAAAGCTTATTGGAATACTGCCACAAATGGAAAAGATGCCAGTCGGGCGATCATGCAGTCGGATGGGAACTTAGTACTGTATAAGGAGAACAATGAAGTGGTTTGGGCAGCCAATAAAGCTTGGCCCAATTTCAGGTTTGTCCAAAATGCGAGGCTTACCGTTCAGGATGACGGAAATCTAGTGATGTACGAACCTAACAATGCAGTGATTTGGGCATTGCACTAAACGGACAGCAAGGTTTCTAAACCCTGTGATACATGGTATTCTGCTGCTGCTTATCAAGGAGACACTTTGACACGCTTGATCTTCTTATAGAATAAGTACAGCCAGATTTTATAAACATTGGATCAGCACACGCTATTAAAATTTCTGTGAACAGGATTCTCGCTAACATATTCCAGAATGGCGATACAACCCTTGCCATTCTGGAAAAGTCGCCTGTCGTTCTGAACAGCTCTTTAGGGGTATTCTGTATAAATAGTACAAAATGTAAACCTTATCGGAAGTAACAGGTTTTCGTATTTTTGGTCGACCTAACTGAGAAAGCCCATGCATTCGAAATTGACGATCCAGAAAAAATCGGATGCGCTTCCCGTGCGGGCGGGTCTCCCGCGAGGAGCTGGCCAAGAAAACGGCCGCCTTTTTTGCCAGGGGAATCGAGGGCGCCGACAATACGCGCAAAGCCTACCAGTCCGACATCGCCCAGCTGACGATCTGGCTGCGCCACCACGGGCTGCCCGAGCTGCCCATCGATCCTGCCAACCTGGCTGCTTACATCTCCGACCTGGCCGCTACCCACAAGTGGTCGACGATCTCCCGGCGGCTGGCCGCCATCCGGCAGTGGCACCGACTCCACAATCACGCTAATCCGGCCAGCTACGAGACAGTAAAGACCGTCATGGAGGGAATCAAGCGCAGTATTGGTACCGAACCCGAACAGTCTCCGGCTTTCGACATCGACGAGTACAAAGCCTGTCTGGCGCAAATCCCCGCCACGCCTTCCGGACTCCATGTACCGAGCGCTGCTGCTGGCCGGGTTTCGACGCTCCGAATTGGTGACCCTCAATATCGAAAGCGTCCAATTCACTCGCGAGGGAGCCGTCCTGTCTTACCAAGGCAGCAAAACGAATCAGTACAAGAGGAAAGAGCAGAAGGCCCTGTTTTTCAGCCCGGACCCAGATACCTGCCCGGTGCGGGCCTTGCAGGATTATATGGAGGTGCTGAGTCGCCACGTTGGGCCGCTGTTCGTGTGCATTCGCAAGAAGGAGCAAATTACAGAGGATCGCTTCTCATACAAGCAGGTGGCGCGGACGACCAAAGCCTACCTGGGCGAGGACTATTCGACCCACTCGCTGCGGGCCTGCTTCGTGACGATCGCCAAATTGAAGGGGACAGACCATGCAGCAGGCCAGACACCTCAACCGCCTGATGAACGCCCCCACACCCGCGTCCAGCACAACGCCGCCATGAAATTTGGTCTGTGAGGCGACACAATATTCGAACTAAAAGGGTGCCGCTAAATTAGACTATCTCAACATTAAAAAAATGGACAGTTCGAAGCTTTTTATATATTTGCACAATTTCATTGATTAGTATAATATTTCACCATTGCGTAGGATTGTATCCATATTGCTTTTTGGGTTGTTGCTCCAAAATATGATCGGCTATCCGATAGTCTATCGCTTTGAGGATAGCCATGCCATAAGCATTGTGGGTCTCACTGATTTCAACCGGCCTTCGGCAAGACCGGCAGGCGTTGCCGCCAATGGGCCGGCAGTAGCGACTAATCAAAATGTTCGGGCTGCTCCCCAGCCCACCGAGTGCCAGGCTGAGCTTGAGGAAAATCTATCCCGAATGAATAGCGAGCAACTGGAAAGTGATACACTCATTGCGTACCGCGAATATGATCAGGGTTCGCGCGTGCATTTCAGCGATCTGTCCTTCAAACTCAGTGAACAGATAAACCAAGCTGATGCCCAGCCGGAAAAGGGGGCACGAACTGTCATCTCCATGAATTTTTTGAAAGAATACCTGGCCCGGGACCGCAGGCATGTATTTTACGTGCTCGAGTGGACTGTTTCCAGAAAGCTTCATTTTCCTCCTGTTTGTTTCTCATTGTCAGAAATGAACACCGCCATTCCATTGCCGCCGCCTGATCTGGCTTAGTCAATTCCTTTCTTGTTTCCTGATCTGATCGTAATGTGTCTGCGCATTATTGCGCTATTCGTGCATTCATGCCCGTGAGGTACGCTACGCAAGAGGTCGGGGAAAAGTCAAAATTCACTTAACAGATATCTTTCTCAAAATGGCGCATATAACACTACCCGACGAGTCACTTCCGGGAATTGTCGGATTATTCAACTTCCGGCCTGAAACGGCCGCCCCCCTTCAGCTGCTGGCCGAGACCCTGCTACGCGGTGAATCTCCATTGACCAGCGGCGAGCGGGAGCTGATCGCGGCCTACGTCTCGCACCTCAACGACTGCCATTTCTGCCACACTTCGCACGCTTCCGCGGCGATGGCGCACTTGGAATGTGACCTTGGCCTGATCGACGACATCAAACGGGGTTTTCAGGAAATAGCCGTCACCCCCAAGCTCCGTGCCTTGCTGAACATGGCTGCCAAAGTGCAGAAAAGTGGCAGGGAGGTTACCGACGAAGACGTGGCCGCTGCCCGCGCTGAGGGGGCGGACGATCGAGAAATCCATGATACGGTACTGATTGCGGCGGCATTCTGCATGTTCAACCGCTATGTGGACGGACTGGGTACCTGGGCTCCGCAGGACCATGAGGCCTACCGCGAAATGGGGCTGCGTATGGCCCATACCGGTTATGTGAGGTAGCCCAACGGCGGGCGTTAAGTCTTAATTCAAAAACAAAAAATCAACATGCCACATATTCCTTTGCCCGGGCACTTGCCGGGCATTACCGGCTTGCTGGAATACAGCAAGCCCACCGCGCAGCCCATTCGTGTGCTGACCCAGGTTTTGCTACGGGGCGAGTCGACGCTGACTCCCGGCGAGCGCGAGCTGATTGCCACGATCGTGTCCCATGACAATGAATGTCGGTTCTGTAACGCCGCGCATACCGCCACCGCGGATTTGCTGCTGGGCAATACCGAAACCTGCGAGATCATGAAGCAGGACATCGACGCCGCACCCGTGAGCGAGAAGATGAAGAGCCTGCTCAAAATAGCCAAACAAGTTCAGGTAAGCGGCAAAGCGGTGACGCCCGAAGCCATCGCAGCTGCCAAAGCGAAGGGGGCCACGGATCTGGAAATCCACGATACCGTGCTCATTGCGGCCCTGTTCTGCCTGTACAACCGCTATGTGGACGGCATGGCGACCGTTGCGCCGACCAATCCGGAATTTTACCAGGGCCTTGGTCAGAGGTTGGTCGATAACGGCTATAACCGCCTGCCCAACGGCTACGATCATTTGAAACAAAATCAACCCTCCTAATATCTATCTGAACTTACCCAATGAAAATATATCTACCCTCACTCTATTTAACCATTTTCCTGCTTTTCAAGCAGATCGCAGTAGCGCAGACCACCGAAATTTCGGGGCATGTGTTTGACCAGGATTCCCAAAAGCCGATCCCGGGGGTTTCTATTTCGGTGAAAGGGAAAAATACCGGTACCGTCACGAACGCCGAAGGTTTTTTTACATTGAAATCGACAGTACCGGCCACATTGGTCATTTCGCTGATCGGTTATGCCCGTCAGGAAACGGAGGTGGTTTCAGGTGAAAGGTTGCGCATCGAGCTCGTGCCGGCCATTGAAGAACTCAACCAGGTGGTGATATCGGCTTCCCGCGTGGAAGAGAACATCCTGCGCTCACCCGTGAGCATTGAAAAAATGGATGCGCGCGCCGTACAGCAGACTCCTTCCGCCAACTACCACGACGGACTGGTGAATATGAAATCGCTGGATATGGTGACGAGCAGCCTTACTTACAAGCAAATCAACACCCGGGGATTCAACACCACTGGCAACAGCCGCTTTTTGCAACTGGTGGATGGCGTGGACAACCAGCCTTCCGGTCTGGGTTTTGCCATGGGCAACCTTTTCGGTCCGCACGATATCGATGTGGAAAGTGTAGAACTGATTCCGGGCGCGGCCTCTGCCCTGTATGGTCCGATCGCTTTCAACGGAATGCTGAACACACGCACCAAAAATCCCTTTGAATACCAGGGCCTGAGCGCCCAGACGAAATTCGGCGTCAACCATATCGGTGACGGTACCGGCCTGGGCGCTAAACCGCTCTACGATTTGGCCATCCGGTATGCCAAATCTTTCAATAACAAGCTGGCGTTCAAAGTGAATGCTTCGTATCTGACGGGTACCGACTGGTATGCCAATGACTATACGGACATCGACCCCAATACCCCGGCAGCGAACCGCGGCCCCGGCAACCCCGGCAAAAACCAGCTGAATATCTACGGTGACGAGGTAGCGCAGACGCTCCCGGACATCGGCCGTGTGTCGCGCACAGGATATGAGGAAAAAGACCTGGCAACCTACGGGGTTTACAGCCTGAAACTGAACGGAGTCTTGCATTACCGACTTACCGATAAGCTGGAAGCCATATATCAGGGAAACTTCAACCAGAGTACGGCGCAGTACACGGGCAGCAACCGTTTTGTGATCAATGATTTCAAGTTCGTACAGCACAAACTGGAACTGAAAGGCAGCCATTTTTACGTACGGGCCTACACCAACCAGGAATATTCGACCAACTCCTACAACACCCGGGCTTTGGGCCAGCAGATCAACCGCACCTGGGTCAAAGACCTGAGCGGCAATACGGTAACGCCCGACCAAGCGGATGCGGTCTGGTTTGAGAGGTACGCGGCCGCTTACAACGGCGCGGTAGACGGCCTGACCCAGCGCGACCACACGGTAGCGCGGTCATTCGCCGACGAGGGAAGAATCCTGCCCGGATCGGACGCTTACAATGCAGCCAGGGACCGGCTGATCCAGACCCGCGGCCTGGCCGGAGCGGGGATACTGAGCCAATGCAGCCTGCGCCACGTGGAAGGCATGTATGACTTCAGCCCTAACTTGAAAGTAATCAACTTTTAGGTGGGTGGAAACTACCGCAAGTACTACCTCAATACGAGCGGGACGCTTTTTGATGACCAAGGCAAAAACCTGACCAACGAGGAGTACGGTGTTTTTGCCCAGGCGTCCAAGTCGCTGTGGAAAGACCATTTGAAACTGACCCTGTCGGGCCGGTACGACAAGAACGAAAATTTCGCCGGGCGCTTCACGCCCCGGGCATCCGCCGTATTTTCTCCGACGGAAGACCACCATTTCCGGGTTTCCTACCAAACGGGTTTTCGTAACCCCACCATCGGCGACCAGTACATCAAGCTGAACGTCGGACCGATCATCATTCTGGGGGGCGCTCCGGTGAATTCGCAGGGACTGAATGCCTACGAAAACTCGGTTACCATTGCCTCGTTCTCGGCCTTTGCCAACGCATTCGGTGCTGATATGCAGAAAGGCGTCCCCTTTCCGCAGGCGGTCGCCAACCACAAAGACAAGCTCGTCAAATCCCATGTGCCTTATATCAAATCGGAAAAGGTCAGGAGCTATGAAGTTGGTTACAAGGGATTGATTCATAAGAGGATGTTGGTGGACGTGAACTACTATTTTAGTCAGTACACCGATTTCATGATCAATACCGTAGTGGCCAGGGCCAAATCACCTATCCTGTTGGCGGACGGGTCGGTCAACCCGGCCGCTGCCGCCGAGCTGTTGGGGGCCGACCGGCAGCTGTTCCAATTGTACACCAATGCCGCCGACCAGGTTTCCATTCAGGGCGTCAGCGCCGGAGTCACCTACACCCTGCCCGAAAACTACAAGCTGAATGTCAACGCGACTTTCATCGATTTTAACATCAGGAACGCCAATCCGGACAACATCCCGGCCTTCAACACCCCCGAATGGAAGACGAACGTGATGTTCGGCCATGCAAAACTGACCGACCGGCTGGGATTCAACGTGGCGTGGCACTGGCAAAGTGCCTTCGACTGGTACGGAACCTTCACCGAGATGCGCCCCGGGAGAGTGCAGGCTTACAACCTGTTGGATGCCCAGGTCAGCTACCGCCTGCCTGGCCTGAAGACGATCGTCAAAGTAGGTGCTTCAAACCTCACCAACCGGTACATCGTGCAGGCGTACGGCTCCCCGGCCGTGGGCGGACTGTACTATGTCAGTCTCAATTTTGATCAGTTGTTCAGATAACCCGCTTCGGAACTCATGGAAACACTGGGATTGACCAACGTGGAAGCAAACAGCGTGAGCAGCAAATGGCTGGCGTTTGCGCTGTGCGCGGTGAGCTATACGCTGAGCGGGACAGTTTCAACCCTTATGTCGGTGTACCTGCCGGTAGCGGCTCCCGAACTGATGGGAGAAACCCTGACCCAGGCGCAGCTGGGCGACATCGGCGCCTATGTGGGCGCCGTGTACCTGTACGGCTGGATGGCCGGGGGACTGCTTTTCGGGGTTGTCAGCGACCGCATCGGCCGGGTTAAATCGCTGGCCTTGGTGACCGCGCTGTACGGCGCAGGTACCTGCCTGGTGACGGTCGTGCCGGACTGGTACACGCTGCTGGCCTTCCGCTTTGTATCGGGCATGGGCGTCGGGGGGGGGCTGCTGATCGCGACGGTCTACATTTCTGAGATTTGGGAAGCGCGCAGCCGGGCGGTCATGCTCGGCATCCTGGCCGTGTGCTTCCCGGTGGGCATCGTGGCAACGGGCAGCCTCAACCTGGTTTTTTCCAACTGGCGCACGGCATTCGGCATCGGCATTGTTCCATTGGTCGCCGCCCTGGCCATTTTTATGGCTGCACCGGAATCGGACCAGTGGATGCATACCAAACAGGCGAAGAAACGGGGGGAAGGGATGCTTTGTTTAACAAACAGGGCCAACCTGATTTCCGGGTCCATCATTTTCGGATCGGTACTGATCGGACTTTGGGGAATTTTCTCGTGGCTGCCGACCTGGGTACAGACCCTGCTTCCCGCCGGCAAGGACGGTCAAAAGGAGCGCGGCCTGATTATGATCCTTCTTGGGGCGGGTGGCATTGCCGGCGGGGTATTTTCGGGGATGCTGATCAACCGGTTTGGCAAGAAAAAAACGTTGATGACGACCTTCGCCTCCTGTCTGCTATTGTGCTGCGTGCTGTTTGTTTCAAATCGAAGTTTTTCCGACCTCGTTTACATCGAAACCGCGGTGCTTTCCTTCTTTTTCGGGATCAGCCAGGGCGCACTGTCCAGCTATATTCCCGAACTGTTCCCGATCCCTATCAGGGGGACGGCCACGGGTTTTTGTTTCAACGTAGGACGCTTTTTTACGGCCACGGCGGTTTTTTTCATTGGGTCGCTGGTCAGTGTGCTGGGAGGGTTCGGTAACGCCCTTCTGGTTTTTACCATTCCCTTCCTGGTGGCATTTGTCGCCATTGCCAGAAGCAAATGAGCCAAAAAACGCGTAAAATGATAGATTAGCAAATTCGCCCTATGGCCAATCCGTTTATTTTTAATAAGCTCTACAAACATATAAAGAACGATGAGAAAAATATTTTACCTGGGCATCGGCGGTATCATTCTCTACGAGATCGCCAAAGTGTACTTCATCATGCCCATGCCCGGCAGCCAGCGGATGAACAGCCTTGATATCGCCTACTTCCTGCACAGCTGGCGCTGGGCTTTCCGGATCGTCTTTTGGGCCATGATCCTCGGCGGGGCCGCTTCGGCATGGATGGTAAAAAGAAGATGGCTTCCCGTATTTCTCTTTTTGCTCGCGGCGGGTGTTACCTACGCTACCAATTACGCAATGGCCGCCGATACCATGTTCTATCAACCCAGTGAGCTGATCACCAGCCAGGCACCTGCCAACCAGGTGAAAATGGACAGGCTGGTGGTGGGCGTGGAGGCAAACGGAGAGGCCAGGGCCTATCCCATACAGTACATCGGGTACCATCATCAGGTGCGCGATGTGCTCGGGGGCAAGCCCATTATGGTCACCTATTGCACCGTCTGCCGGACGGGCCGCATTTTTCAACCCGTCGTGAATGGCAAGCCCGAAAATTTCCGATTAGTGGGTATGGATCACTTCAACGCCATGTTTGAAGACGAAACCACGGGCAGCTGGTGGCGGCAGGCCAACGGCGAGGCGATTGCCGGCCCGTTGAAAGGGCAGATGCTGCCCGAAATAGCCAGTACCCAGACCTCGCTGTCGCAATGGCTGAAGCTGCATCCCGACAGTAAAATCATGCAGCCTGACCCCGTATACCAGGCCGAGTATGATTCCATGAGCACGTACGAAAGCGGCAGGGGAAAATCAGAACTGACCATCACAGACACCCTTTCCTGGAAGGATAAATCCTGGGTGGTGGGCATCCAGGCGGGCAGGGCAAGTAAAGCGTTTGACTGGAACAGGCTGAAAAAAGAACGCATTATTAACGACAAGGTCGGAGATCTGCCAATTGTGCTGGTACTTGCTTCGGACGATCAAAGTTTTTTCGCATTTGAAAAGCCAGTGAGTAATTCCGATTTCTCGGTCCGGAAGGATACCCTATTTGCAGATGGCTCCTCGTTCAATCTGCTTGGGAAACGCATTTCTGGCGCTGGTGAGGATCTGAAAAGGGTTCGTGCCTACCAGGAGTTCTGGCATAGCTGGCGCACTTTCCATCCGGACACCCGGATGTAGGGTTCCTAACCACTCATGATACCCATCCGGGAAAACACATCCATCAGGGCTGCTCATAAATTTGTTAATAATGTTCTGTATTTATAGCCGAGACGTCCTCACTGAGTGACTTGTAGCAAAGCGCGAAAAAGCTTTTGATCTGAACTTACCGTGTACCCAGCCTTTGTACCGCCATTGAGCCAAACTAAATAATTGGTTGACAGATTTATGTCCTTTTTTAACCTTCCATTAGAAGCGGTTCTGGTTTTGGGCAGCCACAGCTACTGATGAGGGCTTCATTTACTTAGCAGAACACCAAAAAGACTGCATGTCATGAAAAGAAACTACCTCTTTTTAATACTATTTGCCTCGTTCCTGCCCGCTTTGGCGCAGGAGAGTCCCGTCCGTACCGTGACGTTGGACTCCGTCACGGTTGAGGGCATTCGCAACCGG
>CAZCOG010000069.1:0-19757 GCA_964500445.1 uncultured Persicitalea sp. | reverse complement strand
TCGAACCCGCGACCCCCTGCGTGACAGGCAGGTATTCTAACCAACTGAACTACCGAACCACTTATGTTTCGCTGATGATTCAGCTAAAACGTGGGGCAAAAGTAGGCGGCCGATATGTATTACGCAAGCATCGGTTTATATTTATTTTTCGGATCAATGATAGCCGACTGATAATCAGGAATCATTCCTTGAAATATTTTTTTTCAATTGCCTAATCCCAGCATCGCGTAGCCCTTCATTTGGTAGGTAGTGGTTGCGATAAGGGCTGCTTCAGTCACTTTGATGTTCGGGTTTCGGGGAGTGTCGGTATAGCCGCGCATGCGTAATGACTGCCCGCATACAAAAAACTTCACCCCTTTCTCCGCCAGTTCATCAATGAGGGCGGTGTTGGGATTGGCGACCCCGAATGCCTTTTCATAGGCGGCATCGTTCATGATAAGGGGCGTTCCCTTGAAGTGCACTACCACTACCATGGCAATATTTTCGGGCTTAATGCCTGCTTCGGCGTAGGCATTGAACAGGCGGGCTACGCGCTCAAGACCGGGATTAAGCTCTTCCGGTTTTTCGGGACCAACCGTAAGATCCCCCACAATTTTGTAGGCCAATTTTTTGTCGGCTACGGGTGTAGCTTCCGGCACCGGGAACACGCCGCCACCGTTTTTTACAACCGGAAATTCTTTGGCCTGTCCAAATGATAAGGTAGCGAAACACAAAACGGCCAGTCCGGCGAGAGTCAGAGAAAATTTAGTTTTCATAAAGAAGGGTATGAATGAATATTGAATAATTTATAGATACACAGGGAGGCAAAAAATATTTTTCAGAAATGTAAGGCAAAAATCCCGGCTTTTATTATTACAGCTGCTGCCCGTAAGTATTTTATCTTTTCAAGCCCCTTTTATCCCAAACCTATCCCCCCATATGGTACCTAAGCAATTGAACGCCGACGCTTTCAAAGCTGAACTCTTCCGAATTCTGAGTTATTGGGAAAAGTACGCTCCCGACCGGCAGCGGGGCGGCTTCTACGGAAGCGTGTCGTTCGACAACGTCCCTAAAAAAGAAGCGCCGCGCTCGGTGGTAGTCAATAGCCGGATTCTCTGGACATTTTCGATGGCACACCGGCTGTTCCCGAATCCATCCTACAAAGCAATGGCCGAGCGGGCATATGAGTACTTGGTACTTCATTTTTTTGACGCCGAAAACGGCGGTGTGTATTGGTCTGTCACTGCCGACGGAGAGCCGCTGGAGACTACCAAGCAGATGTACGGGCAGGCTTTTACGATGTATGGACTGAGCGAGTACTACCGGACCTTTAAGATGGAAAAAGCGCTGACTCTAGCAAAAGAGCTTTTCGAATATATCGAAAAGCGGGCATTCGACTCCGAAAACGGCGGTTATCTCGAAGCCGTGGCCCGGAAAGGGGAAGCTATCGACAACTTTATTCTCAGCCAGTCGCCGTATTCCAAAAGCATGAATACGCACTTACATTTGATCGAAGCCTACACCAATCTGTTCACGGTGTGGCCCGACGACAGACTCAAAAAGCAAACTTCTGCTATGCTGGCTACCATTATGCAACGCATCGTGGACGACACCGATCGAATGAAGCTTTTTTTTACCAAAAACTGGCAACCCAAAGACCAGACCATTTCTTATGGGCATGACATCGAGGCATCTTGGCTACTCTACGAAACTGCCGAACTACTTGGTGACGAAGCAGTAATTGAAACCACTCGCAAACGATGCCTGAAAATGGCGGAGGCTGCAACGGCGGGTTTGGGCAAGGACGGAGCGCTCAATTATGGGTACTTTCCCGAAACACATCATCTGCAATCGAACCGCAGCTGGTGGGTACTGGCTGAGCAGGTTGTGGGTTTTTACAATGCCTACCAAATGAGTCAAGATAAAAAGTACCTGGCCATAGCGGATAAAAGCTGGGACTACATCCAGCAAAAATTTATGGATATGAAACGGGGTGAGTGGCACACGACAGTCCTTGAAAACGGCACAGCCGTCAATGGTGATAAAATCCATTTCTGGAAAGCACCCTACCATAACGCGCGAATGTGTGTCCAGATGTGGCAAAGACTGTCCTGACAATCACAAAGATTCCAGTTCTGCCAGCCAAATTACCTCGCTTTTTTCGCAAAAACGCTCTTTGATTTATTAATTACAATGGAGGGATGTAGTTTTGTAGAAAATTATTTTCGTTTTAATACCCCTGCTTCCCATTGTTAAGTATCTTTAGAGTCAATGCGGCTTACCTGAATCTCAGCCTTGTGCTGTTTTTCATCCTGCTTCGCCTGCCCTTTCTTTGGAGTGAGGTGCCGCTGCTTATTCCCGAATTAAGCTGGATGCTGGTCGGTGAGCAGATGAACCGGGGTTTTATGCTCTATCGGGATGTCTGGGATAACGTAAGTCCGCTATCCGGCATGGTTTACTGGGCCATTGACCGGCTTTTCGGGCGTTCTCAACTTGCTTTTCAATTGGCGGCGGGCGCTGTTTCCCTTTTTCAGATTTTATATTTTAATCACATTCTCCGATCTCGTGATGTACTTCCCGAGCGCAGCAACATACCGGGCGCTATTTATGCTCTGCTGCTAAATATCTCCTTCGACTTCGTTACACTCTCGCCAATGCTAATGGCCACTACCTTCCTGCTACTGGCGCTCGGCGTGGCGGTTAAAATGCTGGAACGGCGGGAGGTGACCAACGAAATTTTTGAGTTGGGGGTCTACATTGGGCTGGCCTCGCTTTTCTACCTTCCGGCTGCACTTTTCATGGGCTGGGCTTTTGTCTCCCTGCTTTTCTACACTGGTGCCACCCTTCGGCAGCACATACTTGGCTTTTTCGGCGCCGTTTTTCCGCTTGCGATGGTTACCCTGTACTTTTATCTCAATGACAGTGTAGCCAATCTCAACCGCAACTTGCTTACTTCGGTTTTTGCCGTAAAGCAGTACGCACTCAACGACTTCTCTTCTCTCCTCTTTACCATGGTGATTCCCCTGGCGATAGGAACGCTGGGCTTCATGAAAATGCTGACAAGTACCCGTTTGGTCAACTACCAGTCGCGTATTCAGCAGATGATGGCGATGTGGGTGATTACAGCGGCCCTGATGGTACCGCTGATGGAGTACCTGGCGCCCATGCAGTTTGTCGTGTTCCTGCCGGCCATCGCTTACTTTGCAGCCTATTATTTCCAAAGCTTTCGCCGTTTATGGGTAGCGGAGTTATTATTCTTGGGCGTTATCGGAGGAATCGTCTTCATTCAATACCAGGGACTTATGAACCTGGTACCCGGCCTAGCGGTAGGGCGGCTGGACAACCTCCGTGCAAAACCCGCCCTGCTTCCCGAGCCTATCCAGCAAAAAAAGATCCTGGTCATCGGCGATGACGAAGGGGAGTACTTAAACAACTACACGGCAACGCCTTACCTCAACTGGGACCTTTCGCGCTACGACCTGGAAAATCTGGACAATTTCGATAGTGTCATCCATGTCTACGATAATTTTCGCCAGGACCCTCCCGATTACGTCATCGACAAGCATGGCGTAATGCCTAAATTATTTGAGCGCGTACCCGCCCTGCAAAAACGCTACAAGCCCAGCCCCTGGCAGGGAATTTATGAAAAGACCGGATAAAGCGATGAGTTCATAAGCACTCACTGCTCTCACCTCAACAGGCCATTTTGTCAACACGTTTCTGGTGTCGACCGCCTTCGAATTTTGTACTAAGAAATTTTTGTATGCTGATAAGCGCTTCCTCCAACTCGATGAAGCGCACAGGAAGACAAATGATGTTGGCATCGTTGTGCTGACGGGAAAGCTCCGCAATTTCCTTCTCCCAGACCAATGCTGCCCGAATTCCAGCATGTTTATTGGCAGTAATGCACACGCCCTGCCCGCTACCACACAGCAGGATACCCCGCTCAAATTCGCCCTTTTCAACCGCGCTGGCCACCGGATGCGCAAAGTCGGGATAATCCACAGATTCGAGGCTGTTGGTGCCATAGTCGGTTGGCTCATACCCATTGGCTTTCAGCCATTCTTTAATAGGTTCTTTGTAGGGGAATCCGGCATGGTCCGCGCCGATGGCAATTTTTTTCATATTATTTCTGTTAATTATCTCCACCCGATGAGAATAGCTGTGGCAGATGTGTTAGTATTGTTGAATCAGAAATTTTACAAAGATACTGACTTTACGATTTGAAGAGAGAATTGAGCCGGGGTGAAAACATTGTTATGGCCTTCGCTAGTTAGTTCTTATCATTCACTCACTCTCTGATTCACTGGGCGGCGTATCGCCCAATCAACATTGAATTAATGAAAGAAGCACTCAAAGAAAACCCTATTACTACCGAACAGACGGATATTTCACTCATGAATCCGGCCGTGCCCGAAGACGAGGCGCGGATTAAGGAAGCCTTTCAGGATCGCGACTGGAATGAAATAAAAAGCGCTGACTCCTGGGTCATTTTCAAGGTAATGGCCGAATTTGTGGAAGGTTTTGACAAACTGGCCAAAATTGGCCCCTGCGTATCTATTTTTGGCTCTGCCCGTACCACGCCTGATAATCCTTACTATGGTATTGCCGAGGAAATTGCAGCCAAGCTGGTACAGAAGGGCTATGGAGTCATTACGGGCGGCGGACCGGGCATTATGGAGGCAGCCAATAAAGGCGCGTTTGAGCAAAATGGCAAATCGGTCGGTCTGAATATTCAACTACCCTTCGAGCAACACAGCAATCCATTCATCGATCCTGACAAAAATATGGACTATGATTTTTTCTTTGTCCGGAAAGTCATGTTCGTGAAGTATTCTCAGGGGTTCATAGTACTTCCCGGCGGATTTGGCACGCTTGATGAACTCTTCGAAGCCCTCACCCTCATTCAAACCAAGAAAATCGGGCGTTTCCCCATTATCATGGTGGGCAAAGGGTACTGGTCAGGCTTGATTGACTGGATTAAAGGTACCATGTTGGAATCCCAAAACAATGTCAGTCCCGGTGACCTGAAACTTTTCAGCGTTGTAGAAACCCCGGATGAGGCAGTCCGCGTGATCGAGGAATTTTACTCAAAGTACCTGTTGAAGCCTAACTTTTAAAAGGAGAAGGGGAAAACTGGCGTAAGCGGGTAAGCTCCTCTTCCCTTTCCTTCTTCAAAATGACAGGTAAGGTACCCACTTCTTCAGTGTTGCCTCGTCCAGAATACGCACCGCTTTCATGGCCTCAGGCGAGGCGTAGGGCCCGTGCTGCTCCCGGTAGCGGACGATGACTTCGTTGAGTTTTCGGTTGCGGAAGTATGGGTGACGGGATAGCTCTTCGGTCGTGGCCGCATTGATATTTATCTTTTGGGGTGCGGTCTGCACACGCCCGTACCGTCTCAACTCGGATAGAGCCAGCGAGTCCAGGCCAAAAACTTCGGAGTACTGTTCCGGCGAGTGAAATCCTCCGAGAGCGTCGCGAAACTTGACGATACGGGCCGACAACTTACTACCAATGCCTCTGAGTGTAGCTAATTGAGTAGTATCGGCAGTATTGATATCGAAAGCCACCGGCGTCGGCCGGGCAAATGGTCTGGCTGCGTTGGTAGGAACAGACGCAGTTTCACGTGTCGGATTTTCTTCAAATCCACCATTGGGAAAGCCAGGCTGTTGTGTGCCGTTCGTTAGATTGATATAAGGTTCCAGTTTTGCGAAAAGCGCAGGAGGGAAGTCGTAGATTTTCTGTAAATCTTCCTTACGCCGGAACTTGCCACCTTTCTGTCGATATTTTTCTATACGCAAAGCGAGAAACTTAGGAATCCCTAACTCTTGGAGTTGATCGGCAGAAGCTGTATTGGGGTCAAAAGCAAAAAGGCGTGTCGGAGGAGCGGACATATTGGCATTGTCGCCGTAAGTACTTGGCGGAAAGTATCCTTCCTCTGCGAATTGTGCCCCCTGCTCGGGAATCAAAGCGGCGGTACTATCGAGGTACTCAATCGTAAAAGGAATGGTATCGTCTTGGAAGAGCGGAAGTAACCCCCACTTGTACACCGTTGGTGCCCAAACCAACCCGATGCTCAGGATGATAAGCAGCAACGCCCCGCGCGACTCAGCGGGCGAAATCCCGAAAAAGTCTTGAATGCGGTGGAGAAGGCGTCGGAGCATCTGCTTGGTTTGAGATTTGAAAATCAAAAATTATCCTTGCCAGATTTTTAGATTAGTATGCGCGGCAATCTGGTCAAAATCACGGTCATTGTGACAAAGCTCGACATCGAAATGGAGAGCAAAAGCTGCGATTAGGCAGTCGTTGGGTTTTCGGATCGTTACATCTTTTTGCCGTAGCTGGCGGTATAGCGAAGCGGCTGAAATAGCAGCTACAGTTGCATCCCATTTCAAAACAGCTAAATCTGCAAAACTTGTCTTCAAATTTTGAAAATCCTTATCTAGCCTGATACACTGTAATACCTCCTGTATGATGACTGGGCAGATGTGGACTCGGTTGGCTATTAGATCATTCCTCAGACTATTGGTACGGTTAGAGGTTATCCCTTTCCTGTATTCGACCCAAACGGAAGAATCATATAAGCGGTACGTCATAGCTGCGCATTTCATCTAAATCTCCGTCCCAGCCAGAACCAAAGGACTCAATGAGCCGCTGTCTGCTCATTGCCTTCAAGAGCTCGTCAAGCGCGCAGTCTATGATTTCCTGTTCGGTTTCAAAATCAGCGTTCATTTCCCGGATTCTTTCCAACTTTTTTTCATCTACTTCTACTGTCGTCTTCATATATCATTTAACTTTATTTTCTCCCCAAAAATACGAAAATAACCTCCGCCTTCAAGGTTATCGCCAAAATGCCTAATTTTGCGCCCGTTCCTGATCCTTAGATCAATATTCTATCTAAATCAAGTACTTACCTTTGCACGATTCTTCGACGCACGAGAATCGTCAACTTTCTACCAACATAAATGAGCCAAGACTCAAATAGCACCCCTTCCCTCCAAGACATCATCGGCCACGCCAAGGAATACGGTTTCGTGTTCCCCTCTTCCGAAATATACGACGGCTTGCAGGCGGTTTATGACTACGGTCAAAACGGTGTGGAACTGAAAAATAACCTTAAAACGGCCTGGTGGAAGGCCATGACGCAGCTCCACGAAAATATCGTGGGCATCGACGCCGCCATTTTCATGCACCCACTCACCTGGAAAGCCTCGGGCCACGTGGATGGCTTCAACGATCCGATGATCGACAATAAGGATTCCAAGAAGCGTTACCGCGCCGACCAGTTGCTGGAAGGAAAGGCCGAGGAATATGCCGCCGCCGGACAGGCCGACAAAGGACAAACGCTACTGACTGAAATGGGTCGTCTGCTGTCGGCGGATGATTTGGACGGGGTACGCGACCTTATTATCGCCGAAGACATCAAATGTCCCGTGTCCGGCACTGCAAACTGGACCGAGGTACGGCAGTTTAACCTGATGTTCAGTACCCAGATCGGCTCGGTGGCCGAAGACGCCAGCGTCATTTATCTCCGTCCTGAAACAGCTCAGGGGATTTTTGTCAACTTCCTGAATGTCCAGAAAAGTGGCCGTATGAAAGTACCTTTCGGTATCGCCCAGATCGGTAAGGCATTCAGGAACGAGATTGTCGCACGGCAGTTTATATTCAGAATGCGGGAATTTGAGCAGATGGAGATGCAATTCTTCGTGCGGCCCGGCACCGAAATGGAGTGGTATGAAAAGTGGAAAGAAACGCGTTTGAAATTTCACCAGGCTATCGGCTTACCCGCCGACAAGCTTAAGTACCACGATCACGATAAACTGGCCCACTATGCCAACGCTGCCGTGGATATTGAATACGAATTTCCGTTTGGCTTCCGCGAGATCGAGGGCATCCATTCCCGCACGGATTTCGACCTGCGCAACCACCAGGAGCTTTCCCGAAAAAAGCAGCAGTACTTTGATGCCGACCTCGACGAGAACGGTAAGCCCTTCGGCAATTATATTCCTTACGTTGTAGAAACTTCCGTTGGGGCGGATCGCCTGTTCCTGGCAACCTTTTGTAATGCTTTCACCTGCGAAATGGTGGGCGAAGGCGATAAGGAAAAAGAGCGTATTTACCTGAAACTGCATCCCGCTCTGGCTCCAATAAAAGCCGCTGTACTACCTTTGGTTAAGAAAGACGGTCTGGCCGAAAAAGCGCAGGGTATTGCTGACTCATTAAAGTCTACGTTCCGCACGGTATATGATGATAACGCTGCCATCGGGAAGCGCTACACCCGTCAGGATTTGATCGGGACGCCCTACTGCATTGCCGTGGACTACCAGACGATGGACGATGATACGGTCACCATTCGTCACCGCGACAGTATGGAGCAGGAGCGTGTTGCGATTAGCGAACTCAAGGCAAAAATCGGCCAGGCAGTAGCTATTGAGCGAATTCTGGAAGAAATTTAGTAGATCGCCCATCATACAATTTTTGATAAAATAATAGATCTTTTTTCCGAAAATCCCTAGATGTCAAAGACTTTATTACTGCTACGCCACGCCAAAGCCGAAGATCAATCACAAATGTTCAAGGACTTTGACCGTGAACTCACCAGCCGGGGCATCATGGATGCTGCCCGCATGGGCCACTATCTCAAAAAAGAAGCTTTCCCGGTAGATAGCATCAAAGCCAGTGGTGCGGCACGTACCTACCAAACTGCCAAGGTGATTGCCGAACAGCTAAGGTTTGAGGTTGACGACATCGAGACGGTGGACAAAATTTATAGCGGCGGCCCGCAGGCCTATCTGGCAGCGCTCAACGCGACGCCGGACTCCGTACAAACCTTATTACTTTGCGGTCACAATCCTGACATCAGTTATTTTGCCGAGTACCTTACGGGCGCCGACATTGGCTCAATGGAAAAGTGCAGCATGGCGATAATTGTTTTTGAAGACCAGAATTGGGCGGAGATTTCCGGAAAAACGGGCAACCTGGTCAAGTTAGTTAACCCTGATGACCTGAAACAGTCTGCTTCATAAAGCATTTTATTCATTCACTCCCTTTCTGCCTTGACCTTTGCAGTAACCATTCTTGGAGCGGGTTCGGCCGCGCCCACCCTCGTTTCCCATGCTTCGGCACAGGTAGTGCAAGTGGGCAGCGATTATTACCTGATCGACTGCGGTGAGGGCACTCAGTACCGCCTGCTCGAACAAAAGATACGGCCAGGCAGGTTGAAAGGGATATTCATTACCCACCTCCACGGCGACCATTACTTTGGTTTGTTCGGGCTGCTAACCAGCCTGAGCCTGGGAGGTCGTACCGAGGATTTGTTGCTGTTTGGTCCGAAAGGGCTGAGCGAAATCCTGACGGAAATATTCCGCCAGTCCGATACCCGCCTATCTTACTATCTTGATTTTAAGGAAACAGACGCCCAAAACCCTGGTCTGATTTTCGACACGCCTTTTTTCAGCGTAAGTACTTTGCCGCTGAAGCACCGCATTCCCTGTACGGGTTTTTTGTTTAGGGAGAAAATCGGAGAAAGAAATCTGATCAAAAGAAAAATCCTGCCAGAAATGAGTCATGAGGATTTACGAATGCTCAAAGGCGGACAGGATGTGATGGATGCAAATGGCCAAGTACTTTACGCCTACGAAGAATACACGTACCCGCCAGCCTCGCCCCGCTCCTACGCTTACTGTTCCGACACTATTTTCAGCCCGGAGCTGGTTCCTTACCTGGCCCAGGTCGATTGCCTGTACCACGAGGCAACTTTCCGAAAAGAAGAACTCCGGCGCGCAAAAAAAACGCATCATTCCACTGCAGGACAGGCTGCCACGCTGGCCAAAGAAGCCGGGGCTGGTAAGCTGTTAATCGGCCACTTGTCTTCCCGTTACACCGAAGTCGGGCCTTCGCTGGAAGAGGCCCGTGCGACTTTCCCGGAAACTTATCTTGCTGAAGAAGGAAAAACGTACACAATTTAAGGATAACGGTATTTCTGTTTTCATTTCGAGTATTTAAAGCGGAAATAAACATACAGATTCGCAACAAAGCACTTGTTTTATTGCGAATTTTGATTAGTTATAGGACATAGTGCAGATTAATTAGTAAGATTATACTACGTCTATAATATTTTGTTTTCTAGGGCTTCTGCCCAATATCTTTTATTGTTATATTGCGTGAGTTTGTGGCAAAATTAATTCAAAGGCGACAAAACATTATTTTGTATTGCGCGCTTCGTCACAACAAGTCTTGCGATTTTCAATACCAATCCTCTACTTAATAGATGACCGCTATTTCTGAAGAAATAATTGATCAGCACGGACTGTACCGTTCTGAATTCGAGCATGATGCTTGCGGAATTGGCTTTCGCGCCCACATGAAAGGGCGCCGGTCGCACCAGATCGTGGCCGATGCAATCCATATGCTCGAACGAATGGACCACCGGGGTGCTTGTGGCTGCGACCCCAACACGGGCGACGGGGCCGGGCTTTTGCTCCAGATCCCTCACGAATTTTTTGTGGAAGAATGTCTGGATATGGGCTACCAACTGCCTGACAGCGGCGAATACGGTGTCGGGATGATTTTCTTCCCACAAAACAAGGAGTTGCGGGAAGAGTGCCGGGATATTATTAACCGGAGAATCAAAAAGTTGGGCATGTCCCTGATCTGCTATCGTGTAGTACCCACCCTGAACGATACGCTCGGTGAAGGGTCACTATCCGTCGAACCTTATGTGGAGCAACTGTTTGTCAAACGCCCCGACCTGATCGAAGACGACCTGGCCTTCGAGCGTAAGCTGTTTATCCTGCGGCAGGTAGTCAACAAATTGGTCACTTCCATTAAAAAGGCTAAGGATCAGTTTTACTTCTCGTCCCTTTCCAGCCGTACTATTTCTTATAAAGGACAACTTACAACCAATCAACTCAAGTACTACTTCCCCGATCTCGACAATGAATCCGTCGTATCGGCCTTTGCGGTAGTTCACTCCCGTTTTTCTACCAATACTTTTCCTTCCTGGAAACTGGCGCAGCCATTCCGGTATATTGCCCATAACGGCGAAATCAATACAGTAAAGGGAAATGTGAACTGGATTCGTGCCGGTGAGAAATCTCTGGAATCGGAGTACTTCACAAAAGAAGAAATGGAGATGATTCTGCCGATATGCGACATCAAGCAATCGGATTCGGCTAATCTCGACAACGCCATCGAACTCCTGTACCTCACGGGCCGCTCGCTGCCTCATGTGATGATGATGCTTATTCCCGAGGCCTGGGCCGACAACGAGCAGATGGACCCGGTGCGGAAGGCATTTTACGAGTACCATGCCGCCATTATGGAGCCCTGGGATGGTCCGGCCTCCATTTCCTTTACCGACGGCAAAATCGTCGGAGCTACCCTAGACCGCAACGGTTTGCGCCCTTCGCGGTATTGGGTGCTGGACGACGATACGGTGATTATGGCTTCCGAGGCCGGAGTGCTGGAAGTTGACCAGGCCAAAGTTGTCAAAAAAGGACGCCTCCAGCCAGGACGAATGTTTGTCGTGGATATGGAAGAAGGTCGCATTATTCCCGATGAAGAGCTGAAGGCAGATATTTGCTCTCGTCAGCCTTACCAGGAATGGCTCGATGAGTACAAACTCCACGTGGACGATCTCGACCAGCCCATCAGGATGTACCGCCAGTACGACGACGCCGCGCTCATCAAGCGGCAAATGGCCTTTGGCTTTTCTTCCGAGGACTTACGGATGATCCTTGCCCCGATGGCTCAATTGGGCAAGGAAGCCATTGGGTCAATGGGGACAGACGTGCCCTTGGCAGTACTATCGGAGCAAAGCCAGCACTTGTCCAACTACTTCAAGCAGCTTTTCGCTCAGGTTACCAATCCGCCAATCGATTCTATCCGGGAGCGGTCAATCATGTCGCTTATTGGTTTTGTGGGGGCTAACGAAAATATCCTGACCGAAACGCCTGAACATTGCCGACAGATCGAATTGCCGCATCCGGTACTTACCGTGCCTGAATTCGACAAGCTGCGGTTTGTGGACAAAAACCACTTCCAGGCCAAAACCATCAACACCTACTTCTTTGTCGATCAGGGCGGTAAAGGTATGGCCCGGGCGCTGGAGCGTATCTGCCAGTACGCTGAAGACGCGATCGAAGATGGTTTTGAAATAATCATCCTCTCCGACCGCGCCATCGATTCTGATCATGCTCCTGTGCCTTCGCTGCTGGTGACAGCAGCCGTGCACCATCATTTGATCCGTAAAGGTTTACGGGGGGCAGTAGGCATATTGGTTGAAGCCGGAGATATTTGGGAGACCCACCACTTCGCCACTTTGCTGGGATACGGTGCGGCGGGAATATGCCCTTACATGGCATTTGAATCGCTGGCCTTTATGAACCGTAATAAGCGAATCGACGGCGACTTCACTAATGAAGTACTATTCGCCAATTACATCAAAGCGGTCAATAAGGAGTTGCTCAAGATATTTTCCAAAATGGGCATCTCCACCCTGCAATCTTATCAGGGCGCGCAGATTTTCGAGTGCCTGGGTCTGAATAAAGAGGTGATTGATCAGTACTTTACCGGTACCATCTCCCGCATCGGCGGAATGGGCATCGACGAGATTGCCCGTGAGGTACTGGTGCGTCATAAAGTCGCCTATCCCGATACCCCCGGCCTGAATCCTCATCTGGAAGTCGGCGGTTTTTACCAATGGAAACAGCGGGGCGAATCTCATCTCTTCAATCCTCAGACTGTTCACTTGCTACAGCAAAGTACCAAGCTGAACGATTATAACTTATTCAAAAAGTATTCAAAACTTATTGACGATCAGAGCCAAAAGGCTATGACGTTACGGGGTTTGATGCAGTTCAAAAAAGGGAACGCCATCCCCATTGAAGAAGTAGAACCCGTAGAAAGTATTTTCAAGCGTTTCGCAACGGGAGCCATGTCATTCGGCTCCATTTCGTGGGAAGCCCATACGACCCTGGCCATTGCCATGAACCGTATCGGTGGCAAATCCAATTCCGGGGAAGGTGGTGAGGACGAGCGCCGCTACGAAACGCTACCCAATGGTGACAGCCTGAACTCGGCCATCAAGCAGGTGGCTTCGGGCCGATTTGGCGTGACGAGTTACTACCTTACCAATGCCCAGGAACTGCAAATAAAGATGGCTCAGGGAGCCAAGCCTGGCGAAGGCGGCCAACTACCCGGCCATAAAGTGGACGACTGGATTGGTCGGACCCGCCATTCTACGCCGGGCGTAGGGCTAATCTCGCCACCGCCGCACCACGACATTTATTCCATTGAAGACCTGGCGCAGTTGATTTTTGACTTGAAAAATGCCAACCGTCAGGCTCGTATTAGCGTTAAGCTGGTGTCGGAAGCGGGCGTTGGCACCATTGCGACCGGGGTCACCAAAGCCCACGCCGACCATATTCTGATCGCCGGCTACGATGGCGGTACGGGAGCCTCACCGCTCAGTTCCATTCGCCACGCCGGATTACCCTGGGAACTTGGTCTGGCCGAAACGCACCAAACCCTTGTCAAAAATAAGCTTCGGGGTCGGGTCACCATACAGTCTGACGGGCAAATTCGCACGGGCCGTGATATGGCAATCGCGGCCTTACTCGGGGCAGAAGAATGGGGCGTAGCTACGGCCGCGCTGGTAGCAGCCGGTTGCATCATGATGCGCAAATGTCACCTCAACACCTGTCCTGTCGGGGTAGCCACGCAGCGACAGGAATTACGGGCGCTCTTCACGGGTAAGCCCGAACATGTAGTGAATATGTTCCACTTCATGGCCACCGAACTACGCGAAATCATGGCGCAGCTGGGCTTCCGTACCGTCAATGATATGATCGGCCAGGTACAGTACTTGGAAAAACGGCCCGATTTGAAGCACTGGAAATACAAAAATCTGACGTTCGATGCTATCCTTTACAAAGAAGAAGGTGGCCTGGATGTGGCGCAATTCAAGCAGGAAGAGCAGGATCACGGTATCGAACATGTACTGGATCGTAAACTGATCGAAACGGCCCAGCCAGCCCTGGAACGCGCCGAGGAGGTATATGCTGAATTCCCGATCATCAATCTTAACCGCTCGCTGGGAACGATGCTTTCCAACGAAATTTCCAAACTATACGCTGGCGTCGGTTTGCCGACCGGCACGATCCATTTCAAGTTCCGGGGCACGGCGGGCCAAAGCTTTGGCGCCTTCAATACCTCCGGTCTGCGTATGGAGCTGGAAGGTGATGCCAACGACTACTTCGGCAAGGGCCTCTGCGGGGCGGAGCTAATCGTTTATCCTGATCGCGATGCCAAGTTCAAACCCGAAGAAAACATCATCATCGGTAACGTGGCCTTTTATGGGGCTACTTCTGGTGAAGCGTATATCCGAGGTACTGCCGGAGAGCGTTTCTGTGTGCGCAACTCAGGCGCCAAGGTAGTCGTAGAAGGCACTGGCGACCACGGCTGTGAGTACATGACGGGTGGCGTAGCGATTATCCTGGGTGAGACCGGTCGGAATTTTGCCGCCGGTATGTCAGGTGGTGTAGCGTATGTCTGGGATAAAGAGGGCGATTTTAAGGAAAAGGTCAATTACGAAATGGTATCAGTCGATTCGCTCAATGAAGAAGATGAGGGGATACTGCGCCAGTATATAGACAAACATTTTCAGTACACGACCAGTAACGTTGCATTCCAGATCACTCAAAACTGGGGTGAGATCATAAAGCAGTTTGTCAAAGTACTACCCAATGACTTCAAAGACGCTCTCACCAGCCGTAATATTACCCTCGCCCAGCAAGTCGCTGATAAAAGCGTGGTGTATAGCGATATAGTTGTTAATGTTCAATAAATAATTTTGATTGAGTGACTGATAAAATATAGGACGCAAGCCTATTTTATCATTCACTCATTCACTAATACTCTCATTCAAAATTTACCGTGGGAAAACCAACCGGATTTTTAGAGTTTGATCGTGAATTACCCAAAAAGCGCCCCGTTGGGGAGCGGATTCACGACTATAAGGAAATAGAAAGCTCGCATAGTGAAGAAGATTCCCGGACGCAGGCCGCACGTTGTATGGACTGCGGCATTCCGTTCTGCCATAATGGTTGTCCACTCGGCAACATCATTCCCGAGTTCAACGACGCAGTCTATGACCAAAACTGGGCATTGGCCTACGAAATTCTGGCTTCAACCAATAACTTCCCTGAATTTACGGGACGTATTTGTCCGGCACCCTGCGAAGCTTCCTGCGTGTTGGGAATCAATAAACCGCCCGTAGCTATTGAATTCATTGAAAAGTCTATCGCGGAGAAGGCATATGAAATGGATCTGGTAAAACCCCGGCTTCCCAAAAAGCGTACGGGCAAAACCGTGGCTGTGGTCGGTTCTGGTCCGGCTGGAATGGCGGCGGCCTCGCAATTGAATCAGGCAGGCCATACCGTTACACTCTTTGAACGTGCCGACCGCATCGGCGGACTTTTGCGCTACGGAATTCCTGATTTTAAGCTGGAAAAACGGATCGTGGACCGTCGCCTGGCTATTATGGAACAGGAGGGCATTGAGTTCCGTACCAACGTGGAAATTGGTAAAAATATTAAGGCCGACGAACTACTTCGCGACTTTGATGCTGTAGTATTGGCTACGGGTTCTACCGTGCCGCGTGACCTGAAAATCGAGGGACGAAATTTGAAGGGCGTTCATTTTGCGATGGAGTTTCTCAGCCAGCAAAACAAGCGTGTGTCTGATATCGCCGTTGAGAAAGATCATCAGGGATTCGCCTACCAGAATGGTGACCTTTGGGCCACCGACAAGCACGTGGTCGTTATTGGCGGCGGCGACACCGGTTCCGACTGCGTAGGTACCTCCAATCGTCATGGGGCCAAGTCGGTAACTCAAATCGAATTGCTTCCCATGCCCCCGCAGGATCGCGATGCTACGACTCCCTGGCCGAACTGGCCCATGATGCTGCGCACCTCCACTTCGCACGAGGAAATGGATAAACCGGGTGATTCCCGTCAGTGGTCGATCAATACCAAGGCTTTTATCGGCGACGCAGATGGAAATCTGAAAGCTTTGAAAATAGTAAAACTGGATTGGCAGATGAATCCAGAAACGGGTCGTTTGAGCATGCAGGAAGTACCTGGTACCGAGGAAGAAATCCCTTGCGACCTGGCCTTACTGGCCGCCGGGTTCCTTCATCCTCAGCAGGAAAATTTGCTCAATGATCTTGGCTTAGAATTCGATGAGCGCGGCAATGTAAAAGCGAATAAGTACCAATCGACTGTAAATGAAAAAGTGTTTGCGGCTGGTGACTGCCGCCGCGGACAATCGCTGGTAGTTTGGGCGATCAGTGAAGGCCGTGAAGCGGCCCGCGCCGTAGACGAGTTTCTGATGGGCGAGTCGCTGCTGGAAGCCAAAGCGGTGTCAATGCTTACGCCAGAATTTGCTCACGTTTGAGTGAATTCAACAAAAAATTTGACCTTTGCAGATAACTAGTTTTATTATCATAGAAAATGGAGGCATATGCCTCCATTTTTGTTATCTGCGCCTACCTCTTCAATAATCTTTTGCCACTGCTATAGTCACCAGCAACTGCCCGACATGGCGCATACTATGTTCAGCGGCATGGACGTATAAGCCCATGACGGTGGAGGGGATTTGCGCCCTTCCCACGCCTCGAATTTCAGTCAGGGTACTTTCATCGGTATTACGGATTTGTTCCAAAGCACGATCAACCTGCTGGCTGAAATTTTCCACTAATGATTCTACCGAAATTTTACTATCGGCGTTTCCTTCGGCCTGAAGCATCTGTAATTGGCTTTCAGATAGTTCATCGCCCTGCGCATACGTGAACAAGCGGTCCAGTACGCCGGTAAGATGCTGCAAATGAAAACCTGCCGACGCCAAACCCGCCGGCCTGTTCCATAATTTCCCCTCATCCATACTTTTTGCCATCTCCAAAACTTCTTCCCTGGCTTGCAACAGCGCATGGGCGACAGGCTGCAAAAGTGATGGAATTCCGGGTAAAGGTCCGCGTAGCCAGACTTCTTGTTTCATAATGCTCTCTTAAAAAATATAGATATAAATATCTGAAATATGATGATCTAAAATAACAAAGCACCGCCAAAGGACGATGCTTTATCAAAAACATAAAAAATTATCTAAGAAACCAACTCCGCTTCCAGCGATATTTCAGCATTGAGCAGTTTGGAAATGGGACACTCCTTCTTAGCTCCTTCGGCAATCTTTTTGAACTGATCTTCGTCGATGTTAGGTACTTTGCCTTTCAGTAACAAATGGCTTTTGCCGATTTCGCCTTTAGCGGGGTCAAGAGATACGGTGGCCGTGACGTTCAACTCATCGGCCGTAAATCCGGCCTCGTTTAAGTCAAAACTAAGTTTCATGGCAAAACAGCCTGCATGGGCTGCTGCAATCAATTCTTCGGGATTAGTACCCTTTCCCTCCTCAAAGCGGGTTTTAAACGAATATTGAGTGTCATTCAGGACAGTACTTTGGGTGCTTACTTTACCGGAACCTTCTTTGCCGGTCCCCTGCCAAACGGCGGTTGCTTTACGGTTAATCATAGTTTGTTTTGGTTTTAAATATTTGCTTAAAGCCTCAATAACGTTCGTTGGGTGTCCTAGGTTTCTTTTTTAGAGAGGCAATGCGTTATATTAAAAAACCTTGTGATCTATGCGCTCCTCACGGGACAGCAATTTCTATAAAAAAAGGGCTTCCCGAATTCTCGGAAAGCCCCTACTAAGAGTTAATAAATAATCTACACCATGTTGTAAACGGTCTCACCGTGCTCGTATATATCGAGTCCTTCCTCTTCTACACGCTGTGATTCACGCAAACCGACAGTTGCTTTGATAATGTAAAACAGGATAAACGAAGTAGCTACCACCCAGCCCATGACGGTAAACACCCCAATGGCCTGAACGCCCAGCAGGGCTGCGCCACCGCCATTGAGCAACCCGCCGTCGGTAGCGAACACGCCTACCAGCAAAGTACCCAATGCACCGCAAATACCATGGACCGAAATGGCACCGACGGGATCGTCAACTTTAACGGTACGCTCGATGAATTCCAGAGAGAATACCAGAACTACGCCGGCAATCAGACCAATGATGGCTGCACTACCCAACGATACGGCGGCACAACCAGCCGTAATAGCAACCAGACCAGCCAGGGCACCGTTGAGGGTTACGCTCAGGGAAGGCCGCTTATAGCGTATCCAGGAAATGATCATGGCTGCTACTGCTCCTCCGGCAGCAGCCAGGTTGGTAGTGGCAAAAATGTGTGCGATAGCAACAGCATTATCCTTACCTGACGCCGCCAGCTGCGAGCCAGGGTTGAAACCAAACCAGCCTAACCAGAGGATAAATACGCCCAGTGCCCCCAGTACCAGATTATGCCCTGGAATAGCACGTGCCTGGCCATTGACGTACTTGCCACGCCGCGGACCCAACAATGCTGCGCCCATCAGAGCCGCCCAGCCGCCTACTGAGTGAACCACCGTGGAGCCGGCGAAGTCGACAAAGCCCATTTCCGAGAGCCAACCGCCGCCCCAAATCCAGTGACCCGAGATGGGATAAATAATAACGGTAATAACTATACTGTAGATCAGATAAGCGCCAAAGCGGGTACGCTCAGCCATTGCACCCGACACGATGGTTGCGGCAGTAGCAGCAAAAACAGTTTGGAACATTAATTTGGTAATCTGCGGCAGCCCATCAACTTCGTCAGGGCCATAAAAAAGGTCGACCTGACCGATAAAGCCGCCGATGTCCTCGCCAAACATAATACTATACCCAATCATCCAGAAGACCAGAGAACCGATAGAGAAATCCATCATGTTCTTCATGAGGATATTGGCGGCATTTTTGGCGCGGGTAAAACCAACTTCGACCAAGGCGAAGCCTGCTTGCATGAACATAACCAGACAAGTAGCAATGAGAACCCACACATTGTCCAGAGACATTGACAAGTCAGCTACGGTTGTAGAAAGCTCTTCCATATTTAATGTTTAATGAGAGAATTAGTGAATGAATGAATTGATATTTTATAGCCCGAAATTGAACTGCGGCATCGGGCAGATTAATGGATTGGAATTGAGAAATTTCGAAGGAGTCAATGAGCAGAGCATGATTAGTTGTTCGCTCACCACGCACTCAAAATTCACGGTTAATTCAGAGCATCAACGCCTTCGTCGGCGTTGCGGATTTTGATCGCACGCTCTACGTCCGAAATGAAGATTTTTCCGTCACCGATTTCGCCCGTTTTGGCCGATGCCATGATGGCCTTGATAGCGGGCTCGACCAAATGATCCTGGCAATAAAACATTACCATGATTCGCTCAATGGTACTTGTATCGTACACGATTCCCCGATACGATCGCTCCTCGACAGCTTTTCCAACCCCTCGGACTTCCCAATAGGTCATGAAGTCGATCCCCGCCCCATGCAAGGACTCCTGCATGTCGGTAAACTTGGTTTTACGAATAATTGCTTCTACTTTTTTCATGAGGGTATTGATAGTTTGGTTAAATGAAAACAATAGATTACTTGGCATTTTCTCAGAATTCAAACTTTCCGCGAACGAAAAACTAGTTTGAATTCATAAACAAAGTACAAAATTAGACATCAACCAAATCTTATTGGGCATTAATATGAATTTTACAATTATTTTTCTAATTAATCATAAAATGATAGCTATTTAATTTTTTTTATTTAGTTAATCACCAAATAAATCGCTTAAAATACTTGATTGTACTA
>CAZCOG010000068.1:0-19785 GCA_964500445.1 uncultured Persicitalea sp. | reverse complement strand
GACTATTATTATTTATCAAAGTGAAATAGTTGAATTGGTTTACTCTTTCCGTAGAATCGGGTAAAGCAATACAGCGAGCAGGAGAGTGTAAAAAGCCAGGAATTTTTCGAAAGTAGTTTTGGCAAGAAGGTTACCAAGCGTATTCAGCAGAAAAAAGAACAGAAACGCCCACAGGGTTATCCGTAAGGATTTTTCCGGCAGGCTGTTTCTGATTATATTCTCCTTTGCCAATAGAACAAGGATCAGCAGGCTATTGAGAGCTATGGAAATACCGCTCAGGAGGTACATCTGGGCATCGTTTTCCAGCCTGCCGCCTCCGACAATTTCACAGGGAATGACTTTGGCTATAATACCGGATTGAAATACAATAACCGGTATCAGTAAAGCAATCAGGATCTTAGTCGCAGTGCTCTGAGTGACGTTCAGCTTCATAAAGCCGTGAATAGGAACAAGTACCTTACCAAACGACGATTCTTTCGCTTTCGGGTTTGTACATTTTGTCGCCCGGCTGTACGTTGAAGGCTTTGTAAAAAGGCGTGAAGTTCATCAGTGGACCGTTCACCCGCCACTTAGCCGGGGAGTGCGGGTTGGTGTTGACGTACATGCGCATAAATTCATCCCGGGTTTTCACGCGCCATATCCGGGCGATCGAGATAAAGAACCGTTGATCGGGCGTGAAGCCATCCAGCTTCTGGTTACTTTTTCCCTGCTCGGTCAGTTTGAAGGCATCGTACGCAATGGCTACTCCTGCAATGTCGGCGGTGTTTTCGCCCACGGTCAGGGCTCCTTTTACGTGCACCGAGTCGAGCACAGTGAACTGATTGTACTGGTCGATCACCTGCTGGGTTCTTACTTTGAATTTGGCGTAGTCTTCGGGTTTCCACCAGTTGGTTACGTTGCCTACTTTATCGAATTGAGCCCCCTGATCGTCGAACGAATGCGTTATTTCGTGACCAATCACCATGCCGATCCCGCCGTAGTTCAGCGCATCGTCGGCATTCACATCGAAATAGGGAGGTTGCAGGATGCCCGCCGGGAAGACAATTTCATTGAGCGGTGGATTGTTGTACGCCGTCACCGTGGGCGGGGTCGTATGCCACTCCGTCCTATCGACGGGCTGTCCTACTTTCGCCAGACTGTAGAGGTAATCGTTTCTGGCAGTAGCCAACCGGTTTTCAAAGTAGGCATCCCTTTTTACATCTACCTTCGAATAATCCCGCCATTTGTCCGGGTACCCGATTTTCTCCGTGAAGGCATACAGTTTTTCTTTCGCCTTGGCCTTGGTGGAATCACTCATCCAGTCCAGCCGGTTGATGCGGGCCTCGAAGGCCTTTTCCAGGTTGGCTACCAATACCTCCATGCGTTTCTTGGCCGACTCCGGAAAATATTTTTTCACGTACAGCTGAGCCAGCGCATCACCAAGCGACCGATCCACCGCCTGCGTCATTTCTTCGGCCCGCGTCTGCTTCACCGATTGTCCGGTCAGGATTTTGGCGTACGCAAACGATGCATCTACGAAGGGTTGACTCAGGTAGTTGGCGTAGTGAGCCAGCGCGTTGGCCTTCAAGTACACTTTCCAGTCTTCGATGGGTATCGAGGTCAATAGCGTGTTCAGCTTGTCGTAGTAGGCCGGCTGCCTTACGTTGATCGAATCGACCTTCAGACCCAGGTCGCTTAGCAGCGTCGTCCACCGCAGATTTGGTTGCTTCTGGGCCAGGTCGCTAACTGCCATTTTGTTGTAGTTAGCTTTGACATCCCGGCGTTCGATGTTGGTTTTATGGGCTGCGGCCAATTGTTTTTCCAGCTCGTAGGCTACGGCCGCATTTTTCTCAGCATCAGTTGTCCCGGTACCCGTCAATGAAAACAAGGCGGCGAGGTAGTTTTTGTACGCCTTCTGAATTCTGAGCGTAGCCGAATCAGATTTGAAGTAGTAATCCCGATCCGGCAAACCAATCCCGGTCTGGGAAAACTGGGCAATATTGATCGTACTCTGTTTGTTATCAGGACCTATACCCAAGCCAATAATGGACCCGTCGCCCACCTTTTGTTCGTCAACTACCAGCTTCAAGAGCGAAGGCACATCTGTAATGGCCTCAATACGGGTGAGCAGGGATCTGATGGGTTCATATCCCCGTTTATTGATGGCTGCCATGTCCATGCCCGAAGCATAAAAATCGCCTACCTTTTGTTCGATGCTTCCAGGCGTATTGGAGCGAGCTGAAACGCTGTCCAAAATTCCCTGCATCCGTACGCGCTGGGGGTAGTTCAAGAAGGAATACGAACCTACTCCTGTTTGGCTGGCCGGTATCTGGACAGAATCGTACCAAATACGGTTGGCATAGGCAAAAAAATCATCCCCGGGTTTCCTGGTATTGTCAATTCCCGTCAGGACTACGCGGTTGGTATTCTGTGCAGAAACGTGGCTGCCGATTCCGGTTAACAACAAGGTCAGCGCGATAAATAAAAATTGTTTCATGGATTGTTTATAGATAAAGGCACAAGTATATCAATTCAGTAATAATTGCCAGGAAAGATAAAGATTATGTGGTAAAAAACGGCATTATCTCCCGGCAGACGGATCGCTATGTCACATCCGGGCGCGAATGTGCCGTCCATTGATCGGGCGGGTGTGGTAAAGTATCTGCGACCTATCGGCCTTGTCTTAATTCTTTGTCAGCTTATTCCGGCAGAGTACAAAGTACGACAATAAATCAGGTTATACAGATGGCCTAAAATGAGTAGACCGGAAGCGACGTAGCTCCCTAGTTTGAAACCGGCGCTGTGATTTTCCAAAAGAAGGGAGATGGAAAACAGCGCAAAAGCAGACCACAGAAATACGCGCAGGAATGGGAGACGATGCTCGCGTGTAGCAAAAAACACGGCAAAGCCATTGACCAGAATAAATACATAATCCAAACTGCCACCCAGAACTGAATGATTGACTGAGAGCGATGAACCCAGCGCCAGCGCGGGAGTAACCAGACAATGAACCAGACAAAGAATAGACCCGGCCACTCCGATGTAATCGGCCTTGCCGTGTGCATGTTGAGTGGGTGAAAGGAGCTTGAACCTCATGATAATTAAATGGATGGAGCAAAAATAGAAGGAAACTTTATGGATTGCAACTCTGTTGCAAAATAAATGGTTCAAGCGTACGGTGCGCAAAAGTTTCCCGGCAATCGTATCTTTGCTTTCCCTCACTTACTTGTTTGCTTAAGAATATGGAACAGTTTGTTAGTGACATTTTGAAAAATCACCACCTGAGGACGACCGCCTGTCGGGAAAGTGTATTGAGTACTTTTCAAAACCGGGAGGCCGCCCTCTCACATGGCGATCTGGAAGGCGCGTTGAAGAGCAAGCATTTCGATCGGGTGACAATTTACCGCACGCTGAGGACTTTCCTGGAAAAGGGAATCATCCATAAAGTACTCGACGACGAGGGCACGCGTTATGCCCTTTGTAAGGATCATTGTGTCGGGGATGATCATAATCACGATCACGTCCATTTCAAATGCACAGACTGCGGGCAAACCAACTGCCTGGACAACCTGCATATTCCCGCCGTCAAACTACCCTCCGGTTACCAGGCTCAGGAATTCAACTTGTTAGTTCAGGGGCTTTGTGCCGATTGTTCTGCTGAATAAGTCTTAAGGCAAAAAAGGACGATTTTTCAATCATCCTTTTTTTAGGTATTTCTGGCGTGAGCAATACATGCGTGCGAAAACTTATCTCACTCTCAAATTGAAGTTCAGATTTACATCGTCGCTGCCGGGCCCGGCGGTACCGTCTTTCACAGGGGTGCCATTGACGGGCGGCTGATGGCGAAGTTGAACCCGCAAAGTACCTGTTCCGGCAGTGCCTGTCCTGGCCGTTCCTGTCAGGCCAATCGGCAGGTTTCGTGAATCGGTGTCTCCATAGGTATAGGTGAGCAATGAAGCCGGATTTGCGGTGAAAACGAATAAATGCTCATCGGCTTTTTCTTCGATCTCTTCTGTAATATCTTCTGTCGGCGTCTTGCTTTCATCCTGCACCTTCACATGTAAGGTGTAACTGGTGTTTGCCGCCAGGGAAATGGTATCAAACCGGGTAGGGGCGTTGCCGCCGTCTCCGTCCGGGTCGCGAAAGGTGAATGTCTGCGCGGAGCCACCTGCCGTGGGGGTGAATTCCAATTGTACGGTCGTAATCAGTTCGTTCTCGTCTTCGGGCGTAACGTCGTCGGCGTTTTTACATTGGGTGAGGGTGACCATCAGGCCTAGTGCGATTGCGGACATCCAAATTCTGTTTTTTTTCATCTGTGGCATTTTGATTTAAAGTATACAATTTATTAAAAGGGGAATTTTCAGAATACGTAACGCGCCCGTAGCGACACATTGCGGCCCAGGTCGTCGGCATAGTAGCGGAAGCGATTGAGGTAGTCGCGGTAGACGGTATCCAAAGCATTTTCTATGGTAGCGGTCAATTCCAGGGAGTTCTTTTCGCCCATGGGTAGGGTACCGCTTGCCTGCGCACTCCACAAAGAATAACCCGCCGGAGGTGGGGCAAAGTCGCTGTTGGGCGGCACCCGACGCTGTTGCCCGACCCACCGGTTACTTACCAATAAAGACAATTTGCTCCATGCGCCCACTTCCTGCCAGGCCACCTTAAGTTGGTTTTCCCAACGGTTGGAAGGGATCGAAACCAGATAGGCATCATTGCGGATATCGGTCACGCGCAGGTAGGTCAGCTTGCTGGTCGCGCTGAGATGCTGGGTAATATTAACGGTAGCTGTGGCGTCGATGCCACGAAACAGAGCGTCAGTTTGAGTGTATTTAAAGTAAGGGAACGCGCCGCGCACAGTTAAAATCGGCTCAGGCTGGGGTTTCAGGTAGATGAAATCACGGAGGTAGTTGTAATATCCACCTACCTCCAGCGTCAATTTAGTACCTTCATAGCGCACACTTCCAATGGAGTTGAAGGCCTTCTCAGGTACCAGGCTGGCGTCGCCCCGCTCAAAGGCCGCCGCGCCGTGGTGGACGCCGTCGCTGAACAGTTCGCTCACGTTCGGGGCCCGCCAGGCTGAACCCAGATTGACCTGTACCGACCACTGATCATTCAGTTTGCGTCCCGCCCCCAGAGTACCCGAGGCGTTATGAAAATCAAAAACATCGGTTCTCTTGCCCTGGGAATTATAGCGGTAAGTCGTCAGGTGACGAAAGTCGTAACGAAATCCTGCTTCCAGTTCCCAACCGTTTTTTGCCATTCGCTCGATGGCAAAAAGGCCAACGTTCCACTGGTCGAAATTGGGAATGAGCGGCCGACCATTCATCAAATTATATTGGTACAGTGTGCTGATGCCCACCTGACCGGAGAATTTTCCCGCAATCGGCTTATGATCCCAGATAATGTCGTTGGTAAAGGTGGTAAGCCGAAACGAAAGCTCGGGACGGTTGAGAGCCGCCAGCGAATCATTGCGCGGAGCGTGCAGATCGTATTCAAAGCGCTTGTCGAACTGCATGGCCGATACCCATTGCAGGCGGTTGCCGTCAGGAAAATGATAGTGGGCCTCGCCTTTGAGCAAATTATGCCTGACCGACTGATAGGGACGATTGATATTGTACGAGAAGTCAGCCTTAATCAGCGGCTCACCGCTATTGATGACATTCAGCAAATCCGTAACACTGCCAATGTGCGAGCCGGAAAATATCCCGATTTTGGTATTGAACTGGCTGAAATACACTTCGGCTCCGAAGCCGCCCTTCCGGTAGCCCGCCCCAAGCGAGTAGTTCTGCTCTGAGATGCCCGTATTGGCGAGGTAGTAGTTAGGGGTGCGAACATTACCACCGCGCTTGAGAGTACCCTGCGCGCGCCAGCCAAACCCACCGAGGCCTTTTATTCCGCCCTGCAAAGTCGCCGAGGAAGCACCCTGACGCCCGTTGGAGAAGCCCGCCAGATTCATTTCGCCGCTGAATGGCTTATCAATGGGTAGTTCCTGTGGTTCCACCAAGATCACCCCGCCGATTGCATCTGAGCCATAGCGCACACCCGCCGCGCCCTTTACCACCGAAAGACGGTTGGCCACGAATGGATCGATTTCGGGAGCATGCTCTGAGCCCCACTGTTGTCCCTCCTGCCGCACCCCATTGTTCATTATAAGTACCCGGTTGCTGTGCAGACCGTGAATGATGGGCTTGGCAATCGACGACCCCGTCTGGAGCATGGTTACGCCCGTTATCTCCTGTAAGCTTTCTCCCAGAGATTTGCCCCGGGTTTTGGCCAGATCACTACCGGTGAGCGTTGTGAGCGGCTGCGTGGTAGGGGCGTCGGTCCGGTGGGCGGTAATTTCAACATCTTTCAAATGGATTTCCTCTTCGGCTAGTCGAAAATTCTCTTCGTGGCCTTCGATCAGATCTACCGTGTCCCGCCTTGACTGGTAACCCACGATGCGGCATTCCACTACGTACTTTCCCGGACAAAGTCCAGTAAACTGATAGCGGCCTTCTGCATCGGTGAAAACACCCTGATTGGTTTTCAATAGCTGTAGCGTTGCACCCACGATAGGTTGTCCGCTGTGGTTGTCACGTACGATGCCTTTGATGAAGCACTGGCAGTTGGTATCCTGTCCCAAGGCTTCAATGGGAACAATGAAAACCGACAGCGTAATGCCTGCTATAATCCATAGGTCCCGCATCAATTTATGCATACTTCAACTTTTGTAGATAGGGATTTTATATCTTCTCTTTGCCACAACGTTGCAAATATATCCCGCATTTTATAAAAAAATCATTTTATCAGAAGATACATTACAGAGTACCAGATTATCTTGAGATCGTCTTCTTTCCTTTTAATGATCGGAAAATAACTCCTATCAGGAATTCATATTTAGTCAGACGACGAAAGATTTTGTACGGTCTCGCTTCACCTATGGCCGCTTTCGGTTGATCCATCAGGAGGTTAAAGCCCGGTACAATTTGGAGAATTAAGCAAGTCAACATACTGCTTCATTCTGGCTTCTGTGTTTCAAAAACGATTTAAGTGTAATAAGTGCATCGTTGTTGCATGAATGAGAATGGACTGATATATTTGCAACACTATTGCATTTATGTACTTACAACTTAAAAACTCAAAAAATGAAAAGAAATTGCTTTCGATTTGGCTGGGTAGCCTTCGCCTTATTCGCTGTGGCATCCTGTAACCCGGATAAAAATGAAGTGGAACCCACTGACACGCGCGAACACAAATACTTACGGGTACTGGTGAGCGATGAAACAACCAACCAAATCTCCCTGGTCGATCCAAGGAATGGGAAAGTGGAAACTTTTGAGGCGCGTTTCCCGAAATCGGCCCTCTACACAACCGAATCGGGACGCTTCGGGGCAGTGGTGCATCGCGAGAGCAATCTGGTACAGTTTTTCGATACCGGTTTTGAAAACCACGGCGATCACGTAGACGTGAAAGGTACTCCCAAATGGGCGGCGATGGTAGCTGAGGGCAAACTACCTACCCACTTCAAGACAAAAGGTGACGAGGTGATGCTGTTCAATGACGGGGATGGTACGCTAAGCGTGGGAAAAGAAAGTGATTTCCACACAGCCGAAGCAAAACTCAAGATTATCAATACTAACTTGGTCGCCCATCACGGGGCGATGGCCAAATTCACTAATGGCACCTACGCCATTACCGAAAAAGATGGCTCCATTGCCGGAACCCTGCCGGAGCGGGTTCGCATTATGGATGCTTCGGGTAAGCAAGTACATGCTTCCACTATCCAAACCAAGGGTATTCATGGCAACGCTGGCGATGGCAACGTGGCCGTGTTCGGCTCGGCTAGCGGCATTCTGGTGGTGGAGTCCTCAGGTAGTCAAAAACTCATCCCGCATCCTGCTGACTTTGGTACGGCCTGGTTCGGTACGATTATGGAAGCCGGGCAGCCGGGTAAGTTCGTAGGCTATACCGCCGCAAAAGGGGCGTACCTGATTGATGTGGCTACTGATAAGGTAATACCCATCCTGCAGTCCGAGGATATCATGCAGGCCAAAGTAGATTATGCGAGCAATCATCTGGTGGCGCTGATGCACAGCGGGGAAGTGAAAATCTTTGATCTAAAAACTTCCATGCTCAAAACCAGTGGAAACATTCTGCCTGCTACGTCCAAGGACGATACGCAGAAGCCCCAATTGGAAGCCACCGAGAGGTACCTCTACGTCACCCAACCCAAAACGGGTGAGCTGCTTACGGTGCGGGTATCTGACCTGAGCCAGACCGGCCGTATCAAAGTATCGAAAACTCCTTATCGCTTGAGTATCGTAGGTATGGAGTCGAGTCAAGATCATTGATTAATCTCTACTTCCAATTATCTAGATCCCAACAATATGCTCATCAATAACCGGTTGTATTTACCTGTTCAGTTTATTGTGGAATATGATTTGTGCCCAGCCAGAAGTCACATGTTGCTTTAACAGCCGATTGCATTCCCTCATAATCCACTGGCTTTTCTACAAAAGCGTTTGCACCTAGCCGATAACACATTTGTATCTTCTGCTGGCTGGTTTCACTGCTCATGATGACTACCGGAATATGACATAACGGAGCAGGGGTACTCTGTGATGGTTCCTTAAGCTGTTTCAGTAGTTGCAGGCCGTTTTTTCCGGGCATGTTAAGGTCGAGAATAATCAATGCCGGAAGATCCTGCTGGGTACGGTGAAGGGTGAGTAGTTGTGGAAAAAGGGTTGTGCTTTCTCCAAAAAATATTACCTTATACATTGGAGAACACTGCTTTAATAATTTATAAAGCAAAAAACGGTAATCGGGATTATCGTCTACTACAAATAGCTGCTTATCCATTACAGACTGGCTCATTGGTGGTTAAAAGTCCGGGATTTTTATAGTTTTATAGGGAGAACTGTAAGGTTGCCTGGCGCTTGGGTAGGATAAGTACCAGGTCATAACCCTGGCCTTGAACCTTCGGGTTAGTGGCAAGCCATTTCCTATGATTTTTGTTGGTTATAATAGTCATAGCGATTACGATGATAGTCAGAATGATAAATGGCGAAAGCATTGTCAACAAATTGGGGTAGAACTGGCTGTCGTAAATCGCATCCTTGATCGACTCGTTACACAGCGGAAAAGCCGAACCGGTCCCCTGTAGGCAAAGCAATAGCACAAACAAGGTGATAGGCTTTCTCATAGGTCTCAATTTTTGGGGAAATAAGGTATGACTGCCCGGGCATGGCTGATAAAAACATCATACCCGCGAATGATCAGATTCGGGCCAAGGGTCGTCTTGAGGCAGGGCAAAGCTGGCTCCAATTAACCTGGGGAAGATGTAGCCGAAGTACGATGGTGCCTGATAGCCCAGCCAGCTCGTCAGGCTTATATAGTGAAGAAAGAAGCCGGAATGAAGTCAGGCTGTCCCAAAGGAAGGAAAAAAATAAGTCAGATGTCTTCAGGATTGAGGTTGGAGTACGGCTTGGAGTGGCCCGACCTAACAAGTACCCCGGTCTAGAACAAATACCGCGCTAAGTGACGACATTACAGCGCGTTTTTCTCTTCGGAGCGCTTGAAGATTTTACTGAATAAGGTTACTCCCTGCGCTATCACAGCTCCCAGTAGTACGCCACCCAGCGCCAGCACTACCACTTTCAGGAGCCAGGCTACTACTGGCACATTGGCCAGAGCATGCTCCAGCGTCTCCAGCGAGTGGTGCAGAAATGGTACGCCATGCGCAATAATTTCGGCTCCAACCCACAGCATAGCTGCCGTACCAACATAACCCAACAGGGCCAGGAACTTCGGCATCGCCTTCACTATGCCTCGCCCGATCTTGCGGGTGGTAGGGTTGAATTTTTCCTTCGCCATATGTATGCCGAGGTCATCTGCTTTCACGATCAGGGCCACAAATCCGTAAACCGCAATGGTGATAAAGATGGCGACCGTGAAAAGCACCACGATCTGGGTGACCAGCGGGCTATCAGTGACAGTGGAATAGGCAATGGCCATTATTTCTGACGAAAGGATAAAGTCGGTTCGTACCGCACTGCCCACCCGCTCTTTTTCCAGTTCTTGCGGGGTAATCACTTTCATCTCTTCGGTGGGCTCACCAGCGGATGCGTGGGCAGATTTGCTGAAAATGGAATGGACTTTCTCGTAGCCCTCAAAGCAAAGGTAGGCGCCACCCACCATCAGCACATAGGGAATGACCCACGGAGCAAAGTAGCCAAGTAGCAGCGCCGCCGGTCCCAGGAAAACTACTTTGTTGATCACTGATTTTTTGGCGATCTGGTATATGATGGCGAGTTCGCGCTTGGGGTCAAGGCCCACCACGTACTTGGGGGTTACGGCCGTATCATCGATGACGATACCGGATACCTTGCCTGTCGTTTTAGCTACCTGCGTCGGGACGTCATCGAGGCTAGCTGCACTGACTTTTACCAGTGCTGCCACATCATCCAGTAGCGCGAGAAGACCGGAGGGCATTTTTTGAGTTGTGTTTAAGTAGAAAGAAACAAGCTCAGACCGACACCCGGCAGGAAATAACCGGGACGGCCCGTTTTTCAGGACCGCTAAATTAAGCGAAAGACTTGGGACTGTAAGAGCGGCTGGCTTTTAAATAGAAAAAATCAAATGGAATAGTGCAGTCGGGAGGCCAGACCAGGCAATCATAACCATCATAATCTTCTACCCTTCAACCTGCCCCTCCGACCTAAAAGAAACTACCTGATTTAACGAATGGATCACTCCAGTGCATCGGGCATTTACTGCGTGTAATCTCAACGGTCTACCGGAATTTCATTGTCCGTCACCCCGCTTTCCTTCCTTACAAAGCGGGGTGATGATTTTTTTGTATTCGTGCTGGTAAATCGGACCGGCCAGTTAAGTTTTATTTAGGCAAAATTATGTATTTTGCAGGCTTATACGGCTATTTTGAAGATTTAAAAAGAGCCGCAATCTTGTAAGTCCCCTTTTTTTGAAATCCTTCCGAAAGTGCAGAAAATAGGTCCTCTTTTCTGGCTGATGCCGGGCTCGTCCAAATTTGTGGCGGCCATCTATACCGTCGGCTTTTTCGACGCTACGATTCCAATTCAAAGTACCATTCCTGCCGGATAACGCTACGGAAGTACGAAGCATTCCCACACAACTATTAAATATAAAGGCTACACAAGTGCCGTAAAAACGATTATGACAAAAACTTTCTGACTTTTTATTTACTATCTACTTTTCCTCTCTGTTTCAATTATGCAAAAAAATCCTTTCTCCCGTTTTGCCCAGCCCTTAGCGCTGGTTAGCCTTTTGCTGTTGGGTCTGGCAGGCTGTGTCCTTGAAGATCACCGTATTCTGACCCCAATGAAATTAGAACCCGTAGAAGGGCCACCGCTGGCAGCCGGACTCAAGTTCCCGCTTGGTTTGGCCGAAGACCCAAGCGGCAATGTGTGGGTAACCGAAGCCGGCAGCGGAACCACGAGCGACGGGCAGGTTTCAGTCATTACGCCGTCGGGTGCGGTTCACCCGGTCATTACGGGCTTTGTATCGGTTATGAGTCCCGAAAACTCTCCCGAAGGACTGAACCATCTGTTGTATGACAATGGCAAATTGTACATCCTGCATGCTACTGAGGATAAACTATATATCGCCGATGTGGCTGGTTTTGTACCGGGCGTGACCCCTGCGCTGAACGCTGGCTCTCTGATGAGCTATGACATTGGTACTTTTGTCAAAGCGGCGCATCCGAATGCTCCCGACACCCCCGATTCGAATCCCTATAACCTGACTTTTGGTCCCGATGGCGATTTGTTTATTGTCGATGCGGGGGCCAATGCGATTGTGCGCCGGAAAAAATCCGATGGTAGTCTGAGCATTTTTGCTACGTTCCCCGATGTTCCGAATCCTTCTTTTCCTTCCGTGGGGCCACCTACCATCGATGCCGTACCAACGGGTATTATTTACGATGGAACCAATTTTATGGTTAGCACGCTCATAGGCTTTCCCTTTCCGGCAGGACTTGCAAAAATTTATAAGGTGAGTTCCACGGGCGCTGTAAGCCTGCACAAAGAGAGCTTTTCCGGAATAACCGATCTTACCTTTACACCCGGTGGCAAAATTCTGGTGACGGAGTTTGGCTTTTCGACAACCGGACGTATAGCCAGCGGCGATGATCCGGCTATCAGCCTATACTCACCTGCCATTACGCCGGTCGATATTCTATTGAGCAACACCCAAGCCGATACGTACTACGTATTGTCCTACGGGCCAGGGTTACTAATGAAGTTCAAGGCTACCAACTAGTAAGCCAGTAAGGCGGGGGCTGCCTGCACGAAAGAGATACCTATGGTATAACGCTTTCGTGCAGGCAGCCCCCTTGTCTATCCCGGAGAGAACATGCGTCAGTTGCGGGCGATGTACCTCTTCCCAAAGTGCACTAATTGATGTGCCTGGAGAACGGATTTTGAAACAATACGTCAAACGCCAGGTAGGACACGGGGTCGAAATGGCCGCCACTTTTGAACTGCTCCATCACGCCCACATCCAGTGTTACGTCCGACTGCCTGAAAACGTGCCGAAAGTACAGCGCCAGACGATCTTCCGTAAAATGGTACGTCGACCAGGTATGGTGGTGATCCAAAGGTATCTCCGACCGGTACTCATCCAAGGCGGTCAATATTTCGTTGGCTCCGATGATGAAATTGGCTTTGTGGTCGTCAAGGGGGAGGCTGACCTGGCCTTTCAACCGAAAACGAAGCTCTAGCGGTCGGGAAGATGCTTCCCAACTGGGGCTGTAAAAAGTCCGGATTTCGGGACGGAACGAGTACGTGGCCGCTAGCTTGCCCAGGGTTCGTTTGTGATATAGCCGGGCGTAGTACCTGAGTTCGAAACGCTGCGAAGGATCTTCCGCTTCAAAGGGTTCGTCTTCGCTGTAAAGTTTCTGGGCGCGGAAGCTTTGCGCCAGAGAAACCTGCCATTGGGTACTTAAATTGTATTTAAACTCTTGATTATAAACCCCTATACCGGGTTTTTGCAATGGTGCCCAACGGGTGGGATCACCTAGGCGTCCCAGTCCTCCGTAAGCGGTCAAAGTTACTTTCTTTCCCAACGATTGGCTAAACCCGACAGCTCCCCAGGCTACGGCCTGCGTACCGTCCAGGCCAGGGGGAGAAAGTTGGGCGAAAAGGGAAAGTGGGGCCAGGATGCAGCCCAAAATGGTAGTATGATTGATGAACTTCATTACTTTAACGATCAAATTTTCAAGGTGTCAGAAATATAAAAGTAAGGCAAACCGCTCACTTGTACCAGATAAAATTTAAAACTTCTGGTTACAGCAACTACCTCTGACGTATCTGCTAAGGGTTGTATTCGGTAGTATCAAAGTTAAAATCCATACCTTTGAAGAGCGGAAAGGTCAACGCTTTTCCAGCCTGACACAACTTAACGATACGTACTGCTTCATGGCCAAGCGCATTCTGACATGCTCTGTTTATTCTCCTGTTTTTGCGATCTGCTGTTTTCTGATTGGGTTTGTGCCGGATAGTCGGGCGCAGCTCATCATGGACGACATGACCGACACCACGCAGTACCGCCGGGGGCTGCTGTCACTCTACGAAAAATTCAACCGCCTGCGTATCAGCGGGTACTTGCAGCCCCAATTCCAGGTAGCCCAGTCCAAAGGGGCACCCAGTTTCAATGGCGGTGATTTCCCCGCTGCCGTCAACAATCGTTTTTCGCTCCGCCGCGGGCGCTTGCGGCTCGACTACACGCACGTCAACGCCGAGGGGTTGCCCACGGTGTTCTTCGTATATCAGTTCGACGGGACGGAACGGGGCTTTTTTACCCGGGATTTTTTCGGACAGGTATTCGAAAACAAGTGGAGTGTCTTCAATCTGACGGCGGGTATCTTCCCTCGTCCTTTTGGTTTCGAGGTCAACCTGGGTTCGGGCGACCGCGAGTCGCCCGAACGGGGCCGCATGTCGCAATTACTGATGCGCACCGAGCGCGACGTCGGGGCCATGGTTTCCTTTCATCCACAGCGTAAGGAGCACCCGCTTTCGTTTCTGAAAATCGATTTTGGCGTCTTCAACGGTCCCGGACTTTCGGGTACTACTGACTTCGACAGCTATAAGGATTTGATCAGCCGGATTTCCGTAAAGCGGCTACCGGTGGCTCCGTCGGTGCAGCTATCGGCCGGGGCTTCGCTGCTGTACGGAGGCATGCAGCAATTCACTAGGGAGATTTACCGGATGAAAGAAGGGAGGTTCGAGGCCGATATTGCCGACGATAATCACGGAGAAATTGCGCCACGCCGCTACTTGGGCGGCGATGTGCAGGTGGTGATCAAAAATCCGCTGGGCACTACCGAAGTACGGGCCGAGTACATCGGGGGTACCCAAACCTCCACCCGCACCACATCCGAAACGCCTTTTACGATTCCTATGCTGAATGGTACCTCTGCTCCGCTCTACATCCGTCCGTTCGACGGGGCTTATTTTTATTTTCTGCATTCGCTCAGAAATCCAAAACATCAGTTCGGGGTCAAGTACGACTGGTACGATCCCAACCGCGGGGTAGCCGGGACTGACCTCGATGCCGGTTTCTCAGGAGCCGATGTCGCTTTCCATACGTTGGGATTCGGATATAATGCCTACATCAGCGCTAACCTGCGGCTCCTGCTCTGGTATGAAGTAATCAGGAACGAAAAAACGGCGCTGGAAGGGTACCGCAGCGATATCAAAGACAATGTAGCCACCTGCCGTCTTCAATTTAGGTTTTGAGGAGGGGAGGGGGCTTTGACTTGCAGGTATTCGCAGGGCCATAACATCATACTATTTAACTTTAATTAAGTCATTACTTATCAGTCCGCTCACTACTTTTGATACCAATCAAATGGTATGAGAATGTCGGCCCAAAAGATAAGAACCAACTGGCTCCGGGCGGGGCTATTGATCGTTTTGCTGTGCTATATTGGCGTCTATCTGGTGCTTTTTGCGGGTAAAGACCAGCAGACTGCCCGGTATAGCTCAACATCGCTACCGGATGATTTCGATTACAATTTCTCACAAAAGTCAGAAGAACTCAATTTCTCTACCCCGCACGATGGCCTTTTGAATGCGTTACTTTTCAGAGCACCGAACTCAAAGGGGGTAGTTTCTTTCTGGAAAGGAAACGGGGGAACACTATCTGATTGGGGCGCCATGGCTCCGACCTTTTTACAATTTGGTTATGATGTATTGATAACCGATTATCGGTAGCATGGGAAAAGTAAAGGCGCCATCAGCCTGGCCAATTTTTACAGTGACGCCCAGACGGTGTACGACTCATTAAAACATCGGTACCGGAAAGCCGATATTATCATTTGCGGCTACTCGCTGGGGGGGAGAGTGGCGGCTCATCTAGCCTCTACGAACCGCCCTAAATGTACTTTACTGATCGATCCGGCCTCAGCCGGCGGAGATTTTAGCGACCGATTCACAGATCTACTGTACTATCCTTTTCCCTCTATAAACGGTTTTGTTTTTCCCACCGAAGAGGATGTACAAAAAGCGCCAAGTCCTGTCGTCGTCGTTAGTACCGATAATCCAAACAGCACCGCTTACAAGCTCAAATCCTATCTGGGTTCCAACGATCAGTTTGTAGCCATAGCAGGGACAACCCACGAAACCATTTTAACCCACTCTCAAACTAAGCAAATCATCAGGAAAATACTCGCAACTCCCTGATGATTTGTTCAAAACCGAATTCCAATTTCCATTCAACCCAATTGGAAATTGGTGCGGGTCACTGCGCGCTTTTTTACACTTTTAGCAATTTAAAAAGTGAGACATATGGTAAAGTTTTGGAAAGGTTGAAATTCAATCAAAGTATCCACCCTTTTTTCGGATCTGTTAGGTTGGGGAGTACCAAAATCGTTTTTAATTTTACTATGTATAAACTGAGCAAAAGCATCGAGATGAGCTTCTGCCAGAATACCGAAGTGTGAATTAATTGTGTAATGCACCCCTACAAAAGGACTCAAACCAATATCGTTGTTACGTTGCTTTTCTGTATACTGATTATTATTTGGCGGGATGTTATCTGAGCCACTGAGTCTATAGATTAGATCTGCTCCGCGTACGAAATAGACTTTTTCATTAATTGCCGTTCTTTTTTCTATACCCGGTCTGGTTTGTAGTACAAATCTTGTTACCAGTATATGATTACCTAGTGTCCCGGTCTGTTGTCGGGTAAGATGATAACCTTCTAAGCCTATGCGCACATAGGATGTCTCACCTATTTTTCTTTTCATTAGAAAATTACCACCTTCTCCATTAACAAGGCTGCTTATTCCTCGCAAGTTTAAATGGGCTTCCCATGAATGTGTTTGGGTTTGAGCCATTGCCAAGATGGTGGAAACAAAGAATAGAATACTTACCAAAGCTAACTTTATCAAAGCCATTACGAGTTAAGTTATTATGGGAATAAATCCCCCGATGCCGTCAGTTTGCAATTGGCGGCTAAATATAAAATAAGTCTGCGACTTACAGCCCAAAACTACCCCTTCACACCACCTGCGTCAGCACGAAAATAATCACAATCGCCGACAGCGATAGTACCAAAGTACCCAGGCTGTGGGTTTGATTTCCCTGCTTGATATTCATGCCCGTGAGCTGGGTCATGGCCCAGAAAAAACTATCGTTGGCGTGAGAGATGGCGATGGCCCCGGAGCCGATGGCCAGCACGGCGAAGACTCGCATCTGCTCGCTGTCCAGTCCCAGCGCGGCCAGCAGCGGCGCCACGATGGAGGCCGTGGTGATGAGAGCAACCGTTGAAGAACCTTGGGCCGTTTTGAGGGCCAGCGCCATCAGGAAGGGCAGGAAAATACCCCAGGAAGCGGCGTTGAGGTTATTGCTAACAAGCTCGGCGATGCCAGAATTCTGCAACATCTTGCCAAATACCCCGCCCGCCCCGGTAATCAGAATCACGGGCGCAGCGATCAGCAGCGATTCGCCCACCCAACCCGACGACGATAGTAGTTTGGCGTCGAACTTTTCGGGCAGGCTGAATGACAAAAATGCGCCGATCAGCAGCGCAATGACCGGACTACCCACAAAGAGCAGAATGGTCGTGAAAGGCCCGGCGCCAAAGGGTAGGGTAGGGTACTTGGCGATGGACGCCAGCACAATCAGCAGCAGCGGAATGATAATGGGCAGAAAAGCCTGACCCAGCGAAGGCCGCTTGCCGTGTTGCACCTCGCTTTCAACCCCGGCAAAGTGCGGGACGAGGTGGACATTTTTGGTAAAGTACTTGACAAAGAAAAAAGCCGGAACCAGCGCCAGAGCGCTGATCACGATGCCCCAGAAAATCACCATGCCCAGATCGGCGTTCAGGATGCCTGCCGCCGCGATGGGGCCGGGCGTGGGCGGTACCAGCGAGTGGCTGGCCGAAATGCCCAGCGTGAGGGCCACCGTGGTAGAGGCGTAGGGTAGCTTGCCTTTGAAAGACAACGATTTATTGATCGGGTTCATCATGATGAACGCGCTGTCGCCGAAAACGGGAATCGACAGGATGTAGCCCGTTACCATCATGGCGATCATCACCGACTTCTCGCCGATGACGGCCAGAATTTTCTGCGCGATCACGAAGGCTCCGCCCGTTTTTTCGAGAAAAGTACCAATCATCACGCCCAGCAAAATCAGCAGCCCGATGCTACCCAATACCCCGCCGAAGCCCTCGGAAATGGATTTCAGGATCAGTTCACCATCCATGCCGGCCAGCAAACCATAAATAATGGCCCCCACGAAAAGGGCCAGGAAAGGGTGGATGTCGAACTTGATGATGGAAACAATGATGAGCGCGAGGGCCAGGATAATCGTCAGGAGGGTGAGCATGGAAGCGGGGAATGGGTTTACTTTTGCCGGATAGTTCTCAAAAGGGCTTGTTCCGAAACTTTTACTTGACCTTCCAACCAATATCGTTTGGGCCGGGTCGTTGGGTCTCAGACGATGGATACTAGACGTTAGATTTTGGATCGACAGGCGATTCTGTTTTTGATCGGACGGCGTTTTGTCGGTTGATGCATTGCTTTTGAATGTAATTATCCAATATCCAGCGTCCAATATCTAAAATCTAAAATATGCGCTTATCCTTTACCTGTTTCGCCCTTTTTCTCACGCAGTTTGCTTTTGGTCAAAGCCAGTTCACAATCAGCGGCTTTGTGCGTGAGGCGGGTAGTCAGGAGCAGTTGCCGGGCGTCAATGTGTATGTACCGGGGACGCCCTACGGCGTGGTGACCAATACCTACGGATTCTATTCCCTCACGATGCCCGCCAGCGATACGCTGCGGCTGCACTATTCCTTTGTGGGTTACGAAAAGGTAGTCAAAGAGCTGGATTTCAATAAAAATATGGAAATAAATATCCAGTTGGCGAGCGTCAACCAGCTGGAAGAGGTAACCGTCTCGGCGCGGCGGCAGGAGGACTACGAGAGCCACTCCTCCCAGATGAGTAAGATCGAAATTCCAATTTCCCAAATCAAAAAAGTACCTGCCTTCTTTGGTGAAAAGGACGTCATGAAAGTACTGCAACTGATGCCGGGCGTCCAGAAAGGAACAGAGGGACAGTCGGGTCTGTATGTGCGTGGCGGTGGACCGGACCAGAACCTCATTATCCTTGACGACGCCGTGGTGTACAACGCCAGCCACCTGTTTGGCTTTTTCTCCATCTTCAATAGCGATGCCCTCAAAAGTGTAGAGCTGACCAAGGGCGGCTTTCCGGCCCAGTACGGCGGGCGATTGTCGTCGGTGCTGGACATGAATATGAAGGAGGGCAGCAAAGAAAAATTCAGCGGCGAGGGCGGCATCGGACTTATTTCCAGTCGGCTGACGCTGGAAGGACCCATCGCGAAGGGCAAGTCGTCATTTCTGGTGTCAGGCAGACGCACTTACATCGACGTACTGGCTGCCCCGCTCATCGCTTCCCAGCAATCCGACCAGGTAGACAAGATTAAGCCGGGATATTATTTCTACGACCTCAACGCCAAGATTAATTACGACTTCGGGCAAAAGGACAAGGTTTACCTCAGCGGGTACTTTGGCCGCGACCGATTCTACGCCAACGAAACGGGCCCCAACGTCGAGTCCCGCAACGGACTGAACTGGGGCAACGCCACGGCGACTTTGCGCTGGAATCACCTTTTCGGGCAAAAGCTTTTTGTGAATACCTCCTTGATTGCCAGTAATTTCAATTTCGGCGTGTCGGCATATAACAAAGAAATCAGCCGCACCGGGGGGCTTGATGACGAGTTTAGTCTGGAATACGATTCCCGCATCCGTGACTTTGGGATCAAGGCCGACTTCGACTACTACCCCAATACCAAAAACGCCATCAAATTTGGCGCGCAACTGACGGCACATCGCTTTGTACCCTCGGCCCTGGCCATTCAGGGATCTTTTACAAATGAGGCCATCAAGCGGTCGGTGACTCCCGTCAATGCCATCGAAACCGGGTTGTACGTGCAAGATATCTGGCAGCCCTTCGACGCCCTGAAAATGAACGTCGGGTTGCGGTTAAGTACTTTTCAGACCGAATCCAAAACCTATTTCCGGCCCGAGCCGCGCTTTTCGGCGGCCCTGCGGCTGGCGCAGGATTTCTCATTCAAGGCGTCTTACGCCCGGATGAACCAGTACGTGCATCTGCTTTCCAACACCGGCCTGGGCCTGCCCACCGACTTGTGGGTACCTACCACTGACCGAGTGAATCCGCAGCAATCCGACCAGGTCGCTTTTGGTTTTGCCAAAGACCTGGATCGTCCCGACCTGACGCTGACCTGGGAAGGGTACTATAAAAA
>CAZCOG010000067.1:0-24000 GCA_964500445.1 uncultured Persicitalea sp. | reverse complement strand
CTGCCGCTAGCGTTCATCCTGAGCCAGGATCAAACTCTCCATGGTAAATAATTTATATTCAAATTTGGCCGCTTATCACTAAGCAGCCTGTCTGTAGGCAGGTGTTTCCTACATCTTGGTTTACTTCATCATTTCAAAGAACAAAAATCCCAAATCTGCCTTCTTCTCTACCTCTCTTCGCGATTGGGAATGCAAAGGTAAGACTATCCGTTTCACTTTTGCAAATCCACCGAAAAAAAAATCATAATTTTTTAATTTTCTTGGCGACGGAAAATATTATACAAGAATGATCCAATTATGGTTCCTGTAAGAAGGGATATTTGTAGTTTTTTGGAGCGTATAACGTCTCTTTTATGGTACGAGGAGACACCCAACGGATCAAATTCAGGATGGAACCGGCCTTATCGTTAGTACCCGATGCCCGCGCTCCGCCGAAAGGCTGCTGTCCTACGACGGCACCTGTCGGCTTATCATTGATATAAAAATTTCCAGCAGCATTCACCAGGCGCTTGGTAGCTAATTCAATCGCGTATCGATCCTGAGCGAAGATAGAGCCCGTCAATGCGTAGGGCGAAGTACTATCTACCAATCCCAGCGTTTCTTCAAATTTTTCCGGGTCATACATATATATAGTAAGTACCGGGCCAAAAATCTCTTCGCAGAGCGTAACATAGTTTGGATCTTTTGCCACTATCACAGTGGGTTCGATGAAGTACCCTTTGCTTTTATCGTAGTTGCCCCCGGCCACAATTTCTACGGCGTCACCGCCGTTTTTGGCTCCATCTATATAGCCCGCAATCTTGTCAAAGGATTTTTCATCAATTACGGCATTGATAAAATTGCTGAAATCTTCGACGCCCCCCATCTTGATTTCTTTCAAATCGGCGAGCATGAAACCCTTTACCTCTTCCCAAAGATTGGCGGGAATATACGCCCGGGAAGCCGCAGAACATTTCTGTCCCTGGTATTCAAATGCACCGCGCACCAACGCCGTAGCTAACGTTTCGGGATGGGCTGATTTGTGAGCTATGACAAAATCCTTTCCGCCCGTTTCGCCCACGATGCGGGGGAAGGAGCGGTAGTTGGCGATGTTATCCCCAATCGTTTTCCAAATAGTGTTGAAAACTTTGGTACTACCCGTGAAGTGAATACCCGCAAATTCTCGGTGCTTAAAAATGACCTCTCCGGCGACGGGGCCATCTACTAAGATCATGTTGATGACGCCGTCGGGAACGCCCGCTTCTTTAAACACCTCCATCAGCACGTTGGCCGAATACAACTGCGTGAAGGCGGGTTTCCACACGACCACGTTGCCCATTAGGGCGGGTGCAGCAGGTAGATTGCCGGCGATGGCCGTGAAGTTGAATGGAGTCAGGGCAAAGACAAATCCTTCCAAGGGCCTATACTCCAAACGATTCCAAACGCCCGGTGAAGATTCAGGCTGTTGATCATATAAGTCGGTCATGTATTGGACATTGAACCGCAGGAAGTCGATGAACTCACAGGCCGAGTCAATTTCGGCCTGATAGGCACTTTTGGATTGGCCGAGCATCGTGGCCGCGTTGATTTTGGCGCGGTACGGTCCGGCGATCAGGTCTGCTGCTTTCAGAAAAATAGCAGCCCGCTGTTCCCAAGCCAAATTAGCCCAGGCTTCGCGCGCGCTTAAGGCGGCTTCGATAGCCTTCTCAACGTGCGATGCGTCACCTTCGTGGAAGTACCCCAGCACATGTTGGTGGTCATGCGGGGGGGAAAGTTTGTGTTTTTTGTCGGTGAAAATTTCTTCGCCGCCAATGTATTGCGGGATCTCGATTTGCTGCGAACGACCTTTTTCCAAAGCTGCCTTCAATTCGGCTCGTTCTGGGCTGCCCGGTGCATAGCTTTTAACGGGTTCGTTGACGGGGTGGGGTACTTTAAAGATTCCTTTTGACACGGGAAAAGTAGTTTTGATTGATGAATGGTAAGTAATGAGATTGTTATAATTAGCTTTCTTTCAGGGTGCTAAAAAAGAATACCTAATCTCACACTACTTGTTTTCTCTCTAACAGCTAATTTGTAAGCATAGTGGCAAGTTAGGTACTTTTTATAAAATTACTTTGTTGGCTTTACCTGGCTACGGGGCGATTTGTTTAGCTTTGCGGCTTGTTTCCAATTCCTTACCATCGGTTAGTATGTTGTTTTACAGTACCAAAACGCAAAGTATAAAGGCCTCTCTGGAAGAGGCGGTTTTCAGAAGTTTGCCACCCGACAACGGGCTGTATATGCCGGAATTCATTCCGACGATTTCTCAAAAATTTCTGGATACTATTGAAAGTCGCTCTTTCAACGAAATTGCGGTGGAGGTTGGCCACACTCTGCTGAGCGACGATATTACCCACAGTGAGATGGAGACGATTGTGGAAAACTCGTTTTCCTTCGAAGCTCCCGTCGTCGAAATCACGCCTGATAACTACGTACTAGAACTGTTCCACGGACCTTCGATGGCTTTTAAAGACTTCGGGGCGAGGTTTATGGCTTCATTGATGTCCTATTTTCTGGCCAAAACTCAGAAGGAAATAAAAATCTTGGTCGCTACCTCCGGCGATACTGGCGGGGCAGTGGCACAGGGATTTTATAAAGTACCGGGCATTTCGGTCACGATTCTTTATCCAAGCGGCAAGGTAAGCGACATTCAGGAGAAGCAGTTGACGACGCTTGGCCACAACATTACCGCGCTGGAAGTAGATGGTACTTTCGACGATTGTCAGCGGTTGGTGAAGGAAGCTTTTTTGGATCAAGAACTCACGGCGAAATACAATCTGGCTTCCGCCAACTCGATCAACATTTCGCGGCTCATCCCGCAGTCGTTTTATTATTTCTCGGCGTACGCTCAAACGAAGCATCTCGGTAAGGCGCTGGTCTTTTCGGTACCGAGTGGGAATTTTGGTAACCTCAGCGCTGGGGTGCTGGCATATCGCATGGGTTTACCCGTGCAGAATTTCGTGGCGGCGACGAATCGGAACAATGTGGTGCCGCGCTACCTGGAAAGCAAAGCTTACGAGCCACTGCCTTCGATCGAAACTATCTCGAACGCCATGGACGTCGGTAGCCCGAGCAACTTTGTGCGGCTCACCCGATTTTTCGAGGACGACTGGCAAAGCGTCCGCGACCTGGTGTCGGGCTACTACTTCGACGACGAAGCGACGAAGGCGAGCATGCGAAAAGTTTTCGAGCAGACGAATTACGTGATGTGTCCGCATACCGCCGTAGCTTTCGAAGGATTACAAAAGTACCGACAAGAATCGGGCGAAGATTTTACTGGGATTTTCCTGGCGACGGCTCATCCGGCCAAATTTTTGAGTTTGGTAGAAAAAACGCTCGACTCGCCCGTTCACATTCCGGAAAGACTAGAAAATTTGCTTTCGCTGGAGAAAAACGCAATTTCGTTAAAACCGCGTTTCCAGGACTTCAAGGCTTATTTATTGGGGTAAATGGAACTTTTGATGCGCCTGAGATTTGCGTAGAAGCGATCGTCCTTGATTGGGACTTATTTAATTGAAGGAGAGAGGCAGTAAATTTAGGTATTCAATATCTTAATCTATATATATGTTATCTTTATAAGCAAGATTACGATATAAGAAAGTTTAAGATTGAATATTTTATAGGAAATTAATGAACACAATATACTTGCTACAGCTATTGCTTCTTCTTTCGATTGGTACTGCCTCTATCAGTTCTTATGGTCAAAATCTCGAAGAGGTAACTACTCAATCTTATCAAGGTGATACCACTGTTTTCACGATTGTTGAAGTTGCTCCTGAATTTCCTGGTGGTAAGGAAGCTATGTTCCAGTTTATTCAGTCAGCTAGCAAGTACCCCGTCAGCCCGAAAGATGGAATCATGGTTTCAATCAAACTCTTGATTGAAAAGGACGGCTCAATATCGAGAGTCCAGGTTTTTCACGCCGATCCCGACGCAAATGATGACTTGGCACGAGAAGCGGTACGGATTGCCAAAACAATGCCGAAATGGATACCTGGCTCTCAGGATGGCCGACCGCTCAGAGTCTTGACTGTATTCCCTATGCGGTTTGTAAATATCGGGAAATAGTGAGCCGGGTTTATAGCAATCGGCAGTTCCTCGCCTAACTCAGCCAAGCCTTTCAAGTACGTCTCCAAAGCTTCGTGCATATTTTTAAGTGTGGTTTCCACAGTTTTACCGTAGCTACGCAGCCCGGCACATCAGGGCTTTCAACGACGTTGACGCTGGCCGATACAATGGAGCCGGCCCTCCGGCGGCCTTTTCTTTTTTGTGTGGGGTCTTCCGAAGGGAGACCTCACACAAAAAATTCGGGAGACTACGACGAACCAGGGGTTTACCAAACAGGTAATAGTATAGGACTAACCAATTTGGCTGGAACGTTTTTGCCCCCAATTCTGGCTGGTAACCACTGAGGCATATTTCTGAAAATCTTTTCCAACTCATTTATAATCTCTTTCTTCAGATTTTCTATTTGACTCATATCGGTTTTCTTAGGGTCAAAAGATACCGCATCCAAATCTACGATAGGATTACTGACAACGCCAGCACTATCGAGATCATAGGAAACGAGGATCACTCCTTTTGTCTTTGTTTTATAAATTGTCCTTCGGTAAAGTCGGCTATTGACAAACTCGGCGTGCGTGTAAATCCTCAGCTTTTTTATTCCACCAGGATATTCAGGATATTTTTCAAAGTATGTAGAGTCCCGTAATAGATATCCGTGCTCTTTGAAACTCTTGTGACTATTCTGTCCATTGCAGGTAACCACGCATGAAAGCAGTAGCACCGACACCGATACTATAAATCTTAGAATCACATTACTACTCTCTGATGATGACCAATAGTCATTTACTCACTCTTCAATTAATCGCATCGCCCCGCAGCATCCTGAATTGCTTCCTAGAATCGGCCACGAAGATGCTGCCGGGGTACTTTTCCAGCAGTTCCTGATAGAGCTTCATTGCCTCTTCTTTGTTGTTGAGTTTTTCCTGGTAGAGCTTTGCCATCGTGTAGAGTGCATCATCGCCGAGGATATCAAGGTTGTATTTTTCGTGGATGATTTTCAGATCGTCCATCGCCAGTTGATTGCTATCGAGCTTCATGTAGGTTCTGGCTTTGAGCCAGAGAATTTCGTCTGCCAGGCTGTGGTCCTTATACTTTACGTACAGACTTTTTAGCGAGTCGATGGCTTCTGCACGTTTGTTCTGAAAGAGTAGTAGTTCTACATTCGAATATTCCTGCATGGCAGTTTCGGAAGTGTCTAGTCCGGTGTTATCCATGATAAGCAGACTGATATCGTTGGCATCGTTAGCAATTTCGCGGGTCGTAGCTCTTTTCAGAATATCAAGTACCTCTTTGGATAGCTCAAAATCGCCCTTGTAGTAGTGCAACTTGGCATTACGGAGCTTGGCCTCATATCCTAGTACATCGTCCTTCTGTGACTTCTCTACCTGTGAATACAGTAACGTGGCTTCCCAAGGCTCACCCACCAAAAGGTAAATATCGCCCAGATCCAGCTTGCACTTATCCACAAACTCCTTCTCCGTTTTTCCCGCCTCAATGGCCTGGTTCAGGATTTCGATGGCCTTGTCTTTCTCGTCAAGATAAAAAGCATGGAGGATAGCCATGTTGCGCAGAGCTTCCAGCGTGCGGGGATTAGTCCCTAATTCATCCAGCAACTTCTGGTACTCGCCGATGAGTTTTTGTACTTCGGCAGTTTTGACCGGATAGGTATTTTTGACCTGCTCTTCGCGCGAGCTGATAGCCATGCGCCGGGCAAATGGATAAAGCTGTCCTTTGGGATATTCCTTCACGATGTACTCAAACATATCGGCGGCATTCTCGTAATCCTTATTTTGAAGGGCCAGATTGGCGAGGTCGAAAATGCGGGTGCCGCTGTACTTGAAACGCTTGTCGAGGGCGCGTTCCTGAATAAATGCTTTGTAGAAATCCTTACGCTGTACCTGATACCATACGAGAAGCTCATTGTAGAAGGCTTCGTTGGGATTCTTTTGGATTTTATCGTAAAGTACTTTTTCGAGCATTACCTGCTCTTTTTCTTCTTTTAAAAAATCCTGCAGCATGTTCTGGACTATCTCGGTATTACGGAAAAGTATACCATAAGAAAGCAGCTCGGCGATCATCGCTTCGGGCTCGTTCAATTCGCGGTATACGCTTGCCATTTCGAGGCGGTAGAGGTTTTCATTGCGGGCTACCTCGCGGGCACGCTGGAGCGTCCGTTGGGCCCACTCTGTCTTCTGCATCTCGCGAAACTCTTCTGCCAAATCACGATACAGGTCCACGCGCGGCCCGAACGCCTCGATGGCTTCGGCGTAGCGTTTTTCCGAATCGGGGGTTTTTCCCTGCGCTTCCAGCAGCATTCCCCAATTCACGAAGTACCAGGCGGCATTAAGATTGTCACCTTTGACCTGCCGCTTAAAAAATTTATCGGCCTCATCCCACTCTTTGGTTTTGATCAGGCAGCTGGTATAATTTTTTAACGCCCGCTTCTCGAAGTTCTTTTTCAAAATCTTCTCGTAGTAGGTTACGGCCTTCTCGCAATCCTCCTTTTTGAAATATTCCTCAGCCAACTGCTCATCCGTCTGACAGTAGGCCGCGCTGCTCCCAATCAGCAGTGCCAGCAAGGTTATCCACGCAAAACCCTTTTTCATATATAATATAAATATTAATTTTTATCTATTAAGGTTAAATTAGGCCTGTGGATATGTGTACAAGTATTTTATCCACTCTAGTTCCACTCCAGCTGCTTGGCCCATTGTGTACAAGTTAGGCATTTATCCACGTACTTCTGCCGCTTCTCCACAACTAATTCACTGTTGTTCAACCCTACCTTACTTTTTCCACAAATTGCTGTGAATTGTGGAGGGATAACTCGCAGAACGTTATCCACTCTTCCTGAAGTGTATCAACAGCCTGTTAAGTCCAGGTTAGCTGCTGGGTTTTCCACTTGGCGTTTGGCGAGCCGCCTTTTTCCACACTAACGCTTTCTTTTCCACAGGGTTTCCCACAACGATCGGACCATTATCCACATAGCCCCCACGTTTTCCACAGGGTTATGCACATAAAACGCCATTTCGGCCAAAACTAATCAGTGGTTTTGGAAGGTAATGTGAAATTATTGTCGTCAAACTCGAAGTTGGCTTTGATGACGATCGGATCAGGGAAATAGTAGATCTGCTCGGGCTGACGGCCCGAATTGTAAATGCCCGGGTCCCAGCGGCGGTTATTATTACGGTCAACGATGATGCGCAACTGGTACTTCCCCGGTGGTACCTGGGTGAAAGCATAAGGCGACGAATAAGCCGTGCGCACAACTTTAAATTCCTCATTGACTAATTCCAGAATGAAATGCGCTCCCGAGTCAGCCATGATCCTGCCGCGCAGAATCCCGTAATCCTCTTCCTTCAAAACCGGATAGCGGTAAGTAACGGCAGGAATCGAGTCCCCCTCAACGCTAATGATGGCACCCGTAGGAATAATCCACTTGATGGAATCCCGCGCCGTGGCTTTACCTTCTACGGTGAGTTCATTATGGTACTTGTTCCAGCGAAGCTCCATTCCTGCCAGGGGCCGTCTGGCCAGGCTATCGTTCTGGAGTTGAATCCGCTGAGTATCCAGGCGGGCGATGGGTTTGTTAAAGTTGAAAACCATTTCGAAATCGCGTGGCAAAGGCTGCCCGTTGGCCGGTGCCGTAGTCAGGTTGAATGGATCGAGTTGCCGATCCTTACCGCGCGGTGCAAGGAATGAGATTTTTTGCTGCTGCTCCACGATTTGACCAAGGGAATCTTTGGCTATGATGAAGGCAAGCGTGGTGTCAGCGGTGCTACTACCCTTGAAGAATTTGAGTTGCGTTGGACTTTCCAGCAGATAGGCTAGCGAGTCGTCACTCAGAAATTGTACACCCACGCTGTCTACCCCTTTGTTAAAAATTACGGTGTAATTATTCACTTTGGGCGAAGTACGCTGAATGCGCGGCGCGGTTATGTCCGACAGATAAAGTTTGAGATTGTAGTTCGTTGAATCGGAGTCAACCCGAATAGCTGAGTCGAGGAAGGCGATCCGCTCGTCTTTGGGGTTATAAAGTTGGTTGCGGTTTTTGTCATCAGTGGCAATGAGACGGTACTTATTCACCTGCACATTTTCGATGGCGTAGCGCCCGCTACTATCGGTACGGGAAAAATAATACGGCTTTTGTTTTTCCGGATTGATCGTGTCCCTTATTTGGTACAGTCCGACGAGGGCGTCGAAAATCGGTTTGTTAGAACGGAGATCGGTAATCGTTCCGTAAACACGGGCGGAATCGATAGTCGGCCCGGTGCTGAAAACCAGCTTTAGATTTTGGGCCGGGTTGCGCTCGGCGAAGTCCTTGATACCATCGCCGAAGTTGAAAGTATAAGTAGTGCTGTCGGCAAAATTATTCTTGAAATTCAACAGAATTGAAGTACCCTTTTGCTTATAGGTATATGGATTTTCGGTTTCGGGGGTTATGATGAGTTTTTGCTGAATATTATCCACGATGACATATTCATCGAAAAATAGTTCGATTTCTTTACCATCAAAATTCCTGGTCTCATTGGGTGGATCGGATGCCAATAACGTTGGTGGGATGATGTCTTTTTTGCCACCCGTTGGCGCGACCTGCTGAGCACATCGGGTGAGGACAATGAGGGAAAGCAGAAGCAGAAAATATTTTTTCATGTAAAATTTTGGATTTAAAAGGCTATGCAAGGTAGGCAGAAACGGCTGGGACGTTCAAATAAAAACCCTCAATACCAACGCGCGGTATTGAGGGTTTTGTATGATGTCTCGATAGGCTAGAGTTTACTAAGAACATATATTAGACTGGAGGTATTAGGTGAGCCATCGGCAGACTTCCGGCCTTTCCAATTGGAAACGGTTCCCCGCCAAACGCTCCGCGGTAAATTCGTTTTCCCCGATTGGTAGCGCGTGCTCAACATTCCAACGTAATACGCATCGAACCACATAGGCAAAATTTCCTGTACTTTGAAACCATGCTTTTCGGCCAGCTTCCGCATGGTTTTTTTTGAAAAATGGTAGAGGTGGCGTGGTACATCGTAAGCCGCCCAATTTTCTCTGAATGCCAGCGCATCATCCGATTCTGAATTCGGAACAGCAATGAATACCTTACCCTGGGGTGCCAAGTGTTCGTGCAGCCAACTTAACATTTCATTTAAGCGGTGCACGTGTTCCAGTACGTGCCACATTGTGATCGCGTCATATTTTTTGTTTTCAAAAACCGGATCGTCCGTAGTTTCGTACAGGTCCTCCCCTACTCTACTCTGTCCGATGGCGCGCGCTTGTGCATCGGGTTCAGTGCCGCTCACTTGCCACCCGGCTGCCTTAGCCTGAGATAAAAAGAATCCTGTGCCGCTGCCAATATCCAGGAGCTTTCCCTTCTTCCCGACAGCCCTACCTACAAGCTTGATTTTCTGTTGCGTGGTATAATTCCGCACTTTATTGTAAATAGTACTCATTAAATCCCGGGCTTCATCGTGGTGTGAAATGTAATCAGCCGACTCGTAGTACTGCCCGATTTCTTCGGCGGGTGGGCGGGGATTTGTGAATTCAAAGCCACACGATTCACAAGCTACGATCTGAAATTTTGCTTGTGAAACGGTATGATCTTTTACCAGCAAAAAATCTTTAAAACGGGCCGATTGACAAACCGGACATTGGGTAAGTGTCTCGAGGATCATCGGCCAATGTGAATCATAAGTACTGAAATATCTGACGGGCTGACGCCACTGATGCGGGAGGCTTGTCCGATAGTTTGGGGCTTGGCCTTTTTCAATTTTTCCCGACCTTCAAAAGATAAAGCCTGAACTTTGTCATAGTTGAAATTGCCGACAATACTCAGGTCTTCCATACGACTCATCTTGTCTACCATCAGCTGCTCCTTCTCAATGTAGCTATCGTATTTGACATGGATTTCAGTTTGCTCGATGGCATCGTCATCGAATCCATCCAGGTATTCCGAAAACTGAGGATTCATTTTTCGGATTTCTTCCATCGTTAGCTGCGGTCTTTTCAGGAGTTGATGAAGCGTTGTTTTGTCCTTGATCTGTGAAGTATGGTATGTGTCCAGCATAGGGTTTATCTCTTCCGGCGCCACCTTAATTTTCATTAGTTCTTCTGTCAGTTCTTCCGTCTGAGCAATCTTGCGTCTGACATTTTCCAGACGCTGGTCGTCCGCCAGACCTACCGCGTGGCTGCGTTCCGTTAGACGAATATCTGCATTGTCCTGGCGGAGCAGCGTTCGGTACTCAGCCCGCGATGTGAACATCCGGTATGGTTCTTCAGTACCTTTGTTTATTAAATCATCGATCAATACACCGATATAGGCCTCGGACCTTTTTAAGATAAAAGGATCTTTCTCGTGTACTTTCAGGTGCGCATTCATTCCTGCCATTAGTCCCTGGCAAGCCGCTTCTTCGTATCCCGTAGTACCATTTATTTGCCCGGCAAAATAAAGGTTCTCGATCAGGTGCGTTTCCAGTGTAAGCTTAAGCTGTGTGGGTGGAAAATAGTCATACTCTATAGCATAGCCGGGACGAAACATTTTTACATTCTCAAAACCCGGAATTTCTCGTAAAGCTTTAAACTGAATGTCCTCGGGCAATGAGGTAGAGAAACCATTTACGTAGACCTCTACGGTGTTCCATCCTTCCGGTTCTACGAAAATCTGGTGGCGATCCTTATCGGCAAAGCGATTGATTTTATCTTCTACCGAAGGGCAGTACCGGGGCCCCAAACCTTTGATTCGGCCCGAAAACATAGGTGATTTATCGAAGCCCGTTTTCAGAAGATCGTGTACTTTTTGATTCGTATAAGTAATCCAGCAACTACGTTGTTGGGCGAGCGGCTTTGTATCGGTGTAAGAAAATTTGCCCGGAATTTCGTCGCCAGGCTGTTCCTCCATCGATGCGTAGTTCAATGACCTTCCATCTACACGCGGCGGGGTTCCGGTCTTCATCCTTCCTGATTCGAAACCAAACGTGATAAGTTGTTCGGTGATTCCGGTTGCTGCTCTCTCCCCCGTTCTGCCCCCGCCAAAGTTTTTCTCGCCAATATGAATAAGACCATTCAGAAAAGTACCGTTGGTCAGGACTACACTTTTTGCTTTTATTTCAATACCCAGGTTTGTCTTTACCCCAACTACCCTCCCATCCTTCACGGTGAGTTCTTTTACCATGTCCTGCCAAAAATCGACATTGGTAGTTTGTTCCAATGTTTCCCGCCATTCGTTGGCAAACAACTGACGGTCACTTTGGCAGCGCGGACTCCACATGGCGGGTCCTTTGGATCTATTCAGCATCCGAAACTGAATCATTGTTCGGTCACTGATGATCCCTGATTTCCCTCCGAGTGAATCTACCTCCCGTACGATCTGTCCTTTAGCAACTCCACCCATTGCAGGATTACATGACATCTGAGCGATAGTATGCATATTCATGGTGACAAGCAACACCTTTGACCCCATGTTGGCAGCAGCGGCAGCAGCCTCACAGCCAGCATGCCCTGCCCCTACCACAATTACATCGTATTCTTCAAACATTTTGATTCAAATTAAAAAGAGTCTCAGCTTTCCGCCAAGACTCTGAGTTTTTGTGAAAATTCACAAAGTGTTCCACGTGGAAATTTTATTGGTATTTATAATTTTTGAGATAATAATCTTCTTTATCTCTAATCTTTTCTTTATTTACATCAGTGTCATCGTCATAGCCTAAGAGATGAAGTACTCCATGAACCATAACGCGTCGGAGTTCTTCATCCTCCTTCACTTTGGCAGTAGCAGCATTTTCATTGACACGATCGATACTGATATAAATTTCTCCCTCGATCTGCTTTTCATCATCACTGGTGTCAAAAGTAATAATGTCTGTATAGAAGTCGTGGTTGAGGTGCTCACGGTTCATATTGAGCAGATACTCATCAGAACAGAAAATGTAGTTGAGAGAGTTCAACTCATGATCCTCCTGGTCAATTACAAATTTCAGCCAACGCCTAGCTTTAGTCGGATTAGGGAGTTCGTAATCCACATCCTCCGCAAAGAACTGGATCAGTGATTTTAAAGTTGCCATGAATATTTAGTGTGTGATAGATAAAAAAACGAACAATTAGCTCTGATGTATAGCTAAGAGTTACTATAAAGCGGAAAATTACATAAAGAATTACAGAATAACATTATATAACCACAAAAATGATGTAGAAACAGCTACTTTAGAAAACCATGCCTAAGAATATACTACTGTCCAGCGCCATTTCGACGGAAATATGCATCAACTTCCCGCTTATAGAAAGGAGAAAGATTAGGCGGGATAGAACGAAGTAGCTCAGTTTGCTTTTCCTTTTCTCTTATGTACTGCTCAAAAGCAGGCGGTGGACGACGAATTACCTCACCGGCAGCTTCGCCTTTTCGTTTGTCATCTTCACCCTGTTCGCGCATCGCTTTTTCAGATTCTAGTAGCCGGGTTACGATTTCTTGATTACGTTTAATGAGTTCCTGATTGATGCGTTTGTTCACTAAATCTGTTTCGGACTCTTCCATTTTTTCCATCAGTTCCTTCAGCTCATTGCCAAATTTCTGTCCGTTTTCGGTTCCCTTCTGAGAATCCATCAGTTCCTGAATCATTTTACGGATCATAGCTTGCTCAGCGGCCATACGGGCGAGCTGCTCAGAGGTAGCACCCTGGCCCTCCTGTCCCTGCCCCTGCTGTCCTTTACCTTTTCCCATCTGTTTGAGCTGCTCATTCAATCCCTGCTGTCGTTCACTGGCGCCGGGCGATTTTCCTTTGCTCTTGCCCTGGCCTTTCCCTTTGCCGGGCATCGCCATGGCCATGGCCATTTGCTGTTGCATCTGGCGGAATACATCACTTAACATTAGGGCAAGATTATTCATGGAAGTCATAGCAAATTGCTGCTTGGAGGTAGCAACATTGAGGCGGCGGTCTTTGATATTTGTGACGCTCTCACCCATGTATGATTTCATATCATTAAGCTCGCGGGTAATAAACGACTGAATCTGAATTACGCGGTTGGCTAGGGCATACAGACTATCTTCGATAATCTTGGCATCGTCTTGTAGTTTCAGTTGTTCCTGACCAAGTGTGACGAAACGCGGGTCCTGCAGATTGACACCCTTAAAATCTTTCATCAGTTTTTCCTGATCGAAGGAAAGCGTAATCAGGTTTTCCAAAATATCCCTAAGTGCAGCAATATCCTCTTCCATTTGCTGCATTTGGGCACTCATCATTGATTCGGACATAGAGGACGACATCTTACGCATCGATTTTGAAGCCTTTTTTTGTGCTTCCGAAGCCTCCGAATTCTTTTGCTCATCGAGCTTTTCGTTGCCTTTGTCCATTTGTTCTTCCGCCTCTTCTTGCTCCTCTTCCTGGGTGTCGGGATTTTCGTCGATCTCCTCCCCCATTTTCTCTATTTCTTCGAGGTCTTCTTTCGTTTTCTCAAATTCTTCTTTGATCTTTTCCTGCTCTTTTTTCAGCTCTTCATTTTTTGCCTTTTTGTCTTCAGCGTTCTTTGTCTTCTCGTTTTCCTTAGACTCTTCAGCCAGTTTATCTTCTTTGTCTGCGAGCTCATCGAGTTTCTCCACGACATCCTCCATCTTCTGATCCATCTGCATTTTTTTGAAGAGGTTCAGCGTGCGCTCCAGCTCTTTTTCAAGATTATTCTCCTTGTTGCGCAATTGCTCAAGCATCTTGGTCATGCGCTCGCTCTGCTTCTTTTCCAGAAGTTTTTCCAGCTCTTTGTACAGCTTGCTGGTTTCGTCGTCCATCAGGTCGTCCATCAGCTTCTGCAATTGATCCAGCTTCTTTTGGGTTTCCTGATTTTGCTGTTTAAACTGGTTGGATTTCTCGTTGGTCGCCTTGTTTTGGTCTTGCAGAGAACGAACCTGCTCCATCAATTCCTCGCGTTTTTTGATGATATCTTCAACCTGCTTCCGTTCCTGAAAATCCAGATCTTTATTTGTTTTCAGCCTTTTTTCTAGATTTTCGAGATCGCGCTCCAGACTTTGGGCTTTCTTCAAAGCATCCTCCATTTGCTTCTCGGTCTGTTGAGCCGATTTTTCTACCTCCTCTTTCAGTTTATCCTTGCTGGGAACGGCAAAATTGATCGTCCGGGAACGAGCGCTCTTAGGGCCATTCACACCATCGTTATCCCATACCTGAGCATAGTACTCGATTTTATCGCCAGGGGCCAAATTGAGACTATCTACGTACCATTGAAAATAAAAGCTCTGCGTGTTGACTGTCTTGTTGAAAGGTACATTGATACTTTTCAACGCCGCTGTCTTGTTGTCGTCGGGTTTGTCTTCCCGGTGGACAATATAGAAGACTTTCAGTTGGGAGAAGCCATAATCGTCGCTTATAGAGCCACCAAGAACCAGATAATTATACAACGTGGTATCCTGAAAATTTTCCAGCGAAAGTACCGGGTGCTTATCAGGAATAACGTTGATGTAATAGCCGATTTTTTCGGCGTTGGGCGTCTCATTATTTTGCAGCATTACTTGATACTGCGACGAACGGCGCATTGCCTTCTGATACTGAAAGCGCTTATCATCTCTGTTCTTCGCTTTATAAAGTAAAGTATCGTTTTCAAATTTCAGACCTAGCGCCTTGGTAGCAGAAGTATTAAAATTCCACTCCACTACGGTACCTTCGGGAACCGTCATATTGCCGACGTTGGCAAGCCCTTCGGCAGGTTTATTGAGGTAAGCGGGATAGCGCAGATTGACGTCAAACGAAAGCAGACTTGGGCGCTCGATTACCTTCAAATCATAATTGTCGGAAGCAAAACCAGCTGCATCAAATGAAAATTGAACGTTGCGTTGTACATTTTTGAATGTGTAAGAGAATTCCCGGTCCCCTTCTTGGTTGAGCTTAAAGCGGGTGCCGTTCTGCACCAGATAAACTGCCTGGGGAAGAGCTTCGCCTTGAAGTACCAGATCCAGTTTGAAATCTTCGTTACGAAAGGCCTTTAACTCTTCGTTCTTAACTTCAAACGTAAAGGGCGCGTAGGTATAGTTCTTCTGAAAGTGGATAATACGGTCGGAACTGGACGTAAAGAAGCTGGGATTAAACAGCAGAATAACGGCGATAGCCGCCAATGGATAAATCGCGTATTTTATGTACTGCTTGTTCTCTTGAAATCGAATAGCATCGGCGAAACGCACGACCAGTAGTTGATTCGATTTTTGCCGGATGCTGGCTTCAATCAAATCCGTTTGGCGTCCGGTAAGGGATTGCAACTGTAAAGTATTGAGGAGTTTATCACCAATCTCGGGAAAGTACTGACCAATTTGGGAGGCCGCCGCTTCATTAGAAAGGGGCTGTCGCAAACCGTACAAATTAATCAGCGGCTGCACTACCCATTGGTAAAGTGAAAAAAGCAGTACAGCCAGAAAACCAAAAAACAGCGTTCCACGCATTCCTGAGCTGAATCGCCCGAAATATTCCAAAGCGTTGAATACAAGAAAGACGCTCAATAAAAGTGCGGCCGAAAAAATGACGCCTTTAAGTAAGCGATTTTGATAGTACTTCTGACGGTATTCCTGTATTCTAAGGAGTAAGGTGCTGGCCGAGGCGGTAGAAGCTGCCATATATTTTCACGTTAAGATTGATCGGTTCAGGTACGCAGCGAATATCATGTAGCAATGCGCGGTGCATTCAGCAACAAGATAAAAATAAAAAAGCAGAAGCGACAGAAAATTTTGTTCCTGTCGCTTCGGACAATCAACTTGATAAGCTGCGTGTTTATTAAACGTCGATCCCGGCGTGATTATTGGCTTTCACGGAATGAATGAAATCAGGAATGTCGGAGGCAAGATCCTGACTGTCTTGCAAAACGCGGATAAAGGCACTGCCAATGATAGCTCCCTGCGCATAGCGACAGGCTTTCTCAAAAGTGGCATTATCTTTAATGCCAAAACCGATCAGGCGCGGATTGCGGAGCTTCATGGCGTCGATGCGATTGAAGTAAGCTTCCATATTGTCGCTGACGCCCGTTTTAGACCCCGTCACGCTGGCGGATGAAACAGTATAGATGAAACCTGAACTTACCTCGTCGATTTGCCGGATGCGCGCTTCGGAGGTCTGCGGCGTTACGAGAAAGATGTTCAACAAGCCGTATTTTTCAAAAATAGACTTGTATTCGTTTAAATAAACGTCCATCGGCATATCAGGCAAAATTAGCCCATCCACGCCGACTTCCGAACATTTCTGACAGAACCTTTCAATCCCAAACTGAATTACCGGATTGATGTAGCCCATCAACAGCACAGGTAACGTGATGCCGTCTTCCCGCATTCCTTCCAGTTGCTCCAGAAGCAGCCGTACCGTCATACCGTTTTCTAAAGCGTGCTGGTTGCTCAATTGTATTGTCTCACCATCCGCTACGGGGTCAGAATAAGGCATCCCTATCTCTACCAGATCGGCTCCGGCATCCTGCAAGGCAGACAGAACCCGACGGGTATCCCCTACCTCGGGGAAACCTGCCGTGAAATAAACATTCAGATTGCCGGAAGGCTGACTTACAAAAAGTGCTTCAATTCGATTCATTCTTTCGTCCAGTAATCTACCACCAGTACTTTATCAAGGTGAGGACCGAGAATTTCGCCGAACGCTTTGTGATCAGGGTGAGGAAGATACACGGCGCGGTCTTCTTCGCTGTCGAAAGTAACGAAGAAGCAGTGCGTAAAGCCTTGGTTCAAACCTTCGGGGCTGTTATTAGTCCCCCATTCGAGCGACTTGATTTCTTTAATTTTAGAAGGCAAAGCTAAAAAAGCATCTTCTACCTCCTTCACTTGCTCAGGGGTGGAGGAGTCTTTGAACTTAAATAAAACAACGTGACGCAGCATCTTTTTTGAGTTGGTTGGTTCGGTGGTGGTCTCAGTGACTTCGGCTTCTGATTCGGTCGTTTTTGTGTCAGCGTTTTGGCAAGAAGAACTGAAAGCAGCCAGGCCAAGTACAATAATTCCGGCAGTTAGCGAGGAGAAGGTTTTTTTCATTAGGTTTGGGAAAGGTTAAAAAATAGTTTAGCCGCGAAGCATCGCAGAGACCTTTCTGCCTCAGTATGCTTATTCAAAATTCTTTATTGCTTAGTCGCTTTTTATCCCGAGCAGTTGATGCACTCATCGCCCTGATCGAATTTTTGACGGTCGAATTGACCGAGTTTTTCTTTCAAAGTCAAAATTTCGTCTTCAATGTCACAGCGCTCGAACAGTGATAGTTCGGGAGAATCTTTCTTGCTTTCCAGTTCCTGTAGATGCAGGCGCAGGTCGAATACTTCGGGTAAGGTAAGTGTAGCCATAGTTCTAAATGATGAATTATGAGTGAGGAATGATGATGGGGCTGCCCCCTACTATTATGGATTTTGTGAAGGCCGGTAGCTGATCACAGGTACTTCATATAAGTACCGAGGTCTTTATCGCCACGGCCGGAAAGGTTTACGACAACGACATCGTTTTTGCCCGCGCCGATACGGTCCAACACGGCCAAAGCATGGGAGGTTTCCAGGGCAGGGATAATGCCCTCGATGCGGGCCAATTCGAACGAGGCCTTCAAAGCTTCGTCGTCGGTAGCCGAGAGGAATCTGGCCCGGCCCGTCTGGAACAAGTGCGCGTGAACGGGGCCAATACCGGGGTAGTCCAAGCCCGCTGAGAGCGAGTAAGGTTCCACGACCTGACCGTCTTCGGTTTGCATCAGAATAGTGCGGCTACCGTGCAGAACACCCGGCTTGCCAAGAGCAGTTGTAGCTGCCGAATGGCCCGAGTCCACGCCCTGTCCGGCGGCCTCTACCGCGATAAGCTGAACGGAAGGTTCGTCGAGGTAGTGGTAAAAGGCTCCGGCAGCGTTGCTGCCACCGCCGACGCAAGCCAACACAAAATCAGGATTTGAGTTGCCCGTTTGTTCCTGCAACTGAGTTTTCATTTCTGCCGAAATTACGGCCTGGAAACGCGTCACCATGTCAGGATAAGGATGCGGGCCAACTACCGAACCAATAATGTAATGAGTATTGGTCGGGTTATTGATCCAGTGCCGCATAGCCTCGTTGGTGGCATCTTTCAGGGTTTTGGAGCCGCAAGTAGCAGCCCGCACCTCGGCCCCAAGCATTTTCATCCGGGCCACATTAGGGGCCTGACGTTCGATGTCGAGTTCGCCCATGTATACGATGCATTCCACGCCCATCAGCGCGCAGACGGTGGCCGTAGCCACGCCATGCTGGCCGGCCCCGGTTTCGGCTACGATCCGCTTTTTACCAAGCCGCTGTGCGAGCAGAATTTGACCGATGGTGTTATTGACTTTATGCGCCCCGGTATGGCAGAGATCTTCGCGCTTGAGATAGATGGTGGTACCAAATTTTTCGGAAAGCCGCTTGGCCAAGTATAGCGGCGTAGGGCGGCCTACGTAGTGATGCAGAAGCCCATTGAATTCTGCCTGAAAACCAGGGTCCGCGATGATATCGAGGTAGCGGGTACGAAGTTCCTCTACATTAGGGTGTAGCATTTCCGGGACAAAAGCTCCCCCAAACTGGCCATAATAGCCGTTTTCGTCTACCTGAAACGATATTTTTTCTTCCAGTACTTCCATATTAAGCTTCTATTTCTTGCTTTTCCTTGATGCGGATTTTGGCAATGAGTTTCTCTATTTGCTCAATGTCTTTTACGCCCGGTGCCGTTTCAAAGCGGCTGTTGACATCGATGCCATATATAGGTACATCAGCTGCTAAAGCTATGAGCTGGTCAATATTTTCGTTGCTGATTCCCCCACTCAGAAAGAATGGTTTCTCACGATCATATTCACGTAAGATATTCCAGTCGAAGGCTACGCCATTGCCGCCGCGTAATTCGCCTTTGGTATCAAACAAAAACAAATCGCAAAAAGGTTTATAATTGTTCAACATCGCAAAATTAAAGTCATTATCAATCGAGAAAGACTTAATGATATTCAGACCCTTTTGTCGCAGAATCCGGCAGAAATCCGGCATTTCGTTACCATGAAGTTGTACGTATTGCAAATCATACTGTTTGACCATACTCATGATATGATCGGGATTGGCGTTCACGAATACGCCCACCTTCTTGATTGATGACGGAATGGTACGTAGTACTTCTTGATCCAGTTCCTCCACGAAACGTGGCGATTTTTCGTAAAATATAAATCCAATGAAGTCAGGTTTCAAAGAAATCAAGGCTTCGATATTGGCGGCATCACGCATTCCGCAGACTTTCACTTTCATACAATCAAGGGTTTTTGTTTAAGTATTTTAAAAAGGTCTTTTTGTAAAGATTCTAATGCTGCTGCCGGTTCAGGCATCTTCATGAATGTCTCACCAATCAGAAAACCGCGATAGCCTTTTTCGAAGAGTTGCACAATCGTTTCTGCGTCTTTTAGACCGCTCTCGGATATTTTTACAAAACGGTCGGGAATCTGCGCAGCGAGTTTGACGGAGGTATCTACGGATGTGGAGAAGGTCTTTAAATTGCGGTTGTTGACGCCCACCAAGTCCACGTCATCACAAAGGCTCTGGGCTAGTTCGTCGGCGTTATGTACTTCCAGAAGTACTTCCAGGTTCAGTTCGTGCGCTTTTTGAGAAAGAGATCGTATTTCCTGCGGGGAAAGACAAGCTGCGATAAGCAGAATTACGTCAGCACCCAGGGCTTTGGCTTCAAAAAGCTGATATTCATCGATCATAAAATCTTTTCGCAGCATCGGTGTATTTGGATTCGCTGCGCGGGCTTTCTCAAAATCCGAAAAACTACCCCCGAAAAAAGGTGTATCCGTCAATACAGACAAGCCTTTCGCTCCGGCGGCAGCATAGCCCGCCGTAACAATTTCCGGCTCGATGTTTCCATTGATAACTCCTTTGGAAGGAGACTGCCGCTTGAATTCTGAAATGATACCGGGCGCATCAGCCTGGCGCAACGCATCTGCGAGCGAGAGCGTTTGGCGCGAAAAAAGCGGATCACGTTCTAGGGTACTTTGCGGCTTATTAGCCTTGGCAGCGGCGACTTCAACGTGTTTTTGGGCGACGATTTTATCTAAAATGTTCATTTCTTGAAATCACAATTCAACCAGTTTCTGAAAACTTGCCAGCGCTCTTTTGCTCTCAATAGATTCCTGCGCTTTCGCCACCGCGTCCGTCAGGCTCAAGTTAGGATCCGCGGCGTGGAGGGCCAGCGCGGCATTGGCTAACACAGCCTGTTTCTGCGCCGGAGTGGCTTTATCATTCAATACATTCATGAAGATTTCGGCCGATTCCGCGACGGTTTCACCTCCGGCCAAAGCATCCGCCCGAAAGGTGTCAAGTCCTAGCTGCGCGGGTGACAGTACTTGCTCGGCCTGAGGAGTAATAATCTTGAACGATCCCGTCAGCGAAACCTCGTCATAGCCATCGAGCGCGTGAACTACCAGAAATTTCTTGTCTGTCTGCTGGTAAAGATAGGCATAAAGGCGGGCCAATTCAAGGCTGAATACCCCGGCAAGCTGTTTTTGGGGGAAGGCAGGGTTGGTCATAGGTCCCAGCATATTAAAAAAAGTTTTGACGCCCAATTCCTGGCGCACCGGAGCGACGTTTTTCATTGCTGGATGAAATAAAGGTGCATGCAGAAAGCAGACGCCCGTTTCGGCAATCGCCCGTTCGAGAAAATCCTGCTCGTTGCTAAACTTGATACCCAGGTACTCAAGTACCGTCGAGGAGCCGCAGGTCGAGGATACGCCGTGGTTGCCGTGCTTGGCCACGCGCTGCCCTGCTCCCGCCACTACAAAGCATGAGAGCGTAGAAATATTGAAGGTATCCTTGCCGTCACCACCCGTACCGCAGACGTCCATCGGATCGTAATCGGTCAAATCCACCGCCAGGCAAAGTTCCAGCATGGCGTCGCGAAAGCCTTCCAATTCAGCTACCGTTACACTGCGCATAGCGTAAATCGTCAGGAAAGCCGCGATTTGGGAAGTATTATAATCGCCTTTGGCGATGCCCATAAGTACCTCTTTGGATTGCTCCTTGGAAAGTGCTTTATATTCAAATAAATGGTTGAGTATTTTTTTCATGAAGAAGAACTATACTACTAAAGGTCAAGAATTTATTTTTTCAATTACTAGCCGACACCGTTTCAACTTTTTAATCATTCAGCCAGTTCTGAATCATTTCTTTACCGTGCTCGGTCAACACGGATTCGGGATGAAATTGAAGTCCACGCACGTCGAATTGTTTGTGCGAAAGCCCCATCACCCTTCCCTTATCATCCAAGGCAGTAATTGTCATAGTGTCGGGCACCGTTTCGGGAACCACTGTCCAGGAATGGTATCGCCCCACGCTGAATTGCGAGGGAAGACCTTTAAACAGACGTTCACTAGGGTCGGTCACGATATTTTGGTCACTGATGCCGTGTAGTACATCCGCCATATTTTCCAGCGTACCGCCAAATACCTCACCAATGCCCTGATGACCCAGGCAAATGCCCAGAATACTTTTGGATGGAGCATAGTGACGTACCAGATTCTGCATAATACCCGCCTCAGAAGGAATACCCGGACCGGGCGAAAGCAGGATTTTATCGTAATCGGCCACCGCTTCCAGCGTGATTTTGTCATTCCTAACTACCTCTACCCTGTCGTGCAGCTCGCGTAGGATATACACCAGATTATAGGTAAAGGAGTCGTAATTATCGAGAACCAGAATTTTCATAAATAGTAAAAAGAAAAATAAGGCAGAAGTAGTTTAAACATCAATCGAATAGTCCAAAGTCAATTCGTCGCCGGGCTTGCCCCGAATTCCCCAATTGTGAGCAGGTGTTTCAGAGAGCGTAATTTCAAGGTCGAGGGGAGATATCGAAAAATCTTTTTCAAAACGAGAAAAAAGTAGTTCATACAAGTACTTTTTGGCTTGTACACTACGGCCTTCGAACAGCGAAATTTCAATGATTGTATACCGTTCTGTCCTTTCTGAAGGATAGTAAAAGTTATCCTTCGTCATTTCAAAAAAACGGTGAAAACGCTTGTTTGCCGGAACTTGAAATGCCGACACGATGCAGGAGTGAACACAATCCGAAATCTGCGTTTTGAGCGGAGCCAGATGCTCTTTTAGGCCATATATCTTGACTTGTGCCATTTGAGATGGTATACTGAGTGAGATCAAATTGTTTCAGCCATGCCAATGGCATGGCGTAAAGCGGCCAGCTTACTATTGATTTCGTTAAGCTCGCTTTCCACATCAGACTTAGCTACTACCCCCATTCCCGCCTGATAAAACAGCTTATTGTTTTTGCTCAGGAAGGTGCGAATGGCAATGGCATGGTTGAAATCGCCGTTGAAATCCATAAAGCCGATGGCTCCGCCGTAGATGCTGCGGTTGGTAGTTTCCAGTCCGTTAATAATGGACATAGCGTTGTGCTTGGGAGCGCCGGAAAGCGTACCCGCCGGGAAAGTATCGGCCACCAATTGCAATGGGTTCGTACCTTCTTTCATGGTTCCCACTACCTTGGAAACAAGGTGAATGACGTGGGAATAGAACTGGACTTCTTTGTAAGTTTCTACTTTAACAGAGTCACAACTTCGGCTAAGGTCGTTACGGGCCAGATCTACCAGCATCACGTGTTCGGCCGTTTCTTTGGGATCGTTGAGTAGTTGTTGGGCCGCTTCGGCATCGGCAGCATCGTCGCCCGTTCGTTTGAATGTTCCGGCAATGGGATGAATTTCGGCCTGACCGTCTTTAATGAAGATTTGCTTCTCGGGCGAAGATCCGAAGATTTTGTAGCTGCCGTAGTCAAAGTAAAAGAGATATGGCGAGGGATTGATAGAGCGAAGTGCCCGATAGACATTGAACTCATCGCCCTGGAAATCGCGACTAAAACGGCGCGAAGGCACGATTTGGAACACATCGCCCCGGTGGCAATGGTCGATGCAGGTCCGAATGACGCCACGCATATGATCATCCGTTGCATTGGATGTCTCTTCGGTCGTGGCTTTGAAAGTGTAGGTCGGAAAGTTGCGATTCTTGATGATAATCTCGATTTGCTCCAAGCCTTCACCGGTACTCACGTCGCCATAATCATGTTCGAAGATATAGAGTTCGTCTTTGTAATGGTTAATCGCGATTACGTAGCGATACACCTGGTAGAGAATCTGATCAATGGCGGTTTCGGGCGAAGTCGGCTGCATGTCGATGTCCTCAAAATATGCTACCGAATCGTAAGTAATATGCCCGAATAACCCGTTGGTGATGAAAGGAAAGGCATTGGGTTCAGACTCAAATCGTTGGGCAAAAGCTTGCAAAACCGAAATAGCTTCCTTGGACGAAGAGAGCGTGAGCGTTTCCTTTTCCTGGCTGGGAAACTGCTGCTCGACCACTCCTTGATTAAGGGAAAATGAAGCCACCGGATCGCAGCAGATGTACGAGAAAGAATTGTCGTTGCCGTGGTAATCGGAGCTTTCCAGCAATAGCGTGTTTACGAAGCGATCGCGGAGTTTGAGGTAAATCGAGACGGGCGTCAGCGTATCGGCTAGTAGTTTCTTATGGCTGGTTTTTATGGGAAAAGTCTTCATTCGTTTTTGGTAAGGTTTTAATGCAGGTTTAGAAAAAAAAAGCGGCTCGCCGTTCCGATGAACAGCGAGCCGCTTTTTATGTCTGTATCTATTGCTGAGTACGCATAAAGGCTTTCCTATTCATCTCGGAGAGAGGAACGCCACCACCATGCAGTATTCAGGGAATGATTCATAGAGACTATTTATGGAGCGGAAATGACCGCGTCATTCTTTTAATGGATGCAAATATAGAAGAACGAATAGCAAACTGCCAAACAAATACACAAAGAAATTTCGTCCTAAACGCACAAGGTTCCCCGTGATACTCACGGGGAACCTCGACTGCTTGTAATAAAAAGTGGCGGCTACCTACTCTGCCGGCTGTGAGACCGGTACC
>CAZCOG010000066.1:0-26281 GCA_964500445.1 uncultured Persicitalea sp. | reverse complement strand
ATCTGTTGCTGCTGGCCGAACAATTCAATATCAATGTAGCGCAAGCGGGGGTGATTCAGGCCAGGATTTGGGAACTACCCTACCTTTCGGTGGAACTGAATGCCGTAAATCCGCAGCAGCAACGGGTGCTGGACGTTGGCGGACAGGGACAGAAACAACTGGCTATTCAGCAGTTGATTTACATGGGAGGCAAAAAGAAAAATGAAATTGAGTTTGCAAAATCAAATGTCGGGCTGGCCGAACTACAATTCGAGCAACTCGTTCGTACCCTGCGCTTCCAACTACGTCAGCAATATTTCAGCCTGTACTTCGACCTCCGAAAAATCGAAAGTATCTCCTCCCAAGTGGACCGCGTGGACACGCTCATTCAGGCCTACGCCTTGCAGGTGCAGAAAGGTAACCTCCCTTTAAAAGATCAGGTACGTCTGCAATCGCTGGCGCTGAGCCTGCGGAATGAGCTGGTCTCGTTACAGCGCGATGTTTTTGAGGAACAGCGACAACTCAGTCTGCTGACGGGAATTGTCGAACCGATAGTACCTGTCATTTCAGAGAGCGAATTAGCAGAACGATACGACAAGGCCACTATGCCCAATGTGGACGAACTGCTGGACCTGGCAAAAGAAAATAACCCCGACTACCGCCGCTTCCTGAAACTCCTGGAAAGCAATGAACTCTACGCGCGCTGGCAGCGGTCGCTGGCTACGCCCGACCTGACCGCCGGAGCATCTTACGATCAGCGGGGCGGAGCTTTCAACAACCAGGTAAACCTCACGTTCGGGTTACCCCTTCCTTTCTGGAATCGAAATAAAGGTAATATCAAGATGGCCGAGTGGCAACTGAATCAGTCCCGAATTCAAAAGGATTTTCAGTTGCAGGATATCCGCAATCAGATCGTAGTGAGTTTACGGACCTGGGAGCAGCAAAGTCAGCAGTACCGGCAACTGGCCACCAGTACCCAGAATTTCGACCTCGTTTACGATGCCATCCTCCAAAACTTCCGCCGTGGCAACATACCCATCCTGGAATTTACTGATTTCATGGAAAGCTACAATCAAAGTATGCGCCAGCTGAACGAGCTGCGTAAGCAACTAATCCTATCGGAGGAAAACCTGAATCAGGTAGTGAACGCAATCCTATTTTGAGCCAAGTACCAGAGTACCCCACCAATAGCAAAATTGCCAACCATATATCCACACTTTTCTATGTATAACATTCAATCAGCTACCCTATGAAGTACCTCAAAGTCATCCCTCTTATGCTGCTTCTTGCCGCTTGCGGAGAAGAAAATCCGCCGAAGGAGCAGATCGATCAGGCGTTCGTGTTAAGCGATAAGATGCTTTCAACTACGGAGTTAGCCGAGGCCAAGGTAGAGCCTTTGCGCAATGAATTGAGCTTTTATGGCAAAATCACCGCCGATAACAACAAGTTGATTGAAGTCTATCCGGTAGTAGGCGGCAATGTCACAAAAGTCTTCGTCGAGTTGGGCGACTATGTAAAGAAAGGCCAGCTGCTGGCGACGATCCGAAGTACCGATGTGGCGGGTTTTGACAAAGAACTGGACGACGCCCAAAACGATGTTTTGATGGCCAAAAATAATCTGAAAGTAGCCCAGGAGTTGAACGAAGGCAAATTAAATGCCGACCGCGATGTGATAGAAGCGAAAAGCCAACTGGACAAAGCCAACTCCCAGCTGAGCCGCGTGCAGGAAACATTTAAGATATATAGTATTCAGAAAGGCGCGATTTACGAAGTACGCTCGCCGCTGACCGGCTTTATCATCCAAAAAGACATCAATCAGGACGAATTGCTGCGCAGTGACCGCAGTGATAATATTTTCGACATCGCCCAGATCGACGACGTGTGGGCCATTGCCAATGTCAACGAGAGCGATATCGATCAGGTACGTCTTGGCGTGGATGCTGATGTGACTACTCTCAGCTACCCCGACAAACTTTTTAAAGGCAAGGTGGATAAGATTTTCAACATCATCGACCCAGACACCAAGGCGATGAAAATCCGAATTCAACTCAAGAATGCTTACTACCTGCTCAAACCCGAAATGCGGGCGACTATTAAACTTTCTTTTGCCGAGGGGCAAAATATGTTGACGGTTCCCTCGTCGGCGATCATTTTCGACAAGAGCAAAAACTTTGTGATGGTATTCAAAGACCGCCATAACATTGAAACCCGCGAAGTGGAAGTCTATCGCCAAATCGGCGATGTTACCTACCTGTCTGCGGGCCTGAAACCCGGCGAAAAAGTAATGACCGCGAATCAGTTGCTGGTATATGACGCATTGAACGATTAGCTTTTCAGACGCTGGACATTGGACGCTGGATTTTGGACCATTCAGATCACTAAAACATCATTCGCGTCTTACTTCCCCCCTTTTCTTTCATGAACACCAAATAGCTTATCCTCAGTATCCAGCACCATTTATACGTTATTCAAAAATCCAATATCTAGAATCCTGCATCTAGTATCCTACTAATGAACAAATTCATCAGAGGCATTATAGCCTTTTCACTTAAAAATAAGGCCTTTACATTTTTCTGGGTGGGCGTAATGGCTATCTCGGGCTTCGTGGCTTTCCGAAACATGGCCATTGAAGCTTTCCCCGACGTTACGAATACCCAGATTATCATCGTGACGGAGTGGAATGGCCGCTCCGCCGAAGAAATAGAACGATTCGTGACTACCCCCATCGAGATCGCGATGAACTCGGTGCAGAAGAAGGTCAGCGTTCGCAGCATTACGATGTTTGGTCTATCGGTCATTAAGATCATCTTTGACGACGAGATAGATGACGCTTTCGCCCGGCAGCAGGTCAACAACCAGTTGCGCACGATCTCGCTGCCCGACGACGTAGAACCCGACGTGCAGCCGCCCTACGGCCCGACGGGCGAGATTTTCCGCTATGTCCTCAAAAGCCCTGCCCGCGATACCCGCGATTTGCTCACGATCCAAACCTGGACCATCGACCGCCAACTCCGCGCCATCCCCGGTGTGGCCGACATCGTGGCCTTCGGCGGCCAGGAAAAAACATACGAAATAAGCGTAGATCCCAACCGCCTGGCGAAATACGACATCACACCGCTGCGTGTATATGAAGCAGTGCAGGAAAGTAACATCAACGTGGGAGGCGACATCATCGAAAAAAACGGTCAGGCTTACGTGGTGCGTGGCGTCGGGCTGCTGAACACGGAACAGGATATCGGCAACATCATCATCGACGACGCAGGCGGAAATCCGGTGCTGGTCAGCAACGTGGCCGATGTTCGGGAAAGTTCAATGCCTCGCGTGGGGCAGGTAGGTCTCGACAGCAGCGACGACGTGGTGGAGGGTATTGTAGTAATGCGCAAGGGCGAAAACCCGAAGGAAGTACTAGCCCGCGTCAAAGATAAAATCACTGAACTCAACGAACACGTATTGCCCCATGACGTGAAAATGGTCACCTTCTACGACCGGGATAACCTGATGAATTTCACGACCCACACCGTGATGCACAACGTCATCGAGGGAATCGTGCTGGTAACGGTCATCGTGTTCCTCTTCATGGCCGACTGGCGTACTACCGTTACCGTATCCATCATCATCCCGCTGGCGCTGTTATTTGCCTTTTTGTGCCTGAAAGCAAAAGGCATGAATGCCAATTTGCTCTCGCTGGGAGCGGTAGATTTTGGTATTATCATCGACGGAGCGGTGGTGATGGTCGAAGGAATATTCGTGGCCCTGGACCACCTCGCTTTGAAGCAGGGGATGGAGAAGTACAACAAGCTGGCCATCGGCAGTGTCATCAAAAAGACGGGTACCGAGATGGGCAAGGCCATTTTCTTTTCCAAACTCATCATTATCACCGCCTTGCTACCCATCTTTTCTTTCCAGAAAGTGGAGGGCAAGATGTTCAGTCCGCTGGCCTACACGCTGGCCTTCGCCTTGCTGGGCGCGCTGTTGTTCACGCTGACGCTGGTACCGGTACTTTGCCATATATTTTTGAATAAAAATGTCCGGGAAAAGCATAATCCGTTCGTCAATTTCTGGAATCGAATCGTAGAAAAGGGTTTTGGCTGGACTTTCGCCCACAAAAAGCTGACTTTGCTGGTATCGCTGTTCATAATAGGAATCACCTTTCTGTCAGCTACGCTGCTGGGTACCGAATTCCTGCCCCAATTGAACGAGGGCGCCTTATGGGTGGAAGCCAAACTACCAATGAGCTACAGTCTTCCCGAAACGGTGCGGATGACGGCTACTTTGCGCAAAGAATTGGGCGAGTTCCCCGAAGTGAACGGGGTACTTTCCCAAGCCGGGCGTAGCAACGACGGCACCGACCCCAGCGGTTTTTACTACGTACAAATGCAGGTAAACCTTAAACCTAAGGAAGACTGGACCCGCAAAATTTCGATGGACGACCTGGTTCGTGAAATGAACGATTCGCTCACTAAGTACCAGGGCATTGGCTATAACTACTCGCAACCCATCATCGACAACGTAGCCGAAAGTGTGGCGGGCATCAATGCTTCCAATGCCGTAAAAATCTACGGGGACGATCTCGACAAGCTCGACGGCCTGGCCGACCAGGTAATTAAAGAAATCGAACACGTTCCCGGCATTGAGGATGTGGGCATCCTCCGCAACGTGGGCCAGCCCGAGCTTAGTGTAATCCTCGACCGTGAGAAAATGGCTGCCTACGGAATCAAAATCGCCGACGCCCAGGCAGTACTGGAAATGGCCTTTGGTGGCAAAACTGCTACCCAAAAGTACGAGGGGGAGAAAAAATTTGACGTGCGGGTACGTTACTCCCGCGAGTATCGTAAAGACGAAAAAGATATGTCGGCTCTGAAAGTACCCGCCATCAATGGCACTAAGATTCCTCTCAAAGAAATCGCCACCATTCGTCGCTCTACGGGTCCGGCTTTCATCTATCGCGACAACACCAAGCGATTCATCGGTGTCAAATTCTCCGTCCGTGACCGTGACCTTGGCAGTACTATCGCCGAAGCGCAGAGGAACGTTAGCAAAAATTTAAAACTACCGCCGGGATATAGCGTAGGCTGGACGGGAGAATTTGAGAATCAGGTGCGGGCTACCAAGCGTCTGGCGCAGGTCGTTCCCATCAGCCTGATCGGCATTTTTGTGATCCTGTTCGTGATGTTTGGGAATATCAAGGATTCGCTCATCGTATTGGCCAATGTGCCCTTCGCCCTCATCGGGGGCATCATCGCCCTGCACCTGACGGGGATCAATTTCGGCATTTCGGCGGGCGTGGGATTCATTGCCCTGCTGGGGATCTGTATTCAGAACGGAGTAATCCTGATTTCGGAATTTCATAACAACCTGCGCCGTCGGATGTCTTTGGCATCCGCCATCCGCGAAGGTGTGAAGGTACGTACCCGGCCCGTAGTCATGACGGCCCTCATGGCGTCGATTGGACTCATGCCTGCTGCGATTTCTACGGGCATCGGATCCGAATCGCAAAAGCCGCTGGCGGTTATCATCATCGGTGGCCTTGTTACCGCCACCATTCTGACGCTGCTGGTATTCCCCATCATCTTCTGGATTTTTTATCGTAAAAAAGAAAAGCCTTTTACCGAAAATGGTCAGGTCGAGGGGGAGTTGGTACTTGCAAACGCATAATATTTCATAGGTTCTGGTAGGCAAAAAAGGCAAGCCCAATGGACTTGCCTTTTCTATGAATTCTATTTATTTGTTCTTATTCACATTTGCTGTACGTATTCTCAGCCCCGAAAAAAGTCAGAATAAGCTGATCGTCGGTCAGTTGCTCAAGACCAAAAGTGCGGGTACCGCTATTGTTGCCACCTACCTGAATTATCTCGATCGTTTTTTCGTCGGATGACAGCGTCCAGCGTCCGGTTTCAATCTGACCTTCGTACCGTTCCTGAACCGCCCCGTCGCTGTTAAAATTCAAGTCGCTTAGCAATTTCTTGTCGTGACACCACCACTTGGCAGTTAACAGGGTTCTGGTGTCGGGCCCGACGTCTTTCTTTTTGCAGGAAAACATGAAAGCCAAGCCAAGCATTAGCATCCAGGAAGATACGAACCTTTTTCTCATGGGATATTTGAAGTAAAAGCAGGATTGATTTGTAAGAATTTTACAAATTAACGAATCCAGAGGCTAAAAATTACCTACTACAGAGCGACACATCATGGGCAGGGCGCAAAGGTGAAGTCGGCCAGATAATTAATGACCAGTTTATCAGCTGTCACTTCTTTGAGGCCATACGACCAGCTACTCACCAGATTGTTTGACACGTCTGAAATTTGAATAGTTTTGTTGTCAGTCGAAAGCGCCCACTTACCGGTCGAGATCACGCCGTTGAAGCGTTGCTGAAAAGTGCCGTTGCTATCGAAGTACTGATCAGCCAAAGTCTTGTTCGACTCACACCACCATTTGCCGGTGAGTTGAGCCGACACATCCGGTTCAGCATCCTCTTTCTTACAGGAAACGAGCAGCGAGAAGCCCATGAGTACCATCCAGGCAAGCAAAGTCTTGGAAGTGTTGGTTGACTTTTTCATAGGTTAAGTCTTTTAAGATGAGAGTGTTTCATTTTCACAAATAAAACACGAGATCTCGAAATAACTTCTGAAAAAACCCACGATTTACTAAACGGCAGAGAGTGCCGATTTAAAGCCTTCCTCTCTTACGTCATTTCTGCCGCCGCTGCTTCCGGTAGATCGACAGGTTTCTTCCCCCAGAAACTAGCCAGAATTGATCCCGTAATATTCATAATCGGACCGAAAAGCGCGGGCGCCAGACCCACCGTAGCCACTTTACCCATTTGAAGGGCAAGGCCCGAGGCCAACCCTCCATTTTGCAAGCCCACTTCCAGAGATACCGTGCGGCAGTCCTGCTCGGGAAGTCGAAAGAGTTTGGCCATGCCATACCCCAGGGCGTAACCCAGCAGGTTGTGAAGAATTGTACAAGCTACCAACGCCACGCCGATCGTGAGGAGGCTCTCCCGTCCGGCTGCTGTAATAATGCAGATGATGAGCGCAATACCGATCATCGACACGAGCGGCATGTAGCGATTGAGCCAAACGGCTTGTTTCCTGAAAATGTAATTGACCAGCAAACCGAGCCCGATGGGAAGAATGATCATTTTAAGGATATCAACCATCATTTTCAGGAAATCTACCTCTACCATCGTCCCAGCCAGCCACTTCATCAGGGCGGGTGTCAGCAGCGGGGCCAATAATGTGGCCACGGCTGTGATGGTCAACGACAGGGCGACGTTAGCCTTGGCAATGTAAGCCATCACGTTAGAGGCAAGTCCGCTGGGTGAACTACCTACCAGTATCACCCCAGCGGCTACTTCGGGCGGAAAATTAAAACTCGTACCCAGGGTGTAACCCACTACGGGCATGATCGAAAACTGGCACAGAATACCGATAAACACCGAGCGCGGGTTCTTGACTATACCCTCAAAGTCCTTTATGCCCATAGTGGTGCCCATCCCGAACATAATGATCATCAGCAGAGGTACAATCAGATTTTTGAGCTCAAAGTCCCCGATAACTGTAAATGGACCGGGAAAAATCATCGCCAATGTAGCGGCGACGATAATGGAAAGGGTGTACAAGTAGGATTTCATCTTCTTCGTTTGGGCCGAGCGGTTCAGCGATTTGGCTGAAAAAGAAGGTAAACCGACAAAACTACTTATGGGGTAGTGAGTGGAAACATATCACTCCTGAATAAGGCGGGAAAAGAGTCTGTTATATTCTTTATTGTTGCTGTGCCAGCAGAAACAGCACGGCCATCCGCACGGCAACGCCGTTTTCTACCTGATTCAAAATGATCGAGTGCGCCGAGTCGGCGGCATCAGATGAAAGCTCAACGCCGCGGTTGATAGGTCCGGGATGCATCAGGACGATTTCGCGGTCGAGCTCGTCGAGCATGGCTTTATCGATGCCGAAGTATAGTGAGTACTCACGGAGAGAGGGAAAGTACTTGATTTGCTGCCTTTCCAACTGAATGCGCAACACATTGGCTACATCGCACCAGCGCAGGGCAGCTCTCACGTCATGGCCCACTTTCACGCCCAGTTCGGGCAGGTACTTAGGAATGAGCGTCGTTGGCCCGCAGACCATCACTTCCGCCCCCAGTTTCTGCAGACAAAAAATGTTGGAAAGCGCCACCCGGGAATGAAGGATATCGCCGATAATCGCGATTTTCTTGCCCCGCAAATCACCCAGTTTCTCGCGCATCGAAAAAGCATCGAGCAGGGCCTGCGTGGGGTGTTCGTGGGTACCATCGCCGGCGTTGACGACATTAGCCGGAATACGACTCGACAGGTAGTGGGCCGCGCCCGGACTACTGTGCCGCATCACGATCATGTCCACCTTCATGGCCAGGATGTTATTGACCGTGTCTAGCAGAGTTTCGCCCTTGGTAACTGAACTACCCGAAGCCGAAAAATTGACTACATCCGCCGAGAGGCGTTTTTCGGCAAGCTCAAAAGACAGACGGGTGCGGGTGGAATTTTCAAAAAAAACGTTGGCAATGGTAATGTCACGCAGGGAAGGTACTTTCTTGATCGGACGGTTAATGACATCCTTAAACTGGGTCGCAGTATCGAGAATCGTGTGAATATCCGTTTCATTCAGGTTCTTAATCCCTAACAAATGCCGAACCGAGAGTTGTGCCATCGCCTTTTTGTGAGAAAGTTTGGCAAAGATAAAAGTTTAGCCTGGAAATTTGGCATTCTTCTATTCGCTCAGTCCCGCCTACTACATTATTATAGCCGATGGTCACAGTAAAAGCCTGGGGATAAGTAGATACCTTCCCAGCGATAGGAGGCAAGGAATTTAATACATAAATTCTAAGCTGTGCCTTTCCTCCAAAACTTTATACAAACAGCTCATTTCACCAATTTCAAGCTATACAATGCGCCTTTTCCACTACCCCGTTTTAAGATAATTCCTTTGTCCGTCAAGTCGTGCAGAAGCCGTGTGGCGCGTTTGACCGATACATTGATCAGGTTGGACAGATCTTTTTCGGTGATGCTATCGTGATGCCTCAGGTGTTGGAGGAGGTTTTTTACGGGCCGGGAAGCCAGCAGTTTGTCCGTAGCGGCGTCACCCTCGCCGGGTAGCATCAGCCGATTGGTAGGCACCGACTTGTCTCTGGCGCGTACATAAATAATACGATCGCCTTTTTCATTGATGGCATAATGAGGCTTCTCCTCGCTTTCATCAATCTCGATGCGCAGAATTTTGCTCATTCCGAGCATGACGGTTTTGCACCGAACGAGCAGCTCTTTTTCGACGAGTTCGCCGCAGGCCCTTTCCAGTTTCTGTAATTCGCGAAGTTCCGATTTTATGCCGACGGTTGAGCGGTTATCGGCAATACCTACCAAAAGTACCCCGCCGGAAGTGTTGGCAAAAGAAGCCAGGGTTCTGGCAATTTTAAAAGGACTGTCGATGGTGCGTTTGAATTCGACGGTCAACCCCTCCCCCATTTCGATCAATTCCAGCGTAGTTCTTTTGAAGTCGATCATAGGCAACTAGATCAGCGCGTATTTCTTGCCCGGTAGTGACCTCACCATCCCCTGAAATTCCAGATTAAGCAGCAGCGTGGCCAACTTTCCCAGATGAATACCGCTCTGCCAGCTCATATCGTCGATCTGCATATCGCCTCCCTTTTTCAGCATAGCCAAAACCTGGCCTTCGTCCTGAGTGAAGCCTTCAAAAACCAATTCTGCCTCGGGTTTATCGTACTTGGATGGAGCCTTTGGTTCGGATTGCCCCAGTACCCATTGCAAGTCCTTCGCCATTTCTTCTACCGATAAAAATAAATTGGCCTTATTATTCTTGATTAGCTGATTACAGCCTTCGGAGTAGAGACTCCCCACGTTTCCCGGCACAGCATACACTTCACGGTGGTAGTTTTGGGCGTATTCCGTGGTAATCAAACTACCGCCTTTTTTGGCTGATTCAACCACGATAGTGACATCGCTGAGTCCAGCGATAATGCGATTGCGGGCGGGGAAACGCATAAAATCGGGCTTGGTACCCAGCGGATTTTCGGTAACCAGGCCGCCGTTGGCCTGCATATCTTCGGCGGTTCGTTTGTGGGCAGCCGGGTAAATCACATCCAGTCCGCTGGCCATAACGCCGACCGTGGGAATACCGCTTTTCAGGCAAGCACGATGCGCAGTGATGTCGACCCCGTAGGCCAGGCCGCTCACCAGCAGTGGTTGGTAGGGAGCCAGGTCTCTAATGATGGTTTCGGTCACTGACTTCCCGTATTCCGTAATTTTGCGGGTACCGACAATCCCTACCGTTCGCACGGCATTATAATCTATGTTGCCCTGCGAGTAAAGCAGCACGGGAGAATCATACAGTGGTTTGAGCCTTTTGGGGTAGGCAGGGTCGGTATAAAAAATCAAATTGATACCACTCTTACTACACTTTTCGAACTCTTTCTCGGCATCGGACCAGCCGGTTTTTGCAATGATACTGCGGGCAACTTTATCTCCTATTCCGGGAATTTTGATGAGTTTCCGATAGTCAGACCGGTGGACTTTTTCGGCACCGCCGCAATAACTGATTAACTGGCGAATTGTGACGGAACCAACGCCGGGCGTGCGTACCAGAGCAAGAATGGCAATTTTATCGTCCGTCATTCGCGGCTTAATCGATTGTCCTGAATAAACGGTTCCAGCGTATTTTGTTAGCGGCGCTCGTCGGGTTAGGATCGATAGACATCCACACGAAAACCGCCTTACCCACTATATGGTCCATTGGCACAAAGCCCCAGTAGCGTGAGTCGGCGGAATTGTGCCGGTTATCTCCCATCATAAAGTAGTAATCCTGCTTGAAAGTGTAGCCATCGATGACTTTCCCATCAATCTTCACCTGGTTTTCAGCCAGCTCTACGTTTTCGTTACCCTCATAGTACTTTATCACGGGACCGTAAAAAGCCACATTTTCGGGTGTCATCGCCACAGTTACGCCTTCCTTCGGCACCGTAATCGGGCCGTAATTATCACGATTCCATTTAATGAGCGATGAGGAAGGGTACAATGAGGGCTCGCTGATATCCTTGGGAGCCACAACGGGCCGTATATCACGAACAAAGTCATATGCTTTCAGCTTTCCTGCAATGTCTGCGGTCGTATAGACAATGTAGCCCGACTCGTCATTTGTCGGGATTGTATCATTATAGGTTTCCGTATAACTGGTAAATTCCGACACCCCGTTTTCACGAAAAACTTTGTCCTCATTCACCGCCGTAGTGGTAGAAACAAAGTACTCGCTCTCCATGCGGGGCGGGTTAGGCATCGGGCTACCATTAAGATACACCTGCGCATTTCTAACTTCAAGCTTATCGCCGGGCGTGCCGATACACCGCTTGATGTAATTGGTTTTCAGATCCGTAGGATGCTGCAGTTCGGGTGGATAATTGAAAACTACCACATCGCCGGTCTTAACCTCCGAAAAACCGGGCAGGCGGTATTGGGGCAATTGAATCCAATCTACATACGAAGGTATATCGGTCCCCCAAATGGTCTGGTGCGTGAGTGGTACTTGCAGCGGTGTCTTGGGAGTTCGGGTCCCGTAGTGCAACTTGCTCACAAACAGAAAGTCACCCACCAGCAAGCTATTTTCCATGGAGGGAGTCGGAATGGTGAAAGCCTCCATGAACAGCCAGCGGATAAGCGTGGCCGCCACCACGGCAAAAACGATGGAATCCACCCATTCGCGGAATGCCGATTTGTTTTTCTTTTTGGAGCGCGAGGAAGGCGGGGTATAAACTTCTTTTAAAGCCATTTAATGAATGGATTATTGACAATGAGGAGTTTTAGCGGGCAAAGATACGGACTAGATTTGATAGTGGGAATCATTTTAAATTTTCCAGCATATCCTCCATACCGAAGACGCCTTTTTTTCCGTGCAACCACTCGGCGGAGATCACGGCCCCTTGCGCAAAGCCTTTGCGGGTGTGCGCGACGTGGGAAATATGGATCGTGTCGACTTCCGAATCGTAGTTTACAACGTGGGTTCCCGGTACTTCGTCTTCTCTTTTCGAAGTAATCGGAACGTTATTTTCTTTTACTTCCGGCATCAGCGTCCATCCTTCAATATCTTCCCTTTCGGACTGAATGCCTTCCGCCAGCGTAATCGCGGTGCCACTCGGTGCATCCAGCTTATGCACGTGATGGATTTCGGTGATCGACAAATCGTACCCCTGACCGCGCATAAAACGGGCCAGGGTTTTGTTCAATTGAAAGAATAAATTGACTCCAATGCTATAATTGGATGCGTAGAAAAACGCGCCGCCTTTTTCGGCTGTAAGTGCCTCGATCTCTGATTTGTATCCGAGCCAGCCTGTGGTGCCGCTGACCACGGGCCAGCCTTTTTCCAGGCACAGTTTGATGTTGGCGTAGGCCGCTTCGGGAGCGCTGAACTCAATGGCGACATCTACTGCCTCTGATGGCAGTACTTCCATCTCGCCCTGATTATTGATGTCTATTTTTCCGGCGATGGTATGGCCGCGTTCCAGAGCGATCTGCTCGATGGCTTTGCCCATTTTACCGTAACCGACTAGGAGTATGTTCAATTTTGAATGAGTGACAGGATCGCCTGCCCGGTGAGTGAATGAGTGAATAAGAGTTTTTAGTCGATTCACTAACTCTCTGATTCTCTAAATCGAAATTAGAAGGTAAGTGATAACTTCACTCCCGGTGCCGTTTGCGAGAGGAAGGTTGGTTCATTGGAAGGTTCAAATTTGAGGGTGAGGTCCTCGTTCATGTTGGCATTAAAGTTTTTCAGGTGGGCGGCTACGTTGGCTTCCACGGCGGCCAGAGCGTACACCAGGCCCATGATAACGAAACCATACTCACGGTAACGTCGGTAAAACGTTTTGCCGCGCTTAATCTGATCAATGCTGAGGTCGAGGGTTTCGTCCCTGCCTCTGATGTAAACTGGAAATTTATCTCCTAACAAATTTCCCTTACTGTCGTAAGCCGCAAGGTAAGGGTTCAGATAGTCACGATAGCGGATTGTGTTCCAATGGATCATATACCCTGCGCCACCTATTCCCGCAAAGACGAAGGGTACTTTCCAGTAATCGCGGTTATAGATTTGCCCTAGGCTGGGCAGAATCAGGGAGTAGATAGCTGCCTTCTTTGGAACGGGAAGGCCGGGATCGGTTATAATTGTGACCGGAATGCTGTCATCCGCGTTTTCAAGCTTAGCCAATTCATCCGGACGTAGTACGCCTTGTATGACCGGACGCAGTGTATCTGCCACTGATTTGACAGTCTCAGCACTCGGCAAAGTATCCGGCCTTGCTACTTGTCCCCTAGCAGCCAACGACAGCAGCATGATTACAGCGATCCAAATTTTTCCTTTCAAGCTTTTTTCTCTAAATCCAAACTACCCAATATTCGATCCAGCTCCTCCTGCGACGTAAAAGGGATTTTGATCTCACCCTTATGATTGTCATCGCTTTTGATGCTTACCTTCGACCCAAAGTAGGAAGAAAGCCGAAATTGCAACGACCTGATTTCCTGTTTGATTGTCTGAATCCGGCGATTGTTTTCATCCGTTGGAGGAACGAGCGACAATTTACGCACTTCTTCCTCTACTTTCCGCACTGACCAACCGTCCTCAATGGTCTTTTTAAATATTTTTAACTGACTGACCAGGTCGTCGATCGTTATCAGAGCGCGGGCATGCCCCATGCTGATCTGATTGTCGCGCAGGGCGGCCTGAATTGTCGGGGGTAGTTTGAGCAGTCGAATGTAGTTATTGACCGTCGTGCGATTTTTTCCCACACGATCGCCGAGTTCTTCCTGCTTGAGATTACACTCGTGAATCAACCGCTGGTAGCTGAGAGCAATTTCGATGGCATTCAGGTTTTCACGCTGAATGTTCTCGATCAGAGCCATTTCCAGCATCTGCTGATCATCGGCGGTGCGGATGTAAGCGGGAATGCGCTGCATCCCGATGGACTTGGAAGCCTGCAGACGTCTTTCGCCCGAAATCAGCTGGTACTTGTCCCGGCCAAGCTGCCGCACCGTAATCGGCTGAATAATCCCCTGAACTTTTATCGAATCGGCCAGTTCCTGCAAAGCTTCCTGATCAAAATTGGAGCGTGGCTGGTACGGGTTCGCCTCGATAAAATCTACGTCGATTTCGTTCATCGAACTGATCGTTTCGTAGGGCGGTGTGCGGCCCGAGGGCTTGTTGGTATTCACCGAATCGGAATCCTGCAATAGAGCCCCAAGGCCTCGGCCCAAGCCGGTCATTCTTTTATTTTTACTGGAATTTTCCATTCTGCACAAAATTTAGTGTTAAATATCCCCGCTTCCACTTTAATTAAACCACACTTACCGGCTGATCGTGAGACAAATAACCATTTTTAGTTAATATCTCCCGCGCCAGGTTTAAGTAGCTGATTGCTCCTTTGCTATCGGCATCCTGCGCCAAAACGGGAACGCCGTAACTGGGCGACTCGCTCAACCGCACGTTACGAGGAATAATGGTATCAAAAACCATGGTCTGGAAATGCGTCGTGACTTCATTGACTACCTGATTGGAAAGCCGCAGCCGCAGATCGTACATCGTCAGCAATATGCCCTCGATGGCAAGATTGGTATTCAGTCGGGATTGAATGATGGTAATCGTATTGAGCAATTTGCCCAAACCTTCCAGCGCAAAGTACTCACACTGCACGGGTATGATAACCGAGTCGGCAGCCGTCAGGCAGTTGATCGTAATCAGCCCCAGCGAAGGCGAGCAATCTATAATAAGGAAATCGTAGTCGTCGCGGATGTCTTCGAGGGCGTCCTTCATCCGGTCCTCGCGGTTCTTGATATTGATCATTTCGATTTCGGCACCTACCAGATCGATGTGTGAAGGCAGCAGATCAAGATTCGGGAAGTCGGTTTGGATCAGAATATCCCGGGTGCGGATCCCCTCGACCATGCACTCATAGATGCTGTATTCGATCTCCTTGGGATTGAAGCCCAGCCCCGAGGTAGAGTTGGCCTGTGGGTCGGCGTCCACGATTAGCGTCCTGAATTCCAGGGCGGCCAGGCTGGCCGCCAGATTGATAGCCGTGGTGGTTTTGCCGACGCCCCCTTTTTGATTGGCAATTGCAATTACTTTACCCATTGTCTGTATTAGTTACCTGCCCCAAATTTCTGCTATTCGTGGCAATTCGCCAAGGAATGTTCCACGGAGTTTTTAACCAAAAATATTATGTCTTGTCTGTTAGCGCCTTATCTACGCGATTTTTTATTGCGTTCAATATATATTTAATAAAATACCCAAAATGTTTCACGCCCAAACTTTGGTACCTTCCGTGCAGTTTTTGCACATCTCTATTTCGGAGCGCGAGCGGATCAGCGTTTGCCGAAATTCACGGTAGGGCTCGCCGCACCAAAGTTCGCGGAAGGTTTGTTGTTTCATATCGCCCAGCCGGTGGTGGGCGTCTTTGTCGAAACAGCAGGGAACCACCAGCCCATCCCAGGTGATGACGCAGGAGTGCCACATCTTCCAGCAATGGTCCACAAATTCGTTCTTGATCGTATAACGGTCGCCTACTTTTTCGTAACGTGAGTACTTATCGATGGTCGGCATCAGGTCGGAGCCCTGTTCGTAGTCGTAGATTTGGGCCGTTTTCAAGCCCACCTCGTCTACCCCCAGTTCCTTAGCCAATTGCTGGACCTCGGCAATTTGGTGTTCGTTGGGCTTTACTACCAGAAATTGAAAGATCACATGCGGGGTACTTGACCCCAGTTCTTTTTTCCACTTCACAATATTACGCGTACCTTCCAGTACTTTTTCCAGCTTCCCCCCGATCCGGTACTGCTGGTATACTTCCTGCGAAGTACCATCGATGGAAATGATCAGACGATCCAGGCCCGATTCGACGGTCTGCCGGGCTTTTTCGTCGTTCAGGAAATGGGCGTTGGTGGAAGTAGCGGTATAAATTCCCTTATCATGGGCGTATCTGACCAGTTCAATAAAAGAAGGATGCAGATAGGGCTCGCCCTGAAAGTAAAAAATCAAATAAAGCAGCGTATCAGCCAGTTCATCGATAGTTTTCCGGTACAAGTCAGCCTCCATCATACCCGTCGGCCGAGTAAATGAGCGCAAGCCGCTCGGACATTCGGGACAGCGGAGATTGCATGAGGTCGTTGGCTCAAAGCTGATGGCAATGGGCATCCCGTAGTGATCAGCTTTTCCCGAAACTTTGGAATAAAAGTAGCTGCCAAGTACCTGAATGGCATTCCAGGCTTTTTTAGGCGTTACTTTCGAGAGAAGATTGAGTCCGTCTTTATAGTTTTTGTTCATTTTTTAACCGCAGAGAGCCGGTACGCCGGAGCGGCTAAGTTTTCGCAGAGGGCGCAGAGCTAATTTGATACAAAGGTTGTGAAATTGTGAATGTGATGTTTGAACAAATGAAAGAAGTTTTGAATTCTATGCCTGAACAAATAAACTAAATCAGGCGAGCAAATATGACATATCCGGTCGTAATTATTGGGGGAGGTTTGGCCGGGTTGGTGAGCGCAATCGAATTGGCGCGGCTCGGAATCAGAACTTTACTGATCGAGCGGAAAGAGTACCCGCATCATAAAGTCTGCGGTGAGTATGTCTCCAACGAAGTACGGCCCTATCTCGAAAACCTTGGCCTGGATCTTAATTCTTTGGGTGCCGAAAGTATCTCCAATTTCCGTTTCACTTCGCCCAAAGGCTCGGTTCTGGACACCAAACTCGATATGGGAGGTTTTGGGATCAGCCGCTATACCCTGGATAACGCCCTGTATGAACTTGCCCAAAAGAGCGGCGTCGATTTTCGGCTAAGTACCATTGTGCAGGATATCGTGTGGCAGGACAATCACTTCGAAATTGAAACTTCGAGCGATAATTACCAGGCCGAAATCGTCATTGGTGCCTACGGAAAGCGCACCCGGATCGACAAGCAAATGAATCGTGAATTTATGAACAAAGAGTCGCCATACGTGGGTGTAAAGTACCATATCAAAGGCGGTTTTGCCAAAGACCTCATCTCGCTGCATAATTTCCGGAACGGCTACTGCGGCATGTCGGCCATCGAGGATGACAAGTACTGCCTGTGCTATCTGACGGAAAGATCGAACCTGAAAGAATCGGGAAATATTCCCGATATGGAACGCCGTATTCTAAGTCGTAATCCGCACTTGAAGCATATTTTCGACACCGCCGAATTCCTCTACGACAAGCCGGAGGTCATCAACGAGATTTCGTTTGCTCCAAAAAATGCCATTGAAAACCATATCCTGATGGCCGGCGACAGCGCGGGGCTCATCACGCCACTCTGTGGCAATGGCATGGCAATGGCCATTCGGGCGGGAAGCATGGCAGCGCGGGACGTAGCCAGGTACTTTACGGAGCATCGTTCGCGTGAACTACTGGAAACTACCTACCAAACTTCCTGGCAGAGAGAATTCGCGCTGCGCCTGAAAATTGGACGCACCATTCAAAAACTTTTCGGCCGGGAAGTACTTTCAGAAATGGCTCTGGGTTTCTTCAAAGTCACGCCATTTATATTAAGGATGGTAATTAAAGGAACGCACGGAGAATTAATGAGGAATTGAGTTAATTGCGGATGTCGGAATATCAAGCTCTCAACTTTCAGATTTTCATGAATTTATCTCAATCACTTATTCAAAGTTGTGCTTAGATCGGAATCTCGGTCGTACTTTTCACCTCCGACATTACGAAAAAGCTACTAATGTGCAGCACACTTTTGAGTACGGAAAGATTTTGCTGATAAAAATCATTATAAGCCTCCACGTCATCAACGACTACTTTGAGCAAATAATCGAAAGTACCTGACACCACGCTGCATTCCAGTACTTCGGGCAGTCGGGATACGGCAGCATTGAACTCCTCGAAGCTTTCTTTGCGCTGCTTATCCAGCGTCACGTTGCAGTACACTACCAGCGACTTTCCTAATTTCCTGCGGTTTAGCAAAGCTACATAGCGCTCGATGTAGCCCGCCCGTTCCAGCTTGCGGATGCGGTCGTGTACGGGCGTGACCGAAAGGTTTACCGCCGCCGCAATTTCCTTTGTGGTCAGTTGTGCATTCGCCTGAAGCTTTTTAAGAATAGAAAAATCAGTTGTATCGAGTGCCATCGGCAGAAAGTTTTTATGAAATCAGAACTAATCTGGCAATAATAAAGGACAAATCTCTGTCAAAAAAGCCATTCTCAGTTTTGTTTTCTGTAAATCCTGTTCATGAAAGATTAAAATCCTAGAAATAATATTTTTGCGTTTCAGTGAATGGCCGCAGCATCTTTCAGCAGAATCCAAAATCTTTCATCATTCATTACATATCGTTTCGACTATGATCATCGGCGTACCAAGTGAAATCAAAAATAACGAAAACCGCGTAGCTGTGACCCCGGCGGGCGTCACTGAGTTTCGGCGGCACGGACATACGGTCTATGTACAAAAAGAGGCAGGTAAAGGCAGCGGCTTTTCCGACGAAGAGTATGTAGAGGCCGGAGCGGAACTGCTGGACACTATTGAGGAAGTATACGCCATCGCCGAGATGATCGTAAAGGTAAAAGAACCAATTGCCCGTGAATATCCGCTTATTAAAGAGGATCAATTGCTGTTCACTTACTTCCACTTTGCCTCTTCCGAAGAACTAACCCACGCGATGATCGAACGCAAGGCCGTTTGCCTGGCCTACGAAACCGTGGAGCGCGCCGACCGTAGTCTGCCGCTGCTGGTTCCGATGAGCGAAGTAGCCGGAAGAATGGCCATTCAAGAAGGAGCCAAGTACCTGGAAAAACCCATGGGCGGACGCGGTATTCTGCTGGGCGGCGTGGCCGGGGTCAAGCCAGCCGACGTACTGGTGCTGGGTGGTGGTATAGTAGGTACCGAAGCCGCCAAGATGGCCGCCGGGCTCGGGGCGCATGTTACGATCATGGACATCAGCCTGCCGCGACTTCGCTATCTGGAAGACATCATGCCCGCCAATGTGGACACCGTCATGTCCAATGAGTACAATATTCGCCGCCATATCCAGCACTCCGACATTATCATTGGTGGTGTGTTGATTCCCGGAGCCAAGGCACCATCGCTGATCACTAAGGATATGCTTAAAATGATGCGCCCTGGTACCGTGATGGTGGATGTAGCCATTGATCAGGGCGGTTGCTTCGAGACTTCCCACGCCACCACGCACCAGGACCCTACCTACGTAGTAGACGAGGTAGTACACTATTGTGTAGCTAATATGCCGGGGGCGGTACCCTACACCTCCACGCTGGCCCTGACCAACTCTACCCTGCCCTACGCATTGCAACTGGCAAATTTGGGTTGGCAATCAGCCTGCACCAGAAACGAGGAGCTCATGAAAGGTTTGAATATTATCAACGGTCAGGTAGTTTATAAAGGCGTATCAGACGCTTTTGATCTTCCCTATGTTGATGTCAAAGAAGTATTAGATTCGTACAGTTCGGCGGATTTATAATTTACTCAAAAACTTGGTTGGGCGGCTTCCAGAGTTGATTTGGAAGCCGCCTTCTTTTGCCTTTTCTAAAAAAATTGCAATTATTTTCAACAAAAGAATTTTTTATTGAAAAAGAATTCTTACTTTTGCGTCATAATTGAACGAACATCCGTTCACTTCTCTGCTTCAGTCCGGGTCAGGCACCAGAATACGCCACCAACCATCAAGTATAAGGTTGGCCATTCCGATAAAGTCTCGCAGAGCCACACGGATGTCTTGTGTGGGCTTTGCGCAAAATCCCTTTTTGTTAAGTAAGTAGTACGCTCCAACCGCTCGGTATTTTTCCGAACGCGAGGAGACGATTCCATGCGTCATTTTTCCGTGTATCGGACAAACAAGCGCTGGAACACTGTTTAGTTGTCTGAATCGTCGAGTCCTTTAAGGTCTCGCCTAGATGCCTAAGGAAAGATAATTGTGTCTTTTATAAGTATTTAGTCGATTAGACCCCTGAACAAAACACCCCGTTTTTAAAATATATAATAGACAATCAATCAAGTAATGGAATTAATAGAAAATGAAGAAGTATTGGTAGTTGAGGCCAATGTCTCAGACGACCAAACCGTAGTGGAAAAGAAACCGAAAGCCAAGAAGAAAGCGGCAACGGTAACTGAATCCGACGAAATAACAACTGCTCCTGAGAATGAAATTGTGGCTGAGGAAAAGAAACCAACAGCCAGAAAAAAAGCGGTAGTAGCGAAGGAAGAAGAAATTGAAGTAGCTGAGACTGAGGACGACTTCGAAGCTGAGGAAGAAGAAGCATTGGAAGAAGCTCCCAAGTCGGGTTTTGCCGCGCTGGGTCTTTCGGATGATATCATGCGCGCCGTGGAGGAAATGGGTTTCGAGAATCCATCGCCTATTCAGGCCGAAGCTATCCCCCCTGTGATGGAGGGCTACGACGTGATCGGACAAGCCCAGACGGGTACAGGGAAAACCGCCGCTTTCGGTATTCCGGCGCTGGAAATGATCGATCCGCGCAACAATGCCGTGCAGGCACTGGTGCTTTGCCCCACCCGTGAGCTGGCAGTGCAGGTCGCGCAGGAGATGGGCCGTTTGTCAAAGTACAAGCGGGGCGTGCGTATTGAGGCGATCTATGGTGGCGATTCTATCGAGCGCCAGATCCGCTCTTTGAAAAAAGGAGTCCAAATCGTAGTGGGTACACCAGGGCGTGTAATGGACCACATGCAGCGCCGGACACTGGATTTCAGTGAAGTACGCATGATGGTACTGGATGAAGCCGATGAAATGCTGGACATGGGCTTCCGTGAAGATATCGAAAGTATCCTGGTCGATATGCCGGAAGATAAGCAGACGATTCTGTTTTCAGCCACGATGTCGAAGCCAATCCTGAGCATCACCAAACGCTTCCTGGATGATCCCGTCATGATCAAGGTCGTTCGTAACGAGCTGACCAACGACAATATCGAGCAGCTTTGCTACGAAGTGAAGCCCCAAGCCAAGCTGGAAGTGATGACGCGCCTGATCGACATGTACAATATCCAGTCGTTGCTGGTATTCTGTAACACCAAACGCAAGGTGGACGAAATCGTGGAGCAAATGCAGGCACGCGGCTATGCCGCCGAAGGCATCCATGGTGACCTTCGTCAGCAGCAGCGCACCAACGTGATGAGCAAATTTAAGTCCGGCATCACGACCATCCTGGTCGGTACCGACGTGGCCGCTCGGGGCATCGACGTGAGCGGACTGGACGCCGTGATCAACTACGACATTCCCTTGGACGAAGAGTACTACGTTCACCGCATTGGCCGGACGGGTCGCGCGGGCCTGGCGGGTAAAGCGTTTTCGCTGGTCGCCCGTGACGAGCGCAACCGGATTCGCCAGATTGAGAACTTCACGAAAGTGAAGATTGAAAAAGGCGTAATTCCATCCTACGAAGATATCGTGGGTGTACGCAAAGCGCGTTTCGTGGAAACTATGGCCGAAGCCATCCGCCAGAACGATAAAAATAAAGACAACCTCTACGACGACGTACTGGAGCAACTCCATCACAGCGGTTTCTCGACCGAGCAAATCGTAGCTGCCATGACGCAACAATTGCTGGGTGTGGAGAAAAACGAGTACGCCGACGCCAACCTGGCCTGGGAGGAACGTCGTTCTGACCGGGGAGATCGCGACGACCGTCGCGGACGCGACCGGGATCGTGGTGACAGAGGGGGACGCTTCGGTCGCGACCGCGGTGACCGTGGTTCGCGCTTCGAAAGCCGCGATGATCGCGGCGGACGTTTTGGACGTGATCGGGGCGATCGTGGCGCACGCTTCGGAGGCCGCGACGATCGCGGACCACGTCGCGAAAAAAGCGCACCGGGCCCAGTGGAAGAAGGAATGTCACGTTTGTATTTCAACGTTGGCCATCAGGATCGCATCGCACCACGTGACTTCGTGGGTGCCATCGCCGGAGAGTCCGGTATCGCGGGCCGCGACATCGGCGCCATCGAGATCTATGACAACTACACTTACGTGGACGTTCCCGAGCGCGATTCGCGCGTAGTGATCCGCGCCATGGACGGTAACACCATCAAGGGTAACCGTGTGCAAGTGGACATCGCTAAGTAACGGGCTGTCAGCAGTCGGCTATCAGCCATCGACTTCTCAACAAAAAGGCTTCCGAAATTCGGAAGCCTTTTTTGTTAAAGACCTAATTGCAAATCTGTTCTGAGTACAAATAAAGAAAAGCCGACTGCCGAAAGCCGATGGCCAACAGCCCTACTCATAGAAGTACCCAAAAATGATTCCCATCTCGTCTTCGCTCAGCAAGCCAAACCGGATCGTTTGGCTGGTAGTATTGTTGTAGGTAATTTCTGAGGTAAGCCCTTCACCCGCTTGTAGTTGAATGGGCGTAGGAAAGTTTTTGATGAGCGGGTGTTCCCAGTCGGTACTTTCGTAAACTACCTCACCGTCGCGGGTACCTCCCTTTATTTTGATGACAAATTTTTCGCCTAGCTTGTGCGTGTGTGAGGTCAGCATCAGCACCGTGGTGGGCTTCTTGAAAGTAAAAGTTTTGGTAGCGACCGTCGTCTTTCCAGGCGGAAGTGTGAAACTCTCATTTCCGAGATTCAGCGCCTGTACGACGTGTTTCACCAGGTTTTTGGGCAAAGTGTAAAGGTTCACATGTACCTCCCCCGTTTCAGGCTGCGCAGTTTTATTAACATGGTGCGAATTCATGTCGAATGACGCCCCGGCGGGCAGGAGTAGCGCGGTACCTTCGGGAAGCGAATAATCGTGTACCTGAGTTTGGGTGCCCGCCCAGAACACGTGATTTTGCATGGAGAGCAATGTCTGAAAATTGGTGGTGCCATCAGGATTACGGATGTCGCGGACGGTGTTCAGCGGCGGCAGCGCGTTTTTATTGTTAAAGTCGTAAAGGATAAAGTGGTGGCTACCGGGTCGCATAAGTACTTGCACCCGATTCACGTACTGGTCTTGGGTGTTGCCAACCATTTGCCTGGAAAACATTTCACGCTCAAAATTAGGGCTTACCGTGAACGGCCCCAGCTTCATCTGGTAGCCTTCGCCGGCTGCAGGCGCTTTCAGTCCATCGAATATAGCGACGTAGCTGGGCGTCTTGTCGTTCAGCAGGGTAGTATCCACCACATTGCCCTTCTCGGGTGCGCCCGCCTCGATCCAACGACGAACAAACTCGATTTGGCCGACGCTTAAAGGACTGCCACCCAAGGGCATGGACAGGCCGTACTGCTTCCCACCATGGTGGCTGGCGTCCCAATTCAATTTGTGATAAAGCAGACTTTCGTTGGAATTGTAAGGTTTCACCCGTTTCAAACCTTCTGACTTGGCCTCGGGTTGATGCGAAAGAATGTTGATGAGATTGACGTAAGATTTACCCCTGGCCAATACCAGCCCGTGCTGCTTGAAGTCGTTATCCTGTTCTGAAGAATGACAGCCCGCCGTAGCACAAGAAGGCGTAAAAAAACGATCCTGAATCAGGTCATAGGACGATATTTCGTTAGCTACGACCTCTTTCACTTTTTCTTTGCAACTTGACAAAATCAGCAAACTACCCCCAAAGACCAGCACAATAAATTTCGATAGCTTCATAGCCAGGTACTCTTTTGATTTCCAATAAATTGACAACAGGAATTTGCGGATAAAATTAGTCAGAATCTCAGCACAAAATCCTCCCTGGCCTGTTCCTTCCGAAAAAATACTAATCCGACCCAAAATAAATCTACTGTTACCGTCACCTGCGGATGGGCTTTTATTTGCTCCCAGGCGGCGGTCATTTCCTCGGACCAATAAATATCGTCGAAAATAAAAACAGAGTCGTCGGCCACGTAAGGCAGGGCATCGTTGAAGTATCGGACAGTCGGTTCAAAACGATGGTTGGCATCGAAAAAGGCCAACCCAAGCTTTTGATCATTCTGTTTGAGAAAATCGGGCAAAGTGTGGTCGATGTTACCCACAACTACCGAAGTATTTTTCAAGCCCAATTCCGAAAAATTTGTTTCTGCCAGACGCGCCGTTTCCGGACATCCTTCCATCGTAACGATTTTGGCCTGCGGAAGTGCTTTGGCAAAATAAGCCGTCGTAATGCCCAGCGAAGTACCCAATTCCAAAACTGATTTTGGCTGCAAATACTGAGTCAGGCGGTAAAAAAACTGTCCGAATTTTTCGGGCTTCTCCGCGTTTTTTGCGATCTCCCCAATTCTCCGTCGGTTGGATTTATTGCGCCGCGATCCCGCCCCCAGGTCCAGGATTTCAATTTCGTCCTTTCTTTGCAACAGTCGCTTCCGCAACAATTCAATCTCCTGAAAATCAGAATATTTTTTGTTCTTGGATTTTATTACCTGCGTGTACAAATTATACACAAATGGCGAATGAATCGAATGAGCATCACCCGCGCGGAGCAGGTGTTTCAAGTACTCTTTTATCAAAGCAGAAAGGGAGCCCCTGGGCTACGCTCTGGGTGAAAGGAGAGAAGGATAGCCGCCAACGCAACTACCCACCTCAACAACTAAACAAATTAATTCAGCAAATAAGGCACGATCATCGTGAACTCAGGAATTGTTACCTGAAAGCGTCGCCCGTCAAAAATGCGCTCCATGAGGTAGGTGCCGCCCATTTTGCCCAGATTGGTCCGCAGATTACAGCCCGAGACATACTCATGAATCTCACCAGGCTCCAAAACGGGCTGCTGGCCGATCACACCTTCGCCTTCTACCTCACGCACGACGCCGTTGGAGTCGTGGATCAGCCAACGTCGGCGCAGGAGTTGCACGGTATGCTCGCTGTGGTTTTCAATGATGATCTTATAGGTAAAAACAAAATGTGCTTGGCGCGGATTGGAATAACCCGGCTGGTACTCGGTGAGAACCGACACTTTAACGCCCTCTGTTACTTCTGAAAACATGGCCCGGCAGGATTGTTTGATAAAACGAAAATAGCTAATCGCTGTTTACAAATACAAATGAACCACTAATTTAATTCCTAAAACGCTATACTATGGACGTTGCCATTGAAGAATCCTGGAAAGAAAAACTGCACGAAGAATTTGAAAAACCTTACTTCGAGGAATTGATTGAATTTGTCAGGCAGGAATACAAGACCCACACCGTATATCCTCCCGGCAAATTGATTTTTAACGCTTTCGACTCCTGTCCTTTTGACGCCTGCAAAGTAGTGATTCTGGGCCAGGACCCCTACCACGGACCGGGACAAGCCAATGGGTTATGTTTTTCGGTGAATGATGGCGTTCCGAAGCCGCCTTCGCTGCTCAATATTTTTAAGGAAGTCAATGAGGATGTCGGGGTACCTATCCCCGTTTCGGGAAATTTGCAGCGGTGGGCCGACCAGGGTATACTACTGCTCAACGCCACGCTCACTGTGCGGGCGGGTGAAGCCGGTTCACACCAGAAAAAAGGTTGGGAAACTTTTACCGACGCCGTAATTCAGCGAATTAACGACGAAAAGGAGAATATTGTATTCCTGCTCTGGGGTAAGTACGCGCAGGATAAAGGCAGCATCATCGACGAATCGAAGCACCACGTCCTGAAAGCCAAACACCCCTCGCCTTTGGCGGCCAAATGGGGAGGCTGGTTTGGAAGCAAACATTTTAGCCAAACGAACGCGTATCTGGAGAAGGTTGGTAAAGAGAAGATCAACTGGTAGTTGGTATTTCGAATGTCAAACACTGAGGATAAAAAAGAAAAAGGGCGAACCGATTGATGTGGCTCGCCCTTACTCCTATTCTTTCTTTGGTACTTCCTTATTTTTCAATATCAGAATTCAATTCCAGTACTTTATCCCAGTAAGGACTGTTGCTTTCAATAAACTCCTTGTGCTTGGGGTGCTGATTGTAAGTTTCGATGCCCGCTTCGTTGCGGAAAGTAAGGTAGTGTACCACGTCGAAATCCTGAGCAGTATTTTTATTATCAAGTACTTTGCCTCCCGTGTAGCCCACAATGGCGGGAATCTGGCGGCGCAGATTCGCAAATTCCTTCATGTGCTTTTCAATCTCGGCGGCAGGGGTATCAGCCTTGAATTTGATGCAGACAATTCGCTGCATTTCAGCTTGCTGGTGTGGTGTGTAAGCACCATAAATGACGAGCATAAATACTGCCAGAATGAAGACCGGGAGTAAGTACCCCAATGTTTTATTTTTAGGTTTCATGTTTTAATTGTAGAATTTCCAGTTTGTGATGATATCAAAACAACACCGCAAAATTACAATTAGTTTGTTATTTTTGTATTATTTAAATATTATTTATTAAT
>CAZCOG010000065.1:0-26282 GCA_964500445.1 uncultured Persicitalea sp. | reverse complement strand
GGGTTTTTATAAAAGAATAATTGCGAAAAAAAGAGTATCCAGGGCTACTCTTACGACTTACAACGGTCGCAATATAAAAAAATTGGCCCTAGCCTCCCCAAATATTAGTAGAAATGGGGGTGATTCCGTTTTTTTACGAAAAAATTGCACGAAACCCACTTATCCGAAATCATCTAAACCATTCCTTTCAACTAACTCTATTTACTTATGAATCAAAATGTCAATGCGAATCGCCTGTTCCTAGGCAGTTGCTTTGCGCTCATCACCACCGCTTTTTCTTTTGCCATCCGGGCGGGTATTCTGCCGCAACTGGGCGAAGAATTCGGATTGAATGCCGAGCAGTTGGGCTTCATCAATTCCATGTGGTTCTACGGTTTTCCCATTGCCATGATTATCGGCGGACTGGTATATCACACGGTTGGCCCGCGTATTATCATGATGGTGGCCTTTGTCATGCACACGCTGGGCATCATCCTGACGATCTACTCTGGCGGTTATAACGGCTTGCTGCTCTCTACCCTTTTCATCGGCATAGGCAACGGCTGCACCGAGGCCGCCTGTAACCCCATGATCGCCGACTCCTACGCAGGAGCGAAAATGAATAAAATGCTCAGCCGCTTCCACATGTGGTTCCCCGGCGGTATCGTGCTAGGTAGCCTGATCTCCCTGGTTATGACCAAAATGGCCCTGGGCTGGCAGGCCCAAATCTGGATCATCATGATCCCAACCCTGATCTACGCTTTCCTGTTCTGGGGACAAACTTTTCCCAAAGCCGTGGTGGAAGGGGCTACGTCGCTATCCGAGAATTTCAAAGGGATGCTCAATCCGCTGTTCCTATTCATCTTCGTTTTCATGGCCCTTACCGCCATTTCCGAGTTCGGTCCGCAGCAATGGACGGCTATTATCCTGAGCAAAAGCGGTGCTGAACCCCTGTTGATACTTGCGCTGGTTACTGGCTTGATGGCCGTGGGTCGCTTTTTCGCTGGAGATGTAATTGGCAAGTTTGGGCAAACTGGCGTGCTGCTGGGATCGGCCATATTTGCCACCATCGGTATCTATCTCTTCAGCAGCGTAACAGGCCCTATGGCGTACCTGGCCGCCATCTGTTTTGCCTTAGGAGTGTGCTATTTCTGGCCAACCATGCTGGGCTTCGTGGCCGAGAAAGTACCTTTGAGCGGGGCTCTGGGGCTATCGCTTGTAGGCGGCATGGGAATGTTCTCAACAGCCATTTTCCAGCCCATCATTGGTAGCTGGATCGACGATCACCGCGCAGAGATGGCCGCACAGGGGCTAAGCGGGGACGAGCTTGAGTTGGCCGCTGGGCAAGCTACCCTATTGAATATGACTACTTTTCCGATTATTCTGATCGTAGCATTTACTATCCTATTCTTTTGGGTAAAGGCACGGAAGGCAAAAGGATTACACAACCTCCCAGAGTCGGAAGTGATGCAACAGCCGCAGTTGTAATTTGGGCGGTCGGCTATCAGCAATCGGCTTTTTCTTTTATTTCAACTTCCCGAAAGCTTGGAGCTTTCGGGAAGTTTTGTTTTAGATCAAAAGCCGCCGACTGCCGATGACCGAAAGCCATAACTACCGCATCTTCACGATCGTCACCCCCGCGCCGCCCCGGTCGGCGTGTTCGTCCTGCATAGCGGCCACCTGCTTATAGCTCCGGAGGTGATTTCTGACCAAACTACGCAGAATACCATCACCTTTACCATGGACAATGCGTAGTTCGTCGTAGCCCAACATCACGGCGTTGTCCACAAACTGGTCAACGACGCCGAGGGCTTCCTCGCCGCGCTTGCCCCGGATGTCCAGGTTGAAGCTAAAATTCTGCTGTCGCTCGTTCATATCTACCCCCGTCATGGCAGGGCGTGCCTTTGTTTCACCTGTAACTTCACGGTAAGTCTTATTAGAAACTTTTTCCAGGCGATTGAGCTTGATGTTGGATTTTAATTCGCCGATTCGTACCTCGGCATCTTTCCCTTTCAGAGCCATTACTTCCGCGAGGGCAGTCTGTCCCTTGATCCTGACAAAACTACCTACCTCGATCGCCCCGCTTTCCGGCTCGATTTTTACCTTTGAGGGTAAGTCCGCCACAGGTTCAGGTTTGAGTTCTTTTTTGGTAAACCTTTCCAATTCAACCCGTGCCTGCTTGGTAGTTTCGCGCTCAGCTTTGCTTTCTTTTATTTCACGAATGGTATTTTCAATGCGCTGATTAGTATCGCTAAGCAGTAATTTTGCTTTCTGCTTGGCTTCGTTCAGGATGCGTTTTTCGTTATTTTCCAGCGTAGTTTTCTGAGCCGTGTACTCCGCAAGTTGCTGCGCAAGTTTGCGTTCCTTAATGCCTAACTCCATATTTTTCTCGGAAAACACCCGCCGCTCGATATCCAGTTCTTTCAGAAGTTTTTCAAAATTCACCTGTTGCGTCCCGAGTTTTTGCTTGGCCTGCTCCACGACATCCCGGGGAAGGCCTATTTTCGAGGCGATCTCGAAAGCGAACGAACTACCCGGCTTGCCGATTTCCAGCTGGTACAAAGGTTCCAGATGCTCACCGTCGAAGCGCATGGCCCCGTTGATAAGTCCCTCGGTCTTATCAGCCAGTACTTTCAGGTTGGTGTAATGCGTATTGATGACGCCATAGGCACCCGACCGCGTCAGATTTTCAAGAATAGCTTCGGCAATGGCACCGCCCAGACCCGGCTCGGTTCCCGTACCAAACTCGTCGATCAGGAAGAGGGTGCGCTTATTGGCCATAGCCAGGAAGTGCCGCATATTGGTCAGGTGCGAACTGTAAGTACTTAGGTCATTTTCCAGCGACTGCTCATCACCAATATCAATGAAAATATTTTGAAAAAAACCCATCGTCGAGTCCTCCCGCATAGGGACCAGTAAGCCGCACTGGTACATGTACTGAATAAGCCCAACGGTTTTCAGCGAAACAGATTTACCGCCCGCGTTCGGTCCCGAAATAATCAGAATGCGCTGCTTATCATTTAGTTCCAGTCCTAGCGGGACTACGCTCTTGCCTTGCTTCTGGAAAGCAAGATGCAGTAGTGGATGCCGCGCCGCCCGCCAGTCTACCATCGTTTTGTTTTCAAATTTAGGAGCAATGGCGTTCATTTGCGAAGCCAGTTTGGCCTTCGCTCTCAGAAAATCCATCAACCCCAAAAACTGATACGCTTTGTGTAGTTCCGGCAAAAACGGTCGTAGCTGATCAGTCAGGCGGATGAGGATGCGATTGATTTCGCGGCGTTCCTCGTATTCCAGCTCGCGGATAGCGTTATTGGCTTCCAACACATCCGTCGGTTCTATAAACACCGTTTGACCGGTAGAGGATTCATCGTGGATAAAGCCCTTGAATTTGCGTTTATGCTCGGCGGCAATCGGAATCACCAGCCGTCCGTTACGAATCGTCAGTGATACATCGTCCCCAACCCAGCCGCTACTCTTGGCTGTTCTCAGCATTCCGTCCAATTTCTTACGGACTGCGATCTGCTCCGAAATGAGCCGCCGCCGAATTTGCGCCAATTCGGGCGACGCATTATCGCGGATCAGGCCTCGCTCATCGATAATGCGGTCGATGGCATCCGTCACGCTGCGTTCCACGCGGATGGTCGCAGCGTATTCGCTAAGCAAAGGATACGATTCGGGCGGTTGATTGGCAAAAAAACGCAGGCAATTGCTGATGGTATTCAGGGAGGTCTTCAGATTAAAAAATTCCTCCTCTACCAGCAAAGTACCTTCGACGGCCGCGCGGCGCAGGTAAGGGGTAACGTCCAGGTAGTTTTGAGAGGGGAAGTCTCCGCCCGATTGCATAATCCGCTGCATTTCGGCGGTCTGGCCTACCAGTTTTTCGACCAGACCAAAATTGTCCGAAAAACGAATTTTATCAACAAAAGCGCGTCCCAGCGGACTGATACAAGCCTCTTTCAGCCACTCTCGCAGCCGGTCGAAGCCAAGTTTTTGTTCTAGATTTATTGGGTAAAGCAAGATATTAATGTGGAATTTGTGAATGTCAGAATCAGTGAATGAGGGGTGCGACTGCCGGAGGGTTTGAAATAATTTTATTCCGATAATCCCTGATTCACTAATTCAAAATTAAAATACTCGCTGCACTTCCTCCTTCACGATCCGCAATGCTACCGTGCATGGCTGAGTTTCCTGTTGAATGACCCGCTCAAAGATGCGCTTTCCGAGTTCGTTGGCGGGAGCTTCTGCTTCTACATCGGAGGCGGCCTGGTTGATGAGCGACTGTACTTCGTTCACCGCTTTTTTGACCTGTTCCCAGGCGTCGTTACTCATATATACTTGCTGCGCCAGGTTATGGTTGAATTCTTCCCGAATTTCCCGCAGCAGAATCTGCTGGAATTCCAGCGCATTACTGGCTGAACCCGCTGTGCGCAACAATAGTTGGTTAGGTGTAATACGTTCCAGAAACAAACAAATGCGCTCATAGGCCTGCAACCGGAGCGGCAGAACGATCTCGGTATTTTTGGACTTTATGTCCCATCTTTGCTTTTCAAATATTTTTTCGGCCAGCGTGGTTAGAATCAGGTAAAGCCCAAACATTATGATCAGAGCAACGGCCACAAAACTAAGGAGTGAGTATAATGCCATGGTTTTTTTTGATGCAATTTCAATATAGGGCGCAAAATTACGTCTTATGCGCCATGCCTGATGCCAATTATTAATAAAACATGAAAATGGAAACGCAGTCCCCCGGAAAAGCAACGTTGGAAACGCCAGTAGTAAACAACGTACTGACTACCCCAATTCATATTTCCGAACGGGCTCAGTTTGAAATCAGGGAAACCTTCCGGGCCAATAAAATCCCTGACCAATACGGGATACGCGTAGGTTTACGTGGTGGGGCGTGTAGTGCTACTTTTCTGCTCGGCTTCGATCTGCCGACTCCGGACGACCGCCTGTACGAAGTGGAAGGCATCAAGGTACTTATCGACCGCCGACACCTGATGTATGTTCTGGGCGTGACGGTGGATTATGAAGATGGGACACAGGGCGCAGGCTTTACTATTACCGCCGAAAGTGAGAACCTGACAGAGGAGTAGAGCAGACTTACCGCTTTTTTGGCACGGTTTTAGGTCCATGGTCAGTTGTCAATAGCCCCACTACGGTGTCCGAATTCCTAAAAAAATATCTTTTTCTCCTGGCAGCAGTACTGGCCTTATTGGCAGCAGGTGGGCTTTACTTCGCAAAAAGGGGCGGAGCAAACCACAAGACTTACCTCGATTCAGTGCAGAGGCATGTATCGGATCGGCTGACCGAAGCGCAAAGGACAATGGATCAAGTCATTGATCTTCTACCTCCTTCCGCCGATAAGCCATTCACTGACCTCTTGCTGGAAAGTCGCCTTCCTTACTTTCTATACAAAGATTCCACCTTATTGATGTGGTCAGATTACCGCTATGTGTTCGACAAGCAAATGCTGGCCACTACACCAGACGGGACTAGAACCATAGAAACCCCGCAGGGCCAGTTTCTGCTGCTAACAAGAAATAAGGAAGCCGGCGGTTCACGTTATCGGCTGTTTGCGCTCATTCCGCTTCATTCTACTTTTGGCGATTCTCGAAACAGCCCTAATTCCGGCTACAATGCCGATATATTCCCCCTCGCGCCCCGCCTCCTCAGCTTAGAATCAGGCGGCAAACCTGTACTTGATCGCAGCGGTAATGTTTTATTTTACGTCGGTAGTCCCGACGGAGCAGTCTACCAGAGCCGCTCAGCACCATCACAAAGCTTGTGGCTTGTTACGCTGGCGATGCTTCTGCTGGGTATACACGTAGTACTTTCGGTACGACATTTCAAAAACCGCCACCGCTATGGACTTGGGCTGGCATTGCTGCTATCATATATAGTACTGGTGCGCTGGCTGATGGTGCGTTTTTCCATACCTCTTGCCTTTCATGAAAGCACGGTTTTCAATCCCCAAAACTACCAAGGCTCTCCTTTGTCGCCCTCGTTGGGCGATTTGCTGCTCAATTGCCTGTGTATGTTGTTCCTACTGATGTATGTCAATGGAATCTACTTTCGGACCATCACTTACAGGCTGCTCGTGCGAAGTGACGGTGCTTTCCAGATTCCCTTTTCACTACTGATTCTGATGGTCGGTTACGTGGCTTACTATCTCTGCTACCTCGAATTGGTCAATATTTATGAAAAATCACTTTTTACGCTCGACATCACGCTAAGCATCGATTTTAGTGCTCTGAAAATTGCTTCCCTGGGCGTATTTGTCGTTTTGTCTGCCATCTATTTCATGGTGGTACATCTGGTAGTCAGCTTGTTCATTCGGCTCACCCCCAGCCGGGTTATCGGTTTTGGTATCATATTATTAAGTGCCATTCTCGCCGGGCTTATGTCATGGTTTCTCGATATCCCTTTTGAATGGATTTTCCTTGCGCATCTGGCCTATGTCCTCATACTATATCTCACACGCCTGCCGCGTTCATTTTACGGATTCAGGTACCCCACTACGATCTATTATTTCCTGGGAGCCATGATATGCGCCATCATGACCACTTTCGTGGTGCAGCAGCAGGAAGCCAGGAAAGATACGCTCAGCAAAAAGGAATTCGGGCACCAGCTCGTGAGCGACAACGATCTGTATACGGAATTTCTTTTGGGAAAAGCCGGGGATGTCATTGTCAAAGACCCCAAATTCCAGACCCTGCTATCGGGCAAAGTACCCCTGGCCAGGGAAATTATCCAGCAACGGGTCAAAACAAACTATCTGGACGAATATCTCAACCAGTATGAGGTTGAAGTCATTCCTTTCGACAGTACCGGAAAACCACTGGATAACATCGATAAGACCCAGGATTATACCTACTACCGCAACAGGTACGCAAAGCCTGCTATCGCCACCGCAAACCCGACTGTTTTTCTGGCTTCCGATATACCACCGCCTGCCCCCAACGATACGAACCAGATAAGTGAGACTGCTTACAAACCGGGTACCCGCATGCACTACATTAGTTTTGTCAGGTTTGGCAGTACAGAAAAGCCGTCGGGTTATCTTGTTCTGGACCTCCGGCAGCGCCGGCCTATGCCATTGAGCCGTAACCCTGAGTTGATTCTGGACGAGCCTTTTACGCAAAACCAGGAAACTCGGGAATATAGCTATGCGATCTACGAGAAAGGACAGCAGGTTTATAGCAATGGTACTTACAACTACGAGCGAAAATTCCCTGCGGACAATCTGAAAAATCCAGATCTTTTTCAAAAAGGCTTGACGTTCAACAATTATCGCCACGTAGGAGAAAAGGGGACCCGCGACCGGGTTATTGTCGTATCTTCCAAAGCATGGGAATTGCGCGGTCTGCTAGCCAATTTTTCCTTTCTCTACCTCATTCTGGTCGTCGTGGTGTCGCTGGTTATTTTGGGTAACGCGCTGCGATACGGGCTCATGAAATTGCCCCTCACGTTTTCCACCAAAATTCAGGTACTTCTTAATGCTGCCTTTATTTTGCCTTTGCTCATCGTACTCTTCTTTGTACTTCGGGTTATCAGCGATAATTATAAAGAAAACCAGAGGAATGCCCAACTAGACAATAGTCGGAATCTCTCGGCCAATGTCCTGAGCCTGCTGGACGATTACGAGAAAAGCCGCATGAGTCAGGCTTACTTCGAGCAGCAAATTCAGGAGTTAGCCCGTGATGCCGACCTGGACATTAATCTCTATGACACCACGGGGCATCTGATTCTATCGTCTCAGCCCTTGGTGTATCAGAGCGGGCTGATTTCGAAGCTCATCAATCCTGCTGCCCGCAAACAGATTATCGAACAGAAAGAATATCAGGTTCTGCTCGATGAATCGCTGGGCAGAAAAGAGTACAGCACCGCTTACACAGGACTGAAAGCTCTCGATCAACAACTATTGGGAGTACTTAGTGTTCCTTATTTCGACGCCAGGGCCAGCCTCGACCGGCAGATTATCGACATCGTAGCCTCGGTATTGATCGTATTCACGGTTATGCTCCTGGTGTTTCTGTTCGTTTCCTACTTGGCCGCCAACTTGCTGATCGACCCGCTGCGGGTACTTACGAAAAAAATAAGCACTACCAATCTCGATCAACTCAACGAGCCACTACCCTGGCATTCCAACGACGAGATTGGCACGCTCATCAAAAAGTACAATAAAATGCTGCTTAATCTTGATACGAGTAAGCAGACACTTTCTTCCAACGAAAAGCAGTCGGCCTGGCGGGAGATGGCCCGGCAGGTGGCACACGAAATCAAGAATCCTCTTACGCCCATGAAACTAAAAATCCAGCAGCTTCAGCGCACCATTCGGCGCGACGATCCCGAAGCGCTGGCCAAAGTCAATCTGGCAATGGAATCTATCATTGAGCAGATCGACAACATTGGGTATATAGCACAGTCATTTTCGGATATTGCCAAGATGCCTCCTCCTCAGAATGAAATTTTTGAAGTAACAGGAGTTCTTAACAAAGCATACGAACTGCATTCCAACGACAAGAATCTGACAATCAGTCGGGAGTTTGCCGCTGGACCGCTTTACGTAAGTGGCGATAGCAAGCAGTTTGGAGCCAGCATCAACAACCTCATCATCAATGCCCAGCAATCTGTTCCCGAATCACGGCTCGCCGAGATTGTTTTGAAACTGTATACGCATAACGACACTGTTATCGTGGAAGTAAAGGACAATGGTTCGGGCATTGCTCAAAACATCAGGAGCCGCGTATTCCTGCCCAACTTCACCACGCGGGAAGGCGGGACGGGGCTTGGCCTGGCGATGGCCAAAAGAATTATCGAGTACGCCGGAGGTAGTATCTGGTTCGAGACGGAAGAAGGCATCGGAACTACCTTCTTCCTGTCGCTGCCACTGGCTGAACAGATCTGAGTCTATCAGTCGATTGCTCAGTATTTACCAAACTACCTTTATCTCCACACTGGTGTGACTAGAAGGGGGCAAAGACCCGCAACAATCTAGTTACCAAATACTTTTACACTACTTTTCACCAGAGCTACTTTTTCCCGCAAGCTTTCCAGATTTTCGTCCATGATGGTTACGTGGCCCATTTTGCGATGGGGCTTGGTCACGGCTTTACCGTAGAGGAAGGGAAAAACCTGCTCTGTCGCCAGCAGCGTGTCCATGCCTTCGTAACGGGCGGGGCCGGTATGGCCCGCCTCGCCCAGCAAATTGACCATCGCCGCCGGAGCATATTGAATGGTACTACCCAACGGTAATCCCAAAATAGCCCGCCAGTGTTGTTCATATTGCGAGGTAGCATTGGCCCGAATCGTATGGTGGCCGCTATTGTGCGGACGCGGGGCTACTTCATTGATGAGGATTTCTCCCGACCTTGTTACGAACATTTCTACCGCCAGCACGCCTACGATTCCGAAGGCTTCGGCGGTGCGGGTCGCGATTTCTTCGGCCTTGAAGCGAATATCTTCGGAAATCTCCGCCGGGGCGAACAGGTAGTCGACCAGATTGTGTTCGGGGTGAAAAACCATTTCCACGACCGGGAAAGTTTTGATAACTCCGGCCGGGTTTCGAGCCACGATCACAGCAATTTCTTTTTCGAAATCCACCGCTTTTTCCAAAAGTCCCGGGGCGTCGAAAGCTTTATCCAGTTCCTTTTCCGATTCAATCCGCTGCACGCCGCGCCCATCGTAGCCATCTTTGCCCAGCTTATGAAAAGCCGGCAGAAAATCGGCATGTTTCGCCACGTCGGCACGGGTTTTGGTCAGGCGGAATTCGGCCGTAGGCAGCCCATTTTCCTTATAGAATTGTTTCTGAATACGCTTGTCCTGGATTTTCCGAATGACCGAAGGCTGCGGATAGACCTTTTTGCCTTCCTCGGCCAGGGCCGCCAACGCGTCCACGTTGACTTTTTCTATTTCGATGGTGATGACATCGAGGTTTTTACCGAAATTATAAACCGTGTCGTAATCCTGTAAAGACCCCTGCTGGAAGTGCGGCGCAATGCTTCGGCAAGGGGCTTCGGGGTCAGGGTCGAGGATGTGGATATCGAGGTGCCAGTCGGTGGCGGCTTGCAGGAGCATCAGGCCGAGTTGACCGCCGCCAAGAATACCGATTTTTTGGGAAAACATTCCTTAATGATGAGGGGTCCGCCCCCGCGGTGATGAATGAAGTGATGAGTGATAGATCTTTTCACCCATTTACAAATAAGTTTTTTGACAAAGTTGCGGGAAAAAGCGCAGACATGAAACCTTACAGTCCCATTTCCGTCGGATCGTAGCCAAATCTCCTCGCCGAGTCTTTCATGATTTCCAGCATTTCGGTGTAGCTGAACAGCCGTCCGGCGAGATAGTCGAGTTCCTCAGCGTCGGCGTAAACTTTTTTGCCTTGCAGGTCGCGGATATTCTCGTGAATGGTGATGAGGAGATCCTGAAAAAATTCCTGACTGTATGTGTTATGCATCTTCTGTTGCTGATCTATTAAGGAAATATTACTTAGTAATAAACTTATTATCAATGATATAATATTGAGGAGTCTTTTAAAAAGGGCATTATTGTTACCGTAGTTTTACCTCAAATTTCATTTTTATAAAAAAATTTAAAAAACCCTTCATATTTCCTTAACTGTCCCTGCGAATGGGTTTGGCGACTTTTGCGGCGTGAAAAACACTGGATGCTACCCAGGTTCCTTCATTTCATGAAAATCACTCAAACCAAACCAATCGCAACGTATGGAATTACGTGTATCTCCTCCCCCGCTTAGGGCCATTCGACTTTCGCTAATTTTACTATTCCTAAGCCTTTTTTGTTTGCAAAGTTACGCCCAAACGATCGTGACGGGCAAAGTCACTGACGTAGCCACAGGTGAAGCCATCCCCGGTGCCAGCGTCGTGGCCAAAGGTACAACGGTAGGCACGAGCACAGCCATCGATGGTACTTACAGCCTCAATGTCCCAACCGGGTCCAACACTCTCGTATTTTCGTTTGTGGGTTTTGGTACCAAAGAAGTACCTCTGCAAAATCGCTCGACGATTAACGTCGAGTTGGCGACCGATCTCCGGCAGTTGCAGGAAGTTGTCGTAACGGCTTTGGGTATCAAAAAAGACATCCGCCGCACTGGCGTCGCCATCCAAACCGTGGATGGAGCCAGTACCGTAAAAGCCCGCGAACCCAATGCCATCAATGCCTTGGCGGGTAAAGTAGCCGGGCTCACGGTGGGTGCGCAGCCTGAAATGCTGCGCCGTCCCAATGTAATGCTGCGTGGCAATACCGACATCCTGTACGTAGTGGATGGCGTGCCCGTCAACTCCGATACCTGGAATATTTCACCCGATGACATCGAAACCTATTCCGTGCTGAAAGGCGCCACAGCTTCGGCGCTTTACGGTTTCCGGGGCAAGAATGGCGCAATACTCATCACAACCAAGCGCGGCACGGCCGACAAACGCGGCTTCTCGGTTGATGTCAACTCGTCTACGATGATTGACAATGGTTTCTACGCCATTCCCAAAGTACAGGATGAGTACGGTCCCGGCGACCACGGTCGCTACGCCTTCGTGGACGGTAAGGGTGGTGGCCTTAACGACGGCGACTACGACGCAGGTTGGGGGCCAAAGTTCGAAGGTCAGCCGATTCCGCAGTACGACAGCCCCATCGACCCCGCCACGGGTCAGCGCATCCCGACGCCTTATGTGGCGCGCGGCAAGGATAACCTGAAACGTTTTCTGAACCCAGGGGTACTTTCGACCAACAATATTTCCATCGGTGCTACGAGTGAGAAGTACAACCTGCGCTTTTCGACCTCGCACATTTTCCAGAAGGGTATTGTGCCCAACACAAAGTTAAACATCACAAACTTTAACGTCACGGCGGATTACAACTTCTCCAAGCGACTGACTTTCCAATCGGGTCTGCAGTACAACCGCCAGTACACTCCCAATATTCCCGACATCAATTACGGTCCCAACTCGATCATTTACAACATGACCCTCTGGGGCGGGGCCGACTGGGATGTGGACGACATGCGCAACTACTGGCAGCCGGGTAAGGAAGGTATCCAGCAGATTTACGCCGAGTACCAGCGCTATAACAACCCGTACTTTATGAGCTATGAATGGCTGCGTGGCCACCAGAAAACCGACGTCATCGGTCAGGCTTCGATGAACTATAAGATTACGGACTTCCTGGACGTGATGCTGCGCACCCAGGTAACTACCTGGAACCTGTTCCGCTCGGAGAAAATGCCCTACTCGGCGGGTGCTTATGGACGCGACGAGCGGCGCGGCGACTACCGCGAAGACCGCCGGAATCTGTTTGAAAACAATACCGACGTGCTGGTAAAATTTGATAAGGATTTGTTCAAAGATTTCAACGCCAAGATTTGGGCAGGCGGCAATATCCGCAGCTTTGAGTACAACTCGCAATATGGCTCGACGGACTACCTGAACGTACCTGGTCTTTACAATTTCAGCAACTCGGCGCGTCCGGTCATTACGTCCAACTACGCCTCGGCGATGCGCGTCAACTCAGCCTACTATTCGGCAGACTTCACCTACCGTAATCTGTTCACGATCTCAACCACCGGACGGGTGGACAAGCTCTCGACGCTTCCCACAGGCAATAACACCTTCTTTTACCCATCGGTGGCGGTTTCGACGGTACTTTCGGATTATTTCAAACTACCCGAAATCATTTCGTTCTTCAAGTTGCGCGGATCTTACGCCAATGTGAAAGATGCCCTTACCCGCTCGACCATCGGTACTACCCCCGCCCTGGGCGACGGCAATCCACTCGGCTATGGCGACCAGTACTACTCACCTTACGACGGTCCAACCTACCAGAACGCGGCGGTGTACTCGACGCCTTTTGCCTACAACAATACACCCGCTGCCTACTACACCAACACACTGAGCAATCCTGATTTGCAGCCTAGTTCTACCTCGCAGTCGGAGTTTGGTCTGGACTTCCGCATCCTGGAAAACCGTATCGGCCTAGACGCCACCTACTTCGTGTCCAATGAAGGGCCACGCATCTTCTCGCTGCCTGTTTCGACCACGACGGGCTATTCTTCGGCCCTCGTGAATGGTATCAAAACCCAAAAAACGGGTTGGGAAGTAGCCCTGACGGGCCAGCCGCTGCGCTCAGCTGCGGGTCTGAACTGGAACATCATCGCCAACTATTCGACTTTTAAGGAGGTACTGACGGAGATTTACCCCGGCGTGGACGCACTAAATACGTTCTTTAAAGTGGGTGATCGTCTCGACAAATTTTACGGTCGTGCCTTCGCTCATGCGCCCGATGGACAAATCATCAACGACGAATCAGGCCGTCCGGTGTACTCTCCCGTGAATCAGTTTCTGGGCTACGTAAATCCGAAGTTTGTCTTTGGCATCAACAACAAATTCCGCTACCGTGACCTCACTTTCAGCTTCCAGTTCGACGGCCGTATTGGTGGGGTAATTTCCAACTACGTGCAGCGGCAGACTTTCCGGGGCGGTCGCCACATTGCTTTGGTCCAAGGAGTTATGGAAGAGGCGCGCTACCAGGATTATTTGGGTAACAAAACCTGGGTTGGGGAAGGCGTTCAAATCGCGAATGGCGGTGTTCTCAACTTCGACGCCGACGGCAAAATCACGAACCTAGGCGAGTTAACTTTTACGCCCAATACCACGAAGCAGTTTCTGCAAGACTGGGTAAGCCGCTACTACAACTCCGACGAAGGTAATCTGATGAGTCGCTCGTTCGGGATGCTGCGCGAGGTAGTTATTGGCTACGCGCTTCCAGCGGGCTTGCTGGAAAGAAGCAAATTCATCAAAACTGCCTCTGTTTCACTGGTAGGCCGTAACCTGCTGTACTTCGCCGAGAAAAAAGATATCGACCTCAACCAGTATGTTTCTGGCGGCGGATCGGGCCTGCAAACACCTTCTACCAGAAGGTACGGGGTCAATTTGAGTTTGACATTTTAAGGAAGTAGCAAAGTGGTCGAGAGACAAAGTTCCAAAGTGGGCTACGACAAAGTACCATTGAAAAGCCAAATGCTAGTGGTAAATCAAAAACTTTAAAATTATTTCAATCGTGAAAATATTCAATAAAATATCCTTCGCATTTCTTGCCCTTGGCTTGACGCTGAGTAGTTGTGAGAAATCGTTCGAGGAACTCGAAAAAGATCCGAACCGTGCTATTACGGCGCCTGCTTCGCTGGTGTTGCAGGGAATCGAATTCGACCTGTACGCCAATACGGGACGTCCGTTCAGCTCAGAAATGCGCTGGAATCAGTTTTACGCCATTAACTACAACTACTATGGTACCAACGAGTACCAGTGGGGCGAAATGCCAAACCATTATTTCACATTGAGAAATGTGGTAAAAATGGAGGAAGAAGCCAGGCGGGCCGGAGCCGCCGACGTAAACGGCTATTCAGCTTTGGGCAAATTCTTTCGGGCATTTTTCTACGATCAGATGTCGGCCCGAGTTGGCGATTTGCCCGCCATGGAGGCTTTGGAAGGAAGTGCCAACCTGACCCCCAAATACGATACGCAGAAGCAGATTTATGTCCAAATCCTGAAATGGTTGGACGAAGCCAACGCCGACATTACTGCGCTTGTAGCCAAAGGTGAAACCTCCGTTCAGGGTGATTTCTATTACGGCGGCGATCTTCGCAAATGGCAGAAAGCTACCAACGCTCTGAAATTGCGCATCCTGATGCGGCTGAGCAAAAAAGCCGACGACGCCGACCTGAACGTAAAAAGTCGCTTCGCCGAAGTATTGGGCAATCCGACGAAATTTCCGCTAATCGACGGCATGGGCGACAACCTGCAATTCATTTCCAATACCTTCAATAAGTACCCGTCCAATCCCGATAACTTTGGTTTCGACGCCACGCGCCAGAATATGGCAAAAACCTACATCGACCTCGCCGTGGCCCGTCAGGACCCGCGCGTGATGGTAGTGGCCGAACCCGCCGGAGCTGAGCTAAAAGCAGGTAAGAAGCCTTCTGATTTCACGGCCTTCGTGGGAGCGAGTTCGGGCGAAGACCTCACCGACATGGCCGAAAAGGCTGGCCGCGACAATGGCGCGGGCTTCGCACCGGGTGCATACTCATTTCAAAGCCGCTCACGCTACTACGCCAACTACGTGGGTGAAGCCGTATTTATTCTGGGCTATCCTGAGCTTTGCTTCAACCTGGCTGAGGGCATCAGTCGCGGCTGGGCCGGCGGCGACGCCGAGACCTGGTACAAGAACGGAATCAAAGCCTCGCAGGAATTCTACGGCGTGAAAGATGGCTCACTTACCATGCGCTACTCACGCACCGGGGGCCGCGATGCCGCCGACTTCGGTACTTACACTATTGATTTCAGTTTTGACAAATATTACGCGCAACCGCTGGTAAAGTACGACGGCAATACTGCCGCCGGACTGGAAAAAATTCTGACGCAAAAGTACCTGGCCTTTTTCATGAATTCGGGAATGGAAGCCTATTTCAACTACCGGCGTACTGGTGTCCCGAAATTCTTCACGGGCGTCGGCACGGGCAATTCGGGTCGCATTGCGGTACGCTGGCTGTACCCGTTCTCGGAGCGGACGACCAACGAAGCCAATTACAAGGAAGCCATCCAGCGCCAGTTCGGCGGCAACGATGGTATCAACGAGTCGCTCTGGATCTCAAAATAAAGAGAGTTCTCCCATCATAGGTTTGGTGATTTTAAAAAGCGGGAGTAGTTTACTCTCGCTTTTTTTGTTCTCCCCTATTCACCTATTGCAGCTTATGATCGCCCCGACCCTCTCTCATACCAAGAGAGGTAATCTGTTAAACTCTTCCTCTTTTAACCTTCAACTTTTATGCGCTATCTGCTTCTGTTAATCCTCCTCCCCTACCTTGCCTTTGCCCAGACGCACGTCGTCGTCATCGGTCTCGACGGGCTCAGCCCTGATGGTATCCAGAAAGCGACCACGCCCGTTCTGGACTCGCTTATGAAAAACGGCAGTTATTCCATGACGGCCAAAGCCGTATATCCCAGCTCGAGCAGCCCCAACTGGGCGTCGATGATCACGGGTACTTCGCCCGCCCACCACGAAATCTGGTCGAACGACTGGAAACGCGCCGACATCGCTGACAAAGCCTACTGTGGCGGCACAAAAGGCCAGCTTTACCCAACCATATTCCGGGCCGTGCGCGAACAAAACAAAAATGCCAAGATTGCCTGTTTTTACGATTGGGATGATTTCGGCAGACTCCTGGAAGACGACGTTTGCACGGTAAAAGTGGACGGCAAAGGCGAAGACGACACCGCCATTCAGGCCGCCAACTACATTGCCGCCAACGCCCCGCTGTTCACTTTCGTCCACCTCGACCACGTGGATCATGCCGGACATGAGGCGAGCCACGGAACCCTCGCCTACTACCAATCGGTCAGCAAAGCCGATAGTCTGATTGGTAAAATCCTGAACGCCATCCGCGCTTCGGGGCGAGCGGACCAAACGATCGTTATCATTACCGCCGACCACGGAGGTGTGGGTAAAGGGCATGGTGGTCATAGCCCCGCCGAAATGAATATCCCGTGGATTATTTCGGGCAAAGGCATCCGGAAAAATCACGAACTTAGCACGCCCATCGATACTTTTGACACCGCAGTGACGATAGCCAGGGCTTTGGATGTTAAACCGTTTGAATGCTGGACGGGAAAAGCAATCGTAGAGGCTTTCAGGTAATGATGAATTATAAATGTTGAATGATGAGTTACCCTACCTCCGTTGAAACTCTTGCCGAAATCCGCGCCTTATTCGAGCAGTACGGAACCGAACCCTACTACGGCGAAGACGTCTCCCAATTTGAGCATGCCGCCCAGGCTGCCGAACTAGCCGTGCGTGATGGCTACGATGCCGAGGTTCAGATTGCCGCGTTCCTGCATGACATCGGCCACATGCTGCCGACCGACGACCCGGACGAGCTCATGGACGACTACGGTCGCCGCGACCATGAAGGCGTAGCCGCCGACTGGCTGCGGCGCCGTGGTTTTTCCGATAAGGTAGGTATTCTAATCGAAAATCACGTGAACGCCAAAAGGTACCTTACCTGGAAAAATCCCGCCTATTTCGCCGCTCTTTCCGACGCCAGTATCCAAACCCTCGCCTTTCAGGGCGGGCCTATGGAAACGCCCGAAGCCGAAGCGTTTGAAAAAAATCCTTACTTCGATTTGATTATCCGTATGCGCCGCTGGGACGAAGCGGCCAAGCTACAAAACTACCCCACACCGGATTTGGCGCATTATTTAGCGTTAATTGAACATTATTTGAAACAAAACTAAATGTAGTATGGTCGGGCGGCCAATGCCGATTCCAGCCCATCTAAGTACCCAGTCATGAAGTCATTACTATTCCTCCTCCTTCTCCTCTCCACTCAACTTTTCGCCCAAAAATGGGTCGCAAATGCTCCCGCCGGTGCACAGTACCTGAAAATTGACAAAAGCGGCACCACCATGATTCCCAATGGCCGTTTCATCACACCCACCGGTCGCCAGATCACCACCGCGCCGCACCCCTATGGCTTGGCGCTGAGCCCCGATGGCAGCGTGGCGGTCACGGCCAACTCAGGGATTAACCCGATTTCAATCAGTATCATCAGAAATATTTTGCAGGAAAATGCTAGCGTGCAGCAAGTACCTGACAAGGCTAAAACCGACGAAGGTGTGCTGGAAGCCTGCTTCATGGGCCTGGCCATCACGCCCGACAACAAAACGGTGTACGTAGCGGGCGGACAAACTAATAAGATATTTTTGTTTGACCTCGCCACGGGTAAAGCCCAGGGCAGTATCAAATGCGCTGCCAAAGCCAACGGTATCAACTACTACCACGGCTACATCGGCGACATGGTACTTTCCAAAGACGGCAGTACGCTCTATGCCGTAGATCAGATCGGCTTCCGGCTGCTGGTGATCGACACCAAATCCCAGAAAATTCGGCACAACATTCCCACGGGTCGCTACCCGTTCGGAGTATGTCTGTCACCCGACGAAAAGCGGGTGTACGTGGCCAATGTGGGCGTATTTGAATACAAGCCATTCACAGACCTGGACCTCGACGACTTAAAAGAAACCGGCCACAAATGGCCCGCGACCAAGTACAATTCTAAGGAAATGAAGGAAGGTATTCCTGACGAAGGGGTACCTGCGCTGGGCGATCCCAACGATCCCGAGGCGTTTTCGGTGTGGAGCTATGAATTACAGAACGGCAAACCCGCAGTTACGGCCAAGATCAAAACCGGAATTCTGGTGGGGCAAATGGTAGAAGATTTTCCGGCTGTGGGCGGCAGCAGCCCCAATTCGGTGGTAGCTACGGATCAGTACGTATTCGTGACCAACGGCAACAACGATTGCGTGTCGGTCATCGACATGAAGCAGGATACGGTCGTCAACACCATTTATCTCAACCCCGAACCCCGCCTGGGCAAGCTCCGCGGACTGATTCCTTTCGGCGTGGCCGTGTCGCCCGATCAGCAGCGGCTCTACGTAGCCGAAGCCGGGCTCAACGCCGTGGCTGTGGTCGATGTCCCTACTCTCAAAGTACTGGGACATATTCCGACGGGCTGGTTTCCATCCAAACTAAAAGTAAGTCCGGACGGCAAGCAATTGATCGTAACCAACGCCAAAGGCTACGGTAGCGGCCCCAACGGCGGAAGTACCTTCACGCTCGGGCCGGAGGGCAGCTACATCGGCACTTTGATGAAGGGCACGGTATCGGTCATGGACATTCCGGTAGATAGCGAACTACCTGCTCTTACTCAGAAAGTACTGGACAACAACTATAAATTCACGCAGGTAGCCGCCAGCAACGACAATCCGATTCCGCCCTACCCCGGTGCTTATGAATCGCCGATCAAGCATATCGTGTTCATCGCCAAGGAGAACCGGACGTACGATGGGGTATTTGGTCAATTCGACGGCGCTAACGGCGATTCCACCATCGCCCGCTACGGTCTGAAACGGGATTTCGTGAGCCGGGATAAAAAACGTACGGTGACGGGTGGCGACGTGATGCCCAATCACCACGCCCTGTCGCGGCAGTTTGCGATGTCCGACAACTACTACTGCGACTCCGACGTGTCCGCCGACGGCCACCGCTGGCTCGTAAATACCTACCCTAACGAATGGGTCGAGACGGGTACCGCCGCGGCCTACGGGGGCATCCGTAGTTTACGTGATACCTCGCAGGCTCCCGGAAACCTCGCTTTCTATGGTTCGGCGGGTAGTATCTACCCCGAAGATTACAACGAAGCCGGATCGATTTGGGAGCATCTGGAACGCAACAAAAAGGATTTTTATAACTGGGGCTTCGGCGTGGAAATGGCGGCGGCTTATTCGGATAGTACCATGAAGTACATCGGCGAATTGTACACAGTCAACTACCCCCTGCCCGCGCCGCTGTTCGACAAGTCGTCACAGAAATTTCCGACCTACAATATGGCCATTCCCGATCAGTTTCGGGCCGATGTTTTCATGAAAGAATTCAATGAAAAATGGGGCGGCGACGGCAAAACCCTGCCTTCGCTCCTGACGCTGATGCTGCCCAACGACCACGGTACCCGCGAACGCCCGGCGGCAGGGTACCCCTTCGTGGAAAGCTACATGGCCGACAATGACCTGGCGCTGGGCCGCACCATCGAATTCCTGTCGCACACGCCTTACTGGAAAAACATGATGATCGTCGTGACCGAAGACGACCCGCAGGGCGGCGTAGATCATGTGGACGCGCACCGCAGCCTGCTGATGGTGATTTCGCCCTACGCCAAAAAGAGCTACGTCGGCCACCAGCATTACATTACAGTTTCGGTAGTATTTTCAAGACTTTCTGGCACGTGCTGGGTACCCCCTACCTTAACCAATATGACGCAACGGCCACGGATATGAGTGATATGTTCATGAATACGCCCGACTTCACGCCCTACAACGCCACACCCGCCGACCCGCGCATCTTCGATCCACAAAAAGCCCTCGATCCCTTCGATGAGAAGTTCGACTGGAAAGCCTTCGCCGAATCCGAAGAACTCGACCGCACCGAAACTATGCAAAAACGCCGCGCCGAGGATGACGAAGATTTGCGGGAGAAGAGACAGAAAAAGGCTAAGAAAGTCAAGAAGAAGAAGCGGGTGAAGGTGTCGCCGAGGGAGTTTTAGTGATTAGCCAGTACAGAGCTTGATTTGTACGGCGCATATTTTTATATTCGTACGTACAAAACCAAAAACAACATGGATGCGAAGCTAACCCTGAAACTCGATAAAGATGTAATCGAGAAAGCAAAAGAGTACGCCGCCGCACAGGAGAGGAGCCTTTCAAACCTGATTGAGTCTTATCTCAAATCTCTGATTAACAGAGAAAAATCCGATAAAATCGAGGAAATTGAGATAACTCCATTCGTGAAAAGTATGGCCAAAGGGACTCTACTTCCGAATGATTTAGATTATAAAAAGGAGTACCAAGAATATTTGCTTCAAAAGCACAAATGAGAAAGAATCGTTTGTTCTTGGACACCAATGTAATGCTTGATTTACTGGCGGAGCGTTATCCTTTCTACGAATCTGTGGTCAAGATTATCTCTTTGGCTGATCTTGGTGAAGTGACATTGGTTGCCTCTGCCCTATCGTATGCCACGACAGATTATTTTCTAAGCCGGACGATCGGGGCGGAAAGCTCGAAGGACAGTCTGAGGAAATTCAGAGCCCTCTCTGAAATTAGCGGAGTTGATGAGTCCATCATTGATAAAGGTTTGAATTCCGAATTTGCGGACTTTGAAGATTCTCTCCAATATTTCTGCGCGATACAAGCCAGTTGCAATATCATCATCACAAGAAATGGCAAAGATTTCAAGAAGTCAATTCTGCCCGTATTGACCCCAGACGAATACTTGCAAAGCCTAGGCAAATAATATTCGATATGGAAATCAAACCTATAAGAAGCGAGAAGGACTATCAAGAGGCACTCGAAAAGTTGGAACTTATCTTCGACTCAAAACGGGGAACGCCGGAGGGGGATGAACTGGAAGTACTTTCAATTCTGAGAGACAGGTACGAAAACGAGCATTTCCCCATCGACTTACCAGATCCCATTGAGGCCATTAAGTTTAGGATGGAGCAAATGGATATGAAACCTAAGGACTTGGCCGAAGTACTGGGATTTAAGAGCCGCGTCAGCGAAATCTTGAATAAAAAGCGGAAGCTGAGCCTGGAAATGATACGAAAACTGAGCGCCTCTCTTCAAATTCCGATGGAGGTGCTGGTGCAGGAATATTGATTTTTGTATTGTAGTTTAATCAAATGTAGTACTCCATGCTGATTGCTAACGTATGAGGTACGCAGTTTTGAAACTATATAGGCCAAAAGGCTTTTGCGAGTGTTCGCGTTGCAAACGCGAGGAGATGACCGCGCCCGATTTCAAATCGGGGCGAGCGGTGAAATTTTGAATATAAAATCTATTAAAATGCAGAATTCACCTAGCTTCTTTTCAGACCCCAAAGTAATAATATCTATTTTAGCATTAGTTGTATCAGTTACTAGTATTATTTGGACTTTAGCCAATCAGTGGGAACAAAATCGTCGCTGGGATAATCTCAATAGAGGCAATCCAGAAATAAAAGAAGCTCGGATGATTAAGTGGAGGGAATATACTATTGAAGAAGCTAAAACAATAGACTGGGGATACGAACCAGATTTATATGGAATTGGCGAAGCTACTGGCAAAGTTATTATCCCTTATAGATTAATTGTTAGAGATAAAAATGACTCAGTACTTAGTAATGTTAACTCTGTGTTTACCATACAGAAATTGGAACAAGAGTTAAAGCGGATTGATTTCAAAGATAGCGTTTATGGTCTAACTGAGGTGGGTCGGTTCAGCCGGACACTTGTGATTGAGAGTTATTGGTGAAATTAGCTTGGTGATACTGGTTTTCAAAATTGATCGGCGACATATAGCCCAAAGAGGAGTGGAGTCGTCGAATGTTATAATAGCCCTCGATGTAGTTAAACAATTCGTCGTGAGCATCTTGCAGGCTTTCAAAGCAGCCGTCTTCAAGTAATTCTGCTTTTAAACGACCCCAAAAAGACTCAGCATGAGCGTTCTGATAAGGGTTCTCTTTTTCAGCCATACTCTGCCGGCAAGCCCATTTAGTAAGCCGCCTTTTAAACGTCTTTCCAAAATACTGTCCGCCCTGATCGGAATGGATAATCAAGCCAGGCTGTGGGCGACGTAAGGTTGTGGCCTGGTCGAATGCTCTGATAATCAGACTCTCCCCCATGTTTAAATCGACGCACCAGCCTATGATCCGACGCGAGTACAAGTCTAACCAGCTGGCTAGGTAAGCCCAACCACCACTTACCAATGGCAGGTATGTAATGTCGCTTACCCAAGCCTGGTCAGGCCGGATCGGTTGGCCCAACGCAAGCAACAGATTGGGACAAGCCCGCAACCCGTGGGTTGAGTCTGTTGTTCGAGGCACAAAGCTGTGCGGCTGAATAGCCCGCCAGTTTTGCTGCTGCATCAGCCGCCTGATCCGATGACGCCCCACTTCGACACCTTCATCTTGAAGTGCTTTCTGAATGCGACGACTGCCATAGCGTCGGCGGTTTTCCCAGAAAACATCGTGAATCCTACCGATCATTTCTTTTTTGGCTATGGATGGTTGAAAAGTCACTCCAGCGCGGTACTGGTAATAGCTACTTTTACTGACTTCAAGCACTTTACACAATAACCTGACCGGAAAATCAGACTCTTGCTGCCTGATGAACGCGTAGATCGGGCTTAGTTCATGCGGCTGAAAATGGCTAATGCTTTTTTTAAAATATCGCGTTCCATTTCCGTTTGGCGGAGCTGCCGACGCAACGTTTCGGCTTCGTCTTCCAAAGACGCCGTTGACTTTCCGCCCCGGCCGTCGGCTCGGACTCTTGTCTTTTTTTCAGCTGCACGCCAGGAGTGGATGATGCTGTCACTGATGCCCATTTTTTGGGCTACGCCGAGAATAGACTCGCCGTTGGCGACCAGGCGGAGCACGTCGGCTTTAAATTCAGGGGTGTACTTTCGGTTGGGTTTTGTTTTTTTTGCCATTTGACACGAAGTTAAGTAAGTTTCGTGTCCGGATTTTTAGGACCACCTCAATAATATATAAATGGACTAGCAATGATAATTTATGGTCTTATGGTAATACAGAGAAATTCCTATAAGCTATTAATACTGATAATGAGTCTAGTACCTCAAAACATTTTTAGCTTTATTCATCATTATTGATTTAATTATTAAATGTACAATGCATATTAAACCCGACAGTCGCTCGGCTTCACCGAGAGATGACTATCCCATAGCCCTCTGGGCACCCTATCAAGACCAAAAGACCAACCAAACTACCCTTCGTCCATCAAACTCCACTCGCTCCGACTTGTAATCGGCAAACTCTTCTTCATAGCGTTATTTTAACACAGACAATTGCTTGAAAAGCCTAAGTACAGTACGATAAAAGGCATCCCCATAAAATTCACGTCGAGTTTATTATTGATATTTTCATCGTAATTACTTTTTGGATTGAAGGATAAAGTCAATTGCAGGATGGTCACCGAAGTGTTTTCCGTAGTAGGCCAGCTGTATGACACCATGAGGGTCCACCAGAAAACTCGCGGGCATGAGTTTCGGATCAGCATCTACCTCCACGGCCTTATGCTGGTTGCTTAGAGCCTTAACTACCAGTTGGGGATGTGCCAGCAACCTGACTGCCCCAACCCAGGAAGACGCAGTAACTCCGTAGGCTTCGTAGATGCTCTTGGTCTGATCTGACACCATGGGAAAAGGCGATTTTTCACCTCCGGCATACTGCAGCAAGCTGTCTCTGTCAGAAGGCCAAAGCGAGACCACTTCTATGTTTTTTTCCCTGAAGCTATTGTAGTGCCGTATCAATTCATTCGTCCGTAAATTGCAAAAGGGGCAGGCGGCAAAACGATGGAACGATAGGTACATCCAATGGTCTCTGGCAGGTACTGTGACTGCATTGCCCCACAAATCCGTCGTCTGAAAAGCCGGGGCCATGTCTCCTATCTTGATGATCTTTTTCATCTGTACGCTTTTACGGTAAGAATTTTCAATATCACCCCCTGGATCACGATGAGCATGGGTACATAGACGGAGACTGTAAAATAGTTGGCCCCAAGTGGTAGTTGGTACACTTTTTCGGTCATGGCCATCGTCAGTACCACCACCACATCGATGATGCTCACCATAGAAAACAGCCAAGTAAAGGCAACAGCAGATCGCTTGTTGGATTTGAGCAATAATAGCGCAATCAGGGCTAGTACGCCCGAAAGAAAATCTCCATGCGCGACGATTTCTTTCAGGTACTCAGGGAAGTCAGCCGAGACCTGGCCCGGCATGAAAAGCGAGAGCGGCAGGTAACGAAAGACATTGACCAGAAGCAGAAGCGCTAAAATTTCGGAGCGGGTTTCTTTCGTGATTTTGGGAATCACGTACCATTTGAAAATCAGGAAAAACACCACCATGCTGAACGTACATTGCACGCCTAATACTATTAAGGAATCCATACCATTTTTGTTTGGGATTAATAACTTGGACAAAGCTATCAACCCTGGATTCCCTGAAACCGGGACGAAAAGTCCAGAAAACCGGACTTATGGTTCAACGGATGCGAGCTGCCTATTTCTGATTGGTTTTTCTGTAATCAGAAGGCAGGATGCCAAATTTCTGGTGGAAGAGTCTGGAAAAATACGAGCTGTCTTCGTACCCTATTTGAAAACTGATCTCGCTCACGCTAAGAGTAGAATGAGTAAGTAGGTCGGCTGCTTTTTTCATTCGCCTGGTACGAATGTAGTTTGCGGGAGTATCACCAAAATGCTTCTTGAATTCTCTTTTGAAAGTAGAAAGGCTTTGACCTGCCAGAAATGCTATCTGGTCAAGACTTAGATTGGAGTAAATATGAGATTCAATCACGTCGGAAATACTGGCTTTCTGCGGGCTGAACAAATAACTATACAGTTCCAGTATGGATTCTGCGGCTTCGGTATGCATCAGGAGCAGGATTAGTTCTTTGATCTTAAGATGGAGAATTTCCTCCTTAGCCATCTCAGGATGATCAAAATAAAAATTAAGACTTTCGATAAAATGATCGATGACATTTTTCTGAGAAAGACCGTAGGTGTACTTCCGGGCTTCCTGCCGTTTCACAAAAAATGGAATCTCCTCTTTAAAAATTTTCTCGAGAATGTCAGGAAAAAAATGAATCACACATACCTCACAAATGCCCGAAGTACTATTTTGAAAAAGATCAGCGAAGTAGGTCCCACATTTCAGTAAAACACTCTCATTCTCTCTGATGGTGATCTTTTCGGTTGGAGCAGAAATATGAGAACCGCCTTCGTTGAAATAAAGAAAACAGGCTTCATTCTGAAAAACCGGATTTTGACGCAGTGGTGGAACAACTTTTAGTTTCTCAATAATCGTTCTTCCGTTTAAGTCAATATGTTGTCTGTTTTTTATCATCTTAACAATTACGCATATAATCAAAAAGCACACGTGAGCAAGGCACTTCACTCAACCTGAGCAGCAAGCCAGTCGGACATGACGGCCAACGCAGTAGGCGAAAAAGTTTCCTGAATACCCGCATACTCGCTTGGGTGGCCGGTGCTACACTGCTGGAAAAAGTGATTAAGATTAGGTAGTTCCTTTATCGTGACGTTTTGATTGCCTCCCTTTTTTACTGCTGCCACGATAGTAGGCAGATTTTGCCGGGCATTTACCTGCAAGTCTTCTGATCCGTTCATCGCAAGTACCGGACAAGTAATTTTCTCAAAATAGGTGGCTGGCTCTACCTGGTACAGGAACTGGTACCAGGGCGTGCACATGGCATCGATCTGGTTTTTGAAAAACTGCTCTTTGGTTTGTCCGGGAGGTAGCATTTGCTTGGGGAAATTTTGCATATGAGATTTGACATAAGCAGTCATGTTGGCTCGCAGTTGAGTTGTATCCGTTGATTCCCTGAGAATATCGGTAGTTTCCTCATTTATCTTTTTAAGCGTCGCTATCCCTTTTTCATCCACACCGCCGGCCCGCGCAATTAATTCCGCTTGTAAGGTCGTCACTTCGATCCCGGTAACGCCCGGCCCGGCCAGGGACATGAGAAGAACAATCTGAACAGTCGGTGGCATCTGCCGCAATGAAGACGGCTTGCAGCAGGTCGTCAGTGTCTTGCGGCACTTGCTCGATACCACAGCTAACTCTTTCGTGTCCGGGTACGGGCAGCGTGTAAACGGCACCGTGCGATAT
>CAZCOG010000064.1:0-26673 GCA_964500445.1 uncultured Persicitalea sp. | reverse complement strand
GATAAATGTTCTATTCAAAAATCACCCGATCATCTGTAACTAAATTCTGTTTCCTTGGGAAGTTTTCGACTTTATGTCTTTTTGCTGAAATCTTTTTGAAATGGCACGTAGTTAAAAGTGGCTATGAATTAAGGAACCTATTTTTATCAAAAGGATACATTTCTTTTTTTGGAGATATCCGTGATTTTCCGGATTCAGAAACAGGTCGATCAGTTTATTGGAGCGGCTACTGTACTAATGACAATTCGGAGAAAGACTGGGTGAAGCGAGGAAAGTTGGGATGTAGGCAGCTAGCCAAATAGAGGGCACGGTTTTTTCGATTCTGTTTTCTCAGAAACTATCAACTTATCTAAACCAACGCTAACTACTATGATTTACGACCAGAATCCCGGCGTGCCGACTCCCGGCGCACCGGCGCCCGGAGGTATTCCGACTCCCGACATCACACCACCGGTTGGTCCGCCCGAGACGCCCGCCCAGCCCGACCTGCCTGAAACTCCGCAACCCGTAGTACCGGACGAAAATCCCATCACGAATCCGCCCTCGGAAACGCCCGACTTCGACCCGGCTCCCGAGCGTGATCCGGTCGACCCAGGGATTCCTGAACTTGATCCCGACCCGATTCCGGGTACCGATCCGGTGTATCCGATGAAATAAAAAAAGGCCAATGGAAGCAACCCATTGGCCTTTTTTATGCCCGGATGTTTTCAGGCCACCAGCATCAGGTTTTTGAAGTTTCGGGAATGCTCAAATATGCTTTACTATCGCAATGGTTTCAGTCTTGATTTTCAAGGTAACTAACTGCCCCAGTTCAGGCTTGCAGATGTTAAAAAGTAGCGGGTAAATAGCTCTCTCTGACTTCTTTTATCTCAAAAAGATCGTTTGCTATGCGCATAATTACCCTCTTTGCTATTCTCATAACCGGAACTACCTTTTTCCTGGGTTTTTCTGGCCAAGACTCAAAAACCATCGTCACCACTGCCGAAACCAGCCTTTTTGTCCGGCAGAATGAAACAACGGGTACCATCGAAATCTTCCGGCAGGGTGAAACGAAGCCCATCGTCACGCAAGTTGCCAAGGCCGATTTTCGGCCCTACCTCCATCCTATCGTCGCGCCGGACGGCAAAGGACTGGTTACGGAATACAGCCCCGGTCATCACAAACACCAAACCGGATTATACTGGGGTTTCACCCGCGTGAATGGCCGCGATTATTTCCACCATCCCACCGACGGCTACTGGCGACGGGTGTCGGCCAAAGTACTGGAAGACAAAGGCGAGGAAGTAAAATGGCAGACCGTATATGACCTGCTCGATTCGACGGGACACGCCACGCTCACCGAAACCCAGACCTGGACGATGCGCGAGGAGGACGGCAAGTACTTCCTGGATTTGACTTGGAATGGTGAAGCTAAAACAGATGTGACTATTGGCAAATACGACTACGGCGGGCTTTTCCTGCGGATGCCGTGGAAAGAAGGAATCAAAGGCGAGGTAGTCAACGCCGCCCGGCAGCGTAACGAAAAGGCCGAAGGCCAGCGCGCGATGTGGGTAGATGCTGGAATGCAGGTGGAAGGTCGTGACGATCTGGCCCACGTCGCTATCTTCGATCATCCCACCAACAAAGGCTACCCGCAGCCCTGGCGCGTGGACAGTCAGTTGGGTATCGGTCCGGCCCGCGCCCGTAACGAAGACTGGACAATTAAGAAAGGAGAAACAGAAACGATCCGGCACGGGATAGTGGTTTATACCGGCGAGCTCAACGATGTGGAACTGACCCGGCACTGGGAAAAATTCACGGGTAAGGCAGGCACCTACTCCACCGCTGAACTCTGGAATCTGGCCCGGCAGGAAGGTCGCGACGCAAAGTTTCTAAGCCCCGAAGAAGCCGTGGCAGCTATGACAATCAAGGACGGGTTCAAGGTAAATGCCTGGGCGGGAGAGCCGATGGTCACGCAGCCGATGGCATTTTGCTGGGATGATCGGGGCCGATTGTGGGTAGCCGAAAACCGGGATTACGAAAACCGGGGTAAGGGCTTTTCCAACGATGGCAACAGCCGCATCGTCATTCTGGAAGACACCGACCAGGATGGCGTGGCCGATAGCCGCAAAGTTTTTATGGAAGGCATTGCTTTTCCGGCGGCGCTGGCCGTGGGCTTCGATGGTGTATTCGTGGGCGCACCGCCCAATCTTCTTTTCGTGCCCGACAAAAACCACGACGACAAGGCTGAGGTGGACGACATCGAAGTACGGCTCACGGGCTGGGGCATCCGTGATCGCCACGAAACGTTGAACAGTTTTCACTGGGGCCCTGATGGCTGGCTCTATGGTTTACAGGGCTTTGCCACACCTTCCAAAATCCGAAAGCCTAACGGCAAAGGGCGCATTTACCGCCACAATGACCCTTTCCCCGAAAATATTCTGGACGGGGAAGGTACCGATATTAATGGTGGTGTGTGGCGCTATCATCCTACGAAAGAGAAATTTGAGGTAGTTGCCCACGGATTCAGCAATCCCTGGGGCATCGACTTCGACGCCAAGGGGCAGATGTTCATCTCGGCTTGCGTCATTCCGCATTTGTGGCACGTCATTCCCGGCGGAATTTATCACCGTCAAGGCGGGCAGCACTTCAATCCTTATGTATATGAAGACATTAAAACCATCGCCGATCATCGCCACCGTTCGGCTCATGGCGGGGCGCGAATCTACCAATCGGATGCCTTCTCGGCGGAGGAACGGGGAAAGATTTTTATGGCCAACATTCACGAACACGCGGTACTTTCCGATGTCCTGGAACCCAAAGGTTCCGGCTTTGTCGGCCACCACGGCGACGATTTTATGCTTGCCAACAACGCGCAATGGGTAGGTTTCAGTCTGGAAGTGGGGCCGGAGGGTGGCTTATACGTGCTGGATTGGCACGATGCCGATATTTGTGGTTCCGATGTGCTGAATAAAGAAACGGGCCGCATTTTCAGGATTATGCCCAAGGTTTCGCAAGCCAAAGCCTGGCCGAACCGCTACGCCGATTTAGGCAATATGACCGACGACCAGCTCGTAGCCCTCCAAACCAGCCCCAGCGAGTGGCACGCCCGCCGAGCAAGGGTGATTCTGCAGAACCGGGCCTTCAAGCATCAGCTTTCTCCGACGGTTTATGCTGATCTGAAAAAGATGTTTGAAAACCAGCAAAATCCCGATTGGCGACTAAGGGCCATGTGGACACTGTACACTACTGGTGGGTTGCAAAAGTATGAGCTGGTCCGTGCCCTGACCGACAAAGACCCGCACATCCGGGCCTGGGCTGTACAAATGCTGGTGCAGGAAGGAGACATGCCTTCCGACGCCATACCGCAGTTTACCCGCCTGGCCAGAGAAGACCCCTCGCCCGTCGTTAGGCTCTACCTGGCGTCGGCCCTGCAACGTCTTGACTACTCCGCGCGCCTACCCATTGCAGAAGGACTACTACGCCATGGCGATGACGCCAGCGATCATAACCTTCCGAAAATGATCTGGTACGGTCTGGAACCCTTGGTAGCCGCGGGCAAAGGTATTTCCTACCTGACGCTGGAAATGGCTACCCGGTCCAAAATTCCGATGCTCACTCAGTTTATAGCCCGCCGGGCCGTGGATGCCGATACTACCTCGGCCCTGTCGTCGCTCTTTGCCATTCTGGACCAAATGCCCCCCAACAGGATACACTTCCTCGAAGGAGTACGGGATGCTCTGGAAGGCAGGTACGATATGAAAGCACCCACCGAGTGGAAAAAACTTTACCCTAAACTCATTAAAAACAACGATGCTAGCGCTCAGGTAGCCCGGGAAATCAACCAGCACTTTGGCGATACCGAAGCCGCTAAAAACCAATTGGCTATGTTGAAAAACGCCAATGCAACTACCAACGAGCGCCTCGCCGCCCTGCAAGCCTTGAGTCGGCGGCAACGCCCGGAACTGGTCGCCGAACTACCTGCTTTGCTCAACCAGCCGGAATTACGACAGGAAGCCATCCGGGCCATTGCCAGCTACGACGATGAGCCATTGGGCAAACTGTTGCTGGAACGCTACTCTTCGCTCAACCAGGTTGAGAAAGCCGAAGCCATCCAAACCTTGGCTTCCCGCCCAAAGTACGGCTGGCTGCTGACGCAGGCGTTATCGAAACAAACCCTTCCCAAAAAAGATATTCCGCCCTACGTAGCCCGGCAGTTGCGGCGCGTAGTAGGGAGTGGTTTCGTGGAAGTATGGGGGCCGATCGATCATGTCGCTTTCGATGAGAAAGCCTACACAAAGTACCGCAATCTATTGACAGATAAAGCTCTGGCAACTACCGATCTTGCCAAGGGTAAACTCCTCTTTAAAAACACCTGCGGCCCCTGTCACAAACTTTACGGTGAAGGGGGTATAATTGGCCCCGACCTCACGGGTTCCAACCGCACGAACGTAGACTACTTGCTCAGCAACATCCTCGATCCCAGCGGTGAGATCCAGGACGACTACAAGATGGTGGTCATCACGACCCGCGACGGACGCACCTACGTGGGGAACGTCGCCAAAGAAACCGACCGTCAACTTACACTCCGCATCGTGGGTCAGGATGCCGTGGTACTTAACAAGTCAGATGTGCAGTCGCGAGAAGTGACGCCCGTGTCGATGATGCCAACCGGGCTTTTGGAGCCGCTCTCTGATCGGGAGGTTATAGATTTAATAGGGTACTTGCGAACGCGGGAGGCAGAGAAGTGAAGTTTTTTATATTAATTTCCAGACCATTTTCCTTTATAAACCATGACCAAAAAGATTCTCTTTTTCACGCTTTTCTTCTTTGCCGCAAAATACCTTTCCGCCCAACAAATCCTGATGGTTGCCGATGAATTTCCGGCGATGGAGGTACTTGCCAAGGCGCTCAAAGAACAGGAAGGGCTTGATTCAAAAATTATTGCTCAAACCGAACTACCCAACGACTTATCAAATTTCCAGGCGGTGGTAGTTTACATCCATAAGGACCTGAACGCGGGGCCGGAGGAGGCTTTTATACAATACGCCAAAAAAGGAGGGAAGCTTATTTTACTGCATCATACCATCAGTTCGGGGAAGCGAAAAAACAAGGACTGGTTTTCGTTCCTGGGCCTGGAACTACCCCAGGCAAACCAGACTGCTCCCGCCTATAAGTACATCGATGATATGGATATGGACATCGTCAATCTGGCTCCTAGCCATTTCATCACGACCCACAAGTTAATTTACCCAAAAAAGATTACCTATCAACGGGAAGGCACTTCCAAAACCAAAAAACTACCCGGATTCAATTTCCCCAAAACCGAAGTGTACTTAAATCACAATTTGCTTTCTCCCCGCACGATTTTACTCGGCTTCAAATTCACAGATCCTGAGGATAAGGAATGGATGCAGGATCGGTCGGCATGGTGCATGAACGCCGGAAAAGGCTGGGTATTTTACAGTCAGGCGGGCCATTATGCCCAGGATTTTGCCGATCCTACTTACGCGCGGATTCTGGCGAATGCAGTAGTTTACAAGCTCGATTAAGTACTTTTATCGACCAGATTCTTTTAATTCTTTTCTGATGGCCGGGATCAAATCGTCTGCATGATTAACGACTTTGACGATCTTTCCCGCTTTGTTTATCAGGAAGTGCGTGGGATACATACGGACCTTCAATTGATCCCCCATAAACTTTTCCTGATCCGATACCGTGGCATATTTAAAGGGTTTCTTTTTTAAAAAAGATTCTAGTTGTGGTTTAGTATCGGACGCTAAGCTTACGAATTGAATATCGGGATTCTCACGGTAATCGTCCACAAGCAAGTTCAGCTCCGGGAACTCTTTCACGCAGGCTACACAGCCGATAAACCAGCATTTCAACACAAGTATTTTCCCCTTAGTCGAAGCATTATCGTATACTTTTCCTTCTAAATCCGTAAAGCTGAACGCTGGCATTTCTTTCCCTTCCCAACTCAGATTTTTCAATTCGATGGAAGTCAGGTTTTTGATGGTCTGCTCCCTACGGGGATCATTATAGGGTGTTTTATACAATGTGTAAATTGGCAGCCCAGCCTTGATTTTCGTTTTGAGCGCGATGTAGTTTCCGGTGGCTAATTTTGTCAGAAAAGTCTCTTTCGATAATTGGGTCGAATCCGTGTCGAGTGCCGTAAAATCCTGGGCTAGATGAATAGTTCGGTAGTGGTAGCTATACCAGGTCATATAATCATTCAAAAGGGCTTCCACATCTACTTCAAAGTCCTGGTCGGGTAAGGTCGGGGTACTTTTTACTGTTTTTAATCCTTCTTGCTGCTTTTCAGCCTTTTCATTTTGTTGGCAAGACCAAAAAATCGACAGCATACACAGTGCAAGGAAAGCAGGTAGTATTTTCATAAGCAGTAAGATAAGAGTGTGGAGTAAAGATAAAGATTTCTTTGCCTTGAACTGTTGTGAAAGGAGGTAAAATCTATCTAAATTCGTGCATGTTACCTACGGTTTTACTTCGCTATCTTCTATGCCACTCGAAATAAAAACCCCTTCCAACGACCTCCAAACCGTCCTCGGCGCGGGTGGCAGCATTGGCGTAGAACTCGCGAAAGCTTTGCCCGAATACACCAACCGTATTCGATTGGTCAGTCGGACTCCTAAAAAAGTAAACGACAACGATGAATTGATGGCCGCCGACCTTTCAAAGGCAGCCGACATCGACCGCGCCGTGGCCGGGTCGGCCATCGTATACGTGACCATCGGCTTCGAGTACAGTGTGAAGGTATGGCAGGAAAAGTGGCCGTCTTTCATGCAGAACGTCATTGCTTCCTGCAAAAAACACGGGGCCAAACTGGTTTTTTTCGATAATGTATATATGTACGATCCTGATCACCTGAACCCCATGACCGAGGAAACACCCATGCGGCCGACCAGTAAAAAAGGGGCGATACGCAAGCAGGTAGCCGAGATGATTCTGGCCGAAGTAGCAAAGGGTCAATTGACTGCCCTCATCGCCCGCGCGGCGGATTTTATCGGTTCACCGAATAGTGTCATCGACGAAATTGTATACAAGAATTTCAAGAAAGGCAAGAAAGCCAACTGGTTTGCCCGCGTGGATAAAATCCACAACTTCACCTTCACGCCCGATGCGGGCCGGGCCACGGCCCTGCTGGGCAACACGCCCGATGCTTACGGACAGGTGTGGCACCTGCCCACCGACCGCTCCAAGCTGACGGGTAAGCAGTGGATCGAACTCTTCGCCCGCCAGATGAACGTCGAACCCAAGTACCAAATCTTGCCGATATGGATGATGAGTCTCCTGGGGCTTTTCGTTCCCATCATGAAAGAATTTAAGGAAATGGCCTACCAGTACGACCGCGACTATGAGTTCGACAGCAGAAAATTCGAAGAGCGCTTTACTGATTTCAAACCTGCCAGTTCGATCCACGCGGTACACGCTGTTGTGGATGGACTACCTAGTTGATCTGAATGATGATTTCATTTGAAGCCACTTTGCAAAAGTTTGAAGAAAAAGGCGAAAAATCCGGCTGGATTTTTCTGGAAGTACCTAAGGACGTGACAGATACTCTAAATCCCGGCGTGAGAACTTCATTCCGGATAAAAGGAAAAATAGACAATCTTGAAATTAAACAAACGGCCCTGATTCCAATGGGTGAGGGAAATTTTATCCTGCCAACCAACGCCGAAATACGCCGGGCCATTCGCAAACATGTGGGAGCGCGCGTGAAATTGGTCTTTGAGCGGGATGACTCGCCACTCCTGCTCTCAGCAGATCTGATGACCTGTCTGGCTGATGAGCCAGACGCTCTGTCCTTTTTTAACTCCCTCCCCAAAAGCCATCAAAACTACTTCTCCAAGTGGATTGAAAGTGCCAAAACTACCGAGACCAAAGTCAAAAGAATAACCCAGGCCGTGCGCGGACTCGCGATGGGTCTGGGTTATGGCGAAACGATAAGGTACTTTAGAAAGGGTTAAAGGGTTAAAGGGTTGAAGGGTTGAAGGATTGAAGGGTTGAAATTATTGACAATCAGAGTATTAAACAATTAAACTTTTCAACAATTCAACACTAACACTACCTCACTGCCCTCCTACCCGACGGCCTTTTTGCGTCTCGTTCTGTCGGTTGACCTGATTCAGCAAATCTTTACTTACGAATAGCCGCGAGCCGGTACCCGCCGGGATGTCGAAAACATTACCATTGTAGCTGAACTTATTGCCATCCATCGTCTCGATGTAGTATTGATTGCCCTGCAAAATGAAGTGCATTCCCTGCTTGTCTTTTTGGGTATCATCAAAAGAAACGTTGATCGAACCCGCCGTACTGCTCATCACTACGCCCGGCGTAAAGGGCCGCACGTTGATCGTTTGCACAGTTTTACCGTTCTGAATACTGATCTGGCCCTCGGCGTCCACGCTGATGTCGTTGGCATTGGTCCCCTGCCGTTTGATGGTGATAGGCTTGTCGTTATAAAACTGCACTTTGGAGAGAGGGATACCCGCACTTTCCAAAGTACCGCGCAAATCCTCAGTGAAGACGGTGAAGTTGGTAAAGGGAACGGTGCTGGGAGCGCAGGCCGTCAGACAAACCGCAAATAGAATGATCAGTAAAGGGGCTTTGGCTAATTTCATCTTTTCGAAAAAATTTTGAATAGTGCAATATTACTTAAAATGCGTCTCACAAACCAACCGCTGACTCATTGGAAAAGGTAGTTGCTGTCAATCTGTCAGCGGGGGCGATTTTTTTGGTATTGGAACGCAATTTTCGAACGGCTAGTATTAGCAAGAAATTCATTTCCCAAAACAAAAACCAAGTAATTCATAAAACAATATGGAAGCAGTAGCACAAGAAAAGGGAACGCTCAGTATTCATACCGAGAATATTTTCCCGATCATTAAGAAATTCCTCTACTCCGACCACGAGATATTTTTGCGGGAATTGGTCTCCAACGCCGTCGATGCCACCCAAAAGGTAAAGCAGTTGAGTTCCTACGGTGAGTTCAACGGCGAGTTGGGCGAGCTAAAAGTGACCGTCAAGCTCGACAAAGAAGCAAAGACAATTACTGTCAGCGATCGGGGTATCGGCATGACCGCCGACGAGATCAAGAAATATATCAATCAGATCGCCTTCTCCGGGGCTACCGAATTTGTCGAGAAATATAAGGACAAAGAGGGTGGTAAGGAAAACATCATCGGCCATTTTGGCCTGGGCTTTTACTCCGCCTACATGGTGGCTTCGAAGGTCGAGATCGTGACCTTATCCTATAAAGAAGACGCCGAGGCCGTACGCTGGGAATGTGATGGTTCCACGGAATTCGAGATTGGTCCCGCCGAACGCACTGAGCGTGGTACGGATGTCATCCTGCACATCGCGCCCGATTCGGAAGAGTTTCTGGACGAGCATCGCCTGCGCGGAATTTTAGAAAAATATGGTCAGTTCCTACCCGTAGAGATCGAATTTGAAGATAAGGTTATCAATAATCCCAATCCGATCTGGACGAAAAATCCGGCCGATCTGAAAGACGAAGATTACCTGGAATTTTACAAAGAACTCTATCCTTACAGCGAGGACCCGCTTTTCTGGATTCACCTGAACGTAGATTATCCCTTCAATTTGACGGGGGTACTTTACTTCCCGAAGTTGAAGAACGACTTCCAGATGCAGCGCGAGAAAATCAAGCTGTACAGCCGCCAGGTGTTCATCACGGACGAGGTGAAAGACATTGTCCCCGACTTCCTGCAACTACTGCACGGTGTCATCGACTCGCCCGATATTCCGCTGAACGTATCCCGCAGCTACCTGCAGGCCGACAGCAACGTCAAGAAAATCAACGGCTACATTACCCGCAAAGTAGCCGACAAACTATCCGAAATTTTTAAGAACGACCGCGAGGGCTTCGAGAAGAAATTTGACGACATCGGGCTTTTCGTAAAGTATGGCGTTATCAGTGATGATAAATTTTATGATAAAGCCAAAGATTTCTGTCTGCTGAAAAATACTGAAGGCAAGTACTTTACCTTTGAAGAATATCGCGAGGCGGTCAAAGAGAATCAAACCGACAAAAATGGCACGCAAGTGTGGCTCTACACCAACGATCCCGAGAAGCAGGATGCCTTTGTGGATACCGCTAAAAAGCGCAGCTACGATGTACTAGTGCTGGACACCGTAATCGACCCTCACTTCATCGGCGTCTTGGAACAAAAACTCGAAAAAGTCAACATCAAACGCGTGGATGCCGATCCGGTGGACAAGCTGATCGAGAAGGATATTACGCTGGAAAGCGTGCTTTCCGACGAGCAGAAAGAGAAGGCAAAAACATTGTATGAAGGCCTGATCGGCTCCAAAATGGCTACCGTACAGGTGGAGGCTATGCCTACCGACGAACTACCCGTGGTTATCACCTTCCCCGAATTCATGCGCCGCATGACGGATATGCAGGCCACCTCGGGGCAACCCTCGATGTTTGGTAACATGCCAATGATGTACACTGTCTCGGTCAACGCCAATCACCCGCTCACGCAGAAAATTCTGGACACGGAAGATGAGGCACAGCAAAAGACGCTGGCCAAGCAAGCGTATGACCTTGCGCTGCTGGCGCAGGGAATGCTGAGCGGCAAAGCGCTGACCACCTTTGTGCAGCGGACAGTGGAAGGACTGTAACATTGCCTTCCGTAAATACTGAGCTTTCAGGAATGCAGCCCGGACAGAAATGTCCGGGCTTTTTTGTTTTTTATATTGAAAAAATGAAAGATTTGCCAGCCGACACCTAAACTTTCGTCGTATCTTGCAATGATGCGTCATAGGGAATAAAAGATCGGCTAATGACTGGAAGATGCCAATGAATGTTTTTACAAGTACCAAGCTGTTTACACGCATACTGGGTTTTCTATTGTCGTTTGGACTACTCTTGATCGCCTGTGTGGACCTTTACAAAGTAGAGATCGAAACCAACAAATCGTACCTGATTGTAGAAGGTACCATCAGTAATCTACCCGATCGCCAGGTGATCTCTATTTTCCGCACCAAGACCGACGCCGTTTTCAAAAGCTCGGAATTTACCTCTACCATTGTGGCTCAAAAGGGCGGCTCAGAGCCCGTGGCAAATGCCCGGGTAGTGGTGATAGAAAACGGCCAGACCCGCTATGAACTCACGGAAACTGAACCAGGATTTTATGCGATGCCCACCTCTTTCCTGGGCAAAGTCGGAAATACCTACCAACTATCTTTCGAAACGGCAGCGGGGCAAAAGTACCTTTCCTCCATTGAGACGATAAGTCCCGTTCCGCCAATCGCGCGTATTTACGAAACGTACAACGCCAAAGGAATTTTCGACCGAAGTACCAGCGCGGGACAAATCGCCACCAACGATTTCTACGTTGATTTCCAGGACCCCGCCGACGAACGAAACTTTTATCGCTGGACATCCATCACCTACGAGATCCAGAAAATTTGCGCCACCTGCCGGGGCGGTCGCTATTATGTAACAACCAACGACGGAGAATGCCGGACGGACAGCGACCTTTCCGTCAATAACTTTTTCGACTACGAGTGTAAATCACTTTGCTGGGATGTTTTTTATGGTAGTTCACTCGATATTTTTTCGGATGTTTTTACCAATGGCAAGTTACAGAAAGACAAGCTAGTGGCCCAGATTCCGGTCTATCAGTCAAACCCCGCCCTGGTCGTGGTGCGGCAGATGAGCCTCTCAGCCGATGCCTACCGCTATTACAAGCTCGTGCAGGACCAGTCGGTCAATACGGGTTCCCTAGCCGATACGCCCCCCGCCCCCATCCGGGGAAATATATCCAACACTGCTGACGAGACAGAACTGGTACTTGGCTACTTCTCAGCCAGCGACGTCGCTGAAAACCGTTATTGGCTCGAACGCAAAAACACGGTAGGTGCGTTGCCCAACGGCCTTTTTGCTTCTAAAAATGGCCGTGACCCAAATTTTGAGCTTCCTTCTAACCTGCGAAGTGTCATCCCGCCGGCTGATTGCCTGCCCAGTAATTCCCGTACTCCCAATTCACCCTCCGGCTGGCGATTTTGATGATAAAAAATACTTTCTTCGGGTTGTTTTTTTTGCTTTTGCCGGTACTGACTCAGGCACAACAGATTGTGTCGTTCAAAGGCATAGTTACTGATTCGTTAACCAATCAGCCATTGGCGGGCGTAGCGGTTTCCACAAGTATCGACAATGATATTTATGGACAACTTTCGGACGAAAACGGGCGGTTTCAACTATTTTTTCCCGCAGGCAAGCGAGGTATTTCCTTAAAAATGCTGGGGTACGTTCCAAAGTACTTTTTTCTGGATGAAAATACGCAAAGCCGGAATCTTACTATCCGCATGGAGAAGGTAGAAAACCAGTTGGAGCAGGTGGTCGTCAGCACCAAAGGCTACGATGAAACAGTAAAAAAGCCCCTATTGGGCGTCAATCAAATCAATATCAAGACCCTGACTAAAATTCCCGCTGCCTTCGGCGAACTGGATTTCCTGCGCGGTGTACAGATGTTGCCCGGCGTGTCGAGCGTAGGTGAAGCGTCCAACGGTGTCAATATTCGGGGCGGTACGACCGACCAAAACCTCATTCTGCTGGACGGGACGCCCATATTCAACCCGACTCACATGTTCGGACTTTTCTCAGTCGTGCCACCCGATGCCTTGAGCAACCTGGATTTGTACAAGGGTAATGTCCCCGCCCGCTATGGTGGTCGGGCGGCAGCGGTGATGGATATCACGCTGAAAACGCCGGATCTCAATAAGTTTCGAATGTCGGGCGGACTGGGGTTGATTTCCGAAAAACTGATGGTCAATGTGCCGGTCGTGAAAGAAAAGCTGGCGCTCTACGTTGCGGCCAGGGGCGCGTTTCATGATTTCCTGCTACCCTACATCAGCCGGGATCTGGACAGCGTGAAGACCCGGTTCAGCGAAGTAGTCGGCAAGATATTCTGGCGGATCAATGCTAAAAATACCCTGTCGGCGATGGGATACCTCAGCACCGATTACTTTCAGACTAACCTGCTGGCCAACCTGCCCAATGTGGTGGGTGAAACCACCTTCTTCGATCATCAGACCCAAAACTACTCCCTGAAATGGGTATCGCTCATTAACCCTAATCTCGACTGGCAGACGACGATTTTGTCGGCAAACTATGACCCAACGATCGGCACCATCGAGACCGCTACCCGTAACAAAGTTCGTCTCGAATCGAGTATTTATCAGCAGCAGGTTACATCGAGCCTCAATCACCAACGTAACCGCCAAAAGTGGGAAGTAGGCGCGAGTTTTACCAAATACCGCATCAAGCCAGGCTTATTAAATCCGGGTAGTAGCGAAAGTGTCAACCGCATCGTGGTTCCTGATGAATTTGCGAACGAAATGGCTGCCTTTGCGGACAACGAAATTTCATTTACGCCCCGCCTGGCGGCGACTTTCGGACTGCGGTATTCCTATTTCCAGAGCCTGGGACCGGCTACTGTACGGTCTTACCAACCTGGCGAACCACGCGACGAGTTTTCGGTAATAGAAACTACACGGTACGAAAAAGGTCAAACTACCAAAGCCTACGGTGGACTTGAACCACGCGTTGGCCTGCGTTATGCGCCTAACCCTGACCTTTCTTTTAAACTGGGCTACAATCTCATGCGGCAGTACCTCCAGATCGTTTCCAACACAACTACCCCCATTCCAACCTCGCGCTGGAAAACCAGTGATACCCACATTCGCCCGCAGGTCAGCCATCTGGTGACGGCGGGAGCGTATCAGTCATTTGACAACAATATCTACGAAGTAACGCTGGAAGCGTATTTGCGGCAATCTACAAATATCATCGACTACAAGCCCGGGGCCAATTTTCTATTGCAGGATTTTCCCGAAACCCAACTGGTACAGGGACGAAGCCAGGCCTACGGAATCGAGGCAATGCTCTCCAAAAAGAAGGGCAACTTTACGGGTTGGGTCAACTACACCTATGCACGTACTTTCAACCAGACCTACGCCGACCTGAATGTACTTGACCGGGTCAACAACGGTAACCGCTATCCGGCTAATTACGATCGCCCACATAGTTTCAACGCTTCCATTGACCTCGTCGCCGATAAACGGAATTCCTTCTCATTTAGCTTCGTGTACTCTACCGGCCGTCCCTATACGCAACCCGTAGGATTCGTGGAGTACCTCAATAATTTTTACCCTTACTTCGATGAACGGAACAACCAGCGTATTCCCGATTATCATCGTTTCGATTTGGCCTGGCACATCAAAAATCCCTCACAGAAGGAAAATCAGCGGTGGAAGGGAAACTGGTCATTTACGGTGTATAACCTTTATGGCCGCAAAAATGCCTATTCGGTTTTTTTCAAATCAGAGACCGGCGTAGCCCGCGCTTATAAATTGCAGATTTTCGGCGCACCGATTATCGCCCTCTCTTACAATTTTGTCTTTGAATAAATTTCACTCAGTACTTTGGTCAAAGCCTTAAAGTACTTAAAGCCAAGATTAGCAGTTGAAATTTAGCTAATCCTTTGCCCTCAACGCCATCAACCTGTCGTTATTCCGCACCACCAGATATACCGTTCTACCACCCATCTGAATTTCTTTGATACTTCGTACCTGGCCTTCCAATCGCCCGTCGAGCAAAGGCCGTGGCTCCAACCAGCTGTTTTTATTCAAACTGAATATGCTGCCGTTATCAGCGTCATAAAGCCCGAGTTGGATATTACTGTCGAAGAAGTTGCCGAGCAGCAGTAGCTCGGGCTGACCAGAACGTGGATTTTTCACCAGTTCAGCGGCGTGGTAGGAGGTATACTGTGCCAGGTCGCCCAAGCTCCTAAGTTCAAAACTGCCGTTACCTATGTTTTCCAGCCAGGCATTTTCAAAGTAGTTGGCTTCCAATACCTCCGCCTGCGCTACTTTGTCACGGCCGAAAATTTCGGCAAGAGACGCTTCGGCAAACTCTTTGGCGCGTAGTATAGATTTCTTGATGTAGGGTAGCTGTCGCTCCACCTCTCGTTTATCGGCAAAAATCGTTTCTTTTCCCTGCAAATAGTACGTGATAATCTGGTCAGGACGTCCGTTATCATCGAAGTCATTGACATACATCCTGACAGGCTCCTTCGCAGAAGCGTGCAGCCGGCTGTTCAGTCCTACATTGCCACTCACCAAATCCAGGTCCCCGTCCTGATCCATATCCACGGCTTTGACAAAATTCCACCAGCCCCTTTTGTCAGTCAAGGGTTTCTTGACAAATTTTCCGGCTTGGTTTTCAAACAAAACTATATTTCCCCACTCGTATGCTACTACTAAATCTGAATCCTGATCATTGTCCAGATCGACCCACTGGGCGTCTTTGGCTAATCCACCCATTTTGAGCTCAGGGGCGAGAGCATCCGTTTTCTCAATCAGTTTTCCTTTCCCATCATTGATAAAAAGATACGATTCAGGCGTGCGGCCATAAGCAAAAGGCACCGATCGCGCCCCCAGGAACAAATCCGGCGAATTGTCTTGATTAATATCAGCAACCCGGACGACCTGGGCATTAATGAAGATACCCTCGAAGGCCGTGGTGTCCTTCACAAGTAGTCCTTCGCCCGTGTTTATGTAAAGTCGAGGTCGTAAATATTCCGATTTGCCAAAGTACTCGTTTCCGCCCGAACCCACAATCAGGTCCGCCGCTCCGTCGCCGTTCATATCGGCCCAGACGGCGTCGATATCCTCAAAATCAGCGTCGGCGTCGAGGGCGGGCTGGGACAAAGAAATGAATTTTCCATTGGTTTGCTGCACAAAAACTTTGGGCGCAACGCCCCGCGACGCGCCCATAAAAATATCATCGCGTCCGTCGCCATTGACATCACCCACGGCCAGGGCGGGGCCTTCGGTAGACATCATATTGGGGATCAGCGATTCACGATCGAACTCATTGAAGCGGTTTTCTTCGTGTCGAAGGTCAAGACCAATCTGCGGGGCTATATCTTCAAATTCGCCACGTTGCGTTTTCAACTTTTCGTAATCGAATTTTGGCAAATTTTCCGCGTAGTTGATTGTCAGCAATTCGCCTACAACTGGTTTTTTGATCGTTTTAAAACCATTGTCCGGCCAAACTACCACAACGGAATCTATCCGCGCGGAATCCCCCAATCCAAATAATAAGGGTGTTTCGGTACTGCTCTGGAAACCACGAACCGGAAATTTTTCCTGATACTGCACGCCTCCTTTGCTGTACACCAGGCATTTTGTGCCGATAGCGTTACGATTTCCCGCTGCGCCTTTCAAATGGACAACCAAACTTTTGTTGGCAGGTGCGTAGGTTTCGGCCAGGTTTTCATAAATAAAAACCGCTTCGTTAATATTGTTGGTAACGATGTCGAGGTCGCCGTCGTTGTCAAGGTCGGCGTAGGTAGCGCCGTTTGAGTAAGAATCCATATTGCCCGCGATACGGTCAGACTGGTCGGTAAAATGCAGCGATGGGGTATTGGAAAAAAACTTATTCGGGATTTTAACTTCCGGTAGCAAATCAGTCAGTGAAGCATCCGACTCATCGAATTTCTGCTCGCTGATGCGCCGCTGAATGTCGTCCGAAGCCACAAAATTGATGTAGTCCATGTCGTTCATCCGCTTGTTGATCCCATTAGAGATGAACAAATCCTTGCGTCCGTCGTTCTCAAAATCCAGCAGCAATGCCGACCAGGACCAGTCGGTCGCATACACCCCCGAGTACATTCCCACCTCCGAAAAGATACCTTGCCGGGTATTGAGTTGCAGATTATTACGGGCAAACTGCACGTTGTATCCCTGGTTAAGCTTGAACTTGAAATTGTAGTAGGCATCTTCGCCTTCCGACCGTTTCAGAATTTGCGGGTCGTAGGGCATCATGTCGAGCGACATGATTTCCGGAAAAATATCATTGTTAAGGTCAGCAATATCCACGCCCATCGTAAAGCGGCTGGTATGGCGGGTGCGCGTGCCGATTTCGTCGAGGAAAGTACCGTTTTTTTGGTTGATGTATAGGTAGTCGTTCTCGTGGAAGTCGTTGCCGACATAAAAATCAGGGTAGCCGTCCATGTTTACATCGCCCAGCGATAGCCCAAGCCCGTAGCCCAGGGCGGTGGAATTGATCCCGACTTTGGCGGTGGCTTCCAAGTACTTGCCGTTGATATTTTCAAAAAACCGATCGCCCGCCAACGGATGAACAGTTCCCATGAACTGCGCTCGCTTCCCAAAAGTACCATTCTGGTGAACGGAATGATTGAGTTGAAAAAAATCGAGGTCGCCATCCATATCGTAATCAAAGAATGCAGCCTGCGTCCCGAAACCTATCAGATCGAGACCATATTCCTGCGATTTTTCCACAAAATGCGGAATACCCTTTTCGTCAATCTTTTCACAGATATACAGTAGGTTGTGGCTTCCTGCTTCACTGTACTTCGCCACACAACTGACGTAGAAATCCAGCATGCCGTCCTGGTTGATGTCTACCACCGAAACGCCTGTGTGCCAGCCCTTACTTGCACCCAGCCCCGCCGCATCGGTTATATCCACAAACTTCAAATCACCCTGATTCAGGTATAGCCGGTCAGATGCCTGGTTGGCCGTAAACACAAGATCCACCAGGCCGTCATTGTTGAAATCGCCCGCGCCTACCCCACCGCCATTGTAAAAGTACATATAACTGAAAATGTTGAACTCGGGCGTCGGTTTTACTTCGTTCACGAAGTCGACGCCTGTTTCAGTACTTTTCATCAACCGAAACATGGGTTCAGGCCCCGAATGGCAGGCCAGCAGCCATACCAGAAATATCCAGGAAAAGTGTTTGAGCCAGGACATCATTGAAGCGGTTGATTGTTAACAAAAACACTCGGTTTTTTACCGTTGACCAGGAATAACAGACCGCTGGAATTCTTGAGTTGAAGTGGGACGATTTGTTTCAATTCCCCCGGAACATCGATACCCGAGGCGGCCGGACTCAGGGCTTTGAATCGATTATTTTTGGTATTGAGTAGTACCATGCCCCGACTGGCATCGAGCCGCCCTAGCTGCGGAATGAAGTTGTAGGAATTCCCGCCCGCCAGAATATCCGGCAGTCCGTCGTGGTTCACGTCCTCGATAGCCAGAGCATTGACACAACTTATCTGCGCTTCTACGGGTAGTTCCTGAACCGTAAAATTTCCCTTACCGTCGTTGACGGCAACGATGGATTTCAGGTAGTTTACCTGTTTTACCTGAGCCTCATTCAGGATTTCTGAACTAAACAAATCAGCAAGTGTACGTTGGGCGAATTCGGAGTGCTTTAAATTTTTGGCTTTCAGATACGGAAATTGCTCCATGAGCTCCCGCTTGAGAAATACCGGCACGTCCTGCCCCTGATACGTTTTGGTCAATACTTTATCCAGAGTTTGATTTTTATCAAAATCTCCCAGATAAATTTTCATCGGGCTATTCTGATCGATAGTCAATCCGAAATTTTCGCCGATATTTCCCAAAACCAAATCTACATCCTGATCATTGTCCAGGTCAGCAAAAGCAATACTGCCCCAAAAACCTGACAAATTTTCCAGGCCTAGGGAAATGTGCTCCACTTTATTCTTCTGAACGAGGAGTGCCACGGGAGCCATCCAATCACCCGCGACGACCAGTACTTTCTTTCCTTGCCCGGTTAGGTCGATCCAGGCAGCATCACGTACCATCCCCAACGCCAATTTATCGCCAAAAAGAGGACTGATGTCCTTGAATTTGCCTTGACCGTCGTTCTCGTACAAATAGCTTGGCGGAGTGAGACCGTACTGTTTCGGGTAACTGCGACTACCGACAAATAGGTCGAGGTCGCCATCGCCGTCAAAATCATAAGGTCTGGCTACGGCCGTATTCATTGAGTGATTAGGTAGTTTGAGCGATCCGATGCTAAAATTACCCCTGCCATCATTGGCATAAAGCCGATCCATCAGTTCCTGCGCCCCGGTTTGGTATTCATTCCCTCCCGAACCTACGTAAAGGTCGAGGTCGCCATCACCGTCAGCATCAAAGAAAGTACACGCTGTGTCCTCGAAGCGAGCGAAACGTTCCATCACTGCCTGCCGTGTTGCGACGAACTGCCCCGCCTTCTGCAGATACAACTGCCCGGGCTGATCTTTTGCTCCGCAGATGAAAACGTCTTCCAGTCCATCGCCGTTTACATCACCAACGGCAGCCTTTGGCCCCTCGGCAGAAAGTTTCACCGGAATATTTTTCTCGCCATAAAAATCTTCGTAATCATTTTCAATGGGTAGTTCGAAAGGTACTTCTGCCTGCCTGAATAAAGTCTTCGGCAGCGTGGCAGGCGGGGGAATATCCCTGACGGCGTCGCGTTGGGCCAATTGTAAAGTTCGATTTGGCTTTACATTCTGCATTACCGTCATCTTTCGATTTGGATAAATAATTCGCAGTGAGTCAATCTGCGCAAAATCATCTAACCCGAACGTAAGTACATACTCGGTACTGGACTGAAATCCACGGGCGGGATTTTGCTGGCGGCTAATGATCTGATCTCCGCAGAATAGCTCCACTTTTGCTCCGATAGCTTTGGTATTTTGACCTTCGCCTTCGAGGATAATTTTGATAAAATTCTTGGGTTTTGGCAGTTCACTGGCTTTATTCTGGTATACAAAAGCGGGCTGGTTCAGATTATTGACCACCAAATCCAGATCCCCATCGTTATCTAGGTCAGCGTAAGCAGCTCCGTTAGAAAACGAAGGAGTACCCAGACCAAAGTCTTTACCCCTTTCCGCAAATTTCAGATGACCTTCGTTATGAAAAAAGTTGTTCGGTACGGGCGTCGAAGGCATCTGCCCGATGATCTTGTCGAATTTTTCCTTCTCACCCGAAAGTACCATTCTCTGATTGACCTCGTTGGCAAAAAAATCAATAAAATCCTGATTGATGACATCGTGAAAAATACCGTTGCAAACGTAAATGTCAGTCTTGGCATCGTTGTCAGCGTCGAACATTAGGGCTCCCCAACTCCAGTCACTCGCCTGGACACCTGCAAAGGCGGCGATTTCGCTGAACGTCCCGTCCTGGTTGTTGAGTTGAAGCGTATTTTGGGTAAACTGCTGATACAAGCCACGCTTAGCCTTCATGTTGTGGACGTAGTGATTCTCAAAGGTCGTGGTAGTTTTGAGTCGATAATCGTCACGCGGCAGCATGTCGGTAACGAAAATCTCCGGTTCACCATCGTTGTTGATGTCAGCCAGATCGGCGCCCATTGAGGCCATGCTACTGTGGCCCATCCGGCTTTCAAGTTCTTCCCGAAAGGTACCGTCGCGCTGATTTATGTAGAGGTAATCTTTTTCAAAAAAATCGTTGGAAACGTACAGGTCAGGATAGTTATCGTCGTTGACATCGCCCACTGTGATGCCAAGGCCGAAGCCAATCAGACTACTGTAAATCCCGGCCTGTTCTGTCACATCGGTGAATTTTGGGGCGAATTTCTGTCCGGCTGATGCCGGACGGCTATCGTTGCGGTAGAGTTTGTCCCCGCCACCTTTGAACAGCTCGGGTACATCCCAGTCGGCAGCCCGGCGGTTGCGCTCATTGGAATTATTGAGCGAGCTGACGGGAATAAAGCTATTGTTCAGTACGTACACGTCCAGGTCACCATCCAGGTCGTAGTCAAAAAACGCGGCGTGGGTAGTATAACCGTTGTCGGCCAGGCCGTACTCGGCGGCACTTTCGGTAAAGGTCAAATCCTGGTTATTGATGTAGAGTGTGTTCTCCTGCCCTATTCCTTTTTGATACCCCGCATTGCATACATAAATGTCCAGCCAGCCATCGGCGTTAATATCCACCATCACCACGCCAGCCGACCAGCGGGTACTATCAGCCACACCTGCCTTGTCGGTAATGTCTTCAAAGCTCAACCACGAATTTTCCTTTTTGCCTTTGTTAACATACAGCTTATTAGCGCCCATATTGGCGGTAAAGAACACATCGGGCAATCCGTCGTTATTTACATCACCCACCGCAACGCCGCCACCGTTATAGAAATTGCGGTAGCTGAAAATGTTGAAGTCTTCGGTATTTTTGACTGTATTCTGAAATAAAATACCTGTTTCAGCCCCTTCCATCTGAACAAAAAGTGGTTCGTTTCGCTTACCGCAGGCAGTTAGCAGGAAGAATAAAACAAGAATAAATAAATTACTTTTCATTAATCTTCTTTAATAATTCGGCTGAATTGCCATCGGAAAAGTCCGGCTCCTTCACCACGATCCATCCCTTGACCGGAATGTAGTTCTCGACAGTGCTGGCCTGGCCAGGTTTTATTAAATTTCCTTCAAAAACGATGGTAACCAATTGTCGGCTCAACTCCGGGATTTCAATTTTTCCGTTTACCAAAAGGTAACCTTCGCCTTGTAAAGCCACCTTGTCGGTCAGCTTACCAATCATCATAATTACCGGATCTCCCCCAGCTTCACCCATTGCTCCATTGGAGAGGGAAAACGATATGGGCTTCCGGATAAACCAATTCTCCCGGATCAGTTCCATTTCGACGTTGCTGCCTTCTTTATTCAAAAATCCCATTTTGAATGACTGGGGCTTAAGCAGTATGTTTGTTTTGAAAGGTAGCTTTTCCGGGTAGAAATCCTTATTACCTACCAAGATTTTCATTGTGGCCTGATCAGCTTCAAGCGAATCAAGCTTCTGCTTCAGTACTTCTATTTCCTTATGATCCTTATCTCCGGGTCCATCACACGAAACTAAAAGCACGAAGAAAATGGCAATCCAACCGGAAAGTATTTTCATCAAATATAATTAAATAAAAAAGGGAATGCCCGGAACGAGGCGTTCGGGCATTCCCACGAATTAATGAAACAATCAATACCCGGGATTCTGCGTCAAATTAGTATTTGAAGCAATAGCTGTTGATGGAATTGGATACAGCACTGTATAGGGTTCCAGGTTTACGATATCCTGGTACTGACGATTGAATTTTCCGAAACGCACTTCATCCGTGCGGGCAATTCCCTCCCAGTATAACTCGTAGCCACGCTCTTTCCACATGGCCTCTTCGTTGAGCGTAGCCAGAGTACTGGCTTTACGCATTGCGCGCAGATCGTTAACCATTTTCAAAGCTCCGGCAGTATCGCCGCCACGCATCATGGCTTCGGCCTTCATCAGGTAAACATCGGAATAGCGCAGAATCAAGTACTTACCGAAGTCGGCGGGATGGTACTTTATCGCCCGAATTCCTTTGTTGGTAGCTGCACCCGCCAAAGGCACGTCCTTGGTGAAAACTAAGGGCTCTTTTGAACGAGAGTCAATAATTGGCGTCTTATCCTCACGAAACTGCTGGCCAATTAAGAAACCTTTGTTGATACCACCATATCCCGTATTGAAGCCAACTTCTTTGTGGCGACGCTCATCATTTGTTTCAAACCTTTCATAGAACTCCGCTAGGGTAGCGAAGCCATTCCAAGGCCCATCCCTTTCTATGGGAATACCACCCTGGTCGTAGTGCAGGGTCATCATCCATCGGTTACGAGGAGTACCCTGCAAATCGGTAAAAATCTTATCCGTGGAAAGACCTGCGGTAAAAGGATTGTAAAAGTCAGGATCCAGCGCGAATCCATCTGCCGCTACTGCGTTGCAGTACTGCACAACCTTGTCCATATCGGCTTTATCGAAGGTATAAGGACCTTCAGGCTGAGCCGATTTATAGACTGCTTTATTAAGATAAAGGCGCGCCAGCAACGTATTGGCCATTGCTTTGGAAGCGCGGGCGTTGATGGGAGCCGGGCCAAGCTTGGGAAGATTGGGCAGCGCCTCTTCCAGGTCCTTCACGATAAAATCGAATGCTTCTGACCGCGTCATTACGTTTGGAAGCTCTTCTACTCCCTGATCCACAGTACGGCGCGGTACCTGCCCCCAAAGATCCATTACGTGATGCATAAAAAGTGCGCGTAACGCCTTCGCTTCGGCAGCCTGAACGGGGCTGGGATTAGACGCCAGTAGCTGCTCACAGCGATAGCTGTTTTGGTTGAGTGTGTTCCAGGCATTCAGAATTTGGGGGTGCGTGGCATCCCAGGTATGGGCATGAAGGGTACGCCAAACGCCATTATCGCCCCAGTCTACTCCGCGAGTGGGTGGAATCATTTCACCGGAAGTATGCTGCCCCAGAGAGTAAAGGTTGGCCTGGTCGTTATAGAATCCCAAGCCATTGTACAGGGCGTTGAGCAATTCTGTGGGATTACCAGCCGTAAAGCCATCCCCACTCGATTCGATTACGATCGAGTCTTTCTCGTTTACCGCGAGGTCGGTGCAGGATGCCAGGACAAAAGCCCCAACGATGCCGCTGAACACTAATTTATAATATGTCTTTTTCATTTTGATATCGGTTATGGTTTTAGAATGATACGCTGGCACCGAAAGTAAAAGTACGTGAACGGGGATATGACGTGTAATCAATACCCAGGGATGGAATACCTCCGATAGCCTTATTTGTGTTCACTTCTGGATCCTGGCCGCTATATTTTGTGAACAGCAGCAGATTCTGACCAGTGATAAACAGACGTACATTGCGGAAGGCGCTCTCACCAGTATTTAACCGATAACTCAGGTTAAGGTTTTGTAAACGAACGAAATCGCCTTTTTCCAGGAAGCGCGTCGACACGTCGGGCGCATTAAGCGGGCCCTCATCACTGGTCGCTACGTCGGTAGTGACGTTCCGGCCATTAGCAAGCGAGCCTCTGGTGAAGAATGCATTGGCCGTGTTATTATAAATGTAATTACCAAATACGCCATTAAAGAAAGTACTCAGATCAAAGCGCTTGTAACGGAAGTTCAGTGTCAGGCCACCCGTTACTTTGGGAAGCGGACTCTTACCATCGAGGAAGCGCTGGAAGTCACCTCCTGTGTAAATCGAATTGCCTGACTCATCGTAGCCGCCAAACTCCCGCAGGAAGAAAGCGTACAGTGGCTGGCCACTGGCGATACGCTGGGCAAAAGCACCCGTTAACCCCTGCCCGTTGATGGTACCTGTATCGTACGTACCGAGCAAGTTCTCTACAATGTTTTTGTTAAAAGCGGCATTGGCATTGACCTCGAAGCCGAAATCATTTTTGTCGGCTACGATGCCGTTGACGCTGATCTCAAAGCCCTGGTTGATAATGTCAGCATCCAGGTTAGACCATACGAAGGGCGAAATAGCAGGTTGGGCCGAAGTAATCTGGATTAACAGATCGTTGGTATTCTTCCGGTAATATTCCAAAGAACCCGACACGCGGTTGTTCAGGAAAGCATAATCCAGCCCTATGTTCAGCTGGGCAGTCGACTCCCACTTCAAGTTCGGGTTAGGGAATGCTACCGATCCCAAACCTCCATTGTCAATGTTCGTACCACCGCTGCTGATACCTGCTCCGCCGTAACGCTGCCGCTCAGTGTACAGGTTGTGGGGAATTTCCTGATTACCCGTGATACCAAAGCCAACGCGTAGTCCTAAGTCCGAAAAGACGTTCTTGGGAACAAAATCTTCTTCGATCAAGCGCCATTTAGCGGCGAAAGACGGGAAGTACCCATACTTGTTACCAGGGCCAAATCGGGTCGATCCGTCAGCCCGGAGTGTAGCTGTGAGCAAATAGCGGTCGTTGATACCGACGTTCACCCGGCCAAAGTACGACTGCAATTCGTCGAGAGTGGCGCTGGACCCCTGAATAATACTTCCTTTTCCATTTGAATTATCGGCCGAGGAAATATTGTTGATCATCAGGTCCAGGTCATTTACCCGGAAGTTGGTAGCCTGAGAGTTCTTCGAATAGTAATTAAAGCTTTGATAAGAATAACCCAACAGACCATCGAATGATACCTTTCCAAACTGCTTATTATACGTAAAGTAGTTTTCCATCAGGCGGTTCTCAACTTCGATATCCCGCAGGTACAATTGGCCGTTTTTGTCAATATCAGCCGCCACCAGCAAGGGTGAGAAGGCAGATTTACGAGCTGACATAGACTGGTCGATACCCAGAACCGTCTTGAATTTCAAGCCTTCCAGTATTTCGTATTCGGCATTGATGTTGCCCAAAACCCGGAGGGTATTGGTAAAGTCACGGCTGTATTTAATGATCGCGATAGGATTAGGCTCCACCGAGGTAGTCTGCCGGGGCGTCACACCATCTTGCTGATACACCGGGTTGGTAGGGTTAGATTTAAGTACTGCCGCCAGCAGGTCGCCTTCAAATCCACTGTTTTCAGTTACGGGAACTCCCATGTCGGTGGTTTTGGCGAAGTTAACGCTTGCTCCAACCGTTAGTTTGTCATTGATAAATTTCTTGCCACCGCTAAAAGAACCGGAAAAGCGCTTGATTCCAGAGCTTTGAATGATCCCTTCCTGGTCGAAGTACCCCATTGAAAAACGGTAGTTACCCCCGTTTCCACCACCGCTGAACGACAAATTATGCTGGTTGGTCTTGGCAGTACGGAATACTTCATCCTGCCAATCGGTTCTTGCTCCATTGTCAGTACCTCCCGCTGCCACATAGGCTTCGGGACTTAATAAATCATACTTTTTGGTTATAGTACTGAGTCCCAAAGAGTACGAATAATCAACTGACCCCTGGCCTCTTCCTTTTTTGGTCGTGATAAGCACGACACCATTCGCACCCCGAGCACCATAGATGGCCGTTGCCGACGCATCCTTTAAGATGTCCATGCTGGCAATATCGTCAGGATTCAGGAAGTTAAGCGGGTTACGGGCTGAAGTATTTCCCAATCCGCCATTGCTACCACCCGCTGATACATCGTTGCCTGCCAATGGAACTCCGTCCACAACAAAGAGAGGACCATTACCCCCACGAACCGAGGACGTTCCGCGAATACGGACGTTGATCCCGCTGCCGGGTTCGCCGCTACTTTGCGTGATAGCTACGCCAGCCACACGGCCTTGCAATAGCTGCTCAGTTGACGTGATGACGCCTTTATTAAAGTCTTTTGCTCCAATAGCCGCCACCGCTCCGGTCGCGTCCTTTTTCTTGACAGTACCATACCCGATTACTACTACCTCCTCAAGCGCGGAAGCATCTTCAACCATGGTCACGTTGATCGATGAACGGCCGTTGACTTCCACTTCCTGGGCTTTCATACCGACGAAGCTAAAAACAAGTGTACCGTTTGACGGTACATTGGCTACACTAAAGCCGCCATTAGTATCGGAGGTAGTTCCAACCGTGGTTCCTTTCACTTGTATGGTCACGCCGGGCAGGCCGCTGCCTCCGGCATCGGTCACTTTACCTGAAACTGCGATATCCTGGGCAAAGGCAATGTAGGAGAAAAAAAATGAGAGAAGCGCCAGAAGAGCTGCTCGTTGTGGAAAATGGTCAGGCCTTTGTTTTTGCCAACCTGAGAGAAGAACTTTTTTCATAGGTTTTTTAGGTTAATAATTAGTACGATTGCCATATAAACATACAAATATAGAAGTATGTTAGCATAACACTTTAATTTTTTAAGATAATTTGAGCAGATTTAGTCAAGAAAATGTGTCAATCCTCTTATTTCTCCATAGTTGTTCTTTCCCTCCTTCATCACAAAAATGTGCTAAAAAACAAACGAATCCCCCCTTATCTTATTAAAGTATAGTTTATTAAAAATACTTTAAAAAACCTTGATAAAGATGATCTTGTTTTGATGAGTTTGAGAACTACAAGTGGTATTATAGCAGTA
>CAZCOG010000063.1:1471-26799 GCA_964500445.1 uncultured Persicitalea sp. | reverse complement strand
ATCAAAGTCTGCAAAAGGCGGTTTTGATTCAAGACGTACGGGCTACGGCGGAGGTGAATGTGGCCTGGGAGAGAAACCGCGACGCTTTTTTGCGGCGGTACGCCCCGGACAGCATCTTGGCCGACCTGTCGGGCCAGGTCATTGCCAACTACCGCCAACGCATCCGGCTGCTGCGAGAAACCTACCGGAGCCAGTCGGCGGAGTTGGCCGAGGCTGAGCGGCTGCGGGAGGCTATCAAAGCCGAAGAAATGAAAAAGGAAGAATTGAAAACCCGTAAAATGATGATCGAGAGCGCAATGTTCAATCTCTAACGCCCTTTTGCTTACCCTTTATTATGCAGGCCGAAAACCTCACCGTCCGCCGCCAGATGATTCGCCGCTTTGCCCTGGCTTACGCCTCGTTCCTACTGGCGGGTGCTTTTTACTGTTTTTGGGCATTCATGCAGATTCCCGCCATCCAGCGGCGGGCGCAGCTGCAGGACACCGAAGAAATCCAGGCTTTTTTGCGGCGCACCCGCGAAGCCAACGAACTCACGGCGCAGATTCAGGCCAAGCCACGGGTGAGCCAACGCTCGATGCTGGCGTTTTACGAATGGATCGGCCAGCAGAAGGCGACCTACCCGCGCCCGGCTGCCCGGGCGGTGCTGCAAAACTACCAGGAACGCGTCGCCGAAATCGAACGCAGCCGCCGGGCCGACACCACCTTAGCGGCCTTGCAGCGGCGATACCTCACCATCAGCGCGGAAACCCGCCAGTTGGCGCAGGAAAACGAAGGGATGGAAGAGAAACTGAACCGTCTGAAAATGGAGGCCAAAAGCCAAGAGTAATAGGGCTACGCCGCGTCATCAGCCGTTGTTGCCGCCATTTTTGATGAGTAGGCGACTGTCGTTAATTTGGAGTTTCTCGTAGATGTGTTCGAGGTGCTTGCGCACGGTTTTTTCGGAGATGAACAGTTTTTCGGCAATTTGCTTCACCCGCCAGCCTTTTTGCAAATATTGCAGCACATCCATCTCGCGGTTGGTCAGCGTACTGGTGTCCAGGGGGTTTTCCTCTTTTCTTTCCCGCAGTAAGTTCAAAGCCTTGGTCGCCATGCTAGGGGAAAGTGGCGAGCCTCCCTCCATCACTTCAGCAATGGCGTTGACCATCCGGGCGGGCTTTTCGTCCTTGAGCAGGTAGCCCGACGCCCCGGCCCGGATGGCCTCGAATAGCCGCTGGTCATCGTCAAAAACGGTCTGCATGATGATTCGCACCTGCGGGTACAGTTGCTTGACCTCCCGCGTGGCCGTGATGCCGTCCATGCCGTTCATCTGGATGTCCATCAGCAGAACGTTCGGTATATTCCCGCTGCGCATTTTTTGCAAAAGATCCCCACCCTCCCGTGCCTTGAGTACCACCGCCAGGTCTTCGCTCAGCGACAGTTTCTCCGCGATACTGGCCGCCAGTTCCGGCTTGTCTTCCACGATTCCGATTGTGATCGCCATTTGAATTGATTTTTTTCAAATTTCACACACCGGGCGTTACCGAAAAATACGTCAGTTGACGTATTTTCATTCCAGGGGTAAGCTGACTTTCACAGAAGTGCCCGTTTCATCGGAGTGCACCTGGCAGCATCCGTCCAGTTCGCGGGCGCGATGGTGCATTCCCGGCAGGCCATAGCCCGTACCTGCGAGGCTGGTGTCGAACCCACCGCCATCGTCCGAAATGCTGAGTTGCAACAGGTTGCCCTCAATGGTCAGGCACACCCTGATGGTGTGGCTGTTGGCGTATTTCAGGGCGTTGTTCACCGCTTCCTGGGCAATCCGAAAAGCCCCGTTAGCAACCGACGGGCTCAGACTCAGTTCGTCGGGGGCCGTAAGGTGGGTCAGGAGCCGAGGCTGCTCGCGGTCCTCCCAGATTTTACTCAGCCAGAAAAGCAGGCGATCCTGCCATTGCCGGGCCGAAATATGCGGCTGGTTGAGGATCCAGAGCGTATCGCGCAGGTTTTGGTTAGTAGCCCTGGTGAACTCCCCCAGCGACAACAGCGATTGGGGCTGTTCGGAGCTGAAAGCAAGAATGTCGAGCCGGTTGATGATGTGGGCCAGTTCGGACCCGATGCCGTCGTGCAGGTCGCGGGCCAGGCGCATCCGTTGTTGTTGGTTTTCTTTCTCCAAGCCCATCACCCTGATGGCCTCCGCTTGCTGACGCTGGATGGCCTCCGCCACCGCCTGCTGGTGGGCTAGGTTTTCGAGCGAGAGTGCCCGGCTTTCCTGGTCGATCACTTTTTGCCGATACACCCAGCTAATGAGGATAAAGCCGATGTCCACGACCAGGGCCACCCGCAGCACCAGCATATCGGGTATGTGGGCGTCCAGCCAGCCCGCGTTCTCGATCAGCACATTGAAACAAAGAAAGCCCACCAGGGTGAGTACACTGGCCATGTGCAGCCACACGGGTTTGAAGCCCCGGCGGATCGCGTCGGCCAGGTAGCTGACCCAGAGGATCAGGTACCCGAACAATAGCGTGTAGCCCAGCCCGTGGGCCAGCCGGAAAAGCAAAATATTACCCCACCATTCGCCCAGGTGAGCGGCCACTACGCAGACCTCGACGGCCAAAGTTATCCAAAGGGGATTGAACGAAAGCAAGCCACCGCCCCGGACGGAATCGATGGCCAGGAACCGTCGGCTGAAAAGCAGCAGGAACCCCAGCCCCCCATTGATCCAGTGTCCCAGAACCGTGGTGCGATCCAAGGGCCTCATAAAGTCGGGCATGAATACGCACCAGCCGTCGTTGAAGATGGCATAGACGCTCACAAAAGCCACGTATCCCGCAAAATACAGGTAGATGTGACCGGGCCGCTGCATAGCGAAATTGGCCAGGCTAAAGGAGACAGTCACCAGGATAATGCCGATAAATAAGGCCCAACCCCAGTTTTCACGGCGGCTGTGTTCCAAAAATTCAGCGGGTTTCCAGAGATGAATCGGCATTTTAAGCTCTTCCGGCGGCAAGACGTGGCCACGGACATAAACTGTGTAAACCTTGCCTTTCTGCAAATGCAGCGCGTGCAGAAAGTAGCGGTGTAGCACCGGCTGGCGTTCGTAGCCCAACGTATCAACTGTGCCGGACAGTTTTTCGTCGATAGCGTTGGCTGATGACGCTAAGGATGGCAGTTTCGCTTCTATTAGATAAACTGCCGCAGTATCGATGAAGTGGCTTTGAATTTCCAGCCACAAAATCTGATCTTCCCGGCTGGTAAACGCGAACTTGACCCAACCGTAACCGCCTCGACGGCCAAAATTCGGAGAAACCACTTTCCGCCAGTTTCCTTCGGTTAGCTTTTGTATCGATGCGAAGGTATGGCTTTGGGTGGGATCGGAGTATTGATTTAGTACTGGTGTGGATAGTGGTTTAGAACAAACCTCATATTGAAAGGAGTACCCGGTCAACAACGCAAGCGCGGTAAATAAAAGAGTGTGTGTAGCTGCCATGGTAGTGAACCATTGTATTGAGCATAATCATATCTTCCACACGTACCTCATGCTTGTTTAACTCTCCAAGTTATGCGAATCATCTGTAAGAAAGACTTTTTTGCTTTTTAAATTTATCGAATGGTAAGTATTTATAAACTCACCAATCAATTAAGCGGGTAAATCAATATCTCATAGCTCGATCTACAAGAAATATGAACATCGTAGTCAATAGCCAGTGGTTAGTTTAATCTAATGATTATTCTGATTGAGTGACATTTTAATAATAGGTAAATTGATTAGGTGGCATCTAATAGGTGAAAATACCGTAAAAGGGAAAAAATAGCAGCGAGATTATATCGAGCTTTCATGATTTCATCAAGCAGAATGAGTTGGTGAATTAAGCCCAGCTATTGGACTACTGGCTTTGGTGAGCAACCTTTCTTCTAATTGTATAAGACCAACATTAAGAATGTAAACTTCGCAGAGAGTCAATACGGCATGTATTAAAGAGCTGAGATTTGTGTGTACACCATGAGGCACCGGAAAATTTCTTACAGGTAATTCTCAGTGCCATCCCAGAATTGCCGTTCATTAAAAAAGGAACGACCTTTATAAACCTTGGAATGAAGATGGTTTTGATTTATAATAGTTACTTCCGATAACTGTACATTATCGGAAGTAAAAATCTTAAAGCAAAATCATCCCGTCTTCATGATGACGCTGAGATTTCGTTATACGGAATATGAGAACGTAAATTTTGTGCCGGATAAACATGGAGGAATTTACAAGAGTAGAAAGAAAAGCCTGGGCTGGTAAAAGCCCAGGATGACCAGGACCAACGCCGGGCGGTAAAGTACCTTTACCCGGAGAACGAAATGCAGAACTGAACAAATACTGTCCAAGTTATTGGTATTTATTGGTGTGACCCGCAGAAAAAAAGGTTTTCGCCTGTGGTGGTGGAACGTTGATGCAGTGTTTAATAATAAATCATATCGTATGGCTCACGTAAAATTCATCCCTATTATGTTAAATTAATTCAGGGCAATCCATCAAGAGTAAAAGAACAAATGTTGATGGAGCTAATTTTGATCTAAGTAGCCGAAGTGCACGCTGTTTTTGGGTTTTGATGGTATTCACGGACAGCCCCAATTCTTCAGAAATTTCGTAATTTTTCTTTCCTTGCAGATAACTCATCTCCAGTACCTTTCTGCTGCCTGCTGGTAATTTTTCAATAGCTCCAAAAAGCTCCGATAGTACTTCCGCATAAATTATTTGATTCTCTATCAGGTTCTCCTCCATTGGATTCCTTTCGAGCTGATCTCGAAACTTACGAATCACCAATCTATGCTTGAGTAAATCCAGGCAAGAGTTTCTTACTGTTGTGTACAAGAAACTCTTAATAACTTGTGATTCGCTGCCAATCGCATCCTTGCGTTTCCAATAGGTTATAAACGCGTTTTGCACGATATCCTCCGCCTCTGCCTTGTCCCCAATTAGGTTATTGGAAAAATACAATAAACCAGAATAGCTCTCATCAAATACAGATTTGAAAGCTAGGTCATTTGCCGGTGTTTGGTTTAATGAATTCATACTTGCTCCTAATTTCGGATACCGGAATCAATATCCTAATTGATGCATTACTTTGAATTGAGTATATTTCGGCAAAGTACAAATTTTTGTCGAAATGATAACAATTCACTTCGCGCAAATTGAGGTATAGCAAGCAAGAAAAGTTCAATAACTGTTTATGCAGATTGTGCTTTTAGACAACAATATAGGACCCTCTACCTTAACCGTTTAACCTTTATTTTTTGGGTCGGTGCCAGTGTTTGAGCCCGAGCCAGACAATTCTTACTACCACAATGCGGTAGCAGTCGCCACATTGGATTCTGGACTTCCTGGCGCTAATAGAAGGTGGAATCTCTTCGCGGTAAAATTTAAGTGTCTCACCCTATACGACTCTCTTGATAGGCATATGAGGTAGTTGTGGATTAATGTAGTTCACCACAGATCTTCAACTGCGCGGACGGCCGGTTCTGAAAAGTCAGTTCATTAGCCAATAATTTCTAAATTATTTCTTGCGGGCAGGTATGATTCGGCGAGGAATTTTTCCGATTATTTTATTTAGATCTTTCAATATGAGAAATAATAACGGCAGGATTTAAACTTGCAAGGTTAGTATCCTTTGTTTCGATTCATATTAGGATTTTCGACAAACCCTTATTAAGATAATGGGAAATAGACATACCGAACTTTTAATTTAATATTGATGTGCTTGGATTGAGAATTCCAATTTGTCAAATCATTTTCCTATTCTATGTGACGACGACACAAATCCCATCAACACTGTCCTTATCATATGTGAGCTCTAACCGGATTTCTAGAAAATTACATTCCGATCGGAATATAATTTTCTAGAAAGATTAAACAAATGACAATTTCGAAACCACTATAAATATTACAAGGGATTACCTCCAGCCTGTAACGTAACTATTGAATTTTCAGGCATTACAAACCGATTTTCACTTCCCGGTTTTATAGTTTCGATTAGGCTGCATTTCTCGTTACCTGCTGCACTACTTCTGTACATGGTATATTCAGCAAGTAAAATATGCCCCTGCAATGCAATGGCTCGTGCCTCACCAGGATTGATGATGACAATTGTGTTAGTCTTCTTTTCGACATTTTCATACGCAGTTACAAACAGGTCATCCATTTCTGTGGCGAACTTTGCCTCTATGCGCACGGCACCGGGCCTGATGAACCGGTAAAAATGTTTAGAAACAAAATATTTATTACCGGGAGTGGTCCCATTCATCAAGTTATACTCACCAATGCCATCCCTTTGGCTTCCCTGCCACCATATCCAGGCACTTGCGTTGCCATAGTTGAGAGCCGTGAGGATGTCCAACCCTAGACTCATCGCCCCAGGCTTTCCATTCGTGATATTCCACTTATCGACATAGCCGGATGTCTCGCTCATCCAAACCTTTTTTTTCATGGGAATGGCAAAATGCTGGGTATGGTTATTCCACATTTTCACCAATTCTGCGCCTGAGGTTGGCAAAACGCCGTCATTGTAACCATGCACAGCAAGAATATCCACATTTGCCGTAGCTTGTACATTACCCTTAAGGGACGTATGATAAAACCAAGGTAGGTTTTTGTCTTTCCCTTCTGTGGCAAGCATATTCTCGGAGCCAAATATCTTGATAGAAGGAAATGCGGCTTTAATGCTAGGTACAGTGTTACTTATCAGCTCGTTATACCAATCTACCGTATAGGTACACGAATTAAAAGTCTGCTTAAAGGCCGGTTCATTTTGCAGGCTCAATCCGTATAAATCTATTCCTTCGTCTTTGTAAAGTTGTATGTGATTTTTTAGGTAATCTGCAAATTCACTATACATATTGGGGTTCAGTGTACCACCATTTTTAGTGGAAACGGACGGATCTTTCCAACGCTTGGCATCTTCGTCACCCGCCCATGAAAATGTTGCGGCCCATTTCATGTCTGCTGGTGGACTCCATACCGTCGCCACGAATTTGAGCGGAACGTTATACTGGTCTGCCTTGGCTTTCATACCACGAACTACCGGTAATTGTTTAGCCCAATTCCCATCTTGATTGACGCCCGGTGTTGCGGGGGGGTAAATTTCATTTCTCCATATGGTTATGCCTAAATCCGAGATTACTTTGTCTCCCCATGCCTCACTCCACAGGTTGGAAGCATTTCCCCACCATACATCCTGTGCCCCAAAAAAACCAAAACCGTCTATTGTCTGGTATTTCTGGCTAGCATCTATTTTGATAGTGGCGAGCGGCAGGAGATCCGCGGGATTTTCCTCAGGGGCAGGCGTTTGTATATCGGATTTGCATTCAAGCAAGGACAGGGCTAGTATTGTCAGCCCCAAACTTGCCGTTAAAATTCTCTTTTTCATATTAAGTTCTAACTTAAGTTCTGGTGAACAAAATATTTGGTTTATAAAGTGAATACGGGTGAAAACCACCACCACTTTTCTTCACTTTATAAACCAATATCACGGGGGTAGTGACTCCGAACTACTTGTTCGGGTGTAAATTTTTGAGATCCGAGCAAAGGCGGACCTCAATACAACCGGAAGCGGATCAAAGAAAGGGTGTTGCGAAGTGGATCAATACTACCTATTCTTTCAAAGAAAGGAAGTCTGACAGATGCTCTAATATCCCTGGTTTTGATTCATGTTAGGATTTTCGACAACTTCTTTTTCAGGCAAGGGGAAATAAATATGCCGATCCTCGAATTTAAAATTGAGGAGTCTGGATTGGAAATCCCAATTGTTCAGGTCGATTTCCCTGGCAATGTGACGACGGCGCAAATCCCACCAGCGATGGCCTTCTTCGAACGCCAACTCTATCCGGCGTTCTTTGAAAATCCAATCTAAAACTGTGGCCTTATCCGTTACGGTAGTACTGCGATTAGCAGGGACGAGCGATGGGGAACCTGATTCTACGGAGTTTCGGGCTCTTTCTCTGACTCTATTGACCAATCCAATGGCTTCTTCCAGACTTCCGTCGGATCTCACGATCGCTTCTGCCTTAAGTAGTAGTACATCCGCGTAGCGGAGAATCCGGGGATTATTGACCGTAACCCCATTTCCTTCGCCATTGCCACCTGCAGCGTAGGACGTGTTTTTAACGTACTTAATTACGTTGGCCCCGGTCGTCACCCCTGGTTTCAAAACATAGGTTGCTCTGGGATCGCCAGACTCATAAGCATTGATGATGGAAGGGGTTGCATAGAAATAGGAACTGCCTATCCAGGATGGTTTTTGGTTGAACATTCCAAAATAGGCGCCAATTTCTCCTATAACTGAAAATGCATCATTTCCCCCAGCTCCGCCAACAAATGGATTCACATTGCCGGGTGAGGAATTTGCCTGATACTCGAATAGTGATTCTTCGTTGTTCTCAGTAGCAGAATTGAAGTTGGCATTATAGTTTGCAGTAAGCTTGACCCCATTGATAGAATTGAAATCAGCTATTGCTTCGGTAAAGTCGGATTTTGTCCCTGATACTGACCCCCTGAATACCAAACATTTTCCTCTAAGCCCACGGGCCGCATTCTTGGTGACTCTTCCTTTCATGGCAGTGGGCCAGCTCTCTGGCAAGAGAGAAATTGCTTCAGCCAAATCTTTTATTGCCTGATCCAGAAGTTCGGTTCCTTTCGAGTTTTCCGGGTAAGCGTTGGCGAGGTTGGTGATTCGTTCGGTAACTAATGGTGCGGTTCCGTAGACATTCCAAAGCATAAAGTACATATATGACCTCAGAAAAAGAGCTTCTCCTTTATGGCGATCCTTAAGTTCAGGTTGTTTGACATAAGCAAAGTCTCCGTTTTCTTCGATCTTTTGCAGGACTGTATTCGCGCGGGCTATCAATTGATAGGAGAAATCGTAAAAAAGGCTTAACTGACCGTTACCTCCGTTAAGCGAAGCAAAATTTTCCTGGGCATAATTGGCCGAGGTAGTGAGATCATCGCTCGGTAAAAGCCAAATTGGGGACAAATGATTATTCTGACCTCCTCTGAAAGCGTAGAAGAAAGCAAGTTTCTGGTAAATGCCGAATACCGCTTCCTCCATCTGGGTTTCGTTCTTAAAATACTCGCCTTCGGTATTTCCAATGGGAGTAAGGTCAATGGTGTCAGGATTACAAGCCGTCAGACACATTACCGCGATGAGTGTCGCACTAAGATAGTATTGTATATTTCGCATAATGGTACGTTCTAAAAATTAAAAACTAAGGTTTACCCCGAATCCAAAAGTGGTGGGTGTGGTGATATCTTCCGGATCGAGATCATTGTAGCCGGATATAACAAAAACATTGTTTCCGTAGAGGTAGCAACGTAATTGCTTCATCCCCTTACTTTCCAGGTAAGAACTTTGGAAACTATATCCGATTTGAAAGTTCTGAAAACGCAGAAATCCCGCATCTTCAACATGGCGGTCGGCGATCCGGTTGTTGCCTGAAGGATCACTTTGAACGGCTCTCGGGATAGAACTGGAAGTGTTCGTAGGCGTCCACCGGTCGCGATATGCCGACAGGAAATGACTTCCAAAACCGGAGATACTCTGCTTTCCGATTGTGTTCACTTTCTGTACATCGCCGGTACCCCTGAAACTTAGATTCGTATCCCAGTTTTTAAACTTCAATCCCATATTGATTCCGTAATAGTAGCCGGGAATCGATTTCCCTAAATAAGTTCGGTCATATCCGTCGATCTTACCGTCGGGGGAATAGTTAATATAAGCACCCTCTGGATCTGTTTCCAGCGGTGCCCCATTGAGATCCGAGAAGATCACGTCTCCCGGCGATTTCTGAGCATCGTATCCGGCATCAGTCACGGCTGCCAGGTGCTCTGCCACTTGTTGGGCGGTTTGAAAAAGACCCTGGGTTTTGTATCCGTACAGGTAGTTCATCGAGTATCCTTGCTCAATCCGGAGGTTTCCATTTGTCACAGGCTGGCCCCCGTAGAGCTTCTTGACTTTATTGTTTACGGTGGTAAAGTTGGAAGAAACGTTATAGGACACTGGACCTGCTACGTCGGAGTACCCGACTTGAAATTCGATTCCTTTATTCGTCACCTGGGCAAGGTTGACCACCGGACTGCTAAGTACCCCGATAACCTTCGGGATAGAGATTGTCTGCAGGATGCCGTCGGTCAGCCTACTGTAATATTCCAGCGTGACCGCCAATTTGCTATTAAGGAAAAGGGCATCAAATCCAATGTTGCTGGTCGTGACCGTCTCCCAACTCATATCCTCGATCGGGAAATCACCCAAAGTGGACGCTGCATATATAGTACCATTACCATTGGCTCCCGTGCCGAAAGCGGCTTTGGGGTTCATATTGACTTGGGACAGAAATGCATAATCCCGGGTTTCCTGATTACCCAATTTGCCCCAACCCGCCCGAATTTTCAGGTCGTTCATCCACTTGAAGTCCATAAACTTTTCGGATGATATCCGCCATGCTGCCGCAAATGAAGGGAAAGTACCCCATTTGTACCCGGGGCCAAATTTGGAAGTTCCGTCGCGCCTAACGGTGGCATCGAGATAGAGTTTCCGATCAAAATTATAGCTTAACCTACCCATGTATCCTTGAAGCCCGGACCGATTTCGTTCGTAAAAAACGCTTTTTGTGGTATTGGCCCATCCTTCTTCTATCCTCCGCTGGTCAAAATCGGTGATGGGTGATTGATTATCAACACTCATTTGTGTCAGGTTCCACTGCACCTTCTGATCCATCCCATTCAAAATTACATCGAAGGAATGTTTGCCAAAGGAATTGGAATAGATAGCCGAGACCTCTTTAACGATGTTTATATTGTCGTTCAATCTCCTTCCATAAGTATTACCAGTTGAAACGGGATAGGGGATCGCCCTAGCCACCTCAAATACACCACGGTCGGCATTGGAGTAGGAATCCCGACTATTATTGTAATAATCAAAACTAAAATTAGTTTTGAGTTTGAGACCCGGCAGCAGTGTCACTTCGGCATAGACAGTTCCCAAATTCCTTAACATGTTTCTTTTGGTAATATCCAAATCTGCTAATCCAAGAAAATTTGAACGTGTAGCAGTGCCGTAGCCATAGGAATAGAATGTGCCGTCAATGGAGCGACCCGGCGAAGCAAAACCATATAGATTATCAGCATCGTAAAGCGGTTGCCATGGCGCGCCATAGGCGGTAGTTAGCTCACCGCCCGGATGGGAATCGGTCCTGGTATAGATAAATCGGTACGATTCCCCGACTTTCAGCCATTTGGTAAGTTGGTGATCAGAGTTAAAAAAAAGGGAATGCCGCGTGAATTTATTGGAATTGAAAACATTCTCCTGCATGGATGATCCAACGCCAGCGGCGTAGGTCGATACCTTATTGCCCCCCGAAATTGATACATTAAAATCTTGAACCTTGGCATTTTTTAAAATCGATGAATTTACCCATTCATCCGTGTAATCGGGGCTATTGCCCAGATAATTGGGAGAAGATGCGTCATAAAGCGAGAAATATTGATCCGGATTATAGGCAGGATTGGCATTTTTTGCGTCCATACTCCAGTCTACATACTCTTGCACCGACGCCATCTTATAGCGCTTTGAATTATTTTGGACGCCGTAGTTGGCGGACACGTTGACGGTGGCTCTACCGCTGGAACCTCTTTTGGTCGTAATCAATACTACCCCGTTGGATGCTCTAACTCCGTATATCGCGGAAGCAGAGGCATCCTTTAACACTGATATGGATTCAATATCATTGGGATTAATGAGGGAAAACACATTGACCGGGCCTCGCAAATCCTGTTCACGTGATGAGGAGGAAGCAGCGCCGCCTTCGGTTAAGGGGATACCATCGATGACATACAAAGGGTCATTAAAACCCAATGTACTTACCCCTCTTATTCGAATAGATGGCCTGGCCGTGGGGTCACTTCCGGGATTACTCACAAATACGCCCGCCATTTTGCCTTGCATAGCCATTTGGGGAGAGAGGGTGTTCTGTTTAGTTATTTCTTCGGCGGTGATTTGAGAAATGGCGCCAGTAAGATCGCTTTTTGCCCGAGTACCGTAGCCTACCACCACTATTTCTTCCAAAGCTTTTTCATCCACTTTCAAGGTTACATTGAGCACAGATTTGGTGGAAACGGGTATTTCCTGCGTAATGAATCCAACAAATGAGAATACCAGCACGGAATTTTCATTGGGTACTTCGATGCTGAAATTTCCTGAAGCATCCGTCAACATTCCTTGCTGGGTTCCTTTGATCAGGATACTTACTCCGGGCAAGGCGCCGCCCCGCTCGTCTGTGACTTTCCCCCGCACCACCAGGGCCTCAGGCTTAATCGCCTGCTGCTCAATTGAGGTGGAAGTCTCAGGTAATTTCGGCTTGACTACAATCGTTTTTTCAAGCAATTCAAACGAGAGGGGCTGGTTCTTAAAGCATTGCTCCAAGACTTGCTGGATGGATCCATCGGAGATATTTACCGTGACCGGTTTAGCGCTTTTAAGGAGCTCGTTATTATAGATAAATTGGTAGCCACTTCGCTTTTTTATGATTTTTAGAACCTGCTCTAAAGGAGCATTTTTAACGGAAAGGGACATTTTCTGCGAAATGGCGGACGCGCTAACCTGCATGCAGGCGATTGTAAGGAGTAGAGCACTTAATTTCATCATGAACAAGAATTTGGATGGAATAAGGCAAGGTCTTCGGCCACTTTTGTAGCGTAGCTTTTTTTTCATAACTTTACAAAGTTTGGGTTTGAAAATGGTTTATGGTTCGCACTGTACAATCAATCTTTAGGCCCTGATATCGCCGGTAGCGTTGCCTCGCTATCGGTTTTTTTGGGTCTTAAAAATTCTTATTTATTCTTTTGAATGAATATTTTTTTTCCCTCTATTCTGAATTTCAATTCACCGGACAATTCTAACATTTTGAGTACTTTTGATAAGGGAGTATTGCGGGAAATGAAAGCCGTAAAATGCATATCAGGGATTTGTTCACTATTTTCTACATCCACATCATACCAGCGTTTTAGCTGACGGAGGATGCTTTCTAAATCTTCGTTTTCAAACTGAAAGTAACCGTTTTTCCAGGCAACCACCTCATCAGTATCTATGGTTTTGACTTGAAATTTGTCGCTGATGACTGCCTGCTGACCAGGTGTTATTATTCTAGTAGCAAGGCCGTTGCCTACCTTCACCGAACCTTCAAGCAAGGTCGTTTTGGAAGCTGCTTCGTTTGCATAAGCCATCAGGTTGAAGTGAGTACCGAGTACTTCCACGCGAGTATTCAGGGCTTCTACTTCGAAGGGCATCGTTTCATTCTTTTCGATTTCAAAGTACCCCTCGCCAGTCAGTTTTACTCCCCTTTTGGGTCCTGAAAAAGCGGTTGGAAAACGCAATGATGATTCCGAATTGAGCCAAACCTTGCTACCATCCGGCAAAATGACATGATACTGCCCGCCAATTGGGGTACGAATAGTATTGAATGAAATATGCTGTTTCCCTTTGTGATCCAGTATCTCGTAGACAAGCTGTCCATCTTTTTTACTGATACGAATGCCACTTTCTTCCCTGAAAGTCCCATTGGCCATATCTTCAAGAGTGATCTGGGAACCATCGGAAAATGTTAAAGTAGCCTTATCTCCACCAGGCATGACATCATTGTTTTGTATAGGCACCTCCAGCTTCGCAGAATATGAACCCTCACCCTTATACGCATTTTTGAGCACTACGAATGTGAGAATACCGACTACCATTGCCGCTGCTGCGTATCTCCAATAATTTAAAGCCAGCATAGGGCTTTCAACGGAAGATTCCCTGATCGTCCTTGTAAGATTTTCCCATGCGGTATGTTTATCTACAGAAGAAAAGAAACGGAGGTCATTTGCTATTCTTTCCTCATTTCCCAATCTTTCAAGCAGTTGCTGATTGGCTATATCTTCTTCTGCCCACTTTTTAAGTTCCTTTTCCTCCTCATAAGTGAGCTCTCCGTTGAGATACCTGTAAATTAAATCAGCTTTTGCGATGGGATCTCTCCTCCTATTTGTCATAATCAGAATAACGTTTATAACATTTAGACGACTTGAGTTGTAAAAAGGGTGAAAGAGGATTGAAAAAAATCCTTTTTATTTTTGTTTGTCCTGATTTACAGCTCTCAAAATCAGACTAGTAGAACATTTTAATTATTTGACTTAAACTTTACCCCGTCTCGAAACAAGCTGACAAATCAATTTGGGGATAAACGTGGCAAAATCTATTTATCATGATTAAGCATAAATTGCCACAATGTGCTTCAACAAGGCAGATGAGGAAGCAGCAATGCCCGAATCAGCTACAAGTCAGAAAGTAGAAAACTCCCCCTGCAACTTTCGCTTAAAAGCTATCCCAAGTGGTTGATCAGGTGACGGTACAGGTACTGGCTCCGACAGCAGGGACGGCTACTTTCAAGGTGTTTGACGTGGCGGGTCGGGCATGACAGTCGCAAAAGCAGCCGCCGGGGAAACGTAAGAATGAGATGGAGTTCCGGCAGGGTACTTTGCCCACAGGAATATACCTAGTAAGGTTGTGGATGCGCAGGGAAGGCAGGGAATGGTGCACGTGAGCAAAGAGTAATCGAAGGATAATGATATTTCCAATCCCAACCCGGCCGATTCAGCCGGGGCTTAAACGTTATCGGACGTATAGAAATTTCATTTAGGCAATTTCCTTTTTTTGAATGAGAAGACCTGAGAATTGGCTGTACAAGAAAAAGTATGGAGTGATCCCGTATTCGCTAATCTCAGTCAATTCTAGAAAACTCCGGAAACAGCCAATCCCGTGAAGCGATAGCCAAGTAAAATCAAAAATAGTGCGAAACGTTTTAGTGGAAATAGGGCGATTGGCATGAATGAGCAAAAGCCGATGAGAAAAGCTTACTGGGATATGATCGACAAGCCGGTTAACTTATGAATAATCCAAGGTAATGATATTTGCTCTGGTAAAGAGTGTGGTCGTGCGGTCTAATCCAGTGGCACACTTTCCTTGCGAATTTTCGGCAACACTGACTAGTAATGATTTTAAAAATAAAATTCTTAGGCGAATGTCTAAATCCTGAACTTGGCACATTCTTTAGCAAATCCTCTGGAAAGTGTTGCGCTGGCAAACCACTCTTTGAAAGATGGATATGAAATATTTCAGGTATATTCGTGCAAAACTTCTTGAAATATGGCTTCACCACTTGACATCAACTCCGCATCGGGATGGGGATTCCCCACCCACGATCTTATTCTGCAGGCCCGCCGTAAGCTGCCCCGCAACCAAGTCGACCGGATCGCGACGCTGGGGGGACTGACTAAAAAAGAGATGGCCCGCATCCTGGGCGTCACCGAACGTAACCTGTACAACCAGCACCAGGGAGATTTGTCCGTGCCCCTTTCCGAACGACTGCTGCTCCTGGAGAAGCTGTTTCAGCACGGGCTGGCCGTTTTCGATGGCAGGCGCGAGGCTTTTTTCCAGTGGCTGCGCGCCCCCCTGGCCGAGTTGGCTGCGCCCGAAGTGGGCTTTGCGGCTCCCTCCACTCCGTACGGTAGCCCTCCCATTCAGGAGATGGGCACCAAGGAGTCCCCGCCCGATTTAACCAACGCGGCGGCCGCCCGTCGCACCCGGCTGCAACAGCGACCGGCTGTGGCTACCCAACCGCCGTCCTATCCCACCCCCCTGTCCTTGTTGGACACCATCACCGGATACAAGCTGGTCGATAATGTTTTCATTCGCATGGAGGCGGGTGTGTTCAGTTAGATGAAACTCTACCGTATTCTCAAGGAACCTTACTGGCAGGACCCGCTTTCGGTGGTGGGGGCGGAAATTGCCGGGGGCCGCTGGAATCCACCGGGCCAGGGAATTCTCTACACGGCAAGCTCACCCGAATTGGCCCTTCTGGAAACGCTGGTTCATTTTCCCCATGTGCCCTACGATCAGCTGCCCCGTCTGCGGGTTTTCACCCTTGAAATACCCGAGGGTGAGATCCGGTGGATCTATCCCGAGTTGCTGCCCGACGAGTGGGCCGAGCCGACGGCTCTGCCGCTAACCCAGCGTATTTTCAGCGAGTGGCTGCAGGAGCCCCTGGACCTGGGCCTGGGCGTTCCCTCGGCCGTGGTCGACATCTCCTACAATGTTTTGCTGCATCCCCGGCACGCGCTCTATCCTACGATCGAAGTGATTGGGCAGCAGGATCTCATTCTGGATCAGCGCCTGTGGAATGTTTCCAAGTGATGAGATGAAAGTGAGAAAGTTTACTTATCGGAAGTAATATTTCCGCTATATTTGAGATGAATTAACATAGGTACTTCGATGCAAGAGTGTCCCAATGGAGAAAAAGGAGCGCTGGTCCGCCTGGCCGACAAAGTAGGCCAGTACGTTCAGGCCGGTCTGGAGGGGGCCCCCAACACCCGGCGGGCTTACCAGGCCGACCTGAGCCACTACGCCAGCTGGTGCCGGCAACAGGGGCTGGCGGCTTTTCCGACCGAGGCGGATATCCTCTCGGCCTACCTGGCGCACCTGGCCGACGGCAGCAAGTGGGCCACCATCCAGCGGCGCATGGCGGCCCTGCGGAAATGGCACGAGCTGAAAGACGAGCCGTTTGTTGCCGGCCACAAACAGGTACAGGCGGTACTCGAGGGCATCCGGCGAAGGAAGGGCGTACGCCAGAAGCAGGCCCCGGCCTTCGGGCTGGACGAATTCCGGGCCTTGGTCCAGTCCCTGAAGCCGGACAGCCCAACCGAACTGCGGGATAAGGTCGTGCTGCTGCTGGGCTTTACCGGAGCCTTTCGCCGCTCCGAGCTGGTTGCCCTCAATATCGGGGACCTGGCCTTCTCCCGGCAGGGGCTCATCATCACCCTGAGCCGCAGCAAGACCAACCAGTACGGGGAGGTGGAACAGAAGGCGTTCTTCTTTCATGCTGACCCCCTGCTCTGTCCCATCCGGACGCTGGAGGCGTGGCTGGCCCTGCGGCCGCAGAGCGGGCCCCTGCTGGTTCGGTTTCGCAAAGGCAGCAGGCACGGCGAGGTCCGCCTGACCGAGGAGAGGCTGTCGGACAAGAGCGTGGACAACATCGTCAAGCACTACCTGGGCGTTGAGTACTCGGCCCATTCGCTCCGTGCTTCCTTCGTGACGGCGGCCAAGCTGAACGGGGCCGATGACCTGGAGGTCATGCAACAGACCAAGCACAGAACCTCGGCCATGATTCAGCGCTACACCCGCACCGATGACATCCGCAAGTACAATGCAGGCAAGAAGCTGGGGCTTTGATAGGAAAGAAAAACTTCCCCAGGGTTGAAAGTGATTCAGCTAAATAGACTGTCCCAAGGTGCGCTTAGTGAAGGCCAAGCGGAACATTCTGTACGTATGTGGGCGCCCCCCCCATATATGGCTCTGCTGGCCCGGGCAGGCCGGTTCCGTGTTTGTGCGCATTCGCAAGGGCGGGCAGATCAATGAGGATCGCCTCTCGGAGAAGCAGGTGGCCCGGACGACCAAGACGTACCTCGGCCAGGATTACTCGGCCCACTCGCTACGGCCATCCTTTGTGACGATCGCCAAGCTCAACGGGACCGACGACTCGCAGATCATGCAACAGACCAAGCATCGCACCCGCACGATGATCGACCGCTACAACCGCGTCCAGCAGGTGGTAAAGCACAATGCGGCAATGAAATTGGGACTGTGATGCTAAATTTGCCTAGGGCCAGAAATGTGTCGCTAAATTAAACCACCCCAATATATAACAGCAAAAATATGAAGATAGGACTCATACATACTACTCTATGGCGACCAGCTATCTATTATAAATTGAAACGGCAGGTTGTTTCGGATTTTCGGTCAGACATTGAGCAAGCTACTGGTTGGAAGAAAGCGTGGGTCCGATGGAAACGAGGTATGATCCTAGAGGTACGCTACAACCAGATCCTATTTTCAAAACAGACTGGACTACGTAGTTCGTTAACATAATTGATACTTATACAACAAGCTGTTCACAATGGTAGTCGTCAAATTCGTAGAGCTTATTTATTTTTACCCTTACTTCTTTCACCATCTCTTTCTATGCGTCTAATTCAACTTTGTTGCTTCCTAATGGGGCTCGGTTTGTTCCTAACCGCTTGTCATCGAGAACCCGCATTAAACCCGAACGACCCCGAGGAATTGCTGTTAACTAAACAAGTGACGGCCCGCTATCGGCTAACCAGCCAACCTAACGTGGCTTTCGGATTACCGCTTACTTACAAAGGCGTTACATTCTACCCTATTACGCGCCAACAATATGTCTATCATTATGACAACAAAAAGCGACTGGTGAGTGTATCCGCTCGCAATCCTGACCGGCTGGATTATACCTACGAATGGGGAGATGAATCTTTTGCATATGCTGACAACCAGCTTATCTATACTAATCTGCGCGTCTTTCCGCTTACGCCCGTGTCCTATTCCTTAACTCAGCTGGGCTATGTTATTTCGAAAAATACCTACGATCAAGACGGCTACTTAATATACCGCCAAGATGGTCCCAAGGCCAGTACGACTCAAACGATCGTGGCAGGCAATATTGTTAAGGAGGTATATCAGGATGCCGTTAGCCGCCTGACAATCGCGTACGAATACGACGTGAGCCGGCCTGGGCTACCTAACCCGGTCAAGGTACTGCGGGGACGGCCGAGCCGTAATCTAGTGGTGAAGGCTACGCAAACTCTTGAGTCATTCTCGAGTGTAGCCCCGATCATGCCCGACCACAGTGTGACCACTTACACCTACGAGTTTGATGAGCAGGGTCGAGTCAAGCAACAAACGGCATATATAGAATCAAGTTTACTACCTAATCCGAACGTTGTGGATCGAGAGTTACAGATTAGCGTTTTTGAATTCAAGTAATACTATTTAGAACGTGTTTGGGAATTGAGAAAGACTGAGAGTCGTGTCATCTTTGTATCGACCAAAATGCAAAGACAAGACCAAACAGTTCGAAAAACTGACCGACTCTCAGTGGGCTGCAATATCGCCTTTTTTACCGCTCAATCGCAAACGCAGAGTTGACTTGCGCCAAGTGATGAATGCAATTCTATGGCTTTTGCGCACGGGCTGCCAGTGGCGCAATCTGCCCGGCCAATACCCGCACTGGCAGGCTGTCTATTATTACTTTGACCGCTGGAAGGCCGACGGCACGATCGAACGCATCAACCGCGAGATGAACCAGATGGACCGGAAGCGGGAAAAACGTGAAGCATACCCTTCGGTGTTCTGCATTGACAGCCAAAGCGTTAAGCTGGCCCCCATGATCTGCCAACATCGTGGTCTCGACGCGCATAAGAAGGTCAACGGGCGCAAAAGACAGTTGTTGGTCGACACGGGCGGGCGGCTGTGGGCCGTCGACGTTCACTCGGCCAACCAGGCCGACGGCCCTGCCTCGCTGCCGCTGGTAAGCGACATCCTTTGGTACGGCGACCGGGTGGAGAAGGTGTTTGGGGACCGGGCTTACGGGGGTGTTTTCGCGCGTGAACTGGCCAGATGGGGCGTCGATTTTGCCAAAGCCTCCCGCCCGGAATCTGATCGCGGCTTTGTGCCCATGGCCAGGCGGTGGGTCGTGGAGCGGAGCATAGCCTGGACGAATCGCACGGGCGACCCCGTTCTTCCGGCGAACGGTCAAAGATTACGAGCACACAGTATCTTCTTCGGTTGGCTGGCTACTTTTGGCGAATATTCAGATCATGCTGCAGCGAATCGAGACAGAATGCTAAATTTAATTCCCAAACATATTCTTATCAAACTCTCCAGAAAGTACAAAACTTGAACAAGTCAAAAAGCAGTACTGATTTTGCACTATTCCTTGAATTATTTAATAACTGATTTTATGTTAATGGAAAATACTGAGAAAGTTTGAACAAAGTAAATAAGCAGGCTATTCAAAAAGTTCAAATATGCATGACTAAAAGGGTAATTGAAACAGTTATTTGATGCTAGCTTTTGTCACAGCTAACACCTTGTTCTGAATCAAAATATGACCCACTTGATGCGCTAACTTTTCTGCTTGACCTGCCGAATCGAAATTCGAAAAACAAACCACTGTCAACTCTTGCTTTGGGAAGCGCATGAAGTAACTGTTGAAGCCAATGTCTCCTCCCGAATACCAGACTATTTCTTCCCCTTCAAAACTGCCAAATACTAATCCAAATGCATCATTGTCTTTGGAATGGTCAAAGCGCATCCGTTGGTGCATCAACTCGTAAAAGCGCTTGCCTCCTAGTTTATGAGTATAGAAGTTCTGATTCCATAGAAACCAGTCATGGACAGAGGTAAATACGCCACTACCCCCATAGTGAGGAGCATTTCGGTGCACTTGAGCATATCCTGTCCGATCTTGTAGATAATAACCCGCTTGACGAGTCTGCTCGATTAAGCTTGGGGTAAGTGGTATATACCCCGTCGCTCGATTAGGAATTACCATTGTTACGTCGTCATTGACTTGGGTGCTGCCCATTCCTAAGGGCATAAACAAATTCTCTTGGGCAAATTGACTAAAGCGTTTTCCGCTGACCTTCTCAACAATTTTAGTTAGTAGCATGTAGTTGACGTTACTATAGGCCCACTGGCTACCGGGGACAAAATCAAGCTTGGGCTGACTCAAAGATGCTTGGATTGCGGTGTCTACGGTGAAGTAGTCATACAGGTTCCAGTTGAGGCCATTCTTGCGGGGCAATCGATGGTACTCATGAATACCGCTGGTCATATACACTAAATGCTTAATGCGGATCGTATCAGCATACTGGCTTAACTGGGGTACGTACTTAGCGGCCGGATCGTCTAAGGAGAGGGAGTCACGCAGAATTAACAGGGCGACACAAGCTGCGGTGAACTGTTTGGAAAGGGAAGCAATATTATAGACTGTGACTGAAGAGTTGGGTAAATCGTAATCCAAATTTGCCATGCCATACCCTTTACTGAGTAGCACTTTCGAGGGGGCGAAAATTCCTAATGAAAAACCAGGCAACCCGGGTTTGTTATAAGGGGCAAATAGGGAATCAATCTGCTGCTGAGTCTTAGCTGAAATGGCCGGTGCTTGAGCCCAAGAGGGTCTACTAAGTTGAACAAGTAAGCAGAAAATAAGAATAAATTTCATTGTAAGATAAGCGAATTCAGGAGTTTTGTAGGCTCGCATTCTTGTTGTATTAAGTGGCAATATGTTAACGCAAACTAATTCCAGTTGGCTGCCCCTTCGGTCAGTTAGGCCAAAACTGGTGAAATATACATATTTTCCGGTTTTGTAATGGAGTGCATCAAAAAGTGTGACGGTACGCCGCCGCGGGAGATTCATGCCGCATGCTGAACGATATCAGGATCCTTCACTATTTTGATCGGCCTGAAATCGGGAAAGCGCTTTCGAAAAACATCCTCCCACTCACTGTTCAAAACCTTTGTCCTGACCTGAAGCAGTAAGTGTGCACCTTTTCTGGTCCACTGCATGGACTGCTTTTTAGAAAACCGTTTGGCAATCACATAATTGACCGTGGATTCTACAAAACCCGTTGAAACAACTTCACCGTAGCGGTGGCGTTCGGCGTAATTAACAATGAAGCTCTGGTTGTTGGTGATGTATTTGTCGAAATCGGTAACGTACGTCTGGAACGGTTTAATCTTGTCGTGTTTTTTCTTCTGCCCTTTGTCCTCCAGGGATCGGTAAGGTAAAAGTCAAGGTCATCACAGTGCTCAATGGCCCTTACATCCTTGCCGTGTCATAAATTCCATTCGATCCGGGTCAACAAATGTTGCAAGGCTCTCCCCCTATTTTCATCCACTTTGATCAATCCCAACGCACACTGGTGCAGGACTGTCAGTTTCATGGTGATGTGAAACCGCGCGGGCGGCCCCGTCAAACATACTTTTTTTGTCCTTCAAATCCCTGACATAGCCACCGTCAATCCCAACAACCATGGTTCTTTCCGGCCTTGGAAGAGCCTGCCGCTGGTTTATGCTGCCACAATCGTACATCCACTGCTCTTCCCCAACCTCCTGCTCCTGGGCCAGGGCCAACCCGTACAGGTGGTTCTGGATCGTTGTCGCGTTAATCGTTTCGGCAACCGGCAGGACCTCTTTCAACAGATTCGCCGTCTTCTCAAAAGGGATCAGACACGCCCATTTGGTTTCAACAAACAAGAGCTCAGGGGTGGCATGGCTGGGGAGCAATTCATTCAACGGGCTGAACGTCTTTTTGTCTTCGCCATAATACCTGGGACTCTCAAAGGCGATATCGCCGAATAGGGTCTTGAGCTTGACCGTATAGTTCCCTTTCTTCCGAAGCCTTTCCAGCCCCTTGCTATTGATAAAAGCACCCAGCTGCTTTTCAACGATGGACTGCTGCAGGTTCTTCAATAGCTGCTTTGACTCGCAAAGGCTCATCCCGATGCTTTCAAAAGTGTCGAATGGCTTATCAAAAGTGAAAATTTCGTCGGTGCAAGCGGTTTCGTTTTCCCCGGCCTCACACACCAGTTGGAGTTTGAATTTCATGATTGTCAAGGTTATCAGGAAATGTAATCTTTGACTTTACGCACCGTATTGATGGAGGTATCACAGATTTTGGCCTGGTCGGCCACGCCGTTTTACGCGCACTGATACCCAAACGCAGATATTGATACAGAAAGCGGACCTCTCAGTCGTCGAAATAATCACCGTAACCGCCCAGTGTTTTCCAAAATATGCAGTCACCCTTTTCTTGATAAAGTTTGGCCAGGGCGCGGTTGATTTTTTTCCTGTCGAACACTTCGCTGCGATGCGAGAGGTACCACCAGGGGGCATTACCTAGTTCGAGATCTGGAACTTCTCCGTTCTCAATGCTTTCGAAGACGTTCGACAGGGTTTCGCAGAGCCAGCTGAACTGACCGGTCAGAGCATCCTGGTAGGCATAGGGCCCTCCGACATCTTCTGGTGGGCACGCCCTTCGTCCGGCTGTGCAGATTGGGTGGTGGTACCCTGGCCTGGCGTTCTCAACCTTCTCCACCCGAACCTCGTGTTGCCAGTAATCGCCGAAATCATAAACGTATGAGAATTTATCGCCAGCTCTCAGACCTAAATCTCCGGTAAAAATCTCACTGGGGTCATCACGATAACAGGTGCCTCCTTCATAGGCAATTCCCTAATCCACTCCCCAGATATGGAAGATGTGCAGATGCTGGTTCTCCCAGCCCATAATCAACGGTACGCCGTCGCGGTTGTATTAAATGATGAAGCTCTGCCAGGCGGGTATTGCCGTCCACGATGAAGCGTCGGAAGCTCATCGGTGAAATATTGAGGATATCTACCTTCAGATGGTAAACCCTACATCTTGGGTCACCGTGCAACGGACCGTCGACAGCTGACTGAATGGCATTTTTTGCTTTCATGATAAGGTGGGGCCGCCTAGGCTTCAAATCCTTCTCAAGTTATCAAAAAATCAATTGCCCCCCAGCGGGGGACCGTCACACTTTTTGATGCACTCCATTACCGCTCAGCTGGAGAAGCTGCCCCCAACGTCGGTGGAAACCAACGAATCCAGCTCCCTGCTGGCCGTCCGGCAAAGCCTGATTGATTCGAGCCTGTTGACCAATGACGATTGGGACGAGTTCCGGCGGCGCATCGAGCGGGTGCACCCGGGCTTCTTCTGGCAGCTGCGAACGCAGGTTCCCGACATCAGCCCCGCCGAGGAGCGGCTGCTGGCCCTCTCTCAACTTCACCTCGACACCGGGCAGATGAGCCGGATGCTGGGCATCTCGCCCCATTCCATTCGCATGACCCGCTACCGGCTGCGCAAGAAAATTGGGGCCGAGGTACATGATTCTCTCTCCGAATCCCTGGGCGATGCTACAGGAATCTCTTCAACTGACTGACATTCAGTGTAGTGATTTTTTGTATATGCATTTGTAGATGCTCCGAATTTGATATTTGGAGGCGATTGGGTTTGCTTTGGCCACAGCCTACGGCAAAAGGTTATTCACAAGCAGAGCATCCTGTCTTTTTTTATCCCAATCGATCTAAAAGAGCACAGTGAAGAAGCGTAAAATGGGTACCGTCTTAAATCGAAAAATGGTTTTTTAGATTCACTTGTGAAAGTTATTCCGCTTTATGAATTACGCTTGTTTTGCAAATATTCCTAACGTACCGACAATGGAAAATAAATCATTACCCGCGTCTTCATGGTACCTGACCCTGGTGCCTTTTTCAGTTCACATCGGTGGGCAGACTTCGTTTAACTCCCTTCCAGCCCGCTGACTACCCTTGCTGGCCGGGCTGTTGATCTACTCGGGGCTAAACTCCGCCGCCCACGCCCAGGATTTCATCTGGGCTAAAACCCTGGCTAAAGGTTGCGGGGGCGGTAGTAATGATGGCCACTCGATCGCGGTGGACGCCTTGGGCAACGTCTACACCACAGGCTATTTCTTTGGTACGGCCGATTTCGACCCCGGCGCGGGTACTTTCAACCTGACTTCGGTAGATGGGGAGTGCTGACATCTTCATCAGCAAGCTCGACGCAGAGGGCAACTTCGCGTGGGCTAAAAACATGGGCGGCAGGAGTATAACAGCTTTCGGCCACATAGCTCGTTAGGTGGACTAACGCCAGATGAGGTCGGAATAGAAGCGGCCGCCGCGCGGGAAAAAAATAAACAAAAAGACCGTCCGATTTTCAACCTAAGAGCGGTCCAGAAATCGGGAGGAGGTCATATTGAATGGAACTACACCCCTTGATTTGATGCATCAGCGGGTTTCATAATTTCTACCACAAATTCTCTGTATGAAAACACCATTACGAACACACATCATGTGGCTGGCGCTGCTGCTGGCCGGCCTGTCCCTGCGTGCCCAGACACCACCCAGCCTTCTCTGGCAGAAGGCCCTGGGCGGCACGAGTAATGATGATGCCGCTGCCATCGTGGCTAGCGGCGACGGGGGCTTCGTCGTGGCGGGCCATACCCGCTCCAACAATGGCGACGTGAGTGGAAACCACGGCAATGCAGACTATTGGGTGGTCAAGCTTGACGCCTCGGGCAACAAGGTCTGGCAGAAGGCCTTGGGCGGCTCGAGTAGTGATTATGCTTATGACATCGTGGCCAGCGGCGACGGGGGCTTTGTCGTGGCGGGCTACACCAATTCCAACGACGGCGACGTGACGGGAAACCACGGCGGTCAGGACTATTGGGTGGTAAGGCTCGACGCCTCGGGGGGCATCGTCTGGCAGAAGACCCTGGGCGGCACGGCTAATGATTACGCCGATGCTATTGTGGCCAGCGGCGACGGGGGCTTCCTCGTGGCGGGCTACACCAATTCCAACGACGGCGACGTGACGGGAAACCACGGCGG
>CAZCOG010000063.1:0-1371 GCA_964500445.1 uncultured Persicitalea sp. | reverse complement strand
CTCGTGGCGGGCTACACCAATTCCAACGACGGCGACGTGACGGGAAACCACGGCGATAATGACTACTGGGTCGTCAGGCTGAATGCCACCACTCCCACGCTGAGCGGGCTGTCGGCCAGCCCCAGCCCCGTCTGCGCAGGGCAGCCCGTGCAGTTCACCGCCACGGTGGGCAACTTCTCGGACTCCTACGACTTCACGCTGAGCAATGGGGCCGGCAGCACCCTGACGGGCACCTCCACGGCAACCGCCTTCAGCCAGAGCCTGACGGCGGCCGGCTCGGGCAGCCAGACCTACACGCTCACAGTGACCGCCAGCAATGGATCGGCCAACACCACCACTAGCCTCACCGTCAATCCGCTGCCTAACGCCAGCTTCTCGGGGTTGGCCTCCGCTTACTGCGCTGACGCCTCGGCGGTGACCCTGGCGCCCACCACGCCGGGCGGTACGTTCAGCGGACCAGGCGTCTCGGGCAACACCTTCACGCCGGCCAACGCCGGTACGGGCGGCAGCATCGCCTACACCGTCACCGTCAACGGCTGCACCAGCAGCACAAGCCAGTACGTGACGGTCAATCCCTTGCCCGTGGCGGATGCCGGCAGCGACAAGTCGGTGATCCTAGGCTACGGCAGCAACTGCACCCAGCTGACGGCCACGGCCAACGGCGGTAGCGGCGGCAACTACGGCTACACCTGGAATCCCTGAAGCCTGCCGGGCAAGACAGTGACCGTATGCCCCCAGCAGACAACGGCCTACACCGTGACGGTAAGCGACGGCAACGGCTGCAAGGCCAGCGACCAGCTGACGGTAAACGTACAGGATGTGCGCTGCGGCAACAAAAACCAGAACGTGACCATCTGCTACTACGGCGTCACGCAGTGCGTCAGCGAAAAGATCGCCCAACGCTACCTCAAACTCGGTGCCACGCTCGGCGGTTGTGGCACGGGTAATGCGCGCATCGGCGCGGAAGAGACCAGCGCCCCGCTGCAACTCGCGCTGAAAGCCTACCCCAATCCGGTGCAGGATGCCGTGACGGTGGAAGTGTTGGCCCCCAACGCGAGCACGGCATCCTTCGAGGTGGTCGACCTGACGGGCCGCACCCGGCAGAGCCGCACTGAGGTTCTGGTGGAAGGGTTGAACGAAGTCGGGCTGCGGCTGGGTAGTTTGCCGGCGGGCCTCTACCTGATCCGGGCCACCGATGCACGCAATCGGCAGGGCGTCGTGAAAGTGAGCAAGGAGTAACTCTTCGGCTGGAACGCCAGCCCGGTGGAACGCCAGCCCGGTACGCTCAGAGTGACAAACAACCTGGTCAGAGTGATCAATAGCCGGGCCTTCAAGCCCCCGATTTCAGTAGGTTTTGCCAAGCCCCGGCCC
>CAZCOG010000062.1:0-31010 GCA_964500445.1 uncultured Persicitalea sp. | reverse complement strand
GTTGAATAAATTAAATGGTCTTTTTACTTTCTTCTGGGATCATTCACTCCGAAGCGACTCCACCGGATTCATTAATGCTGCCCTCACGCTCTGATAACCCACGGTCAACAAAGCAATCGCCATGGCCGTGACGCCCGCCAAGGCAAATACCCACCACGAAATATCGATATGGTAGGCAAAATCCGCCAGCCACTGGTCCATAAAGTACCATGCGATGGGCGAGGCGATGACCAGTGCAATCAGCACCAGCGACACAAAATCTTTGGACAGCATCGCCACAATACCCGCGATACTCGCTCCCAGTACTTTACGAACGCCAATTTCCTTTGTTCGTTGGAAAGCCGTGAGCGTGGCCAGACCAAATAAACCCAGGCAACTAATCAGAATGGCTATTCCCGTGGAGAGGTTGATGATTTTGGCCATCGTCCGCTCGGATTTGTAGTACTGCGCGATCATATCGTCGTAGAATTTGTACTCAAAAGGCGCGTCAGGGTAGGTACTTTTCCAAAGTTTCTCCATTTTCCGGATACCCGCTTGCCAGTCGGCGGGTTTGCTGGAAGCCAGTTTTACGTTGAAACTACCCGTCTCGTCCTTCTGGGTCATCAGCGCAAGCGGTTCGATTTTTCGGCTCATCGTGGCTGAATGAAAATCGGCCACGACGCCCACGACTGGGATGGCGCGGGTACCGTTTCCTTCGCTCAGGAATTTACCGATTGCGTCCTGCGGACTTCGGAAACCAAATTCCTTTACGGCGGTTTCGTTGATGACGTACTCACGCACGGTGTCGCTTGGCAGCAAGTTACGCCCGGCGATAAGCTTCAGACCGTAAGTACCCAGCAAGTCAGTATCCCCGTATTTTCTGTACAATTGGCGCTCTACTTTTCCCTTGGAGCCATTGTACTCGGTGATGCTGCTCGAAAAAGATTGATTGAAGGGCGGATTTCCCAGGCTCACTGCCTCTACTTCGGCAATATTTTTAAGGGCTTCCTTCAACACAAACTGCTTGTCCCGATACGCCTCTTTTTGTCGCAACTGGTAGGGAACACTGAATGTGAGCACTGCCTCGCGGTCAAAGCCCAGGTCTTTTTCCATAGCGAAGCGCAATTGCTGATTCATGATAATTGCCCCAATCACGAATGCCTGGGCAATCACGAATTGAAAGACAATCAGGCTTTTGCGGAGCGAAAAATTATTTTTACCAATCTTCAGGCTGGACTGTCCGCGCAGTACTTGTGTAGGCTGGAAACGCGTAATGAGTAAACTCGGGTACCAGCCCGCCAAAGCACTGACTCCGACGATTAGCAAGGTCATGAACAGAAGCGTCTGTCCGATATTCGGATACAAGTCCAGACCTTCGGGGAACAAGTCGCCCAGGCTGCTGCGGAATGTGACCGTCCAGAGATACGCCAGGCCACAAGCCAGCAGCGCGACGAGAAAAGTTTCGCCCAGGAACTGGCCGATCAGTCGGCGGCGTGAACTGCCCAGGGTCTTGCGGATGCCAATCTCGCGGGCGCGTTGTGGAATCTGAGCCGTAGTGAGGTTGATGTAATTGATTACCGCCAGCGCCAGGAGAAAACCCGCCAATCCCAGGAGTGCGAATAAAATTTTCTTGTCAGCCACGCGGTTGCTGGCGGGATAGAAAGCATTGAAATGCTCTTCCGCCAATGGCAACAGTTCATGTTTTGGCGGCGGAATGCCCCACTCTTCGTATTCAGCCTTGGATTTGCTTTGGGTAAGTACGCTGATATTTTTGGCCAACTGAGCCACATCCGTTTTTTCTTCCACGAGAAGGTACACCTGGTCGGCTGAGTTGGTGCTACCCCAACTGTCGATAAATTCCTTTCCTTTTTCGCCCTGCTGAACAGTCGCCAGCGACAGAAATTCCTTACCCGTAAACGAGGACGGACGCTCCAAATCCGCCACGACGCCCGTTACTTTCACGGCCAGCGTGTCCCAGTACAGAATCGTCCGGCCCAGCACCTTTTCAGGCGTGAGGTTTGGGAAGTACTTCTCGGCGCTTGTACTCGTAAGTACCACTTCGTTGGGTGCAGCCAAACTCTTTGCGGGCGTTCCGGCCAACCATCTGTAAGGTACCAGTTCAAAGTACTCGGCGGTGGTGGCCAATACCCGCCCTGCGTCCGAAAACACCAGCGGCTTACCAGAAAGCTGTGGTACTTGCAGGCTCGGAACGTATTGGTCATAGAGCCCAACGACCATTTTCACCCCGCCTATTTCTTCACGAATGGCATTAGCCGTGGGCTTTGGCGTGCCCGCATTACCGCTTTCCTTGCCGTCGAACGTAAAGCGCGTCACGACTTTATAGATTCGGTCACGATTAGGCTGATCGGCATCGAAACTGAATTCAAAATCGACCAACTGAAAAATCATCCAGCAGGCCGCCAGGCCAATCGAAAGTCCCAGTACGTTGAGAGTCGTGAAAAGGCGGTTGCGCCATAGTTGGCGAAGACTGAGTTTGAGGTGTTTGAATAGCATAATAGACTTTATGTTTCAGATCAAAAGCTAGCAAGGTATTTATTCACTCCGCAGTGATTTCACCGGATTCATCAGCGCGGCTCTGGTACTCTGGAAACTAACCGTCAGCAGCGCAATGCCTACGGCCAATCCGCCCGCCAAGGCGAACATCCACCATTCGATAGCAATCTTGTACTCAAAATTCTGCAGCCATTCATTCATAATGTACCACGCAAGGGGCGCACTAAGGATCAGAGCAATCACGACAAGGCGAATGAAATCGGTAGAAAACAAACCAAAAATGTGGGCTGCCGAAGCACCCAACACTTTTCGTACCCCGATTTCCTTGGTGCGGGATTCGGCCATAAAAGCGACTACCCCGTAAAGGCCCAGACAGCCAATGAAGATAGCAATACCCGCCAGCAGCTGCAGCAGGGCATACATTCGCTCCTCACTTTCGTAAAAATTAGCCAGTGTCTCGTCTAGAAATTCGTAGGAGAAAACAAATTCGGGGTAGGTCGCCGTCCAGGCGGTTTCGACCTTTTTAAGGATCTGTCGGATGTTTTCGGTGCCGCCCTTGGCCGTCGAGAGTTTAATGGCCATGGTCCGGTAGTTGTCTCGTTCAGTCGTCAGGACACTCGGCACTACCTCGTCGTGCAGCGAAAACATATTGAAGTCTTTCACTACGCCCACAATGGGCTTCTTCACATTTCCTCCGGCCACCGTCATCATTTTCCCAATGACCTGCTCGGGTTTCTGAAAGCCCAGCCGTTTCATAAATGTTTCGTTGATCACAAGCTCACGAATGGTGTCAGCGGGTAGGTACATGCGCCCGGCCAGTAGCTTCAGGCCATAGGTACGCACATAGGCGGTATCGGCCGGGCGCATCAGAACGCCATAATCGGGATCTTTGTCTTCATTCTCGAACCGAAAACCCGTCGTCCAATTGCTTGTGGAGGCGGGAGTAGTCATGCCGAAACTTACGGCCGCGATACCCGGTACATTGGTGAGTTGGGCGCGCAGATTCTCCAGTTGGCCCGGTTCGTTCTGCGGTACCGTAACGGTTATGATCGCATCGCGGCTGAAGCCCAGATCCACCGACCGAAAATACTTCATCTGGCTGTAGGCCACGATGGTACCAATGATCAGTAATTGGGAAATGGCAAATTGCCCCACGATCAGCCCCCGCCGGAGTGTGAAGTACCGGTTGGTACCCGATGACAGGATTTTGCCTTTCAGTGCCAGAATAGGTTGATAGCCGGATAGCACCAGCGCGGGATAAAAACCAGCCAGCAGGGTAGTCAGCAATCCCAGTAGCCCCAAGAAACCGAGTGCCATCGGGCTGAATAAGGTCACAGCGTCCGGTTTGATATTCAATAATTCGCCCACGTAAGGGAGCGATAGCTGCGCGACCAATAATGCCAGAATCACCGCAATCGTCGTTAATACGCTCGTTTCACCCAGAAACTGACGCACCAGTTGTGCCCGGGTACTTCCCAGTACTTTTCGAACGCCCACTTCCCGAGACCGGCGAATGGCTTGCGCCGTAGCCAGGTTGATAAAATTTATGCAAGCCGTCACCAGCAGAAAGAGGCCAATCAATACCATCGCCCAGATCATTTCGATGCTGATGCTCCGTTGGGCATAATTATACATATTGGTGGCAAAATGAATGTCGGTCAGAGGCTGCAGGACGTACCGTAGTTTTTCCGCATCTTCCGGCCTGTGGTATTTTTTGACAAAGCCAACCAATTGCTTTTCCATCTGCACTGCTGGCACCTCCGCCCCGCTCGTAGCTGTGGGCAACATAACGTAGATTTGAGCACCACTATAAGTCGACTGCCAACTGTCGGGAGGAGAAGAGCTGCCATAAGACAAAATGGAGGCATGCGCCAGAAAAACTTCAAAAGGTACACTGCTTGTGGAGGGGGGAGCCTGCACTACGCCAGTCACGACAAAATCCATCCGGTTACTCAGTCGGATGGTTTTGCCCATCGGGTCAGTAGCACCAAAATATTTATGCGCAATACGGTCAGAAAGCACTACAGTGTTTGGATTGGCAAGTGCCGTTTGCGGGCTGCCTTTTTCCCAGGTGTAATCAAACAGATTAAAGTACTCTGGTTCGGCAAACGCAATCATGCCCGTCGCTTCCTGAAATCGTTTGGTAGCGGCACTAGTTTTGCCGGGTACCGACACTACCGTCGATCTGACCTGACTGACCATCGTAAGTTGATGTTTTAATTCCGGAAAATCATTTCGGAGGGCAGCCAATGCCGGAAACGTTATTCCAGTATTGGGATTGCTTTCTGGATCTGATTTGTCAACCCCAAGCATGCGGTATATGCGGTCGGCGTTGGCATTGTGTCGGTCAAAACTCAGTTCGTAGCGAACCGCCATGAACAGCAGTAGGCAACAGGCCAGACCCAGCGTCAAACCGGATACATTGATGAACGAGTAGCTCCAGTTACGTTTTATAGCGCGGAGGGAGGTAATGAAATAGCTTTTAAACATGAATTCCCGCAGTTTGTGGCCAGTAGCCGATTATAACAAGTAGTTTTTGCAATCTTCCAGTAGGATGGCTCACTCGCTTCTGAGCGACTTTACCGGATTCATCAGGGCGGCTTTCACGCTCTGATAGCTCACCGTCAACCAGGCGATGAGCAGCGCCGCTACCCCGACGCTTACGAATACCCACGCGTTTATTTCGATGCGGGAGGTATAGTTGTCGAGCCACTTCTGCATCCCGAACCAGGCCAGCGGCACGGCGATGAGCAGCGCTATTAGTACCAGTTTGAGAAAATCGCGGGAAAGTAGCATCACAACCGAAGCTACCGTAGCGCCCATCACTTTGCGAATGCCAATCTCCTTGGTACGCTGCTCGATGACTAGCAGAGCCACCGCAAAAAGTCCCAGGCACGACAACAGAATCGTAATCACGGAAGCCATGCTGAAAATCTGGGTCAGCCGCTCTTCATTCTGAAACCATTCGTCGATGTTCTCATCCAGAAAAGAAGCCATGAATTCGGCTTCGGGCGCTACCTCCCGCCAGATTTTCTCCAGCTTGCCCATGGCACCCGCCAGACTTTGATCCGAAACCCTGACGAACACATAGTTGATCGCCTCGGAGTGAGACAGGTGCATGGTGATGGGCATTCGCTCCTGCGTGACCGAGTACAGGTAGAAATCAGGTACCAGGCCAATGATCTGATAGCGCGATCCGGTTGTATCCGTTTCGAAGTACTTTCCCACCGGGTCATTTTCACCAATCTTTTTGGCCATACTTTCGGTAATAATCACGCGGTTGGTGGAGTCCGTTGGGAAAGCCGGATCAAATTCCCGGCCTCCGAGTATTTTGATTCCCAGTGTCTTCAGATAATCATAATCCACCAACAGCCAATCGGTCGATACTTCCCGACCTTTGTACGTAAAATCCAGCGACACCCGCGAAGTCACGTTGTCCTTGCCCTTACCCAGATTAATCCCGCTCCCCGTCACCGACACAACCGATGGGTCATCGGCCAATCGGTTGCGCATCCGCTGCAGAACCTGACGGCCATCGGCCCGGTTGCCGATGGGGATACTGATGACCTGTTCCTTCTGAAAACCCAGCGGGAGCTGACGTAGAAAGTGAAGCTGCTGCACCGCGATGACCGTACAGCAGATCAACAGGCACGAAATAGTAAACTGACTAACTATAAGTGAATTTCGTAATCCACCAGGACTCTTTGACGGAAGTTTTCCTTTCAGAATCACGACGGGATTGTAGCGTGCCATTTTCATAGCAGGGTACCCACCCGCTATAAATGTCACCAGCGCAAATACGCCCAGCATGAACAGGATGAACCCTTTCTGCATCAGAATGATATCGAAAAGATTCACTTTGGCATTGAAGGTGGCATTGAACAGCGACATCAGTTGAAAGGCCAGCAGGATACCTCCTACAAATCCCGTCAGACACAACAGGGCCGATTCGCCCCAGATCTGGACAAAAAGTTGTTTTTTGGTCGCGCCGACCGATTTGCGCACCCCGACCTCCCGCATCCGGGTAAAGGAGCGGGCCATGTTCAGGTTAATGAAGTTGATGCAGGCAATCAGCAGAATGAAAAGACCGATTCCGGCGATGGCGAAAACCAGCGCGAATGGGGTACCTTTTCCATCCGATAACTCCTTCCCTAAATGCACATCGGCCATATTCTGGAGCCGTATCGCAAAAACATCGCCCTGCGCATCGGGTTTGGCTCCCTGGCTTTTGAGTTTGTTGAAGTTTTCAGGATAATACTTTTTTGCAAATTGACGCAGCTGGTTTTCAAAGGCCAGCTCATCGATGGCAGGGGCCAGCTTGATGTAGGAAGTACCTGAATACGCATCCCACTTGTCTTTGAAAGCGTGGTAGCTATTTGTACTTTCAATTCGAATCAAAGCATCGAAATGGATCGAGGAATTATCGGGCACATCCCGGCAAATGCCCGTGACCAGGTAGGTACGCTGGTCCCGGCCACCGCCCAGCTGCAGCTGCTTACCCATGGGTTCTGCATCGCCAAATACGGATCGGGCCATGCTTTCGGTAATAACCACGCCGTTCAAATCCCGCAGGGCCGTTTTCTGACTGCCTTTGACGAGTGGAAATGTGAACACGTCCAGAAAACCCGAGTCCACGCCCACCACCATTTTATCGAGGCTCTTTTCACGGTAGGTGACCAGACTTTTGGTACCGCTCCAAATGCGCGTTACAGCCGTCAGTTCATCAGAAAATTCGGCCCGAAGCGCCGGAACCAAAGGCAGGGACGTAGCCTTCGACCGATCCGTTTTTTCGGTATGATTCGTGACAGAATAGAGTTGAAAGATCCGGTCGGAGTCCTCGTGAAAATTATCAAAAGTCAGCTGTCGGTAGGCGGTGAGAAACAGGAAAATGCATACGCAAAAAGCCACGGAAAGGCCGAATACATTGATGGCGGCGTACCCTTTGCTTTTCCAAAGGGTACGCAGGGCGATTTTGAAGTAATTTTTAATCATGGCCAGAAGAGGAATTTGGGTGGTGAAAGCATAAAAGCTATACCATTCACACCTCTCCACTGACCATCAGCAACTTATCGAAAAATCATAGTGAAATAGTGTCCGTTTTCGGACAGCTATGTTCAATTGCGAACATAGTCTTTTGAGTTTTTCCGAACGCTTAGCCACCTGTCTGCACGTCATCGTTACGGATGCCTCTCTTGTTTCTTTTGATTTCTTCTTTCAGTTTGCCGAACTTATAATTCAGGCTCAGGTGGAACGACCGGAAATAGTCGCGCCGATCATTGGTTTGCAGGAAATTGGGACCAAAACTTTCGCGGTGGTCTATTCTGAATTTGGTAAAAGGATTATCGATAGCCACCGCGATGGAAAGTTTCTCTTTGACTAAATCCTTATTCATGCTGATCGAAGTACCTACCATAGTGTTGGAGGTACCCTGAAGATTCACATCCGGACCCTTGGCATTCAGATTGGCCGTTATCCGCCACTCGTTCTCAAATCGGTAGCCGGTCGACACATTGATCGAGTACATCAATCCCTGATTAGTTTGCCGGGTACCATTAACTACCCCCTCCACTTTTCCGTGGGCTGCCCGGGCATTGATACTCGCGTTCCAGCGCTTGGTGAAGGGGTAGTTGATATTCATGGTTCCGGTCAACAGGCGCGCCCGGCCGGTGTTTTCGTAGGTGACGCGAGTGATGTTGGAAACAGGATCGAGAACCGAAACCTGGAAGATCAAATCCTGAAAAAGCGTAGCGCCGACTCCCAAACTCACGGAGCCTTTGGCCGACCGATTGTACCCCAATTGGAAATCGTTTACCAGCGCAGGGCGAAGGTCGGGGTTGCCGGTCTTTTCAAAAACAGGATTCGACCGATCGACGAAAGGATTGAGCTGGTAGATGCTCGGTCGCTGAATCCGTTGCGAGAAACCAAGATTCATGCCCGCGTCTTTCTTAAATTTACGATTGATGGATACCGAAGGGATTACGTTAAAATAGTTTTGCGATGCTTCCGATTGGCTGGAGATAAAATCAGCCCGCATCACGGTTTGTTCGATCCTTGCCCCCGCTTTGACTCCCCACTTCTTAAAATTATACTGGTAGGAATTATAGGCACCGTAGACGTTCTGCGTATTGTCGTACTGATTGCTGAAACTAGGTCGAGGTTCAAAAACACCTTTATCAGGATTATAGGAGCGGTATTGAAAATCACTTTCATTGTCGCGCAGGATGGCCTTCATCCCCGCTTCGATCGTAAGCTTCCTGACGGGATATACAAAATCGATTTGGGCGGTCTGTTCCGAAAAATTCTGCCGGTTGGTTTGCTGGTAGTCTGGCAAGTCGTAGTTCAGGGTGTTTGTTAGCTGCAAAGTGTCATTCTGTTCATTTCCAAACTTTAAAAAACGATACGAAAGCGTGAGCAGTTGGTTTTTGTTTCGCTTAAAACCCCGCTGATAGTTCAGCGATGCATCCACTCCGTCGCCGGTACCTCCCCGGTCATCGGCTAGATCATAACGCTGCAAAATTTCGGTGGTACCTTTCAGCTGCGAATTCTGATATGCCCATCCACTCGACTTGCTGCCGTTGAGATTCACCTGGCCCGAAATCAGGTTCAGGCTGTCCAGTTCATAGCTCACTTCGTAACCCAAGTACCCGCTCCGACTTTTGTTCAAGGTGGCCATTGTCTGGGACAGGTAGGTAGGTTCGGCCGACAGCGTGGTCCTGTTTGCCCAACTACTCACCTCGGGGGTATTGTAAATACTGCCCCCGAAGAGGGCCGTCATGCCGAGTTTTCCTTGCTTGAACGACACCGTTCCCCCTACGCCCGGCCCGCCTACGGGAAAGCGTTCACTCACGTTGACGGAGCCACGGTAGCCATTGTCGAGCTTTTTTCTGGTAACGATATTGATGATACCCGCCAGGCCTTCCGCGTCGTATTTGGATGGAGGAGAGGTAATAACTTCGATCCGTTCAGTGGAAGATGCCGGCATGCTGCGGAGAATTTCCTTGTAGTTGCGCTCGACCATGCTGGATGGTTTGCCATCGACCAGAATCCGGAAATCCGTGTTGCCCTTCATGTACAAAGTGTTGTCGGCATCCAGTGAAAGCAGAGGTACTTTGCGCATCATTTCGAGTACACTGTACACTTTACTTTCGGGATCAGCCTGAAGATCGTACGTGATGCGGTCTATTTCCTGTTGTACAATCGGTTTGGTGGCTGTTATTTGTACCTCCTCCAAATTCACCGTTTCTGGCTTAAGCAGTAGTATTCCTACATCGATTATTTTCTGAGTGCTGTCCTGTGTACTGATACCCATTTTTTTGGTTTTGTATCCTACCCCCGACAGAACCAGCACATAGCCTTGGGAATCAGGTACTGCTAAGGAAAAGGAGCCATTCGTTGCGGTGTATCCCACGGTGACCAGACTGTCGGCCTCACTCATAAGCTGCACGGTGATAAACTCCAAAGGTTTTTGACAGGTGGAATCAGCGATGATGCCCGAAACCGTGTACCTACCTGATTTGGACTGGGCGTGGGCAAAATTGACAAATAGTAAAAAACATGATATCAGGAGTAAGGGATTGGTTTTCAGAAATGTAGTTTTCATGGTTGCTGGATTTGTAGGGCAAAGAGATTCCAGAAAGAGATTTTTTCTCTTTTACCCGTGCGTACGTAAAATGTGAATTGCGGAGAAAATTGAGGGCGGAGAATACAGCTGCTCTGCCTTAAAAAAGATAGCCCAAAGGCTTGAGAATTACTTTTTTAGTCTGCGTTCGATTATAAAATTAAGGATCAGGCTAAGCCCACCGAACAGGAATATCATGGCCGTTGAAGACATACTTAGGCTGAAGTCGTACCAGCGATGAAGTACCCCGCCAACTATGATTCCGATGGCGATCCCGACGAATAGCATCCCGAACTTGAGGGTGGGAGAAATCGATTTAGGAGAACTATCAAAGAGCGAGCCTTCAACTTTTCGTTCGATCATGGCCATACGTTCTTTGTATCGGGTCATCAGGAACACATACACGATTCCGAATATTCCCGCAAAGGCGCTGACCGAGATAATAATATGTTTCAGGTCATCTATATCATTCATTGCTCGTAAAAATTAAGTCCGTAGATTATACCCATAAGACCGGCTGATTGAAGGCGGGGTTACAGATTTCGGAAAAAAAATAAAAAATCTTCCTGACTGTAACCACTCGCAGAAATATCCGGTCTAAGTAGGAAGAACGTAGTCCAATTCAGTGTAATGCAGCTATCCGAGGAGCAGGAGTATATTGATCAAGTCAAAAACGGAAACTCCGCTGCCTATGCCTACCTTGTTAATAAGTACCAGGACATGGCCTACACGATTGCCTTACGCATCATGCGCCAGGCCGAAGACGCCGAAGATGCCGCGCAGGAAGGTTTCGTGAAAGCGTACCAGCAGCTGCATTCGTTTGAAGGCAAATCGAAATTTTCCACTTGGCTGTATACCATTATTTACCGGACTTGCCTTTCCAAACTGCAAAAGCAATGGATTTCTACCTATCCGATGGAAGAGGGAATCGATGATACAGATGATACGGTACCACCGCTGGATATTCTTGAATCAAGGGAAAAGCAAACGTACATCCGCGAGGCCATTGGCAAACTTCCCCCGATCAATGGGGTGCTTATAACGCTCTATTACTTTAATGAAAATTCCATCCGCGAAATTGCAGAAATCACCGGACTGTCAGAATCGAACATTAAGGTAAAATTATTCCGGGCAAGAAAAATATTGGAACAACAATTGCGGTTTTTGTTATGAGAACTTGATCGTACCTGCACAACCCACCAGCGTATGAAAAACGATAAGGAGGATACCTTTAAAAAACTTATACAGCAGGCTGCCCTGGAGCAGCCCTCTGCGGATTTTGCCAAAACTACCATGAGGCTGGTACAGGCGGAGGCCCGGCAGACGGCGGCAAACGAAACGGCCATGCAGGCTCTGCTCAAGTACCCTGGCTTGGTAGAGCGTCCTTCACTGGATTTCAGCCGTCGCGTTATGGGCGAGGTTGAGGTACTTCATGCCACCAAAGTAGAGCCGATCATTACCAAGCGGACCTGGTACCTGATTGCTGCCTCGGTGGTGCTTATGATCGTGGGTTGCTCCCTGCTCGTTACTCCGGCAACTACCCAATCGGCCCAGTCCAGCATGGACATTTTGCTGATGAGTATCACGGCCCAGCTCGAAGTAGTCCCTATTTTCTACCCGCTTACCATTATTGCGCTCAGCCTACTGATGCTGACGGACTACTACCTGCGGCAGCGGATTGAAACAAGGCTTACGGTCATGCAGTGAGTTTTTTTCATTAGTTCTTACTTATTCACTCCGCAAAGATTTCACGGGGTTGGTAAGCGCGGCCCGGATAGCCTGACTACTCACAGTGAGCAGGGCGATGCACACGGCCAGGATTCCAGCCACCGCAAAGTACCACCACTCAATGTTGATCTTGTAGGCAAAATCGGTCAACCATTCGTTCATAGCGTACCAGGCGAGTGGCGAGGCAATGACGATCGCAATCAGAATCAATTTTAGAAAATCTGTAGAAAGCAGCGAGACGATGCTCGCCACGCTGGCCCCAAGTACTTTGCGGATGCCGATTTCTTTGGTGCGGGTTTCGGCCGTGAAAGCGGCCAGGCCAAACAAACCCATGCAGGCAATGAAGACCGCGAAGGAGGTAAAGACCGTAAACATGGTCGACATGCGGATCTCGGTCTTGAAGGTCTCGTTGAAAGCATCATCCAGAAAGTAGTACTCGAAGGGTTTTTCCTGATCGTACTTCTTGAAAATCTGACCAATGGCCGCTACTTTTTCCTGGATATTGGCTTTCGGGTCGAGACGTACATACAATTCTCCTCTACCTTGCAGCGTCTTTATTAAATTGGTCGTGTCGTTCGCCACAAAGAGTCCCATGGCCTTGATTTCGCTTTGGATCGAAGAGAAATGAAAATCCTTCAAAATACCCGCAATTTTACTTCCCTGCACAATTTCCTGACCGATCGGATCGCCCTGGATGCCCAGCTCTTTTATGGCGGTTTCGTTCAGAACCACGTAGCTCTGGTTTTTCCACTGTTCGGCATTGGGTTTGGTTTTCCAGTTCAGGCCCAAGATTTCGGTGAAGTTATGATCCACACTATACGTAACGAGAGGTACCTGTTGCTTGGTCGTGAAGTTATTTAGAAAGAACATATTGTACCCCTTGAAAAGACCGGCGTTCGTTGCTGCCACATTTTGCACACCCGCCTGGTCGCGGATCTCGTTGCGGAACGGGAAATAGTTATCCGCTATGGTCGGCGATAGCGGAATGCTCAGTACCTGGTCTTTGTACAATCCCAGTTTTTTGTTTTGCATGTAGTTCAACTGATTGTTCACCACCAGACTGCATACAATCAGGACAATGGAAACTGTGAACTGTAGTACCATGAAAAACCGTCTTACGCCGGCGCTGCTTTGCCCGCCCGCCAATCGGCCCCGAAGTACCTCAAGCGGCGCAAACCCGGATAGTACCAGTGCGGGATAACTACCGGCGATCAGGGCGCTTATTACCAGAAGTCCGATGACGTAGCCCAAAAACGACGGGGAGAAAAGGAAAGAAGAATCGATGCGCAGATCGAGCAGGTTGTAGAAAGGCTGACGGAAAAGCTGTACCAACACGAACGCCAGCGCAAAAGCAACAGAACACAGCAAAACGGATTCTCCGTAGAATTGCCTGACCAAACTACCTCGTCCCGCTCCCACTACTTTGCGGACTCCTACCTCTTTGGCGCGCAGTGTGGCCCGCGCCGTGGTGAGACTCATGTAGTTAAATAGAGCCAGGAGCAGAATAAGTACCGCCACGCCCGTAAAAATGTAAATCAGCTTTGTATTGCCAGAGTCATTGAAGTTATTTCTATTTCCCAAATGCATCGTTGTCAGGCCTTCCAGATGGTAGTCTGCGTCGTCGACAAACATACCCGTTTTCTTGCTTTCCCGCTTGATGTTTCCCTCCACCACTGCCACCGATTGTTCCGAATCCAGCAGTAGGTAGGTGTTGAATATGCCCCCCTCATTCCAGTCTCTTTTGTTGTTTTCACTAAGTTGGGGATAAGTCACCGCCGAAGCCACGAAGTCAAAATCAAACGATGAATTGGACGGCGCATTTTCGGCTACTCCGATGATCTGCATTTGGTGCAGGCCTTCGTACGTCAGGCTTCTGCCTACCGGATTTTCGTCCCCAAAGTACTTTTGAGCAGCCCGTTCCGAAATAACCATCGTAAAAGGCTGGTCCAATCTGGCCGCGCTTCCTTCCTTGATATTAAATGAAAATACCGTAAAGAAGGAAGGATCGGTGAACATGAAATTCTGTTCATAAAAAGCTTCCTCGCCACGGGCAGGATTTTTCATCACAACCTTATCCACAGCGGCTTTCATCCGCACGAATCCCTCAACCTGAGGATTATATTCTTTAAGGGCAGGACCTAGTTTGGCCGAGAAAGAGTTCATCTGCAAGTCTTGATCCCCCATTTTGATTTTGGCCAGAATCCGGTAGATCCGGGTGTGGTTCTCATGGAATTTGTCGTAGCTGAACTCGTGCATCACAAACATGAGAATCAGTACCGACACGGCCATCCCCATCGCCAGGCCGACGATATTGATAAGCGAGCAAGTCCTGTTTTTGAGCAGGTTTCGGAAGGCGATTTTGAGATTATTACGTATCATGTGCTGGTTTCAAGTCGGATTATGGAGTATTCTCTTATGCTATTATTTGTTCTTCTCAAGTCATTCGCTGCGTAGCGACTTCACCGGATTCATGAGTGCGGCCCGCACCGACTGATAAGTCACGGTAGCGAAAGCGACCAGAAAAGTACCCAGCAAAGCCCAGACGAAAACCCCGGCGTCGATAGGTACTTTGAACTCAAAATCGGCCAGCCATCCACTCATTAGCCACCAGGCCAGCGGAGCGGCGATGACAAAAGCAATCAGAATCAGTCGGGCGAATTCTTTGCCGAATATCCACAGAATTTGGGCGACGCTGCTACCCAGTACTTTACGGATGCCGATTTCCTTCGTTTTTTGTGTAGCCATGAACGACACCAGCCCGTACAGCCCAAGGCAGCCGATGAACAGCGCGAGGGCTGAGAAAGTCTGGATCAGCTTCAGCATCAGTGTTTCGGTTTCGTAGAAGGAGGCGATATCGTCGTCCAGGAATTCGTAGCTGTAAAGCTGGCCGGGATGATTTTCTTTCCACGTCTTTTCGATCGCGGCCATCGTGGTAGTAAGGTTGGCCGCATTTAGCTTGACAGCGTAGGTGTTGTATAAACCAGGGTTCGTAAAGATCGCAATGGGATTGATTTCTTCGTGAAAAGACAGGTCGTGAAAATCCTTGACCACGCCCACAATCGGACCTTTATTTTCGCTATCGCTGACGACTAATGTCTTCCCAAGCAGTTCTTCGGGCGATTTCAGGTTTAGCTTCCGCGCAAAAGCTTCATTGACGATCATTTCACGAGCCGAGTCCGCCGGGAAGACGTTGCGACCCGCTATGAGTTCCAGGCCAAAGGTCTCGAGGTAGTTTGCGTCCGCGGCCTTCACCGATACCCTGAATTCCTGCTCCTTAGGATCGTTATTGTAGTAAGGCGTGGTATTCCAACTACCATTATTCGAAGCAGGAGTGGCAAAGCACATGGTCACTTGCTCAACCCCCGCCAGTCTTTCGAGTTCGCCTTTGAGTGTTTTGCCCTTCTGGTAGTCAGCCGCAATCGGAACCGTCACAATGGCCTCTTTGTCGAATCCCAAATCAGAATTCACTGAATAACTCATCTGTTTGGCGATGACAATCATGCCGATTACCAATGCCTGCGACAGCGCAAACTGCGTGACGATCAACGCCCGGCGCGTGTTGAAGCCGCCGATGTGCTGCTGCGATAGCTTGCCTTTCAATGCTACTACGGGCTGGAAACCTGCCAGAATTAAACCGGGATACGAGCCCGCCAGGAACACCACCAGCAGCACCAGGGCCGGAATGAACAGCAACAGTTGCCAATCGTCCAAGATATTGAAACTGACCTCCGAGCTAAACCAGATATTGACGTAGGGAAGTACTACTACCGTGAGCACCACCGCCAATAGTAACGCCAATACCGTAATGACGGCTGTCTGGGCAATAAACTGCCAGAATAATTGCCCGCGTAAGCTGCCCAGTACTTTCCGCATGCCTACTTCTTTGGCGCGGTTAAGCGCTTGTGCCGTAGCCAGATTAATAAAGTTGACGCAGGCCGTCACAATGAGGAAAATGCCGATAAATGCAAGTACCCACAGATTACGCTTCGTCATGGTGCCACCGTAGTCAGCATTGAAGTGGATATCGTCAAGAGGTTGGAGCTTGTAGTGATGAACGTTGGTGCTGGTGGGGCGGTACTTGGTCACGTAAGCAGGAAAAACCTTTTCGACCTGTGCCACTGCTACCTGCGGGCGCAGCCGTACGTAGCATTGCATCCCACTGTTAATTCCTCCCCAGGCGTCATCACCAGCCAGCCATTCGTTGTGCTGCTTGAGCGTAGGATACGAGACAAAAATCTCCGTTTTCTGATCCGTATTCTTGGGGAAATCTTTAAGAATACCGGTAATCTTGGCATCTATTTTATCACCAAACTGAAATGTTTTATTGATCGGATTTTCGTCGCCGAAGTACTTTTTGGCCAGGCGCTCCGTAATGATGGCGGTATTGGGCTCGACCAATGCGGTTTTCATATTCCCCTCTATCAAAGGGAAGTTGAAAATATCGAAGTACTCGGGTTCCACGATCGCCACACCACCTTCTTCCTTGAAAAGCTCAATTTCATCGCCATCTTTCACCGTAATGGTCATGTCTTCTTCGCTGGCAATGCGGGCTACTTTCTCCGCGAAATCATAATCTTCCCGAAAAGCTTTACCCAACGGACTCGGCACGCCTGCAGTATGGGAAATTACATCGCGGTGCTGCTCGGTGACGATGCGGTAGATGCGATCCGACTCAGCATGAAAATTATCAATGCTCAGGTGGTACTTGACCAGCATAAAAATGAGCAGCCCGCAGGCCATACCCAGTGCCAGGCCGAGGATATTAATAATCGCGTAGGTTTTGTTACGTCGCAGATTGCGCAGGGAAGTTTTCAGGTAGTTGGAGAGCATGGCTTGATTGGAATCAACGGTAAAAGATCAACGGCTTTGCGGAATGGAGTTGGCCATTTCATCGTTGAAAAACTATGCCGGAAAGTCAACTATCTGAAATTCAGAGCAATCATAAAATAAAACTGTCCGATTCCGAACACTTTGGTTCGAAATCGGACAGTGAAGAAACAAGCATATTTCCTGATTTTAGTTCAAAAAGTAGCCGAAACTAAGAAAGTAACAGCTTTTGAAAGTCTTCGGCAGAGATGCACGGTATTTGGGGAAAACCAATCGTTTTTAAAATATTGAAATGCTTATCATCGGTCACGATATAATGGGCATTACTGGCAAAAGCGCAATCAACAAACTTGTTGTCGTCATAATCTGCTTGGATCAGCCGAAGCTGAAAGAAGGGTTCTACCTTTTCAACATTAGGCATTACGGTCAGAAAATTTAAAAAGTTTTGGGCGACCCCGCCCCCATAAAATAAGATTATTTTCTCCTCGTATTCCAGTAATATCTCGGTGCTGACGGCCAAGCGGTATGATTGAAGTAGTAAATTATCAAGTATATCAGCAAAGCGAGATTTCTTTGAAACAGCCCGTAATACAACATTTGTGTCAAGCACTACAAGCATAAGACTAGCTTAATCAACCGATTTGAACTGATCATCGGAATAGCCTTTTTCTTCCCAAATAGCATCCGCTGAATTGCGCATTTTTTCCAGGAAAAATCGGGCCATCGTTGTTCTTAACTCCAATAGAGTTTCATCTGGAACTCCGGCTGCGTACAGTTTCAATAGTTCGAGCTGAACATTTGAAAGCGGCGGGTTAATGGTCGAAGGTTTCATAAATTTGTTTTATTCCTATTCTGCAATATAAAAAGAAATTTCTAGTCTTATTTATAGTTTATATTGCCCGCTTACTTCATTTTCGCGGCTTCAGCTGCCAAACCGAAAACCCTACATACAGGTAGGTTGCCCGCAGGGCATCAGGATCTTTACGGTTGAGAAAACCGCCAATATTGCTGAATCCCGCATGGATAGGACCAAATCGTGCCACTGCACCCACGGCGACCTTGCGGTTGCCTTCAATGAATGTCAGGGGTAGCGCGAAATCCGAGTCCTCGTTCTCGAAGCGCGGCGTGATGATGAGCGCATCGGGCTGAGTCATATCCAGAGGGCTTGCGGGCGCGACGCCGTAGCGTTCGGTTTTGGCCACGTTAAGAAAAAAAGATTTGACCAACTGCACGTCCACATCCCAATGCAGCGCCGCGGGCAAGCAGGCTTGGCGCAGCAGTGTGGTTTCGTTTTGTACCGGCAGCACCTCGGCGAACCCTTCCGCGCCCCGATCGGCAATCGTTTCGAGTTCTTTCTGGCCAATCACCGCGCGGCTTTGACTACCGGAAACCACCCGGCTATTGGGACTTTGGTAGCGGATAGCCCCCAGGTCGGTGAGAGAAACCGAGAAACGAAGCAGATAACCGGGTCGGGCGTCGTCGTCCGTTTCCAGATGATGCCAGTACGATCCCAACTCATAAGTTGCGCCCAGGTCGTAACCCCAGCCGCTGCCGTATTTGGTGGTGTTGGTCAGTTCGCCCAGCTTCCAGGAGGCATTGGGGTAGGTATAGCCACTTTCGTAGGTGAAATTATTCAAGACCAACTCTTTCTCATCCGCCTCACCACCCGGCATGGGGCTGATTTCGTAGCGGTCTGCCGAGCCTTTCAGGTAACTGGCTCTCGCCCCAAAAATGTACTTGGCCGTGGCCCCCACTTTTAACTTATGCGAACGCCAATCCACAAGCTGAAGGCCGTACGAAAAACTGGCCTCCGAAAAACTTTGCTGTCCCAGGTCGAAGTCACCCCATTCTCCCGCACCAACGGGAGTATCGGGCGTGTCGAGCCGTTTGAAGTACATTCGGCGAATATCCTGGGGTAAATTATGGCCGTACACGAATCCACGCGACCGTAGCTGGACGCCAAAGCCATGATTTTTTCCTACCGAAAACATCACCGAGGGCAGCCGAATCTCGCTAGCCACATACATGGGGTCGCCCTGCGAAACCGAACCCATCGTCCGCGATCGACCGTACAATTCTTTGGTCGAGTGCGGCACGAGTTGTGGGTACAGAAAGGCATTCTCTCCAAAATAATAAAAGTACCGATTGTTGACCGTGCTGCCAACCGTAATCAGGTTGATCTGCCATTTGTAGCGTGAGCCCGCCAGCACGGCCGGATTTTCCGTGGCGCGGTACAAGCCCCCGTAGTTGCTGATCGACAGGCCGGGAATCTGTTGGGCCAGCGTGGGACTAACAATTGAAATAATTAAGAGGGGGAGAATTATAAGATACCTTTTCATGAAAGTTGTGCGGCATTTAGTGTGAGTTTTCCCTGTTCATCGTACAGAATCAACTCCTGTTCGACGAGTTTTCGCACAACTTGCAGCAATTTTTTTTCGGGAACCTTGCCAAAAGCTTCGCTGAGCGCACGTGGGGAGATGGGTCCATTGTCGTGTAGATAAACGACCAATTGTTGCCGCAGCGCATCCAATTCTTCGTGAACGGTTGCGGATTTCTGTCGTTTCAGGCAATTGTCACAGACTCCGCAGGGCTGGCCGTTGGCCTCATTGAAGTAATCCAGCAGCAGCAGCGTACGGCATTGCGTCGGGTGCTGGGCGTAGTGTACCACCGCGCCTACTTTGCTTAGGTCACGTTCTTTTCGTTTTTCTATTTCAAAAATATTGAGCGGCAAATGTTCTGCATCGAAGCGCGGCGTAAGAAAGGTGAGTTGTGGCTGGTCACGGCGCTTTTCGTAGTCGATGATCTCACGCTCCTGCAAAAACCGCAGCTTGTTGGCCACCTCGGGTAGTTGGGCGTAGAAAGCGCGGCCAATCTCGCCTTCCGAAATCCTGACGTACTCCGAAAACAGTTCCCCGCCGTACATCCGCAACAGTAGTTTCAGGAACGAATCGTAGTCGGGGTATCGAATCTGAAAATCGTACAACTGCTGCTTGTCTACCAGCAAATTCAGCTTCGACGATTCGTTGATGGCGTCGCTGAGTTGAATGAATCCTTCCTCTTGAAGTAGTTTTAGAGCATAGTGCGTTTCCGAGAGATTCAGCCCAAAGGTATTAACGAACTCGTGCATATCCAGGCTATAACTCGTGAATTCGCCTGCTCCTACGGCCAGTTTGAAGTAGTTGGCCAAAGCCTGGTACACCCGGCGCAGCGTCTGCGTCGGCGGGTATTGACGTTCCACGGCCTGGGCCAGGTCGTCGGTGTCTTTGTGGTTGTAGAGGGCTACGGCATACGCCTTCTTGCCATCCCGCCCGGCCCGTCCGGCCTCCTGGTAGTAGGCTTCCAGGCTGGCTGGCAAGTCGAGGTGCACCACTGAGCGCACATCGGCTTTGTCGATGCCCATCCCGAAGGCATTGGTAGACACTACGACGCGCGTTTGGCCGCGTTGCCAGGCCATTTGCTTCGCGCTGCGGTCGGCGTAGGGCAAGCCCGCGTGGTAGTAGTCGGCGCGGATTTTCTGGCGTGAGAGCCACTCGGCTACCTGCTGCGCCCGGCGGCGGGTCCGCACGTACACGATGGACGTACCAGGGACGTTGGTCAGGATTTGCAGCAGTTTTCGTTCTTTATTTTCTTCGTAAAACGTCGAGTAGGAAAGGTTGGCGCGGGCAAACGACTGCCGGAACACCTGCGGCTGTTTCATTTCCAGCTTATCTAGAATATCCGCCTGCACCTCCGCCGTGGCCGAGGCCGTGAGCGCAATGATGGGCACGCCAGGCAACAAGTCGCGGAATTCGGCGATGAGCAGATAAGCCGGGCGGAAGTCGTAGCCCCAGGCGGAAATACAGTGCGCCTCGTCCACGGCCAGCAGCGATACCTTCATCAATTTGGTGCGCTCGATCATGATCTCGGTCCGCAGCCGCTCCGGCGACACGTACAGAAACCGCAGCCCACCGTGGACACAATTATCGAGCGTGACGTCGATCTCGCGCCGGCTCATGCCCGAGTGAATCGCCGCCGCCTGAATGCCCCGCTTCTTGAGTTGCTCGACCTGGTCTTTCATCAGGGCAATCAGCGGCGTCACCACAATGCAGATGCCCTCCTCCCGTGCCAAAGTCGGCACCTGAAAACACAGCGACTTGCCCCCGCCCGTGGGCAGCAACACCAGCGTGTCGCGCCCTTCCAGTATAGACCGCATGGCCTCCTCTTGCACGGGCCGAAAGGCGTCGTAACCGTAGTAGTGTTTTAATATGCCAAGAAGATCGGTCATCGGGTCTTTAAAATGTGGTACGGATAGCTCGCCCATCTCGGCAAAGTACCTAAATATTGTAGTACATTCGTAAGTAGGAAACCTATCCTCAGGAAAATTCAATCTCTTCAAATTCCTGCTTCATCCTAATGAAACTGCCCTGCTCCTATATTCTTGTTTCGTTCCTCATAGCAACGAGTTTTGTATTTGCCCAAACGAAAAGGGAAGGGAATACAAGACAGATCAAACAAGATACTCAGTATAAAATGAATACCCCGGATAGCCTGGCTTGGCAGATTGGGGTTGGAACAGAAGGAGCAAGTATGGATATAGCTCTGGATGAGGAAAGCAATGTTTTTATTTGTGGCGAGGTACAAGAACGAATATGATGTAAAAAAAACGGTCTAACAGTCTTACCTCATTTTAAATCCATTCCATAGTCAAGCGGTATTTTTACAAATTGCGCAGCTTGCAAAGAAGCGCTAACTTTACATTTTCTTCTTTAACTGAAACAATATGGAAACGTTAATATTTCGGTCAGACAACCCTGAAAAGATTGAGGCACTGAAGGCGGTGGCACGAGCTTTGAAAGTTTCCTTCGAGACGAAAGAGAAATCTTACGATCCTGAGTTTGTCGAGAAGATTCAGGAAAGCCGTAAGCAGTTCGAAAAAGGAGATTTTGAAGTAATTGCCGTTGAAGATATCTGGGAATGACCCGAAAACTTGCCTTTTCTACCAAGTCACGGGAAGATCTTGCTTATTGGAAGAAAATGGGAGATTCCAAAATTCAAAAGCGAATAAGCGACTTGCTGCGCTCCATTCAGGAAACACCCTTTCAAGGCATCGGAAAGCCCGAACCGCTCAAACATCAGCTTTCTGGCTCTTGGTCCAGACGAATCAATCGAGAACACAGACTTGTTTATCGAGTGAGCGACGAGATGATTCTGGTCGAGTCGGTTAGAGGGCATTACTGAAATTTGAAGCGGCGAGCCTCCCCTAAACAAATTTCAAAACCAAGCGTCTCGAATAACCATGCAAAAGACATCTCTTCCAAAGTACTTCCTCCTCTCCCTTCTCCTTTCCGACTGTTCTGTCTCCCGCTACATCCATAAAGAAGTCAAAACCTCGCCTGTCTTGGCCCAGCACCACGTCGGCATTTCGGTGTACGATCCGGCCAAACAAAAAACACTGGCCTCTTACCAGGATGATAAGTACTTTACGCCTGCTTCCAACACCAAATTGTTCAGTTTCTACGCCGCATTGACGGCTTTGGGCGATTCCATTCCGGGGTTACAGTACCAAATCCGGAACGATACTCTTATTTTTCGGGGGACGGGCGACCCGTCGCTGCTACATCCCGATCTGCCCACCAGCGCGGTGGTCGATTTCCTGAAAAACAGACAAGAAAAACTACTCTTCTCGACGGCTAACACCGACAACCCGGTTTACGGACCGGGCTGGTCGTGGGACGACTACAATGCCTACTACCAGGCCGAACGCTCGCCGCTGCCTGTGTACGGCAACATCGCCCGTTTTACCAGCCCGTCGGGCCTGTACGTGCGGGTACAGCCCGAGTTCTGGCAGGATTCGCTGGATCTGGACACGACGGTCGTAGGTCTAGTGCGCGACCGTTACCGCAACCATTTCCGCCGCTCGCTTAATGCTCTGCCTGCTGGTCTGGAGGAGGATATTCCTGTCCGTATGTCGGGCCGCCTGACCGCCGAACTTCTGTCGTGGGGGTTGAAGAAAAAAGTAACCCTCACGGATGAGGAGCCCTTCGGTGAGTGGACGACCGTGTACAGTATTCCCTCCGACTCGCTCTACAAGCGTATGATGGAGGTAAGCGATAACATGATGGCCGAACAGACGATGCTGCTTTATGCCAGTGCGCATAGCCTTCCGCTCAACACCGCCCAGGCCATCGAACATGCCAAGTTGAGTATCGTGTTGGATTTGCCCGACCAACCCCTCTGGCGCGACGGCTCGGGGCTTTCCCGCTATAATCTTTTCACACCCCGCACGATGATCGCCCTGCTGGGTAAGATCTCCCAGAAAATTCCGCAGGACCGCCTGTTCAACATCCTGCCGGCGGGCGGTGCCACGGGTACTTTGCGGAATATGTTCAAGGGTCAGGAGGCCTTCGTCCATGCCAAGACGGGCAGCCTGAGCAATGTCTATTGTCTGAGTGGCTACCTTACCACCAAAAAGGGAAAGCTGCTGTATTTCAGCTTTATGAACAATAATTTCGCACGACCTACGGCCGAAATCCGCACGGAAGTGGCACGGATACTGACGGGATTGCACGATAAGTACTGAAGTACCCTACCTTGAGTCAGTCTCTCACAACCACTTTCCCAACGCTCGCAGACTAGCTACATTATGCGCTGAGGCAAATACGTCCACGTGTGGCAGCGCGGCTTGCATGGCAGCGGTGCGGGGTTCGTAGCCGGGCTGTCCGGCCAGAGGATTGAGCCAGATTACCTTGCGGGATTTTTGCTGGATGCGCCGCAGGGCGTCGGCCAGCTGCTCGGGCTGTTCGGTGTCCCAGCCATCACTCAGAATGACGACGATGGTTTCTCGATTGAGTAGTTTCCCACAATCAGTCACGAAAGTACCCAAACTACCCCCGATGCGCGTGCCTCCCGACCAGCCTGTTTCGCGGTCGGTGAGTTTTTTGAGCGCTTGCTGGAAGTTCTGTTCTTTCAGTTCTGCCGTAACGCGGTACAGATCGGTGCTGAACACGAAGGTTTCGATGCGCCGGAACACCCGCTGGAAAGAGTAGAGAAACTGAATCAGAAACGCACTGTACAAATCCATCGACTTGCTTACGTCGGCCAGCACCACGAGCCGCATCCGGTTGCGACGGGGGCGTTTATACGTAATTTCTACTAGCTCGCCGCCCCGGCGGAGATTGCGGCGCAGCGTATTCCGCAGGTCGAACGACCGCGCGTGGAGCGTCTTTTCCCGCCGCCGATTGACTTTCCGCGCCAGCGATTGCGACACTTCACGCAGTAGCTGTTCAATATCGGCCAGTTGGTCGGCGGGAATGAGGGAGAAGTCCTGTTGGCTAAGTGCCTCGTTTACGGAGTAAGTGGCGGTTTCGGCTTCTTCCGTATTCTTATTTCCGTTGAGCCACGATTTCAGCGCATCGAAGGAAGGTTGATTGTTTTTCTGGTACTGCGATTTCTTGCTTTCGTCGTCCTTGATTTTGCTATCCAGCGCGCTTTCCAATTCCCGCCAGTACTTTTCAAAAAGTACCCCAAACTGCTCCACTTCCTGCACCGAGCGCGTAAGGCTTACCTGCAAAGCCAGCGCAAAAGTACCCCGGTCGTTGAGCGTGACGAGCGAAGCCGCCCGCAGAGCCGTGGCTTCCTCCTCCGGCCCAATGCGAAAACCGTGAGCACGGAGGTAGCGGCAGAAAGCTACGAGGTTGGCGATGAGGTTGGTGTGGCGGGAGATCAATCTTATAAAAGGAAAAAAGAATAAAAGGAGGAGGGAGGAAAAATCGGAAAAACCTGACGATTGTGTAAGTATACACGAACTCCTTGGCTACAGCTCCTCCATCTTCGAAACTACCCCCATTTTCTCGTACAACTCACTCAACGACAACTGCGCCGTGCGGGTATCCTTCCAGTCTTTGAGGATTACGCCCAAGGTTTGTTCGATGATGTCTTTGGGAAGATGGTCGAAATGCAGGGCGGCGAGGGCGGTGGCCCAGTCGAGTGTTTCAGCGATGCCGGGCGTTTTTTCCAGGCGTAGTTGGCGGAGTTCCTGCATAAAGCGGCAGATTTGCTCGGCTAATTTTTGAGAAACGCCGGGTACTTTGCCGCGAACGATGGTCAGTTCCTTTTCGTAGTCGGGGTAGTCGATCCAGAGGTACAGGCAGCGGCGGCGCAACGCCTCCGAAAGTTCGCGGACGCGGTTGCCCGTCACGATCACCTGCGGAATGTGCGTGGCTTTGATGGTACCTATTTCGGGAATCGTGATCTGCCAGTCGGAAAGTACCTCCAGCAGAAAACTTTCGAACTCTTCGTCGGCACGGTCTATCTCATCAATCAGCAGCACGGGGGCTTTGTGGTGCGTAATGGCTTGCAGCAGCGGCCGTTTCATCAGGAATTTCTCACCAAAAATCTCCTCTTCCAGATCACTGGTTTGCCCGCTCAAAGTCCCCTGCGCTTCCACCATCTTGAGGTGCAGCAGTTGCCGCTGGTAGTTCCATTCGTACAGCGCGTGGGAGGCGTCCAGGCCTTCGTAGCACTGTAAACGGATGAGGTCGGTGTCCATCGCCCGCGCCATTACCTTGGCAATTTCGGTCTTTCCCACACCCGCCGGACCTTCGATCAACAACGGTTTTTTAAGCTGCATCGAAAGGTACACCGCCATCGATACCGCCGGCTCGGTGATATAGCCCTGAGATTGGAGCAGGGCGGCTATTTGGGAAACGTTCATCTTTTAAATTTAGAATTAGCGAATTATGGAATGTCAGAATATTCTAAATACTTGGCGAAAGCAATATCCACTAGTCGCCGTGCTACATTCAATGAGTCCGACATTCCTACATTCACTAATTCACTAATTGAAGCAGCGCCCGCTTGCAGTAGACTTTTGCCAAATGCAAGCGGTACTCTTCCGAGGCGTAGTGGTCGGCATTGATGTTCTTTCCTTCGGCTGCTTTGGCGGCAGCGGCTTCGAGCGTAGCTTCCGACCAGTCGCCTACGGCTTCTTCCACTCCTTTGTCACGAAAAGGTGCGTCGGCGACGCCCGTGAAGGCGACCCGAGCCGAGCCGTCGGGCAGGCGGGCAGCGGCGCAGCCTACCAAAGCGAAGCGGGAAGCGGGTTGGGTGAATTTCTGGTAGGTCATTTTGGTGCCTTCTTCAGGCACGGGAAAGCGGATTTCGATCAGAATATCGCCGTCTTCCAAAGCAGTAGAGTAAAAACCCGTGAAAAACTCCGTGGCCGGAACGGTGCGCTTGCCCTTCTTGCTCTGAATCACGATTTCGCCACCCGCCGCCAGCACCATCGCCGACCAGTCGGCCGAGGGATCGGCGTGAGCGAGGCTGCCGCCCATCGTACCTTTGTAGCGGATCATCGGATCACCGATGACGGCGGCTCCTTCCGAAAGCACGGGCAGATGTTTTTGAATAATTTCGGAATCCATGATTTCGTGGTGCGTAGCCGCGCCGCCGATCACGATTTCATCGCCGTCTTTTTTTATTTTCTTCAAAGATGCAATACGGGCGATGTCTACCAGTTTATCGGGTGCACTCAGCCGTAGTTTCAGGGTAGGAATCAGGCTGTGGCCACCTGCCAGGATTTTGGTATCGCCGCCCAAGTGTTCCAGGGCCTCCTCCACACTTTCAGGCCGGACGTAATCAAAAGGATATGAGATCATTGTTTTGGTTTTATGTTGTTAGAATTGGAGCCAACTTCCCGAAAGTTCAAAACTTTCGGGAAGTTCAGGAAGATTGCATTGCGCGCCATACCCTTTCTCCGGTCAGCGGCATCGCAATATCTTTTACTTTATAACCGCCGCTCCATAGGGCGTCGATAACAGCATTGACTACTGCGGGAGTAGATCCAATACATCCAGCTTCCCCGGCTCCTTTTACGCCCAGCGGGTTGTGCGGACAGGGCGTTTCCTGTCGGTCGAGCTCGAACATAGGCAGGTCGTCGGCGCGAGGCATGGCGTAATCCATATAGGAGCCGTTGACCAACTGTCCGTAATCGTCGTAAATCGCGCCTTCCAGTAGCGCCTGCCCAATTCCCTGAGCCAGGCCGCCGTGGATTTGCCCGTCCACAATCATGGGATTGATGACATTGCCCACGTCATCTACGGCAATGAAGCGTTGCAACCGGACTTTACCCGTTTCTTTATCCACTTCAACCACCGCAATGTGGCAGCCAAATGGATAGGTGAAATTGGCGGGATCGTAGAAACTGGCGAAATCCAGGCCGGGTTCCAGGCCTTCGGGATAGACATGCGGTACGTAGGCAGTTAAAGCTACGTCACCGAAACCAATGGATTTATCGGTACCCTTCACCGTCCACTTTCCTTCGGCAAATTCCAGATCGTCCGCCGCGCATTCCAACTTGTGGGCGGCAATTTTCGCGCCTTTTTCGAGTACTTTGTCGATGCTCTTGATAATGGCCGAGCCTCCTACCGCCAGACTGCGCGAGCCGTAAGTACCCATGCCGAAAGCCACGGCATCGGAATCGCCGTGGACGATGTCTACGTCTTCCATAGGTATTCCGAACTTATCGGCTACGATCTGGGCGAAGGTAGTTTCGTGCCCTTGCCCATGTGAGTGCGAACCGGAGTACACGCTCACCTTGCCCGTAGGCTGAACCCTTACCTGCGCCGACTCGTACAAACCGGCCCGCGCCCCGAGCGAACCGACCACCGCTGAGGGTGCAATGCCACAGGCTTCAATGTAGGTCGAGAAACCGACGCCGAGTAGTTTGCCGTTTTTAGCCGCCTCCTTCTGCATTTCTCTGAACTTTCCGTAATCCAGCATTTCTACCCCCCGGTCGATGACGCCATGGTAGTTACCCGAATCATATTGCAATGCCACCTGGGTCTGGTACCCCGGCTGCTCCACCCCGTCGAAAGACGGAATGAAGTTCTGCTTGCGGAGTTCTACGGGGTCTTTGCCCATTTCCAGCGCAGCCAAGTCTAGCAGGCGTTCGAGCAGATAAGTCGCTTCGGGTCGCCCCGCGCCCCGGTAGGCATCCACGGCTACGGTATGCGTAAACATGCCATAAAGATCGATGTGGATTTTGGGCGTCGTGTAAAGCCCTTGTAGCAGCGTACCATGCAGGTAAGTAGGCACTGCTGGGGCAAAGGTGGACAGATATGCGCCCAGATTGGCGTAAGTCTTGATGCGCAGAGCCTTAATATTACCTTCGCCATCAAAGCCCATTTCGGCCTTGGTCACGTGGTCGCGGCCGTGGGCATCCAGCATGAAAGCTTCCGAACGGGTTTCGGTCCATTTGATAGGGCGCTTGATTTGTTGGGAAGCCCAGGTGACCAACGCTTCTTCTGTATAGTGAAAGATTTTTGACCCAAACCCACCGCCTACGTCGGGACCAAGTACCCGTACTTTGTGTTCGGGTAGTCCCAGCACAAAGGCGCACATCAGCAGCCGGATCAAATGCGGGTTCTGGGTTGAGGTATAAAGGGTGTACTTATCGCTCACCTCATCGTAGTGGCCGATGTAGGAGCGCGGTTCAATGGCGTTGGGAATCATCCGCTGATTCACGAATTCCAGGGTCGTGACATGGGCCGAAGCTTCGATGGCAGCATTCACCTCATCGAGTGGATTGCCCAGTTCCCAGTCGAAGGCCAGGTTGCCGGGGGCATCGTCATGTACCAGAGTAGCGTCTTTCTGAGCCGCCTTGAAGGGATCGGTGACTGCTTCCAGATCTTCCCATTCTACCTCTACCGCTTCGGCAGCATCTACAGCCTGGGCGTAGGTTTCGGCAATAACCACCGCCACCGGATCACCAATATGCTTGGCGGTACTTCCCGTAGCGATCAGCAACGGGTGGGGCGGCTCCTTCATGGTGTCGCCGTTTTTGAAATTGACCTGCCAGCCCGTAGGAACGCCCACGATTCCCGTTTCCTTGATATCGTCACCGGTAAAAATGGCAACTACGCCGGGCATTTCCAGAGCGGCGGAGGTATCGATACTTGTAACCCGCGCGTGGGCGTAGGGGCTGCGAACGAAAGAGGCGTGGGTCATGCCCACTAATTTGATGTCGTCGGTGTAGCGGCCTTTACCGGTAATAAATCGCTTGTCTTCCAGGCGCTTGACCGATTTGCCTATATATTTATTGCTCATTTTGGTTGCTGTTTTGATTCAATGACTATTTGGAAAATACGACCGGCTACTCACTGGCTACCAACTCCTTTTTCATTTCCTTCGCCGCCCACTGCACCGAGCGGATGATATTGTGGTATCCGGTGCAGCGACAGAAATTTCCTTCCAGCCCATGACGTATATCTTCCTCCGTGGGGTCAGGATTCTGGTTCAGGAAATCGACGGCCGACATGATCATGCCTGTAGTACAGAAGCCGCACTGCAGGCCGTGGCATTCCTTGAACCCCTGCTGCACTGGGTGGAGCTCGCCGCCGGTAGCCAAGCCTTCGATGGTTGTGATTTCACTGCCGTCGGCCTGCACAGCCAGGATCGAGCAGGACTTCACCGCCATTCCATCCATATGAACGGTACAGGAGCCGCAGCTACTGGTATCGCAGCCAATGTGGGCACCCGTCAGGTTCAGCACATCGCGCAGGTAGTAGGCCAGCAGCATCCGGGGTTCGACATCGTGCGACTGCGCTTTCCCGTTCACCTTAAGATTGATTTTTGTCATTGTACTATTTGGGTTTAGTGTTGGTATATATACATTTGATTTAAAAAGGCCAACGGATGGTAGTTTGGCGCGTTGTTGGCTTCCAAGCGGCGCTAGGCGGTTGGTTCGCCCTTTCCAATTTCTTCCTCGAAATTTTCAAAGAATTGCTTGGTGAGCGCATTCGCTACGCCGCTCATGACCCGGTTGCCGGTGCGGGCCAGTAGTCCCGACAACTTGGCATTCCCATCAAAGGTGAGTTCGGTCTGCTTATCATTCACTGGCTTAAGGTCGATCTTCACGGTCGCGTCGGCGTTCCCGATCTTGCTGTTCTGTTTTACGTTGAGCGTGTATCCTTCCCCTTCCCGGATATCCTCGAGCGAAAGTCCCCCTGAGAAAGAGCCGCTGACCGGCCCCATCTTGATTTGAGCAACTGCCTTGTACTCGTTTTCGCCGGTTTTTTCCAAGGTAGAAATGCCCGGCACGATCCGCGCCAGTATTTCGGTATCCATGAGCATGGTCCATACTTCGTCAGGCGTAGTATCCAGGACGTGTGATCCGTTTAAATCCATCTTAGTTAAGCTTTATAAATTGAAACGGTTCAAATTTACAAAAGAATAGTTCTATTTATTAGAACGATTGCCTCAATCTGGTGCACAATCCTATCAAATAGAAAGAATATGGGATGAGTAGGAAAAAAGAGATTGTAAATGCTAAAATGCGCCTTTCATCCAGGACTCCGAAGTAGCCTGCAGAGCCGACTGAGTGAGAACGCGGGCTTTCTGACGCTCGCGAAAATCGGTAGGAGTGCTGCCGGTTTGCCGGCGAAAGAGCTTGGTGAAGTAGTTGAGATGATTGAATCCACAATCAGTGGCTACTTCGGTAATGGTTCGTTTCGTATGGACCAAAAGATAGCTGGCGCGCTGAATGCGCTCACGATTAATGAATTCCACGGGCGAAAACCCGAATTGTTGACGGAAGCAGCGGTAGAAACTCGGTTCGCTCATGCAAGCCTTTTCGGCCAGGGTAGCTACGGAAATGCTTTCGTGCAGATGTTCCCGCAGGTACTGTACGGCGTAAGCCAAACGGTTTTCATTGGCAAAAACGGCCGGATTGTTCAGCATGATCCGCCTGGCCTTGGTCTGCATCAGTCGGATAGTCAGTTCCTGCAAAATAAGCTCCGCAAAGTAGTCACGGGCTGAATTACCCTCCGAACAAACGAAAATCAGTCGGTTGAGCAACTGATTGATCGCCTCTTCATTGGTAAAGTACAGGTTGTCGGGCGTGAATTTCCAGCCTTCCTTATTGTCAATCAGTGGAAATTGGTCGTTGAGGTGATCGGTCAGCTGGTGGATTTTTTCCTCCGACAATGCTAGAGCCAGACACTGGGTAGGATTCTGAGTAGTGGCTTCCGGGAAGTCTATGTTCATGACACTATGCCCCGGCACTATCACCGATTCGCCCGGATAGAAATCAAAAGCCGGGGTATCCTGTAGATGCATGATTTTTTTGCCCCTGATCATGCTGGCCAGTACCGGATGACCGAACGACAACTGTACCTTTTCGGCACGAGCATGCGTCTCGTATATATTTAGTTCCGCCATGTTGAGCGGATAGACAGTCCGATTCTCCACTAATTCTTCCAGTTTCCGAACCGCCAGGTGGCGGGATATGTCGAGAGATTGGGAGCCTTTCAGATTCATAAGTAGTTGTAGACGGAATGGGTTAGTAAAGCCTATTTCAGTATACGAG
>CAZCOG010000061.1:0-31494 GCA_964500445.1 uncultured Persicitalea sp. | reverse complement strand
GGTACGCAGCAAATCGGAGCTGCCGTTAATTTTTATTAGAAAAATTTCACAAAGAATTTTGGCAATAACTGAAAAGGCTATAATTTTGCGACTCCAAAGTGAATCGTGGAGGGGCAAAATGCTTTGAAATAGTTCGAGGGGGTGTACCAGAGTGGCCAAATGGGGCAGACTGTAAATCTGCTGGCGTATGCCTACGGTGGTTCGAATCCATCCGCCCCCACCAAATGTTTGCGGGAGTAGCTCAGCTGGTAGAGCGATAGCCTTCCAAGCTATAGGTCGCGAGTTCGAACCTCGTCTCCCGCTCATTGTAGTAGCCCAACGAAGCGATCACCGGAAATTATTCTGTTGGAATTATTTCGATGATCGCTTCGTTATTTCAAATTCACGCCGTTGTAGCTCAGGGGTAGAGCACTTCCTTGGTAAGGAAGAGGTCAGGGGTTCAAATCCCCTCAACGGCTCATCGAATTTTATACCCTACCACACCAGCCTCGTTAAAAACACGTATTAACTCTTAATTAAGTATAACCTAAGAAAACATGGCAAAAGATAAGTTTGACCGCTCGAAACCGCACGTAAACATCGGTACAATCGGACACGTTGACCACGGCAAAACTACGTTGACCGCGGCCATCACCACCGTACTGGCGGGTAAGGGTCTATCCTCGATTCGTGACTTTTCATCAATCGACAACGCGCCCGAAGAAAAAGAGCGTGGTATCACAATCAATACATCACACGTAGAATACCAGACCGCCAATCGTCACTACGCACACGTCGATTGCCCCGGTCACGCAGACTACGTAAAAAACATGGTAACGGGTGCTGCCCAGATGGACGGCGCTATTATCGTAGTAGCTTCTACGGACGGTCCTATGCCCCAAACCCGTGAGCACATTCTGCTGGCCCGCCAGGTAGGCGTCCCCCAGTTGGTCGTGTTTATGAACAAAGTGGACATGGTAGACGATCCCGAACTGTTGGAACTCGTCGAAATGGAGATTCGCGAGCTTTTGAGCTTCTACGACTACGATGGCGACAACATTCCAGTTATTCAGGGCTCAGCCCTTGGTGCTTTGAATGGCGAAGAGAAGTGGGTGAAGACGGTGGAAGATTTGATGGACGCTGTTGATAGCTATATTCCTATCCCTCCCCGTATGACGGATCTGCCTTTCTTGATGCCCGTCGAAGACGTTTTCTCAATCACGGGTCGTGGTACGGTGGCTACCGGCCGGATCGAGCGTGGTGTTATCAACTCAGGCGATCCTGTAGATATCCTGGGAATGGGTGCTGAGAACCTAAAATCCACGATTACGGGTGTAGAAATGTTCCGTAAAATTCTTGACCGTGGAGAAGCGGGCGACAACGTCGGTCTGCTGCTGCGTGGTATTGACAAAGAAGATATCCGTCGTGGAATGGTAATCTGTAAGCCTGGTTCGGTGAAGCCACACGCTCACTTTAAGGCTGAGGTTTACGTTTTATCGAAAGAGGAGGGTGGCCGTCACACACCATTCTTTAACAAGTACCGTCCACAGTTCTATTTCCGCACCACGGACGTAACGGGTGAGATTACTCTGCCTGCTGGCGTGGAGATGGTAATGCCTGGCGACAACATCACAATCGAAGTGACTTTGATCAACAAGATTGCGATGGAAAAGGGTCTTCGTTTTGCTATCCGTGAGGGTGGACGTACGGTAGGCGCTGGTCAGGTAACCGAGATTCTTGACTAATCTATAGCAAACAATTGAAAACAAGTGCATTTCCTTACGAGATGCACTTGTTTTTTATAAAAAAAGGCTATCTTTGCAGCCCCAAACATCTAAAAATTAGGAATGGGATTAAATACGGGTGTAGTTCAAGGGTAGAATAGCGGTCTCCAAAACCGTTGATGGGAGTTCGAATCTCTCCACCCGTGCTACGCGTTTTCTAACAACAAAATGGATAAACTCACCGCATTCTTTAAAGCTTCATGGGTTGAAATTACCCAGCACGTGACCTGGCCTCCTTTCAGCGAGTTGCAGTCCAACACAACGCTCGTACTGGTGGGATCACTCATTTTTGCCTTCGTGGTGGGAGCGATGGATTTTGTTTTTGACAACGCGCTCAATCTATTTTATCAGACTTTCTAAGGCGCTTCCCTGCGGGCGGCTTTAATAATCCAGCAACGGCATGAGTAGCGTGAATTGGTTCGTATTGCGGGCAATATCGGGACAAGAGAAGAAGATCAAGACATACATTGAGAATGAACTCTCCCGGCAAAATCTGACCGAATACGTACCGGAGATACTGATCCCGACGGAGAAGATCTATGAAATGCGGAATGGCAAAAAAAGGGTTCGTGAAAAGAACTTCTTTCCCGGCTATATTATCATTTCGGCTGATTTGTCTAAGGGCGAGGTACAGCACATCATAACCAGTATGCCCGGCGTGATCGGTTTTCTAGGTAGTTCAGATGGGAATTCCAAGGTTCCCGTACCCCTGCGCCAGTCAGAAATCAACCGTATTTTGGGCCGCGTGGAAGAAGGGGCTCAGGAGGAAGAGGCGCCGTCCATGTCGTTCCTGCAAGGAGAAAGTGTGAAAGTAGTCGATGGCCCATTCAGTGGCTTCATTGGCACCGTTGAAGAAGTCTTCGACGAAAAAAAGAAACTAAATGTAGTAGTAAAAATATTCGGGCGGAGTACTCCCGTTGAACTCAGTTACGCACAAGTAGAAAAGGAAAGCTGATAAGTTTTGCGGGCAGGACTGCTTCCTCTGCCATAGAACCGTAAAAAGTATCGGGTGACCATCCAATTAATCTAACAACAAATGGCAAAAGAAATAGGCGGATACGTAAAGCTTCAGGTGAAGGGTGGCCAAGCCAACCCCGCGCCTCCCATTGGGCCCGCATTAGGATCCAAGGGATTGAATATCATGGAGTTTTGCAAGCAATTCAATGGCCGTACTCAGGATAAAATGGGTATGGTGTTGCCGGTAGTCATTACGTACTACAAAGACAAGTCGTTCGACTTCGTCATCAAAACGCCGCCCGCCGCAGTTTTACTTATGGAAGCCGCCAAATTAAAGAAGGCTTCTGACCAACCCAACCGCGTTAAGGTGGGATCGGTCACTTGGGAACAGGTTCGTCAGATCGCTGAAACCAAGATGCCCGACCTGAACTGCTTCACGGTAGAGTCGGGGATGAAACAGATTGCGGGCACGGCGCGTAGCATGGGCGTGACTATTAAAGGTAAAGCCCCGTGGGCAACTGAGAAAAAATAAGCGTCGGTTTGACGCCTTAGCAAACAGCAACATGGGAAAATTAACGAAAAAACAAAAAGAAGCCCAGTCGAAAATCGATCCTGAAAAGGCGTATTCATTCACGACGGCAGCGGAGGTTCTAAAGGAAATCAGCTACGTTAAGTTTGATGCGTCGGTGGACATCGACGTTCGTTTGGGAGTAGATCCCCGCAAGGCCGACCAGATGGTGCGTGGCGTCGTTACTCTGCCACATGGCACGGGTAAAGAAGTGCGCGTACTGGTACTGTGCACGCCGGAGAAGGAAGAAGAAGCCAAAGAGGCTGGCGCTGACTTCGTGGGTCTTGATGAGTACATCACAAAAATCGAAGGCGGTTGGACTGATGTAGACGTAATCATTACAATGCCAAACGTTATGGCCAAAGTAGGTCGTTTGGGTAAAGTACTTGGTCCTCGTGGATTAATGCCAAACCCGAAGTCTGGTACCGTAACGATGGATGTAGGTAAGGCGGTTCAGGAAGTGAAAGCAGGTAAAATTGACTTTCGGGTCGATAAAACCGGAATCATTCATGCCAGTATCGGTAAGGTGTCTTTCGATGCCGAAAAACTTGCCCAGAACGCCCAGGAAATGATGAGTACTTTGGTGCGTATGAAGCCGTCTTCGGCCAAAGGTACTTATGTAAAAAGCGTTTACTTGTCGAGTACGATGAGTCCGAGCGTTTCTATTGACAAAAGCACGATCTCAGGTTTATAATTATGACGAGAGAACAAAAAACAGAACTGGTTGCGGAATTGAAGCAAAAGTTCGAGAACACTCCCTACTTCTATATTGTGAGTGCCTCTGGCATGAACTCGGCAGAAACGAGCAGCCTCCGCCGTATGTGCTTTGAACGTGGTGTAGAGTATAGAGTAATCAAGAATACATTGATTAAGAAAGCACTAGAAGGCCAAGAGGTCGACTATGCTCCTTTCAATGATAACGTACTTAAAGGGTTTTCGGGCGTAATGTTTCACCCGGAATCAGGAAAAGTACCTGCGCAACTTATTAAGGATTATCGCAAGAAGTCGGGCAAAGATAAGCTTCAATTTAAAGGAGCGTCGGTAGATGCGTCCCTGTTTATCGGAGCTGACCAAATCGAACGACTCATTTCTTTGAAATCCAAGCAGGAAATGTTGGGAGAAGTGATTGCCATTCTGCAATCGCCCGCCAAGAACGTACTGGGTGCCCTGCAAAGTGGTGGTCACAAATTGGCTGGTATTCTCAAAACTTTATCTGAAAAGGAGGAACAAGAAGCATAATACCCTATTGATGACCCGCGCGGAGTTGGCGAACCACGGGGATTTTTTACAAGCCACACTTTTAACAATCATTTTTGTAATCACTTAATCAAAAATAAATAAAATGGCAGATTTGAAAGCCTTCGCAGAACAACTTGTTGGCCTTACGGTTAAAGAAGTGAACGAACTCGCTACGATTCTGAAGGACGAGTATGGCATTGAACCCGCCGCTGCTGGTGCAGTTATGGTGGCTGGTGGTGGTGCAGGTGGCGACGACGCTCCTGCAGCTGCTGAGCAATCGTCTTTTGACGTTATCCTTAAGGCAGCCGGTGCCAGCAAACTGGCGGTTGTGAAATTGGTGAAAGACCTGACGGGTCTGGGACTGAAAGAAGCCAAAGAATTGGTGGACGGTGCTCCCAAGGCTGTGAAAGAAGGTGTCGCCAAAGACGAGGCCGAAGCCCTCAAAAAGCAGCTTGAAGAAGCTGGTGCTGAAGTAGAAGTGAAGTAATTCATCAGTTCAGTTACCATATCTTAACAGGAACAGGCCTGACATGCGTCAGGTCTTTTCCTGTTTATTATCAAAGTACCAAACTTATTTTCGTTGATCGGTGTTTAACTTACTGGGTGTAAATACACTCAGCTCACCGTTTCACGCATTATAACTACAATCTTTCGAAAAACGAGTCGGCACCTGCATCTTCGCCGCATTCTGATTTTTCTTTAATCGGGACAGCCGGTCCGAAACACTTCTTTTCTCGTAGAAAGTAAGAAGAGGGACCCGTTATCCGCCACCATCTACGAGGCAATATTTTGTGGTTCCAAACTTACCGACGCTTTTGCGCGTGTTAGTTTTAGCAAGAGTTTCGGCACTTTTTGTTCTATTAACCCAAAAACAACTTAGCCTTGGCTACCAAAACAGCTTCCAGAAAAAATTTTGCCCGGATCACTCCGATCATCAATTATCCCGACTTACTGGGAATTCAGGTTCAATCATTTAGAGATTTTTTCAGTCTTGACACGTCGGTGGAAGACCGTTCGGCAGAAGGCCTTTATAAGGTTTTTGACGAAAATTTCCCTATTTCCGACTCGCGCGACAACTTCGTGCTACAATTCATCGACTATCTGCTCGAACCCCCCAAGTACTCGGTAGATGAGTCCATTGACCGGGGACTTACTTACGCAGTACCGCTAAAAGCGAAACTTCGCCTGATTTGTAACGATCCCGATCATGAAGAGTTCGAGACTATTGAGCAGGAAGTATTCCTGGGAAATATTCCTTACATGACAGAGCGCGGTTCATTTGTTATTAATGGCGCCGAACGCGTCATTGTTTCGCAATTGCACCGTTCACCAGGGGTGTTTTTCTCTATGAGTAAACACACCAATGGTTCCAAATTGTACTCAGCCCGGATCATTCCTTTTAAAGGTTCCTGGATTGAGTTTTCGACGGACGTTAACAATGTGATGTATGCCTACATCGACCGCAAAAAGAAGTTTCCGGTAACTACATTGTTGCGGGCTATCGGTTTCGGATCTGACAAAGACATTCTTGATCTCTTCGGCCTGTCCGAAGAAATTAATGCCAACAAAACTAACCTCAGTAAAGCTGTTGGCCGTCGCCTCGCGGCGCGGGTACTTCGCACCTGGACAGAGGACTTTGTGGATGAGGACACCGGGGAGGTAGTTTCTATCCAACGCAATGAGGTACTCATGGAGCGTGATTCGGTTGTAAATGCCGAAGATATTGATACGATTATCAGCTCAGGCCAGAAATCAGTTATCCTGCATAAGGAAGATATGAACGTGGCCGACTATAACATTATCTACAACACGCTGCAAAAAGATAGCTCTAACTCCGACAAGGAGGCAGTGGAGCAAATATACCGTCAGCTACGGAACGCCGAAGCGCCCGATGAGCAAACTGCTCGGGACGTGATCCAAAGCTTGTTTTTCAGCGATAAGCGCTATGATCTCGGTGAGGTGGGCCGCTATCGGATTAACAAGAAACTGGGGTCGGATACCAGCCTTGACATGCGTGTCCTGACCACGGACGATATTGTTTCCATTGTAAAGTACCTGATCGGTCTGATTAATGCCAAGGCCGTTGTGGACGATATTGACCACCTTTCCAATCGTCGTGTGCGGACAGTAGGTGAGCAATTATATGCTCAATTTGGTGTCGGCTTAGCCCGGATGGCGCGTACGATCAAGGAGCGCATGAATGTGCGTGACAACGAAGACTTTAAGCCCGTGGATTTGATCAATGCCCGCACGCTATCTTCGGTGATCAATTCCTTCTTCGGAACCAACCAGCTATCGCAGTTCATGGATCAAACTAATCCACTGGCCGAGATTACCCACAAGCGCCGCATGTCGGCATTGGGGCCCGGTGGACTTTCCCGTGAGCGGGCGGGTTTCGAGGTTCGGGACGTTCACTATACGCACTACGGCCGTCTGTGTACGATCGAAACGCCGGAGGGTCCGAACATCGGTCTGATTTCGTCATTGTGTGTGTTTGCCAAAGTTAATGGTATGGGCTTCATCGAAACGCCTTACCGTAAAATTGATGCCAGTGGTAAGCTGACGAAGGATATTACATACATGACCGCTGAGGAAGAAGATTCCAAGTATATCGCCCAGGCAAACAGCCAGGTCGATAAAAAAGGAAACTTTACGGTAGACAAAATTAAAACGCGTTTCGAGGGGGATTTTCCAATGGTAGATCCCGCGCAGGCGTCATTTATGGACATCGCCGCTAACCAGATCGTGTCGGTTGCTGCGTCGCTTATTCCTTTCTTGGAACACGACGATGCCAACCGTGCCCTGATGGGATCGAACATGCAGCGCCAGGCTGTTCCACTACTGCGTCCGCAAGCTCCTATTGTGGGTACTGGCTTGGAAGAGCGGGTAGCCATGGATTCGCGAGCTTTGGTTGTAGCCGAGGGTGATGGCGTCATCGATTACGTGGATGCTACCAAGATTGTTGTTCGCTATGAGCGCACCGATGAGGATCGTGACGTGAGCTTCGATGATGACACGGTCAGCTATAACCTCGTAAAATTTCGTCGTACCAACCAAGATACTTGCCTGAACCTGCAACCGATGGTCTTAAAGGGCCAGAAGGTCAAAAAAGGTGAGGCTTTATGTCAGGGCTACGGTACCGAGGGCGGTGAACTTGCTTTGGGACGTAATATGATGGTTGCATTCATGCCATGGCAGGGATACAACTTTGAAGATGCCATCGTGATTTCGGAGCGCGTTGTGCGTGAAGATATCTTTACTTCTATTCACATCGAAGAATTCGAGCTGGAAGTACGTGACACAAAGCGTGGTGAAGAAGAACTTACCGCTGAGATTCCGAACGTAAGTGAGGACACCGTACGTAATCTCGACGAGGATGGTATTATTCGCATGGGAACCGAGGTGAAGGAAGGCGATATTCTGATCGGTAAAATCACCCCGAAAGGAGAATCTGACCCGACTCCGGAAGAAAAACTACTCCGTGCCATCTTTGGTGACAAGGCAGGTGATGTGAAGGATGCTTCCAAGAAGGCACCACCTTCAATGAAAGGTGTCGTAATCGACACGAAATTGTTCTCTCGTCCGACTAAGGAGGAGCGCGCGCAGCACAAAGATGAGTTGAAGGGATTGATGAAGCGGTATAGCCGCGACCTCAATGCCCTGCGCGACCGCATGATCGATAAGATGGTGAATGAAGTCGAAGGAAAGACCAGCCAAGGCGTCAAGCATAAGTTTGGCGATGTGATGATTGCCAAAGGCGCGAAATTCAGCCGTAAGAATATCACGGAGAGCCTTTTTCCTGCAAATAACCCTTACCGGGATGAAAGTCAATACTCTGTATCTGAAGAGGTTAATTTGATCGGCGATATTTTGACTGATAACTGGACAGATGATGCCGATGTGAATCGTCGCGTTTTCCGCCTGGTACGTAACTACCTCGCCAAGCGCAGCGAACTCATGGGTGAGTTCAAGCGTGAGCGTTTTGCCCTTGAGGTAGGTGATGAACTACCCGCAGGCATCGTGAAATTGGCGAAAGTGTATATAGCCAAGAAGCGTAAACTGAAAGTAGGGGATAAGATGGCTGGTCGTCACGGAAACAAGGGTGTCGTTGCCCGGATCGTTCGCGATGAAGATATGCCGTTTCTTGAAGACGGTACGCCAGTGGACATTGTACTGAATCCATTGGGTGTACCTTCCCGGATGAACATCGGTCAGATTTACGAAACTATCCTGGCTTGGGCCGGCCTGAAACTGGGTCGCCGTTACGCCACCCCGATTTTCGATGGTGCAACGGAAGACGAAGTTGCCGCTGAGCTGGCCGAGGCCGGACTGCCTGATTGGGGACGCACCCACCTTTACAACGGATTGACGGGCGAGCGTTTCGACCAGGCCGTCACGGTAGGGCTTATCTACATGATGAAACTAGGTCACCTTGTAGACGACAAAATGCACGCCCGTTCGATTGGACCATACTCGCTCATTACGCAGCAGCCGCTGGGTGGTAAGGCGCAGTTTGGGGGGCAGCGTTTTGGTGAGATGGAAGTGTGGGCTCTGGAAGCCTTCGGTGCTTCGCACATCTTGCAGGAAATCCTGACGGTAAAATCCGACGACGTTGTCGGCCGCGCCAAGGCATACGAGGCAATCGTGAAGGGTGAAAACCTTCCCAAACCCAATATCCCGGAATCATTCAATGTTTTGGTTCACGAGCTTCGTGGCCTGGCGCTTGAAATTACCCTGGATTAATATAGATCGGGAGGGATAAAAACTCTAGTCCGGTTGTTATCCCTCCTTTGAAAAAAACAATTCAAGACTATTGATTCACAAAAACTAAGATCAACAATATGTCTTTTAAGAAAAATAAGAAAATCAACAGTGACTTTCTGAACATCACGATCAGCCTGGCCTCGCCAGAGTCGATTCTGGAAAGTTCTTACGGTGAGGTGACGCAGCCCGAAACCATCAACTACCGGACTTATAAGCCGGAAATGGGTGGTCTTTTCTGCGAACGCATCTTTGGCCCGGTGAAGGACTGGGAATGTCACTGTGGTAAATACAAACGGATTCGGTATAAAGGCATTATCTGCGATCGTTGCGGCGTGGAGGTGACCGAGAAAAAAGTCCGTCGTGAGCGCATGGGGCACATTGAGTTAGTGGTTCCCGTCGCCCACATCTGGTACTTCCGTAGCTTGCCAAACAAAATTGGCTATCTGCTGGGATTATCGACTAAAAAATTAGATCAGATTATTTACTACGAGCGGTATGCCGTAGTACAGGCGGGTATTAAGGCGGAGGATGGTATCAGCTACATGGACTTCCTGACGGAAGACGAGTACCTGGATATCATCGACAAACTCCCCCGTGAGAACCAGATGCTGCCCGATACTGATCCTGAGAAATTCATCGCCAAGATGGGTGCCGACGCGCTGGAAATGCTGCTGGCCCGTACCAAATTGGATGAGCTTTCGTATGAATTGCGCCACCAAGCCGCTACGGACACGTCGCAGCAGCGCAAGCAGGAAGCATTGAAGCGTCTGAAAGTAGTTGAGGCATTCCGCGACGCTAACACACGCATTGAGAACCGTCCTGAGTGGATGGTGATCAAGATGGTACCTGTGATTCCACCGGAACTGCGTCCTTTGGTACCTCTAGACGGCGGTCGTTTCGCGACTTCCGATTTGAATGATTTATACCGTCGCGTCATCATCCGGAACAACCGTTTGAAGCGTTTGATCGAAATCAAAGCGCCTGAGGTAATTCTGCGTAACGAGAAACGCATGTTGCAGGAAGCCGTGGATTCGCTCTTTGACAATAGCCGGAAAGTAAACGCTGTACGTTCGGAAGGTAACCGTGCCCTCAAATCTCTTTCGGATATGCTGAAAGGAAAGCAAGGTCGTTTCCGCCAGAACCTACTTGGTAAGCGCGTAGACTACTCCGGTCGTTCCGTAATTGTAGTGGGTCCCGAGCTGAAACTGCATGAATGTGGTCTGCCGAAGGACATGGCGGCAGAATTATTCAAGCCGTTCATCATTCGTAAGCTAATCGAGCGCGGTATTGTCAAGACTGTGAAGTCTGCCAAGAAGATTGTGGATCGTAAAGATCCTGTCATCTGGGATATTCTGGAAAATGTGCTGAAAGGCCACCCAGTACTGCTCAACCGGGCTCCAACGCTGCACCGCCTTGGTATTCAGGCGTTCCAGCCCAAGTTGATCGAAGGTAAAGCCATTCAGCTGCATCCACTTGTTTGTACGGCTTTCAACGCCGACTTTGACGGTGACCAAATGGCTGTTCACGTGCCACTGGGCCAGGAAGCTGTGCTGGAAGCATCTATGCTGATGCTCTCTTCGCACAACATCCTGAACCCCGCCAACGGTGCGCCCATTACGGTTCCATCGCAGGACATGGTACTTGGTCTGTACTACGTAACCAAGGGTCGCAAAAATATTCCTGAGTATCCGATCATTGGCGAAGGCATGACCTTCTCCGGTCCTGGTGAAGTTATAATCGCCATCAATGAAGGCCGGGTTTCCAAGCATGCTAATATCAAATGCCGTGTACGGATGCGGAATGATGATGGGACGTTTGAAACCAAACTTATCGATACCGTAGCCGGACGAATTCTGTTTAATCAGAGTGTACCGGAAGAGGTAGGCTACATTAATGAATTGCTGACTAAGAAGAAGTTGCAGCAAATCATTGGTCAGGTATTCAAGTTGGCGGGCGTGGCCCGGACGGCTCAGTTCCTTGACGACATCAAGGAACTTGGTTTCCAGATGGCATTCAAAGGTGGTTTGTCCATTGGTCTGAGTGACGTGATGGTACCCGTTGAGAAAGAAAAACTCATTGAGGATGCTAAAAAGGACGTCGAAGGCGTATGGAGCAACTACCTGATGGGTCTGATTACCGAGAACGAGCGTTACAACCAGGTAATCGACATCTGGACGCGTGTAAACTCGCGCATCACCGAGACGCTGATGAAGCAGCTCGAAGCCGATCAGGGTGGGTTCAACTCTATTTACATGATGATGCACTCGGGTGCCCGTGGTTCTCGTGAGCAAATTCGCCAGCTGGGCGGAATGCGGGGTCTGATGGCCAAGCCGCAGAAAAACCTGGCAGGTGGAGCCGGCGAGATTATTGAGAACCCGATTCTCTCTAACTTTAAGGAAGGATTGGATGTACTTGAGTACTTTATCTCTACGCACGGTGCTCGGAAAGGTCTGGCCGATACTGCATTGAAAACAGCAGATGCTGGTTACCTGACCCGTCGTCTGCACGACGTAGCACAGGATGTGGTCGTCACCGAAGACGATTGCGAAACGCTGCGTGGAATTCAGATTTCCGCTTTGAAGGACAATGAAGATATCGTTGAGCCTTTGTCAGAGCGTATTCTGGGTCGTGTAAGCGTTCATGATGTGATGGATCCACTTTCCGGCGAAATGATTCTCGAAGCTGGTCAGGAGATCACAGAAGAAATCGCTGCTTACATCGACGAGACTAGCATTGAGAGCGTGGAGATCCGTTCAGTACTTACCTGCGAAACCCGCAACGGTGTTTGTGCCAAGTGCTATGGCCGTAGCTTGGCTTCGGGCCGCATGGTAGATATCGGCGAATCAGTAGGTGTTATTGCTTCACAATCCATTGGTGAGCCAGGTACTCAGCTGACGCTCCGTACTTTCCACGTAGGTGGTACGGCATCTAACATCGCTGTCGATGCCAACATCAAAGCGAAGTTTGAAGGCATCATCCATTTTGAGGATCTGCGTTTGGTGCATTCGACCAATAGTGAGGGCGACGACATCACCGTTGTAATGGGACGCTCGGGCGAAGTACGCATCCTGCATCCTGAAACGGGACAGTTGCTCATTGCCAACAACGTTCCCTATGGCGCACACCTGAGCGTAAAGGAAGGCGATAAAGTGGAAAAAGGACAAGAAATTTGTACCTGGGATCCCTATAACGCCGTGATTTTGTCGGAATTCGACGGTTCCGTTACTTTCGATGCGATCGAGGAGGGAATTACTTACCGGGAAGAATTCGATGAACAGACAGGCTTCCAGGAGGCGGTCATCATCGATACCCGGGATAAAACAAAGAACCCTGCTATCGTAGCTAAAGGCAAGAGTACGCTCCTGAAAGATCAAACGGAGAAATTCTATAACCTGCCCGTGGGCGCACGCTTGGTGGTGAAGGATGGGGTGAAGGTCAAAGCCGGACAACCACTGGCCAAGATTCCTCGCGTCGTCGGTAAGACCCGCGACATTACGGGCGGTCTGCCCCGCGTGACGGAGCTTTTCGAGGCACGTAACCCATCTAACCCCGCAACTGTCAGTGAAATTGACGGTGTAGTAAGCTACGGTGGTGTGAAGCGTGGTAACCGTGAGATTATGATCGACTCCAAAGATGGTATTCAGCGCCGTTACATGGTGACGCTCTCCAAGCACATTCTGGTGCAGGACGGCGACTTCGTAAAAGCGGGCGATCCGCTCTCCGATGGTGCTATCACGCCTGCCGACATTCTGTCGATCAAAGGTCCGACCGCCGTACAGGAGTACCTCGTGAACGAGATTCAGGAAGTATATCGTCTGCAGGGGGTGAAGATCAACGACAAGCACATTGAGTGTATCGTTCGTCAGATGATGCAGAAGGTAGAAATACTGGACGCCGGCGATACGAACTTCCTCGAAATGCAGCCCGTCGATCGCTGGGTGTTCCGTGAAGAGAACAACAAGATACTGAACATGAAGGTGGTGGACGATCCCGGTGATTCCGAAACCCTAAAACCAGGTATGATTGTGACAGTACGTCGTCTGCGCGATGAGAACTCGAGCCTGAAGCGTCGTGACCTCAAGCTAGCAACGGCCCGCGATGCGCAACCCGCCGTGGGTAAGCCTACGCTGATGGGTATTACGCAGGCGTCTCTGGGTACCGAGAGCTTCGTATCGGCGGCTTCTTTCCAGGAAACTACCAAGGTACTGAGCGAAGCAGCGGTGCGCGGCAAACGCGACGAGCTGCAAGGCCTGAAAGAGAACGTCATCGTCGGACACCTTATTCCGGCCGGTACCGGTATGCGCCGATATACGAATCTGCTGGTTGGTTCGCAGGAAGAGTTCGACGCTCTGGCCGAATCGCGAGAGAAGGCTTCTTCGAGAAAGAAGCGGGAACTTGCGTAAGCGCCTTCTGATTTATAGGTTTATGAAAAAGCCGACTCACTCAAAAGAGTCGGCTTTTTTTTGGATGCTTATGAAATCAGGATGTGTGATTGGAATAAGACATTTTTTGGAAAAAGGATGTTGAGGACGATAACAAACCAGCGCAAGTCTTATTAAACTGTAGGGAAGCCTCAGAGATACCCTGCTTTTTCTATATTTGTCAAAAAAAACGATTTTATGGAAAACCAAAATCAAGAACCGGAGCAACAAATCAACGTCGAGTTATCGGAAGATATCGCCGAAGGTACTTACGCCAACCTCGCCATGATTGCACATTCCAACAGCGAGTTTATTCTGGACTTCATCCGACTCATGCCGGGCGTGCCCAAGGCCAAAGTAAAAGCCCGCATTATTATCACGCCCGAACACGCTGTACGACTGTTAAACGCTTTAAAAGACAATATTCGCAAATTCGAGGCGGCCCACGGTTCTATCAATCAATCCGAAGAGGATGGCTCCAACTTTAATTTTCCGCTAAGTTTCGGTGGACCGGGCGGCGAGGCTTGAGATTTTGGAAGATTTATCTTCTCTCTTTTTTACAAAAATCCCTTTTAGCTCGTTTAATAGTTATCTCAATTGGTTAGATTACTCTAATTAATTGGTGATAAATTTTTTTGTTTTACTCTATCAAAACCCCTTAAATACGAATGAATAAATCAGTAATTCGCTCAGGATTCCTGGCGCTCTGTTCGCTGGTCTGCCTGAGTTCATTTGCTCAGGACGCTGGTAAGTCCAAATACGATGCTCATGTACTCTTCAACCCTCTGCTCAACCTACAGCCTGGCAATGAGTACCGCACCGGCGGTGGAGCGCCCGGCCCCAAGTACTGGCAGAACCGCGCCGACTACAAGATCAATGTGACCCTTGATGAAAGCGCCGGAACGCTGGCTGGCGACATAGAAATTACCTACAAGAACAATAGTCCCAGCGATCTGGAATTTCTGTGGCTGCAATTGGATCAGAATGCTTTCAGTGATACTTCCCGCAGCGGCAAAACAACCCCGATTACGGGAGGTCGCTTTGGCAATACGGGTTTCGAAGGCGGCAACAAGATTACTTCCGTTACGGTGCAGCAGGGAAAAAACAAGGCCCAGATTGCTCAGTTTGTGGTCAATGACACCCGAATGCAGGTACGGTTGACCGAGCCTCTAAAAGCTAACGGCGACGTAATCAAAATCAACCTTGGGTATTCTTTCAAAATCCCAAAGTACGGCTCAGACCGTATGGGGACACTTGAAACCAAGAACGGTATGATTTACGAAATTGCGCAGTGGTACCCACGTATGTGTGTCTATGACGATATCGAAGGCTGGAACACATTACCTTACCTGGGTGCGGGTGAGTTCTACCTCGACTACGGTGATATCGAGTACTCGGTCACCGTTCCCTGGGATCACATAGTAGTCGGCTCGGGCGAGTTGCTTAATCCTAACGACGTCCTGACCAAAGAGCAGCGCAACCGTCTTGACCGTGCGGCCAAGAGCGATAGTACTGTAATGATTCGTACCGCCGAAGAAGTGACCAGTGCCGAGTCCCGGCCGAAGCAATCAGGTACTTTAACCTGGCGTTTTCGCTGTCAGCAGACTCGCGACGTGGCCTGGGCTACCTCTAAGGCTTTCGTCTGGGATGCAGCCCGTATGAATCTGCCCAGCGGTAAGACCGCCCTGGCGCAATCAGTCTACCCCGCCGAGGACGGCGGCGCAAAGGGCTGGGGGCGTTCTACGGAGTATGTGAAAGCTAGTATCGAGTTTTATTCTAATTATGTATACGAATACAGCTACCCGGTTGCTACTAATGTAGCTGGTATCGTAGGGGGCATGGAGTACCCTGGGATTGTATTCTGCGGACATGATAGTCGCGAGGCCAGCCTCTGGGGCGTAACCGACCACGAGTTTGGCCACAACTGGTTCCCGATGATTGTGGGAAGCAACGAGCGTAAGTATGCCTGGATGGATGAAGGCTTCAATACTTTCATTAATTTTCTTTCGACTGACGCTTTCAATAATGGCGAGTACAAAAATCGTCCGATGGACATGCAACGCACCGCTCCCGCGCTGTATCCGGCGAGCGACGATGCCATCATGAATATTCCTGACGTGGTAAACGCCCGGGCGTTGGGCGTCGAGGCTTATTACAAGCCCGCTATCGGCCTGAAAATGCTGCGTGAGCAGGTTCTGGGTAAGGAGCGCTTTGATTACGCTTTCCGCCAATACGTGAAGCGCTGGGCTTTCAAACATCCCACGCCCTACGACTTTTTCAGGACCATGGAAGATGTGGGCGGCGAAGAGCTTGCGTGGTTCTGGAAAGGTTGGTTCTTCGAAAATTACAAGCTGGACCAAGGCGTAAAGGACGTTACCTATATCGAACAAGACGCTCAGAAAGGCGCATTGATTACGATCGAAAACCTGGACGAATGGGCGATGCCAGCCGTCGTTGAATTGGAAGATGTGACGGGCAAGAAAATGCGTATGGAGTTTCCCGTCGAAATCTGGCAACGGGGCGGAAGCTGGACTTTCAAGGCCGACACACAACAGCCGCTACGCTCGGTTCGGCTCGACCCTGATAATGTACTGCCGGATATGAACCCTGCCAATAATACCTGGAAGCCTATGCGCTATTCGGCGCCCGTAGCTAACTAATCAGGAGACTTAAATACACGTTGGTTCACCATGTGCCGGAGAACAAGCTGGAAATCATTTTCGGCTTGATTCTTCGGCATTTTGTATTGGCCTGAATAGTATTTTTTACAGAGTTTTTGCAAATTGTGGGGGATTGGAAGCCATGCGGATGAAAATAAAACTACTTCTTGCTTTCACGGCCTTATTTATGATAAGCCCTCTGATTTCAGAGGCGCAGAAGAATCAGATTTTCGGCTTTCACCTTATCCAGAAACGCCGTAGCGCGCGTATTCCTTTTGAACTACACGCCAATTTAATCATCGTACCAGCAGTTATCAACGAATCCGATACGCTCCATTTTATCCTTGATACCGGAGTGAGTAATACAATCATTACCGATACGGCTGTTGCCAGGCACCTCAACTCCGACTTCGTCCGTACAATCAGACTCGATGGCGTTGGAGCAGACAGTACTTTAGAGGCGTCGGTCAGTATTGGCAATACGCTTCAGGTAGGCTATGCCCGTGTCGATGACCATAACCTGATCGTATTGAAGAAAGATGTGCTTAAACTGTCGGAATTGGTAGGTACCCCTATTCACGGATTGATTGGCTACGATCTCTTCGAACGTTTTGTGGTCACGGTTGATTTTCAACATCGGCAGTTGCTTTTACAACTACCTAAATACTACAAGTTTCGCCGCTCCCACGGTACAAAAATTCCTCTGGAAATTATCAATAAGAAACCCTATATAAGCAACGTAGCTATCAGCGAGTTAGGTAAGAAGGAAATAGTTAAGCTACTGCTGGACACCGGAGCAGGCCATGCTGTAATGCTCAACACATATGCCACCCAAGTACCACTCCCCGACACGACCATTGATGTGCAACTCGGGATGGGCTTGTCAGGGAAAATCAGCGGTAAACTGGGGCGTCTGGACAGACTCCGGATCGGGAATCATAACCTTTCCCAGATAGTCGCTTCGTTTCCTGACAGCGTTTCTTTCGGTGGCAAGATCGATCCTACATTCGATAGGCAGGGAAATATTGGCGGCGAACTGCTTCGCCGCTTTCGGGTCACGATCAACTACCCCGAAAATTATATGACTATGAAGCCCGTAAAGCGGGCAATGAAGGAGCCCTTTGAACACGACATGAGTGGGATGGACCTCCGGGCAAAAGGGGCAGATTACCGGGAGTACTATGTAGATCGAGTCATGGACGACTCTCCTGCCTCCCGCGCCGGGCTACTGGAAGGCGATCGCCTGATGTTTATCAACAATTCGGCCGCCAAAACGCTCAACATGACTGAGATTTATAAACTTCTTCAGCGTAAGGAAGGACGATCTATTAACTTAATCGTCAGCCGGAAAGGATCACTTATATTTACAACACTAGTGCTAAAAAGAGTTATTTAACAGATAATTAATATCTGACCGTATCTTCAAATTCCCTATACTTCAATCAACATTGCCCCGTAAGAATAACCGCCGCCAAATACGGTAACAACCAGTCTGTCACCTTTTTTGAACCTATCTTTATTCTCAGAAAGGGCGATGGCGCACCCTACGCAACCCGTATTGCCCAACCGCTGAATGTTGGAGAGTAGTTTCTCTTCGGGAATCCCCATGGTGTTGATGACATTCAGACTAATACGATGATTGGCCTGATGGGGAATGAGGTAGTCGATGTCCTGAATACCAAGTCCGCATGCTTCCAGTACCTGCTGACTTACCTTGGGCATATAAGTACAGGCATTCTGGAACACGTCGCGTCCAAAGGGCATCACTACGCCCCGTTCGTTGGGTCGCAACACTACGGCTTCCACCGCTTTGCCGCTAGTGGCCGCCCCGCCCGTAATAATTTTGCGAATGAAAAGATCACTTTCTGTCTGACGTTCTTTCGAGATGAGCATGGCTGAAGCTCCATCACCCCACAGATGGCCCGACATAGTGTCCTTTTCGTTGTTATAGGCTGTGTTGTGGTCCGACACAACTACCAAAGCGTAGGAAGCCTTATTCATAGCAAAGTATCCCTCCACTAACTCGATGGCGTTAAGCAACGACGAGCAAGCTGAAGATACTGAAACTACTGGAATATCCGGAATCTCAAGGTGATGCTGCACTGCGTGCGCCAGGGTAACAATAGTGTCATAAGGCGTATAGGTAGCGCCTACAATCAGGTCGATCTGGTTCTTATTGTAAGGAATATCTGGTAGCAGTGCCTCTACGGCAGCAATAGCCATCGTATTGGTGTTTTCGCCTTCACTAGCCTTGCGGCGTTCTCGGATGCCCGTCCGTTCAACGATCCACTCGCTGGAAAGGTTATTCAATTCGGTGAAATATTCATTATCCACCACATCGGTCGGCAGGTAATGGCTAATCCGGTTTATATACATGATTTGTGGATGTCAAAAGGGGGGATTATTGGAACAGTCCGAAAGTTAAATATTTCGTAGAAAGCGTGGTACTGATTATTTGAACAATTCAACATTGTGTTCAAATTTTTATGAAAAAACTAAAAAAATACTTATTAGTTTGGTTTCACCGGAGATAAAATGAAGAAACCCCGCAAAAGTTGCGGGGTGTTCCTTATTTGGTTAAAAGGAAATGAATTACTTGGGGCTAGACGTCTCGCTTTCTTCGGGCGCATCGTCAGTTTCGCTCTCGCTCTCTCCGGACGATTTGCCTTCCGTGGAAACCACGATCGTTTTCTTTTTAGGAGGAGATTTTACGAAATCATTAGGGAAATGTGCAGAAAGCGTGTTGTACCACTGAATAATCTTCTTGATATCAGATACGTACACACGGCTGCGGTCGAATTCGGGTAGTACCTCATCCAGGAACTCTATCAGGTCTTTGTCAGAAGCCTGTTTCAGGTCGATATTTACTTTTTCGCCGTGTTTCTTTTTGATCCTCAGAAACACATCTGCCAGCGGAATAGAGTCTTGCTCTCCTTCGGTGAAGATAGAGACGTCTTTGAGCACCGACACCCGTGCCGAGGCTCCTATCATGGTTTTCTCGCCTTTTCCATCAAGACTTTCTACAATTACACCGGCCCGGCTAGGCTTCAAAATTCGATACAGACCACTTTTGCCAGATACATTGGCTATTTCCTTTAATATTTCCATTTAGGATTTTTATTCTTTTAAATACAAAAAACTGATTGCTTCCTCACGGGAACGCCGCAAAGGTAAAATTATTCAGTGGGAAGTGGACAATGGATACTGGATAATTACTATTAAGCTGACATTGAGAAGAATTAATGATCTGATAATGAGTGAATTGAGTAAATTGGGGTCACAAAACAGAAACTTCTCCCAAACGATATATCTACCTGCGTTGCGAGGTACTTTGTTTACTGCGGTTCACCGTTGGGGTCCATTGACGAAAACGCCTCACTATAAGTTTGTATTGCTTCCAGCAGTGGTTCCCGGCCGTCCCCGTTCTCGGAGGAAGTCACGAATGAGAGCGGCAATTCTTCCCAGGTTTCGAGTAGTTTTTGTTTGTATCGGGTTATTTGGTCGTCGAGTTCTGATTTTTTAACTTTATCAGCCTTTGTAAACACAATATGAAAAGGTACCCCTTCCTCACCCAATTGCTCCATAAACTCCAGATCGATTTTCTGCGGATTGTGGCGACTGTCTACGAGTACAAAGGTACATACCAGGTTGGGACGATAGCGGAGGTAATCATATATCATACCTTCCCACTTCATCCGTTCCGTTTTTGCAATTTTGGCATAGCCATAGCCGGGCAAATCTACCAGGTACCAGGCATCATTGATCAAAAAGTGATTGATAAGCTGCGTTTTGCCGGGCGTTCCCGAGGTCTTAGCCAGAGCCTTACGCTGCGTCAGCATATTAATGAGCGATGATTTACCCACGTTGGACCGCCCGATAAAGGCAAACTCCGGTAGTTCGGGAGCGGGACATTCCCGGTAATCCACATTACTAACGACGTACTCGGCTTGTTGAATAATCATGGTTTCTGTGGTAGTTTGAGGCCGCAAAGTTAAGGAAAAAGACCTACTACGAAACGAAACCAATGCGTTGACGCGTTATGTAGGCACCTTTTACCAATTTTAGATCACAACAAAAGATTATGAGAGGTTTGCAAAAAATCGGGTGGGTTTGGACATTGACGTTGCTGGCAACTATGAGCGTACGGGCCGCTGGACCAGGCGATGCCGCTAAACCCGCTGCTGAATCAGGAATTCATTTTACCGATGAGGCTTGGGCTGCTATCGTCAAAAAAGCGAAAGCTGAAAACAAAATTATTTTCCTCGACGCTTACGCCAGTTGGTGTGGACCATGCAAGCTACTGCAAAAGAATGTGTTTACCCGTTCAGACGTCGGTGAGCTATTTAATAAAAACTTTATCAACGTGAAAGTCGATATGGAGCGCGGCGAAGGCCCGCAACTGGCGCGACTATTTCCGCTGGAAGCGTATCCTACTTTGTTTTTTATTGAGCCAAGCGGCAAGATCGTCCGGAAAGTAATCGGCTACCGGACGCCCGAGCAATTGATTTCGTTGGGCAAGAGCGTATTAAATACGATCTGATTTGGAAGCTTAAGGATTACATCAAGCCCGAACCGTTTGGATTCGGGCTTTTATTTTTAGGCAAATAGCTTTTTGATCTTCGAAGTGATGCGTTGCAAATCGGCTGTTTCCAGATTTGATCCTGACGGCAAGCACAACCCTAGTTCAAACAGACTTTCAGCCACGCCACCCCCGAAGTAGGGTGAGCCGGCAAAAACAGGCTGCAGGTGCATGGGCTTCCACAGCGGCCGGGATTCGATGTCTTCTTCTGCCAGGGTCAGCCGCATGGTCTCGCGCGTAACCCCACCCGATCGCTGTGGGTCGATAGTGAGGCAAGTAAGCCAGCGATTGGAAAAAGTACCTTCCGGCTCCGGCTGAAATTTTATACCCGGCAGGGAGTCAAGTTCTTTTTTGTAAAAATCAAAATTGGCCCGCCGTTGCGCCACACGCTCGTCGAGTACTTCCAGTTGGCCTCGACCAATCCCGGCGCAGATATTACTCATCCGGTAGTTATAGCCGATCTCGGAATGCTGATAATGCGGGGCCGGGTCGCGGGCCTGGGTAGCCAGGAATTTCGCCTTCGTTACATAATCTTCATTTGCCGAAAGCAAAGCCCCACCGCCTGAGGTGGTGATAATTTTGTTTCCGTTGAAAGACAGTACCGACATGGCCCCGAACACACCTGCCTTTTGCCCAAAATAAGTCGAGCCCAGCGCCTCGGCCGCATCTTCTATGAAAGGTACTTCGTATGCCTCGCATAAGGCCAATATCTCTCGCATCTTGGCGGGCATACCGTAGAGGTGAACGCCAATTATGGCCTTCGGTTTTTTACCCAGTTTTTTATAATATTTTAAAGCTTTTTCCAGCGCTTCGGGACACAGATTCCAGGTATCAGTTTCGCTGTCGATGAAGACAGGCGTAGCACCCTGATACCTGACTGGATTGGCGGAAGCAGCGAACGTAAATGATTGGCACAGCACGACATCGTCCGTTGTCACGCCCAACATAATCAGCGCCAGGTGAATCCCCGCGGTGCCGGACGACAGCGCAGCGGCATAGCCTGTACCGATATAAGCGCAAAGTTCGCGCTCGAAGCCATCTACGTTGGGTCCCAAGGGTGCAATCCAGTTGGTGTCAAAAGCCTGCTGGACGTAAGGTAGTTCGTGGCCGCTCAAGTGTGGAGACGAAAGGAATATCTTTTTCAATGTAATATGTTCTCAGTCCAGACTATCCAACAAACGCTTCACTACGCCATCCATCGCTTTGTTGTCCAGCCAGCGTACTACCATTACCAGTTCATGTTCGGGATCGACATATACCATATTGGTACCATTGCCAATGTGGACAAAAGCCGTAACTGGTGCGCTTGGCAGGAACTTGTGGTCGGGATTGGTAAAAAAATTCATGTACCCATAGGTCGGCTGTGCCGTGGTAGGGGTAGTGGCTTGCGCGATCCACTGCTCCGAAATGAGTTGCTGGCCATTCCATTTCCCTTTGTGCATTGTGAGCAAACCGAAGCGAGCCATATCGTAGGCATTGATGAACATGCCGCCACCCCAGTGGCCACCGCCGCTGACTACCTGTACTGCCTGGCCGTCCAGCACGATCCAGGAGTTGCGATAACCCGCCCAGCGCCAGGTACTTGATGCGCCAATGGGCTTCATGATGTATTCGTGTAGTACCTGAGGTAGCGGTCGCCTCCACACACTGGTCGCGGCTAATGCCAAAGCATTCACCCGTACGTCGTTGTATTCATACACGCTGCCGGGCTGATTCCGGGGGCGGGTCTGCCATTCTTTAGAATCAGCCGAGGGGCGGTCGGCCCATTCAGGTTTACCCCAGAGAGTACCTTCCCAGTCGCTGGTCTGCCGAAGCATCACATCCCAGGTTAGTTGACGGTTGTGAGGGGTGTCGAAAGGCCTTAGTAGCTCGGGCGTCCCAAAATGCTCGGCAGGTCGGTTGATTTGGGTTGGATTATACATTTCGATCGGCGGCACGTAGGCAGCAACCGTATCCTGCACGCTGTGAATCAGCCCGCGGTCAATGGCCAGCCCCACAACGGTAGACAGGAAACTTTTCGTCACACTGTGCGTCATATCGGGACGGGAGGGTTCGCCCCATTCGGCTACTAAATAGCCACGCCGCAGAATCACACCGCTCGGTTCACCGCGCGTTTCGAAGGGACCAATGCCTTCGCCAAAAGGTTCTTTTCCAAAACTTTGCGCTTGTGCCACTTCCATGTTGCGCGGCGCTTTCGTCTCATTCTCGCGCGCGAAGGCAATAACTGCCTGTACTTTGGTAGCATTCATTCCTACTTCCGCCGGAGTTTTTCGCTGCCATTCATGCTGCTCAGGAAAATAGGTCGCCTCCGTTTCAACTTTCTTTTTTTGAGCGAAAACCGGATGAAGTACCAGCAGTACTGTAATAAACGTAAAACAGTGACGCATGAAAGACAGGTTTTTTGGATGAAAGTAGGCGAAAGATAACCAGAAAAAGCCGATTGGGATCTCCCAATCGGCCGAAGGCGTTGTTACATGTATACCTGACTGAACTCCAAACCGCTTGACCGGGAGTGCCGAATGCTAAAATGCGAATTTATATCCTAATGAAACGCTTGCACCCTGATTGCGAACATTAGCGCGTACCAGCGGAACGTCGATCAGGCGGCTGATGCCATGCTGGTAGCGGCCCTCGATCATAATTTCTCCGGCTCCGGCTTTCAGGCTCAGGCCCGCTCCGGCAATGCCGCTGAACTCAAAGCGATTATAGCCCAGGCTATTCACGGGTACATTGGTACGGATGGGACGCAACTCAATCACAGCCTGTGGGCGGGTGACCAGCTGGGCGTCTACCGCATAGCCGACCGATGGCCCGGCGATCAGGTACACTTTGGCCAGTTCGTTTCCGGCGGAAAGTTTCAGTAGCACGGGTGCCTCTACGTAACTGACTTTATAGGCTGATTTTATACCCAACCGAACCGGGAAGTTGCCTACATTAATTTTGGTACCTTCTCGCACCATGAAGCCTTTTTGCTGATAGACCAGTTCGGGACGGATCGCCACGCCATTTGAGAATTCGCGCTCGGCGAATACTGCCGCGCTGATACCAGGCGACCATTTGAAATCAGGTGTAAAGTTGGTGACGAGATCGGGCCGGGTGATGGTACCAGCGTAGCCGCCGCCGCGCACACCTACCGACCATTGGGCCATAGTGGAACCGGCAGCAGCCAGCAAAAGAACAAGAGAAAGCAGGAGCGAGCGATTGGTTTTCATGTCGATTGTAATTTTGTAGCGTGAAGATTTTATCAGTAAATCAAGAATTGCTTTTGCGCAATCGGGATTTAGAGAGCACGCTCCATCCGCCGTTTAAGGGGCTACGGCGGGATTAACAATCGTTAACAAGAAGAGGAAAGGCAGAGCGGCAAGTTCTAACGCGACAAAGTTTATTGATCAGGAAAGAATGGCGTTGATTAAAAAGCCATTTCTCTTACCCAAGAACTACCCGTTCAGCGCTTCCTTGTAAGCTTTAAGACACCGCTCCCGCGCTTCCTTGTGGTCTACGATGGGATCGGGATAATCGAGTTCGTTAAGTTCGGGAATCCACTCTTTGATGAATTTATTTTGCGGGTCGAACTTTTTGGCCTGACTCGTAGGATTGAATATTCGGAAATAGGGCGCGGCGTCGGTACCTGAGCCCGCCGCCCATTGCCAGCCACCATTGTTCGCTGCCAGGTCGTAGTCTTGGAGTTTCTTGTCGAAATAAGCTTCGCCCCAGCGCCAGTCGATCAGCAAATCTTTAATCAGAAAACTAGCCGTAATCATCCGTAGCCGATTGTGCATATAGCCCGTGGCGTTGAGTTGGCGCATTCCGGCGTCTACGATGGGGTAGCCGGTCATACCATCGCACCATTTTTTAAATTCCTCCTCGTTATTACGCCATTTGATGCGGTCGTATTCAGGCCGGAAAGCTTTTCCTTCGCCTACGTGTGGGAAGTTCCAGAGGATTTGCTGGTAAAAGTCACGCCAGATCAGCTCGCCGAGGAAGGTTTTACTTTCCTGCATCGCCTGTTGTGCCAGTTCGCGGATACTGATCGTGCCAAAGCGCAAATGGATGCTCAGCCGAGATGTGCCAGGAACTGCCGGAAAGTCGCGTAGTTCAGCGTATTTTTCCAACTTTTCATCGCGGACTTTTTTGGGCGGGAATTCTTCGTCGGGCAGCCGCTCAAAACCCATATCTTCCAGGCCAGGAACAGGTAGTTTCTTAGTTTTGAATAAATTTTTGAAGTACTTCTCCGTGGGGTAAGGCTTTACGTAGAAGTACTTTTCCTTGGAGCCGTGAAGTTTTTCTTTCCAGGATTTGCTGTATGGCGTAAAAACAGTATATGGTGTTCCTTTCTGCGTCAGAATTTCTTCTTTTTCAAAAATAACCTGATCCTTGAAAGTATGAAACGGAATATCTTTTTTGTCTAAAAAACCGGCCACCTCATCGTCGCGTTTTTTGGCGTAAGGTTCGTAGTCGTGGTTCGTGTAAACTTCGGCGACGTTATATTCTTCGACAACTTCTTTCCATACTTTCAGCGGCACACCGTACTTCACTAACAAGGCAGAATCTTCTTTTTCTAACTTTTCCTTCATTTCCTCCACGGCCCGCATGATAAATTCCACGCGCCGATCGCGCTTATCGTCCAGCTCGTCGAGGATAGTTTTGTCAAAAATAAAAAGGGGAAGAACGGGGAAATCTGATTTCAGAGCGTGGTATAATCCGGCGTTGTCGTGCAGTCGCATATCGCGACGATGCCAGAATATGGCGATTTCTTTCTTAGGCATGGTGGGGGCTGATTGCGTTGGATTTTACTCCATAAACCAGACGGGCGAGGGATTGTTTGGGTTTATCGCAACACCATCACTTCCTTTCTGAAAGTGTGTGAACTACCGTCTTCGAACATCACTTCTGCCACCACGACGAAATAATTTTCTGTTACAGGTGTCTGCCCGTCTATTTTACCGTCCCAAATGGCATCGCCGTTGCTTAATATTTGATCCTGGTTGCCAAATACGGCGATACCCCAGCGGTTATATACTCGCAGGGATGAGAATTGCAGCGACGGAAAAGGAAAATGTACGGTGAGTTGGTCGTTTTGTCCATCGCCGTTGGGCGAAAAACTCGTAGGAACAAATATAGTATTTGCGCAGTCGGAGCGGACTTTCACTTTGTGCAACACTACGCAGTCTTTCGCGTCCCTGATGGCTACTTCGTACTCGCCCGCGAGTAGGTTTTCGAAGTAGTTTCCGGTACCAAAACTACCAGCATTCATGGCGTACTGTAAGTTATTGCCACTAGCGCGGATGACTACCCGTCCATCGGCTACTCCGCAGGAAACGGGGGTAAGGTCAATTCCCTCGAGGCTAGGGCCGCTACTAGCCGCGACGGTAACAGTCCGCGTATCGGAGCAACCCAGCGCATCGCGCATCGTGACCTTATAGGTTTCTGCTTTCATATTCCTGAAAGTAGCGCTTGGCTGAAAATTTTTGCCATCTACACTATACTGCACGTCGATGGCATCGGTCGTAATAATAATACCGCCATTCGTTTCACCACAGGTCGTAGGCGTGGCCTGAGCGGAACTGATTTTGACCGCACTGGATTTTTGCAGAGAGGTTTTTTTCGTCGCGGCGCAGCCTTTCTCATCTTTAACCGAAACACTGAAATCTCCGCCAATTAGTTTATCGAAGACGTTGCTCTGCTGGTAGTTGGTGCCATCCAGTGAATACTGGATCAGCCCTGCGCCCGTGGCAATTACAATCAGTTGTCCATTAGTCTCTCCACAAGTCGGGTTTTGAGTTTTTATATCGGAGATAGTAGGTGTGGCGTCTCCTTTCAACTCCGCTTCACGCTCGGTGATACAGCCTGCCGCGTTCTTGACTTGTACTTTATAGGGGCTATTCATCAGTCCCGTAAACTGCGGTGATGCCTGGAAAGTACTGCCGCCGTCGACGCTGTATTGTAGGCCCTTGCCACCCGTGGCATCTATAGTGAGAGTTCCATCCTGTTTGCCGCAAGTAGCGGGTTTGGTTTCTATGTCCGAGATTTTCAAAACCTCACTAGCTGCTACGGTCACCGCTCTGGTATCAGTACAGCCCGCCGCGTCTTTCATGGTCACAGTATAGTCGCCCGCCGCTAAATTGCGGAAGGCCGCTCCCGGTTGAAACTTACTGCCATCTATACTGAATTGAGCGCTGGTAGCGGTGGTTGTCACCGTAATGCCGCCATCCTCTTTTCCGCAGGTAGTGGGCAAGGACTGTACATCGGTGATTTTGGTTGTACCGGGTTGAATTAACGCAACTTTTTTAGTAGCCGCGCAGCCGGTAGCGTCCTTGACCGATACGGTAAATTCACCGCCGCTAAGTTTATCGAATACATTGCTGAGCTGATAATTATTACCATCCAATGAATATTGTAAATCCGCCGAACCCGTTGCCAAAACTGTCAGCTTGCCGTTGGGTTGGCCACAGGATGGGTTCTCAGCTTTTATGTCTGCGATCGCTACATCTACGATTTCGATCTTGATGGGAATGGCCGGACTTTCCGTATTGTAGAGCGTTTGGGTGATATAGTAGGTTGTGGTTTGCGTAATAGGAGGGCTAAACTGATTCCCCTGCGCTACCATCCGACTTTTGCTGGCCGAATCGTACCAACGGATATCCTTGCCCGTGACTGTCAGATTAATGGGCTGCCCTTTGCAGTACTTATTGCCTGATTTCAGCACAATGCGGTAGAGTTCCACTTTGCCACCACCTTTTTCGTCGCAATAAGGCGGATTTTGAATGTTGGCGTAAGTACCTTTTAAACTCTCTTCCACTGGATCATACTTCAAGTCAAGCGACCAGTAGCAAGTGAGGGGCGTATTGAGTGAGCCATTGCTTTCCGATTCCTTGAATTTTACGGTAGTTGCCGTGACTGTGCCTTTCACGTAAGCTAATCCGCCAAAAGCTACGAGCGGGTTAGCCGTTTGGGCTGTACCGCCCAGCGTATTGCCAGATTGCGTGAAATTTCCAAAATAGTTGAAAATGGCACTATTAGGATCGGAAGGGTAAGTGACACCCAGCCAATAACCAGCGTAGTTTTGACTAAATGCGGGGCCAATTCCCCCAAAAAATAACAACAATATACTGGTTACTACGCGCTTGCTCATCATCCCGGGCCGTATTTTGTGTATTGGTCAAAAATACAAAAGCATTTTTGGACCAAACAAACCGTTTGCGCAAAATAAGGTAAATGAAGTGGGATAGTACTTTGACACCTAGAGCACTATGTAGCTGTAAAGAAAGAGTGCAAGAGTCTAATAGTCAGAAATTTGAGGGTGCTGGGAATGGTTGATGGCGAATAAAAAAAGCTGCACGAAACCAGCGATTTTGTGCAGCTTTTGATGGAAGAAAAAGGATATTAGGTATCAATAAACTATCCACTCAGCCCAATAAACAACTAAGCCCGAGAATTCAATTCATACTTTTATTCTTTCGTCACTACCTCATCGAGGTTCAGTAAAACATTCGCCGACACCGTCAGCGCGGCTAGTTCGGGTGACTTATGTCTTTCGCCGTAAGTAAGCAGGCTATCGATTTCGTTGGGTTTCTGACGATACTCACGCAGGGCTTTATTGTAGACGGTCAGCATCACACTCAGGCTTTTGGGCTTGATCGGATGGTACATCAGCTTGCGGTAGCCCTCCTGTAATTGTTGCTGAGGCGTTTTGCCTTTACTTTGCATGTACTCGGCCAGCCTTTGGGCAGATTCCAGATACACCGGATCATTCATCGTCACGAGTGCCTGGAGGGGAGTATTAGTACGAATACGCCGCGACTGGCAAAACTCCCGGCTCGGCGCGTCGAAGGTAGTCATCGAAGGATAAGGGGCTGTGCGTTTCCAGTAAGTGTAAAGGCCCCGACGGTAGCGGTCTTCGCCCTCGCTCTCCTTCCATTTACTACCATCGTAGGGTGAAAGCCAGATGCCTTCCGGTTGCGGCGGCATCACGCTTGGGCCGTACATTTTTTCGGCGAGCAGCCCGCTGGCGGCCAGTGCCTGATCGCGTACCTGCTCAGCACTCAGCCGCACGCGCGGTCCCCTTGCCAGCCAGTAGTTATAGGGATCTTTGTCAATTTTTTTCTGATTAGTCTCTGAACTCTGGCGATAGGTGGCCGACATCACCATTTCTTTCAAGAGCTTCTTGGTACTCCAGCCGTAGTCTTCCATGTAGGCCACGGCCAGCCAGTCGAGTAACTGGCGGTGGGTGGGTTCGCTGCCCTGCGAGCCGAAATCCTCTACGGTTTCGACGATGCCTAAACCGAACAGTTGTTCCCACAAGCGGTTAACCATCACGCGGGCCGTCAGTGGATTGTCGCGGCTCACCAGCCAGCGAGCCAGTTCAAGCCGGTTAGCGGGCTGCTTACCTTTCGGAATTTTGCCAAAGGCGGCAGGTACGGCAGGCTTGACTTCCTTGCCAGGGACCAGCCAGTTTCCTCGTTCAAAAACGTGCGTTTTTCGGGCCAGGTTGTCTTTCCCTTCCCACAAAATGGGGGTACTTTCAGCGCGGCTGCGCAGGAGGCGGGCGTAGTCTCCCATTACCGCCTGATAACCCGGCAGATCGGCCCCCGGCAGAGCTTTTTGGAACGCTACCCATTTAATTTGAATCCATTTGTCAGGATTTTTGGGGCTATCAAAAGCCATATAAATTGAGTGCGTTCCTTTAATTTCCGGTAAGGGAATAAACAGGACCGTGTCTTGCTTCGGAATCGGAACTCTGGCCAGTTGGGTACCGAGGAGCGAGTCGAGGTGCAGTGTCATCACTGCCGATTCTGCGCCCGTGCTGACATTCATCACCAAGCGGTTCTTCCCCGTGAGGGGCACATCTTTGATGCGGGCAGATCCTTCGTCTCTGCCTCCGTAGTACTTGGCATCCAGGAGAGAGGAATTGACATATTCGTCAAAGTCGTGAGAGTTGATTTTTGGCTCCATGATGCGGATGAATTGCGTGACCTGCCTGGCTAGTCCGGCATCATGCTTTTTCACCCAGGATTTTACACGCTCGACACGAGCTGAATCCTCGCCTTCATAAAATCGTAGCGTGGGTGTTTCGCTGGTCACGTCTTCGTCTCGGGTATTGTTGAAGTACGCCATGTACTTGTAGTAGTCGTCGTGTGGTATGGGGTCGTAAGGATGACTGTGGCATTGCACGCAGCCAAATGTCGTTCCCTGCCATACCTCCCAGGTAGTATTCACCCGGTCGATTTGCGCCGCTACCCGGAACTCTTCGTCCACGGTGCCGCCCTCGTCGTTGGTCATGGTGTTGCGGTGAAAACCCGTAGCCACCATCTGTTCTTCACCGGGAAGCCCGTCGGGGCCGGGAGGCAATAGGTCGCCCGCCAGCTGCTCTACCGTGAATTCGCTGAAAGGCTTATCCTGGTTGAAGGCTTTGATAACGTAATCACGGTAACGCCAAATGCTACGCCCAGGATCACGCTCGTAACCCTTAGTGTCGGCGTAGCGGGCCAGATCCATCCATACCGCCGCCCAGCGCTCACCGTAGGCCGGGGAGGCTAGCAGACGATCCACTACTTTTTCGTAAGCGTTATCGGACTTATCATTTATATAAGCCTCGGCTTCTTTTTGCGTTGGCGGCAGGCCCGTTAGGTCAAGACTTACCCGCCTGATGAGCGTAGCGCGGTCTGCCTCGGGGGCAGGGCTGAGGTCTTTGTCTTTTAATTTATTCAAAACGAAATGATCAATTTCGTTTTTGGGCCAGTCGGCATGTTCATCCTTAATTCCCAGCCAAGACCAGAAACCTCCGTTCGAAGGTACTTTGGGGCGTTCCACGCGCTCGTACGACCAGTGATTGCCCCACTTGGCACCCTGATTGATCCATTTTTTTAATGTGTTAACTTCCTCATCGGTCAGGCCAGGTCCCTTTTTGGGCATTCGCTCGTCAGGGTCATCAGTCAGAATACGGCGAATCATCTCGCTGGCGTCGGCGTCGCCGCGCACCACAGGCCGCTTACCTGATTTGCCCGGTTCCAGCATCTCCTCTTCAAAGAGAAAACTCACATTTCCGGCTTTCTTGACTCCGCCATGGCAAGCCATGCAGTTTTTATTAAGAATGGGTTTGACTTCAGTATTATAGTCTACCTGCTTCTCAAAAAGCCCCAGCCAGGATGTGAGAAGCGAAGCCATTCCGATGCCCAGTACTATATATATGATTTTCATGTCTGGTTTTAGGGATATAATTTTTCAAAGACCAAAAGCCAAAAAGACAATGCGTAACGGTCTCCACAGGAAAGGGAAATAATGCTACAATTTAACGCGAAAAGTCAGCAAATCATTCGATTAATTTTTGTGGCTGTCGCTTTTTTGAATCTACAAAAGTCATGCTGTGGAAATTATTCCTATCACGATAGAGTATTTTTTTTAGCTTTTTTTAAGGAACCTCTTCTTTTTCAGTAAATGCCCTTCTGAAATACCCTAAAAATAAATTCACTATGCACCGTAGCTTCCCGCAGTTTATTTTTTAGTAAATATTAGATAAGTACAACAAATATGGTCAATTTTAACT
>CAZCOG010000060.1:0-32089 GCA_964500445.1 uncultured Persicitalea sp. | reverse complement strand
TAAGGAGGGAGGGGAGGGTTTCTCCCCCCCTCCTTATATATAATATAAAAAATATTAGACAGACTAATATTTTAAAAATAACTTCACAATATGAATTAATTACTGTAAATATTCCCATTTAGCCAAATGATACTGTTCGTGGGATATACTTGGTTTCTGTTTACCCTACGCTGACCCCCGATCTGTAATTGGATGTCGAATCACCTCGTGCTTATAACGCGATCCGCATCGTTAAATAGGATTACCAAGTCTAATAAGTCGGCTCCCAAAGTTCAATTTTGTTGCCTTGCGGGTCCATAATATGGACAAATTTGCCATAGTCGAATGTCTCGATGTCGTCGAGTAGGGTCACCCCGTTTTCTTTAAGTTTGGCTACAAGTCCTTCAATATTCTGAACCCGATAGTTGATCATGAAGTCTTTCTTAGACGGAGAAAAATAATCATCCCCTTTTTTGAAAGGGCTCCATTGCAGGGAGTTAATCACCTCATTGATTTCAAAACCTAGATTTTGGGCATACCAATCTTTCGTTTCTTTCAGGTTGTCCGAAAAAAAGAAAATGCCGCCAATGCCCGTCACCTTAGGGGTAGTATCGGCCGCTGAGGATGAATCGTCTGTTTGATTTTTGTTGTCTGCCATAGGGATGGTTGTAGGAGCTTGAAGCCTGTCGTGTTTGTACTGTTCCAGGCGCCAATATAAATTATGTTTTCGCAAAGCTTGTGGTTACGAAAAACCACCTAAGATAGCGCCTGTGGCGGCGGATCTCCCGCCGGGCGCGAGCGATCCTGCGGGAGCGGCACAAATTCCTGGTTGTCGTTGGGCGGCAGCAAAATGCGCCCCTGCTCCCAGTCGGCTTTGGCCTGTTCGATCCGTTCCTTGCGTGACGAAACGAAGTTCCACCAGATGAAGCGTTCGCCCAGCGGCTCGCCGCCCAGCAGCATGAGGGTAGTAGGTTGTTTGGCAACAAGTACCGGGTCAACTCCTTTGTTGAACACCAGCATTCGCCCGGCCTCGTAGGTGTGGCCTGCCACCTCCACGCTACCCGTTACGATGTAAAACCCACGTTCACTATGCTCCGGCGGAAGGCCAAAGCGGGCACCGGCTTCCAGCACCGCGTGGAGGTAGGAAAGCGGAGAGTGCGTTTTTACCTCGTTTTTCAATCCATAAGCCTCGCCCGCAATCAGCCGCATCCATACGCCTGTGTCGGTGTAGGTCGGCAGGTGCTCAGGTTGGTAGTTGGTAAAGGTTGGGGCCGATTCTTCGTCTTTCTCGGGCAGGGCGACCCAGGTCTGAATCATTTCCAGAGTACTTTGGGCCAGTACCGCCGGGTCTTCGAAGCGCTCGGAGTGCGCAATACCCCGGCCCGCCGTCATCCAGTTGACTTCGCCGGGCCGAATGATTTGCTGCACGCCGGTACTGTCGCGGTGCGTGACCTGCCCGCCGAGCAGGTAGCTCACCGTAGAAAGTCCGATGTGCGGATGCGGCAAAACGTCCATAGATTGGGCGGCCTGCGGGTCGATCGTCACCGGACCAGCGTGATCCATAAAAATGAACGGCCCGACCATCCGCCGCTTCCGAAAAGGCAGGATGCGCTGCACGTGCATCCCCGGGCCGATGGAGGCCTTTCGTGCGTCGATAACGAGGTCTAGCATAGGGGAGGAGGTAGATAAGGCTACTCGGCGTTATGAATTCTTTTGATTTAGGATCTTAGCGTTCAGGTAGTTTGGAACGTATAAGGATTTATAAAAAAGGCTTTATCAATCCGGGTGTAGGTTGGGGATTTGCTCCATGTTCTTTTCAAACTTTACATTCACGAATGAATATAATCCTCCGGTAGCCCCAGAAAATCTTGTAAATGGTACACTTCATCGCAATGGTGGAAAATGATGGTATTACCGTCCGCAATGCCGTATTGCTGGCGATGTTCCAGGTTCATTTTCTTGATGGAGGGGAATTTGCTGAGGGGGGCAATCAAAATCCGCCCATCTTTGAGGTAAACAGAGATATATCCCCGCTTGGAAAAATCCAGCTTTTTGATTTCCGGTTTCTGACCAACATAGCTCTCAGGGGCAGAGGTCATGGCTTGCAATTGATTCATTTCAATTTTAGTTTGATTGTCTTGTGTTTATGCCCGTCAAGAATGTCATTCCAGGCACTCAGGAGTTCAGAACGATTTTGTTCAACTAGTTTCTTGACCAAATTCTGATCCTTGTTGCTTAACTTTCCTAAGGTAGCAAATTCACCGGACTCAATCCAGATTTTTGCTGAGTTTTGGCTATGACTTTTGCTTGAATAAACATGCAGGTGTGGTGGCTCGTTCAGGATGTCGTACATCACAACAAAGAACGTCAGGTATTCATAAATAGCTATTTTGGGCATCTCAAATTAGCAGAATCGACGGTCGCATTACTTCGCTGGCGTAATCACGATATTGCGGTACTCCACCGGGCCGTGATCGCCCTGAATATAGAGTGGACCCGGCTCACCTTCGTTACTGTCGAGGGCACCGCCCGTGATGCCCGGAATTTCCTGATTCGTAATCACCCTTTTGCCATTGACATCGAGGGTAATCATGCGACCGATCAGGGTGACGTCAAAGGACTGCCATTCGCCGGGTTCTTTGGCTACCATTTCGCTGGGCGTTAGGAAACCGTACACGGCTCCGAGTTGATCCACCGCTGGTTCGAGTCCTTTGCCATCCGTGACCTGCACCTCGTAGCGACCGCGCAGGTACACGCCGCTGTTGCTGCCCTTGGGAATACGAAATTCGACGTGCAGTTTGAAATCGTCGTACTTCTCATCGGTAATCAGGTTCGCACCGGATTTTTCACTTTTAAGTACCCCGTCTTTGATCGTCCATTGGTTGGTACCGGCGGCGTGCCAGCCTTTGATCGTATTGCCTTCGGTCAGTTTCACGGGCTTTCCCCAGGCGGGCATCGAGGCACGGCTCAGAGCCGGAGCGCGCACCCCCGTCCAGCTGTGGGTTTTTCCTTCGGGCGTAGTGAGCGTGCCGCTCATTTTGTCACCGTTCACGGTACCTTCTACCGAAAAATCTCCTTCACCGCGTTCCCACTGCGGGGGAATCGAGAAGTTGAATTTGCCGTCTTTGAAGTGTACCTCCGAAATAGGCCGGGCGCTGCCCGAAACCGACACAAACCGACCGACCAGCGTGTGGTTGCCGGAATGACTTACTTCCAGCCACGAAGGGGAGGACTTGCCGGCCATGTCGACCGTGATGTCCCACCGGCCTTCCAGCGGGGTAGCGAGGGGTTTGGCTTGTACATTCATTGAAAATGCCGTGGTTAAGGCAGCAATGGCCGCCACCAGGAAGTACCGGGAAATAGATGGGAGTTGGAAGAATCTGTTCATTGTGATTTTTATGATTGGATTAGGCTAATGTAGGGATAAATAGCGAATGTAAGGCTTGCTTTTGTATCTGCGAATTTTTCTAGCACTTCTTTAAGTAGCTACATATTCCTGCATGCTTCTCTTTACCAAAGTAATTGTAAACCCTGCTTTTCCGTCAACGCGGAAAACCCTGACTCTAGCCATGATGATCAAATCCATTTTTAGTTTCTGTTTGCTGCTGCCCGCTTTGGTTCTGGGGCAGAATACGCCTGGTACGCTACTGTGGGAAGTGAGCAAGCCGGGTAGTTCGCATACCTCCTATCTGTTTGGTACTTTCCATGAGGTCAACCCCACCTTTTTTTCAACGCTGCCCATGGCGGTCAGGAAACTGGAACAATCGACCCGGTTGTATGTGGAACGGACGACCGAGCCTACCGATGGGACTACCATGCCCAGCCAGTTGACTTACTGGTCGCGGGATCAGTGGGAAACTATCCTAAATCCTGCCCATGAAAAGGTATTCGCGGCCTTCGTAACCAAAGCCGAAGACCCTATGTACTATACGCTGCCGCCATTGCTCCTGACGTCCACGCTGGCCCGGCTGTACATTCAGAACTTTTGTGACACGCTCAACCGGGAATCGGTTGAACTTATGGATCAATACATCGAGAAAATGGGGCGTCGACTTGATAAACAGGTACTTTCCCTCGACAAGTCGCACGTAGAAATCCTAAAAGAAGGGGTGAAAAGCCAGGATTCTGTTCAGAATGCGAATTATGTAGTGGCCGTGGTTGACCTGATGGATAAAATGCTGAACGATGACGCTTCCGACTGCGAGGTAGTTCACGAGTACATAAATTTTCAGGTCGACTACCGACTTGATTCCCCTATTGATTTCACCAATGATCCCTACCAGTTACGAAACCGCAACAATGCCTGGATGGTGACACTCAACGAGGCTTTCCAAAGTACTTCCTGTTTTGTGGCGGTAGGGTTTGGGCATTTGCGCTACAAAGAGGGCCTTATTCAGCAGTTGAGGGAGCTGGGCTACACGGTCAAGCCGCTTCCTGTAAGGTAAGTCCTGCGGTTAGGCCGTTTTTTTTCGTGAATTTCGACGGCTTTGAATCGAGTACCTTGAACGGATTTTTGGGTAAAATCAAACTACCGTTCCAGTTTGAAATCTTTGTCCCTGGCGGGGCGTTTGTCGGCGTTGGCTACTTTCCAGCCGGTGCGGTACATCCAGTCGGTCATCTTTTTTAATTTGGGGTAATCGATGTTCTCGGCGTTGTCGAGCGGCGTGTGGTAGTCGGGATGCAGCAGCGTCGTGTACATTACCGACGGAATGCCCAGCCGGGCGTAGGGTAGGTGGTCGCTCCGGAAAAACCAGCCTTCCGGGTGCGTGGCTTTATCCCACTCCGTGTCGAGCTTGAAATTAGGACCTTCGCGATTCGCCGCCAGGGTCATGTCGGCCAATTCCTTGGAAGTACGGTGCGGTGGCGCAATGCCCAGTGCCGCCGCGCTATCCGGCGCATTTCGGCCAATCATATCACCGTTGAGCACGGCTACGATGCTCGAAATCGGGATCGTCGGATGCTGGGTAAAGTACCTTGATCCCAGCAGGCCGCGTTCCTCCGCTCCGTGAATTACAAAAATAACTGACCGCCGGGCGGGCTTGGCGACGAAAGCGCGGGCGTTGGCCAGCATCGCCACATTCACGCTGCCATTGTCGTCGGCCCCGTAGTAAATAGAGTCGCCGTCGATCTCGTTTCGGATGCCGTGGGCGTCGGTGTGGCCGCTGTACAGCAAGTACTCCGATTTCAGTTGGGGGTCGGTTCCTTCGATTGCCCCCACGATGTTCACCGACGGGTAAGGGTACTTGATAGTACTCAGATTGGCCTTTAAGTGAGCATTCTTCTGTTGCAGCTTCTCCCTGGCGTTGGCATGCAGCCAGAAAACGGGTACGGTAGTGGTGACGTTTTCGCGGGGACCGCCGTCGATGTCATAAGTACCTAACTTGAAGTTCTCAATGGCATCGTCCCATGCTTTTTCGGCGGTTTCGTCGGCTACAAAAATGACAGCTGCTGCACCTTTTTTTACCAGGGGGGCTCCATATCTACCGTAATTGGATGAACTGTACCGCCAGGTCGGTAGCGAAATATTGGAATTAATTCCTTCCGAACTGGCTTCCAAGGCTACTACTTTGCCCGCTACATCCACCGCATCGAAATCTATCTTCGAAGCATTACCCAGGTACACGATCGGAGCATCCAGGGTATTGCTAGCTATTTGCGACACGGCTACCTCTTTCCACAAAGTGAGGGGTTTCCCATTGATTTCCACGCTGGAATTGGCAGAAATATGGTTGCGCCAGAGGGTGAAGTACTGGAAATACGTTCCGTCGTCGCCAGCGGGTTTCAGACCGATGGTCCGGTACTTCTCGCCCAGCCACATGGCGGCTTTTAACTCATCCAACGTTCCGACGGAGCGCCCGTGGTACTTAGCATCGGCCAGGGTGTACAGGTCCTCTTTCAAATCTTCCTGCCGGATGGCGTTGAGCGCGGGCGGTGTGCTATTTTGGGCAATTAAGGAGCGGGTAGCGACCACAAAAAGTACCACCGCCGGCAGGTATAGTTTCATCGTACGATTAGTTGATTTGAAGCGAAAGATTGCTGCCTACAAAGAAAAGACTATTCAGTTCTAAAATGGTATTAAGCGGCATCCATTTCAAAACGCCTGATGTTTTTCAGATCATCCTGCTTGCTTTCTAATTCCGCTTCCAGATCGTAATCATCCTGCAAACCCAGCCAAAATTTCGGGGAGTTTCCAAAATAGTAGCTTAATCGTAAGGCCGTATCCGCTGTGATACGACGATTTCCTTTTAATATCTCCGATATGCGGGTCTGAGGAATACTGATGTCCTTGGCGAGCCTGTAGGCAGTGATTTGTAGAGGAATTAAAAATTCTTCCTGCAATACCTCGCCCGGATGTACATTGGGTAGTCGCTCCATATTCTTAATTAATGGTAATCAATGATTTCAACTTCTGAGACTTGCGCTTCATTCCATTGGAAAATTATGGAGGAAACCTAGTATTTCAAATACTTCACTGCACGCCCCCAATTCCAAACTGATCGCCCATCGCTATGGCTTTACCGTTGTTAAAATGAATCTCCACCATCTTTTCGCTTTGCACGGCGTTATGATCGGCATCTTCCAAAGTAGCAACGATGCGGCGGGTTTTTACATCGATCACATCACCGGTGGAAGGGTAGGCATATTTTCCATCGACGCTGAAGGTAATCCAGCCGGGCATATCGCGGACGCGGATCGTGGTTTTCTGAACGGGGGGCATGACCGTATTGTCAAAGACATGCAGGCGTTCGTTGGCGCCATCGCAAAGCCAAAGTTCGCGTTCGTCGGGCGTGAGGCCAATGCCGTGGCTCGGGCAGCCGTGCCGCTTTACCTCGTTGACCAGAAAGCCTTCGACCGTCACGCGGTGCAGCATTTTGCCCGTGGTAAGGTCGCCTACTTCAAAGCCCAGCAAGCCGTTCACATTCACGTACACGAGCGTCTCTTTGCCATTGACCGTGAAGGGTCGGATAGCTGCAGTAAACGGCCCAACCTGTTTGGTTACGGTATGCGTTTTGGCATCGGCCACGTTAAGCATATTGGATTTGAGTCCGGCCAGGTACACGTACTTCCCGGCGGGGCCATAGATGGTATTGTGTGAGCCGGAATTGGTCACGATTTTGGTGATGATGTCGCCCGTTTTTGCATCCAGCACGTTCCAGAATTCCTTTTCCAGCGAGGGAGCGTAAATAGTTAGCCCGTCGGGTGAGATCGCGATGCGGTCCACGCCGCCTTCGTAGGGCTTTTCCCAAACGAGTTTCTCCGTACTGAGATCGTAACATTGGATGGCTTCCAGCGTGCTGATATAAAGACAGTTAGTTGCCAGGCTCACATCCACGCCTTTCACGTTGGAAACTGTCCCGTCCGCTTTCATGCCACCGGGCGTGGGGATAAATTTGACAAAGCGGTGCTGGTCGTCGATGTCGAATACATTGATGCCGTGGCCGCCGTAACCCAGGTAGTTGCGCACGCCCGGCGTCACGACGTATAGGTACTTCCGTACTTTGGCTGATTCTTTTTTAGCGGGTGAATTGGAAGCCGTAGACACCCAGGCTGAAGCGGCGAAAAGCAAGAACAGGCTTGACAGGAGCAGAATAAGTTTTGGTTGCGTCTTCATAGCGTAGCGTTTGACTACTTCATAAAGAGTGTTCAGTACTTCAGCTACTTAAAGCCATTTTTCCAACAAGTACTTAACTACTCAGGGCCTTTGGGCAAACAGAAGGTCAAGCTCGGGAAGTACCCGGGCGTAGGTACCTTCCTGCGCTACATTGACCGAACTGGCGGGATCTTTCTGTAAATCGTACAGCTCGCTAGCTACAACGGTGCCGTCGGGTTTTAGCCACTTGGTGTACCGGTACCTATCGGTGCGCATGGAGTACCCCATGACATTTCCGCCGCGCGGATACTGACTGAATACGCTCTTTTTCCAAGCCCTTTTTGGATTGGATAGGAGGGACAGGAAGCTTTTTCCAGCCAGATGAGGTGGAGGCTTCAATCCAGCAGCCTCGCATAGAAAGGGATATATGTCCACAAATTCTACCAGCGCAGCCGTTTTTTTGCCCGCTTTTTTCATGCCAGGCATCTGGACAATCAGCGGGGCGCGTGTGTCGGTTTCAAAGTTGGTATGCTTGCACCATTGGCCGTAATCGCCCAGTTTCCACCCATGATCTCCCCACAGAACCACAATCGTGTTTTTGTCCAGCTCCAAACGTTTCAATTCAGCCAGTACTTTACCTACCTGTGCATCAGTATAGCTGATGCAGGCATGGTATCCATGAATCAACTGCCGTGCCTGCGCGTCCGATACGAGACCTTTGGATGGAATATCGGCGTAGGCCCGCAATTCCCCCCAGCCCGTAGATGCCAGTTCAGGAGCATTTTCAGGCGGGGTACTTTGCTGCGGCAAGGTAAAGTCGGAGGACTGGTAGAGGTCCCAGTACTTTTTGGGTGCGTTGAACGGGAGGTGAGGCTTATAAAAACCTACGGCTAGAAAGAATGGTTTTCCCTTCAATTGTCGTAATGTATTAATCGCATTCTCGGCGATCTTACCATCAGGGTAGGCCGTATCGGGGACATCCGCCGTTTCGAAGGCCGGGCCGCCGCCATTGTTGCGAGCGGCTTTTGCTTTGCTGGCTTCCGTCACGTAGGCTCGCCAGTTGTCTTCGGGTTCCATACGCTGTCCCTGCTGTGTCCAGGAAACAGGGTCCAGCAAAGCTGCGTGAAATAGCTTTCCCCACCAGGCGGTCTCATAGCCGTTGTTTTTAAAATGCTGGGGAAGGGTGACGACGTTAGGTACAGTAGTTCGAAAGTGCGTCGTCAGGTCATACACATGGGTAGAGTCAGGACGCAGACCCGTAAGCAAACTCGTCCGCGAAGGAGAACACACGGCCTGCTGGCAATAGGCGCGTTCAAACACCATTCCGCGCGCTGCCAACTGATCGATATTGGGCGACTTGACCACCGTATTTCCATAGCAGCCCAATTCAGGCCGGAGATCATCCACAGCGATAAACAGAACATTGGGACGATTAGGAAGCGCATCAGCTAGTTTGAGCCGCTCTGGATCGAAAGCAGCGCTAATAAGCGTGGCGCTGAGTCCGGCCAGCAGCAGAAAAATTGGGTACTTGTCTGGAAGTCGTTGCATAATCCTGCAAAGTACTTTGGTACTTGAAAATTATTTGAATAGCCGGAATCTACTTTGGTTCGGGGAAAGTACGAATTGGGCTGTAGCGTACATAATCCTCGTAGATTTTCTCACCCTCTGGACCCATGCGGGGATCATTGGTTTTTTTTAGATACGCCATGAGCTGATTGCCCAGCTTTTCTTTGGTTGATTGGAAAGAAAATTGCGTTGCCAGATTATTCAGGCAGTACGGGTCTTTGCGAATGTCGTAAAGTTCAATTTCCGGCCTTTTATCCACCGCCAAATGGAAGAAACGACTAATGGCCGGGTCGTCGCGGCGCAGATTCAGAACCGATTCGTCGAAATCGTCGATGTCGTGGTAGCCACCGTGCATGGGGCCGAGTTTGCCGTCGTCTTCGAATTTCTGCGGATCACCGGCGGGCCAGCGCTCGGGATGAACATTCCAGATGTACAGGTAGTCCGCCGTACGCATGGCACGTTGTGGATAGCCCAGATTGTTCCAGCGCGAGGAGGAATGCCGCTCACGGGAAGCATACACCGCCTGGCGGCTTTTGTCAATAATTCCCGATTTGTTACTCATCAGAATATTCATCAGATTCTTACCCGCCATGCCGATGGTCTCCGGTGCTTCCACGCCCGCTGCGTCCAGAAAAGTCGGTGCCATATCGACCAGACTCACCAGGTCGTCTACCGTGCGGTCGCCCTTGATTTTATTGCCCCACATGATAGCCAGTGGCATGTGGATACCATATTCGTAACAGTTGGCCTTGGCGCGAGGGAAGGGCATACCATTGTCCGAAGTCACGACCACCAGCGTATTTTCCAGTTCGCCCTTGGCTTCCAGTGATTTGAGCATACGGTCCAGGTGGCTGTCGTACCACTGGATTTCGTAGATATAATCCAGCATATCGGTTCGTACCTCCGGAACATCGGGCAGAAACCCAGGTACTTTTACTTTGTCCGGATTCAGGCCGGTTTTTACCCCAATGCCCGTCGGGTACCGGCGGTGCGGTTCGGCCGCTCCAAACCAGAAACAAAAGGGCTGATCGTCGGAGCGGGCGGCCAGGAAGGCTTCAAAGTTAGCGGCGTAGTCATTGTCGCTGATTTCCTTGGGCGATTCGAGTTTGCGGCTGTTGTAGGCTTTGCCGGCAGGATTGTTGTCGCGGCCCACCACCTTGCCCGGTCCCCAGCCCTTGTTGGTCGAGCCTACTAAGTACCCGGCGCGTTGCAATATCTCGGGGTAGGTGATCAGGTCGGCCGGAAAAGTACTGGCGTGGGTACCCGCCTCGCGCACCTGCCAGCAGTTTTTGCCCGTCAGGATAGCGGCCCGGGATGGGCTGCAACCCGGCGACGCCGAGAAGGCATTGTTGAACAAGATTCCCTCCCGTGCCACGCGGTCGAAGGCAGGAGTACTTACCGCTTCATATCCATAGGCTGAGGCATGAGGATAAGACTGATCGTCAGAAATGACGAAGAGAATGTTCGGCTTCTTGGTAGTGCGATCAGCCGTAGTATTGCTTTTCTGCGGTGCATTTTTACAGGAAAAAACAAACAAGCTGCTCAGCAGAAAAAGAAAGCGAAAAGTGGTTTTAGTCGGATAAGGCATGTTTTTGAAAAAAAGAATAATTTGGCAAGAAAAGAAGCCGACCCACTTCAATTACTGAGAGAGGTCGGCTTTGAAATGAGTGGTCAGACAATTATTTACTTGAATAACCCGGATTCTGTTCCAGCACGGCACCCGTATTCCGCTCGATTTCGCTGTAAGGAATCGGGAACAGATTATTGTGTGGCGCTACGTCGACGCCGTAGTTAGCCGCGGTCGGGTGGCCATTGCAGTACTTCTTCGTCCGTTCGTACAGCAGGCCAAGGCGGTTCAATGTCAGTCGCCGCTTTTCCTCGACTCCCAATTCGCGCATCCGCTCGTCCAGAATATAGTCGATGGTCATTTCGGCGGGAGTGGCTGGTTTGGCTTTCGCCCTCGCCCGCACAACGTTGATGTCGGCAGCTGCTTTGACCGCATCGCCGGCACCCAGGTAGGCCTCGGCGCGAAGCAGATAGGTTTCGGCCAGGCGAATCAAATACTGATCGGTGTAGGTAGTACCCGCGGCGGAGGCATTGAGCGTTTTCAGGACCGGATCTACAAAAAGCTCGGCTGGATGCTGACCCGGCGTAGTTACCTTCGACTGGTATGGGTAGAAATTACGGATGGTGTCATCGGTCCGCTGCCGGAACATGGCCCAATGGTCGGAAAGCTTCTGTCCGTACCATTGCGAAGCGGGATTATTAAATGCCACATCCCGGACGAAATTAAACTCTGAGTTGCGCATGTCTTTCCAATCAGACTTCCAGATTCCGTAGGTATAATGGTCGGTACCCCGGAAACGGCCAATCCCGCGCCCACCGGTGTAGTCAGATACGCCCAGGCTCAGGAAGGGCGTGACACCTTTGGGGTCTTTGTAGGGGAATGAATAGGGGCGCGGAGCACAGTCGCGCTCCAGCTGCGGGCCCTCTTTCGACGAAGAACGGATTACTCCGCCCGGCACATCTACCTCGTACTGGAACACCCAGATGCCTTCGGTGTTACCCGCGCTGCGATTTTGGTTGAAGCGCCGGAACAAATCCCAATAAACATCGCCCGGCTCGCTGGCGCGGCTGCCGAAGCGATTTTGCATCAAAGCAGTGGCGGGATCGTCGATGACGACTGACGCGGCTTTAACGGCATCGGCGTAGCGTTTCAGCGAAACGTAGGTTTCGGCCAGCAGGTGCTGCGCGGCCAGGTTGGTAACTTCACCATCTTTGACCTGGGTTACGCCGGGCAGATTGGCCGCAGCGAATTCCAAATCCTTGGCTGCCTGCTGGTAGGTGGCCTCGCGGGTAGCCCGAACGTAATCGGTTTTGGGCGATCCTACCTCTTCCAGTTCGATGGGTACACCGCCGTACAGGTGCGCCAGATTGCGGTAAGCCATTCCGCGAAAGAGCTTTGCCTTGGCCTCGATTAGCTTTTGCTGGGCGGCGGTCAGCTTTGATCTGGTGAGGCGATTGAGGATGATGTTTGCACTGGAAATAATTTTGTAGTACTGCTGCCAGTGGTAGGTAGTCTGCACGGAACTGGGAGTGAGCGTGGCGGGATAACTACCGAAGCGCTCGTTCAATTGCTGCGCTCCATTGTAGCCCAGATCAGTGCCATAGTGATAATCCATGGGACGGTGTTCGCCGTCGGAAAGCGTCTGGCGAGTCAGATCGTAGAGTGTAAAGACGGCGGAGTTGAAGTCGCTCACCGTCACAAAAGAATTCTCAGGACTGGCAAAGTCCAGGGGTACTTCCCTCAGGATTTCTTGTTCGTCGCAACTGGCTGTTGTAAACAGCAGTAGCGCGAGAACAGGAATGGAAATGTTTTTTAAAGATTTCATAGTCAGGTACTTTAAAATGTTTTTAACTATCAATTAATTAGAACCGGACGTCCAGACCCACCGAAATTCCCCGCATCACAGGGCGCCCGTTGGTTGCCAATCCGCTGCCTGTTTCGGGATCCCAACCTACCCACTTGGTGAGCGTCGCCAGATTTTTGCCACTGACAAAAACTTTTACGCCTTTCATACCCAGTTTATTGATGAGAGAGGCGTTCAGGTTATATGCAAGAGTAACATCCTGTAAGCGTACGAAGCTGCGGTCGCCGTAGTAGTTGTATTCGGTAGCTGCGCCCTGATCCAGTCCCCTGTAACGAGCCCCGGGATTGGCCGGAGTCCAATAATCGAGCTCGCGCCAGAAATTGTTGCGGCGGATATTGTCGCCAATGCCCAATCCGTTGGGCATATTCTGGCCCAGGTAGCTGTTTTTACCGCCCTGAATGGAGTTGATGAAAAAGCGGAACGTAAAATCGCGGTAGGTAAACTCGTTCAATAAGCCAAAACTGTACGCGGGTTCGGTCCGTCCCCGGATCACGCGGTCGTTGGCGTCGATAAAGCCGTCGTTATTCTGGTCAATAATGCGATGGGTGCCAACAAAAAATCCCGGGGGAGCTTCCTCACCGATCTGGATGATACCACCCGACTCGTAGTCGTAAACAGTACCAATCGGCTGACCGATGAACAAGCCGCTAGCTACCAGGTCGTCCTCTTTCCCATCGTTATCATTATCAAGCCCCAGCAGCGATACTATCCGGTTTCGGTTAGCCGCCAGGTTGAAATTGGCGTTCCACTTAAAATCCCCTCTATCCAGAATTTTGCCGTTCAGCATCAATTCCAGCCCCCGGTTGGCGAGGTTGCCTACGTTGGAAGTGATCTTGTCGAAGCCTGTTACTTCGGGAATCGAAACATCGAAAATCAGATCGTTGGTCGTGGTACGATAGTAGTCCAAACTACCCGTCAGGCGGTTTTTGAATACTGAAAAATCTACCCCGAAATTGAAACCAGTCGTTGTTTCCCACGAAAGATTTGGGTTGGCCAGCGTATTGACCACTTGCCCGAACTCCGTAGTACCACCATCACCCAAAACGTAGGCGGGGTAAATATTCAGCCGCGCCAGTGAGGAGTAGCGGTCTACCAGGTTGCCATTGGAGCCGTAAGACCCCCGCAGTTTGAGCAGGGTAATGGCACCGCTGTTTTTGAGAAATTCTTCCTCGCTCACTACCCAGCCAAAACCCAGAGAGGGGAAAAGAGCGGTTTTGCTGTTGTCGGCAAAGCCCGAAAAACCGTCGCGCCGTAGCGTAGCCGTGAGCAGGTAGCGGTACTTATATTCATAATTGATGCGGCCCGTCTGGTAAAGATAACTTTCGTCCCAGGCTCCCGACGTGACCCGTTGGATCGTTCCCAGACTCAGGTCGTTGTAAATCAGCCGCAGGTTGTTAAAGTTAGTACCGGTGGCGTTGGTAGTTTCGTAGTTGCGCTCACGCCGTCCGGCTACAACTGTCAGGTCCAGGCGGTGGTCTTCGCCAAACGCTTTTTTGTAGGTCAGGATATTGTCCAGAGTCCAGTCATAAGCATTCGAGTTGATTTTATAAGCTTCTCCGGCCCCGGCGTTGGCGTAGGGACTGCTGCTGTAATGCCGGTCCCAGGCGTAGTTGTGGCCGTAGTTGACGCGGTAGGAAAGCCCTTTCACAAAGGGTACTTCGATATTAGCATAGAAGTTGCCAAAAATGGTATTCCGCTTTTCGAAGTCGTCCGCCGCTGCTACCAGGAAAGGGTTGGCAATATTGGTCCCGGTTGGGTTAAGGATATAGTCGCCGTTTTCGTCGGTAGGCTGCACCAGAGGGGACATAATAGTGATTCCGCCTAGGGTAGGCGAAATGCCTGAGTAGTCGGAAAAGGTACCGAAGGTCTGCGCGCCGAGGGTGAACCACTTGAAAATTTTGTTTTCCAGATTGATGCGGGTCGTGATGCGCTTGAATTTGTCGTTTATGATAAACCCTTTCTGGTCGGTATAGCCCCCTGATATGAAATAGGATGTCTCGCCGCTCGACCCACTCACACTCAGGTTGTGGGCGGTGATATAGCCGGGATTCGTAGTATTGCCCCACCAGTCATAATCAGTACCATTCTCAAAGCCCTCCCGTAGCGGCGGGTCATTGACTACATCGGCGTAGCTGAAATCAGGATTGGGCTGCGTGTAGTCGGGAGCCAGAAAAGCTTTTTGCCAATCGATATCGCCCGATTTTTTAATAAATCCCTCGCGATCCAAAAGATGTAATGTGTTGCTCGGAGTTTGGGTAGTGTAAGTCCCAGAATAGTTGAATACAGGCTTGGAGGCCTTCTGCTTTCCACCCTTAGTAGTAATAAGGATTACCCCGTTGGCTGCCTGCGCCCCGTAGATAGCCATACTACTGGGATCTTTAAGGACGTCCACCGACTCGATGTCGGCGGGGTTGAGGTCGCTCATGCTGCCCGTAAATATGATCCCGTCCACAACCAGCAGTACGTTCTGGTTGCCATTGATGGTCGTGCGTCCACGGATAGATATAGAGGGGTTCTGTCCGGCCGAATTAGTCTGCCCGATATTCAGCCCCGGCACGGTGCCTTGTAGCGACTGCGCCAGGTTCACATTGGGCGATTCGCGGAAAGCTTCAATATTTGCCCGCACGACTGAGCCGGTAAGGTCACTTTTCTTTTGAGTGCCATACCCTACGACAACTACTTCCTCTAGCGCCCTCAGATCGGGTTTCAGCACCATGTCCAGTGTAGTTCTGTTGCCTACTTCTATTTCCTGAATCTCGTAGCCGACAAAAGAAAATACCAAAGTCGATTCCCCGCCGTCGGGAATTGACAAGCTGTACATGCCGTTCTGATCCGAGGTAGTACCTCTTTGGGTACCTTTCAGCAGAATGTTCACACCCGGCAGGGCTTCTCCTTGCTCATCCGATACCTTGCCGGTAATTTCCCGATCAGCGGGCAATGGGCTGGTCTCCGGCTCCACGCGTCGCTTTGCGTAGTTTTCGGCCGGGGTGAGCATTCTTTTCAGGATAATGCGTTTGCCGACTACCTCATACGTGAGGTTTTGCGGAAGCAGGAGCTTGTCCAAAACTACCGAGAGCTTTTCGTTGGCAGCATTCAGCGTGACCCTCCGCGAGGCCCGAATCAGATTTGGACTGTACGAAAACTTGATTTCAGAATTGCTCTCGATGTAGGAAAGTACCGAGTTGATTTTTTGTTCCGCTACCTGCACCGAAATCCGCTGATTCAGGACTTCCTGGGCAGCGACGTCAACGGCCAGCGAAATATTCGCAAGAACAGTAGCCAGACAGAGATGTAGTAGGGACCATTGCATGATTTTAAGCGCCAGGCGCTGGGTAGAGTGATTTAATTTCATAGTTTTGGAAGTTTTGTTAAATACGCATTTTGCAAAACACACCCCGGCCTCCGATAGGAGGCAACGCCGAGAAGCAGGGGTTTTGTTGAAGCTGGTGATGGTGGTGCATCGCCAGCTTCTTTTCGTTAAAAAGAGTCAGTTCAGGTCATAGGCAGGGTTTGGGGTTATGGGATCAGGGTTTGCAGCCTTTACCGTCGATTATTATCTGAGCATCCAGAATGCGATAGCTGGCTTCGATACTGCGGCAAACGATGTCAAGTTTTTCGTAGGGCGGCACGTCCGTCAAGTCAGCGGTGAACTGGCAGTTGGCAAATTGATCTTCATCGAATACGATGTCCAATCCGTAGGCCTTCGCTAACGTTTTGAATACTTCCGGGGCCGCGGCGGCCTCGAATACGAAAGAGTACTCTGGCTGGTTGGGCACTACTTTGCTCAGTAAAACAGGTTCTTTGACCAGCGTCTTAATCAACCGGATTTCCTGGCGGGCCAGCACGGCCTGCTGGTTGGGCAGCAGCAGGATTCCCTCCCGCTCGCGGGTACTTACTTCTTGCTTTCTTCCTGATTTTTCGGCTACTGCCACCGACACGCGCCCGGTGCGTACTTGTACGGTTACGTCATCGTCGTTCTGGTAAGCCCGTACATTGAAACTTGTGCCAAGTACTTTGGTGACCAGCTCATTAGCGTAGACGAGAAAGGGTTTGTCGGGATCTTTGGCTACCTCGAAGAATGCTTCACCGCTCAGGTACACCTCCCGGACGTTGCCCGTTGTGAAGTTGGAGGCATAGCTAACCCGGCTATCAGGCTGTAACGAAATCGTACTACCGTCGTCAAGCTTTATTAGGCGCGGCGCTGGCGTATCGTTTACTTCTTCGGTAAGGGTTTTCTTAGCTTCTTTCCGGCTTGTTTCGTAGCTGACTTCCGGATTTTGGGAAGGGATAAGTGGCAGCGCAAAATACCCGAGCATGAGCAGTAGCGATGCTGCCGCCACCCAGGCAGCCCAGCGGGGAAGTTGTCGCCAGACGGGTACTTTGGCCTCAAAAGCGATGTCTTCCTTGATGCGTTGAAAAACCGCCTTTTCGTGCGCAGTGACGGAAGATTCTCCCTCGACGTATTGCTCAATGCCCAGCAGAAAGTTAGTAGCGGCGATTATTTCCGGCGTTTTTTCCGGGTGTTTTTCCATGAACGCCTGCCAGAAAGCATCCAGGTCGGCATCAGGTCGATGAATCCATTGCCGAAATCGGGCATCTTCGATAAAGTCGTGCGTACTGAAGTTCTGGTACTCCATGGAGGGGGCTATTTATGGGTGTAGGTCCCTTATTGCCCCGATAGAGTCGGTGATGATGCTTTTTAACCTTGCAAAAGGTGATTTTCTTTAGAAAAAATAAAAAATATTTTTCAAAGCAATGAAAATCAGCAGAGTTGAAAGGGTTCGAAGTTTAGAAAGTGCCTTCTGAACCAGGTTGCGGCCGGTCTGCTCCTTAATGTCCAGAAGCGCGGCAATATCGGCGTACTCCAGGTCGTGGTAGTAGCGCAGGAGCAGGGCCTCATGCTGGCGGGGGGGTAGTTGCTCTAGCCAGGCATTCAGCCGTTCGGTTTGGAGCGATTTTTCTTCCGATCCCGTAAAGAATGTTTCCGCCGAAGGTTGAAAAGGCAAATTTGATTCGGGGAATTTTTCCCAGTTGCCGATCGGTTCTTGTTCCCTGTGCCGCGATCGGTGGATTTTCCGACGCAGCGACGCCATCAGATAGTACTTGACTGACCGCGCCGGACTGAGCGAACGGCGGGTACGCCACAAATCCACGAACAAATCTTGAATAGCATCGTTTACTGCCTCCTCATCGTGCAGAAACTGCCTGCCGTAATAAAACAAATCCCGGAAATTGAGCTGATACAGACGCTCGAAGGCCTCCTCGTCGCCTGCCCGTACGGCTTGCCAGATTAGGTCGTCTTCGGTATGCTGATCTTCCTTTTTCAAGATTATTCAGGAATATATTTATCCTGAAAAGGGAACAAGGCGCATCAACTACTGAATACGCAACAAACTACCTTTTGAAACAGAAATCAGAAGTTCCAATCACTCGCCCGCATTCAGGGCATGGATCGGGCTTAGAATTTTTTTGTCGATATAAAAAGTACCGAAGGGAATTAAACTGGACAGAAGTACTTTCCAGGTAGTCTGACCGAATTTCCAGCTCTGCTCGATGCTGACTTGCACGGCACTCAGAAGAAACAGCACGAAAAGCCCGCCGTGCACCGGACCAATCGCCTGCACCAGCCAGGGCTCACCCATCAGCCACTTGATGGGTACGGCTACGAATACCAGGGCCAGATACGAAACACCTTCCAGAAAGGCTAACAGGCGCAAACGGCCAATGGACGAGGTGAAAAATTTTTGCATGATCAAAAGGGTCGAAAGAATGGGCGATTGGCTAAGGGTGAAAAAGGCCAGGGAATGGCAATAAAAATTAGGATAAATGCGAAGCCGAACCATCCCAACATGGTCAGAAACCTGGCTCGGTCGGTAACCTTACGTTTGGCCATGGCCGAGCCAATAGTTACTATGATGACGGCAGTGAGCATCAGCGCAAAATGAATCATGCCGAAAAACAGCATCTCTGGTTGGGATTTTGCTTCGCCAAAGTTAGCCCAAAAATACTGAATGAGCGGACTTTTGATGTATAACAAAATGCCGATAACCAATTGAATATGGGCGGAAGTGGCCGTCCAGTGTCGTAGCGCGTTGTCACGTTTTGTAAAAGGAGATTTTCGGGAATAGCCAAGGTAAGCCCGAACAATCGAAACAATCAACAAAACTACTACCAGCCAGCGAACGAACGAATGTGCGATTAGTAAATTGGAATACATAGCAACTGATAAATACCGCTGCAAAGGTCGTGGCTAACCTCTGTAAAAGGTAGGACAGATGAATCGAATATTAGGACATATCAATCATTTTTCTGAATTGCTGGGGAGTGACTCCTTCGTACTTCTTGAACAGCCGGGAAAAGTAGGACTGGTCGTAGAGCCCTAGGTTGGATGCAATGGTGTTGACCGGAATATTGGTTTGCAGAAGCATCACTTTTCCTTCGTTCACCAGAGATTCACCAATAAGCGTGGAGGGTGATTTGGTGGTGACGCTTTTTACCGTTTTGTTTAAATGATTGGGACTCACATGGAGAAGGGCGGCGTATTCGGCCACGGTGTGCTTTGTGGTTAGGTGCTTTTGCAGCAATTCCCGAAAACGGCTGGTAAGTGCGAAAGCCGTTTTGCTACTGGTGGTTGCCGGGGATCTGTAGGCAGAATTGATTTCACACAGAGCAGCAATTAAATGGGATTGTACGATCTGATTATTGGTAGGCCCGTTGTCGTCAAACTCCTGCAGTATTCGTTCAAAGGCCGAATGTAGAAAGGGGGCAATTTTTGAGTCAGGACGGATAATCGGATAGCCCCAAACATTCAGAAACACCATGTCTGAAATCAATTCTGAGTTCCCAATTTTACCAATCAGAAAGTCCGATCCGAACGAACAGATATACCCCTCATTGCTGTCGAATTTCTGGTACGAGAAAACCTTCCCGGCGGGTACAATCAGGCATTCATTCGCCCAAATCTGCACTTCCTCAAATCCGATCTTCATACGGGCCGTGCCCGACGTCAGGTAGATCAGCAGATGAGTCTCAGCGCGAGTGGGCGGGACGGGTAGTTTGGATAGCTTGATCATATCCTGAACCCTGAAAATGAAAAATCTATCGGAATTCTGCCAGATAAGCTTTTCAAGTGCGGGATCAGGCTCCATGAACCGATTCAGAAATTCACTGGTCTTGAAGGTACTTATTTTATTCCTTATGGTACCGCTGGCCATCATTTAGAGTTACTGAGGTTCATTACTTCATCTTCCACCAATTCGAAGTTCAGTCGGGCTCCCGCTGCATTTCCCGCAGCGCTGGCCATGCTCAATTGCCGTAGTGGTGAGCTATTATCGCCCGCGGCCAATACGCCCGGTACCGAGGTTTGGCCAGATGGGTTTACTTCGATGAGGCCTACGTCATTCAGTTTACAGCCTAATTGCTGCGCAAGATCACCGGGTAGCCGGGTGGGTGTTGGCGCAAACAAAGCCGTCATTGCGTAACGTGTACCGTCCTGCATTTCAAGCGCGTGCAAACTACCATCGGTATGGTTAAGGCGGACAATGGGTACTTCTACTATGGGGATTTGAAGCGTGCCAAGTTTGTCGTGCTGAGCGGCGGTCAATGCATTTCCGTTGGTAAATAACGTGACATCCTTGCTCCAGTGCCGAATGAGGGCGGTGTACATTTCGAGATGGTCTCCGGCTATAACCACACCCAACGGCTGATCTTTGACCTCATAGCCGTGGCAATACGGGCAGTGCAAAACTGATATACCCCAACAATCGGCAAACCCTTCCAGATCGGGCATGATATCATGGACGCCCGTGGCCAAAAGAATTTTGCGTGCCTGGAAATGGCTTCCCAACTCAGTTTCTACGCTGAAAATATCGTTGGATTTCGTGATGGAAAGAACTTTGTCACTCTTCAGACTGACGGTTGGGTAAGTCAGCGCCTGTTCACGGGCGATGGAAGTGAGTTCGGCGGGGGTAGCTCCATCCCGAGTCATGAAGCTGTGCGAATGGGGCGTATTTCGGTTGCAGGGTTGTCCGCTATCGATGACTATTACTTTCCTCATCGATCGGCCCAAAATCAAGGCTGCGCTCAATCCCGCCACGCTGCCGCCCACAATGATGGCGTCGTATATTTCTTTTGATTCCATAAACTATAAAAAGGTTGTATTTGCAATGATGTTGCAAATACAACCCAATGAATTTTGCGATAGTTCGGGCTTGGTTCAAAAAAGGGTTCAGGAGCGAACCGCAGTTTGAATTTTTTGAATCGCCAAAGCAAACGCCGCCATAACTTCCTTAGTCCCCAACATGGCATGTTGCAGAATCCAAACGGCCTCCTCACCGCAAGCCCGCTCCGCCACAGGACACACAATCTCCGCGTAGCTGACGGTCTCCGGCAAGGCATAGCACATAAAGTTTTTTTGCTGAAAAAGGGGTTGTTTGTAAAGCGGGTAGGGGTAGCCCTTGAAACAGGGAACACCTTCAGCGGCCAGCATTTCTACAAATTTTTCTTTGGGTAAATTTTGGAAGGAGGCCGGGTCATACTTGAAAATGTACAGATGGTGGCAGTGCACCGTCTCGCCGTGACCCCGGCTTAGTGGCCTAATCCCCTCGATAGCCGAAAGTAGTTCGTTGAGCAAAATACCATTCTGGTTTCGCAGCCGGGTCTGTTCGTCCAGCCGCTTCAACTGGTGCGATAGCAGTACCGCCTGCATGGGCGTGAGGCGGTAGTTGCAGCCGGGCAGGAAGTGGTCGTACCAGGCCCCTTCGGGCAGGCGGCCCACGTTGCGCAGGGAGGCCATTTTACGGTATAGCTCCTCATCGTTAGTGATGACGATGCCGCCTTCTCCACTCGTCAGGTTCTTGGACGACTGGAAACTAAAACTACCCGCGTCACCGATGGACCCGAGTTTCTGCCCTTTATATTCTGCCCCGTGGGCATGGGCAGCGTCTTCGATGACCCGCAGATTATGGCGCCTTGCAATGTCCATGATGGCGTCCATATCGCAGGCTTGTCCCGCAAAATGTACCGGGATAATAGCTCGGGTACGGGGCGTGATGGCCGCCTCGATTTTGGTCGGGTCGAGATTGTAGGTGTCTGGGTCGATGTCCACAAAAATCGGGACGGCATTGGCTTCGATAACTGTGGAGGCGCTAGCGATAAACGTATAGGGAGGGACGATCACTTCGTCGCCGGGCGTGATGCCACAGGCGATCAGCGCCAGCCGCAAGGACACCGAGCCATTCACGCAACTCACGGCATACCTGGCGCCGCAATAGTCGGCAAATTCTCGCTCGAACGCTTCTACCAGGCCCGTGCAGTCGGGATTTCCCCATTGACCGCTGCGTATGACATCAGCCACGGCCTGTACTTCTATTTCGTCAAATATCGGCCAAGGGAAGGTAGTTTGTACGGCCTTCGGGCCACCGTTGAGAGCAAGAGATTCGGGCATACATTCAGGATGAATTTTGCCTTTAATACGAGACAGAGCGGGGTTCGGGCTACGGAATTATCAAAAATCGGTTGAAATAGCCCGATCGTATTCCTGCCCAGTAAATAGGAGCAAACCCTCCCCAAAAACCTCCTGCAACATGATGTACTCCAAAAATTTTTACCTCAGTTTACTCCTGGCTGGCATGTCGCTCGGTACCGCCTGGGCCATTCGCGGTCAATTCGGCCACGAGCAGGGGGCCGCCTGGGCGGGCGGAATCGGGGCGCTGGCAATTGTCCTGCTGGCCGGGCGGACTGACTGGTACTCCAAGGCGCTCAAAGCCACGCTGGCCGGGGCCACTGGCTGGGGGTTGGGCGGGATGATCAGTTACGGGGTAGTAGTGGGCTACGGCCGCGGGTCCGATTTCGGCAATGTCTATTACGGCCTGATGATGCTTTTCGTGATCGGATCATTGTTTGGTTTTCTGGGAGGAGGACTCTTTGGCCTGGTACTTGAAGAATCCGAAGATGAGCCCATAGCCTGGCCGGGTTTGATCGCGGAAATGGTGGCGATGGCGATCGTCGTTTATTTTTTTGTGGTGGAGCAATGGGGCTTCCTCATGACACCCCCGCGTTCTGAGTTATGGGCGGCTTGTTTGGGGCTGGCCGTCGCTCTGGCGTGGTACCTGGTTCGTTCGGGCCGGGCGGCGGCCCTGCGCGTGGCGGTGTTCGCCGGACTCGGGGGCGGTTTTGGGTTTGCCTTCGGAAACTTTCTGCAGGTACTGGGCATTGCCTCCGAAATCAAATTCAATTTCTGGAATGTGATGGAGTACAGCATTGGTTTTTTTGGGGGCGGGGGTATGGCCTATGGTACTTTCACCGCCGACTGGAAACAAAGTACCACCGCCAAAGCCACGGGCCGGAGCTGGTTTCCAGTCACCATGTTGGTGCTGGTCATCCCGCTGATCGTGTGGGATCAATCGTTCGGTACGGAAAGGATCCAAAAAATGGTGGAGGCCATAACCCCCGGCAACGCAGAAATGTCAACCGAACTGACTCAGACTTTGGCGTTTCTGGCAATCATAGTGGCAGGTCTTTACTGGTTCTTTAAATTGTATTTAAAAGATGAACCGAAAGTACCCAGCCGAAAAACGCTGTATTATTTCCTGATGGCCCATCTCTCGCTGTATACATTTTGTAGCTGGCTCATTACCGGAGCTTTTCTGAGTACTTACCGAATCGAGCAGTACCTTTACTTTGTCAACGTGGTGATTATCGGGCTCTTAATCAATAAAGTAAGTTTTGCTTTTCGTCCCATGACAAATTCTCCGCGTCGATGGGCGATACTCTTTGGGATGGTACTTATTGTGATGGCCTTAGCTGCCTTCATCGCGATCAATTCACACGAGGTTTGGGAGAAAGCCGCATCGCGCTTCTGAGTTGATAGTTTCCCACCTTATCCTTATGCTGTTCATACGGAAGCCAGAGCCGATCATTTTGTGCTTTCTATGATTGGTACTTGAAAATATATCTCCCGAAAATTAAAAAAACTTGCAAATCAAAAATTCTCACGTACTTTTGTAGTGTACTATTATACTAGAACACTACGACAACGGAAATTATGATTCACCTGGATAGCGTTGCCTTCGGGTATAGCAAGCGGAATTTGCTTTTCGAGAACCTCAGTCTCCATCTTGAACCCGGCCATATATTTGGACTGTTGGGCAAAAACGGTGCGGGGAAGTCGAGCCTGCTTCGACTAATAGCCGGACTTCTTTATCCATTAAGTGGTCGTATCGAGGTAAATGGCTACGAGCCGAAGAAACGGCTGCCCGCTTTTTTGCAGGAAGTCTTTTTTGTGCCGGAAGAGATTTACCTGCCCTCGGTGACCGTGGATCAATACGCCCGGACGCTTGCACCGTTTTATCCCCGCTTCGACGAGTCGGAGTTTCTGCGCCATCTTTCTGAATTTGATATTCCTGACGGAAATAAACTGACCGGAATGTCATTCGGCCAGAAGAAGAAAGTCCTGATTGCTTTCGCACTAGCCACCAACACCAGGGTACTTATCATGGACGAGCCTACCAACGGCCTGGATATTCCGTCCAAAAGTCAGTTCAGGAAAATTGTTTCCACCGCCCTGCGGCCCGACCGCCTGATGCTGATTTCTACCCATCAGGTACGTGACCTCGACAACCTGATCGACCACGTCATCATCCTGGACGATAGCCAGATTGTAATTCAGCACAATCTGGACGCAGTGGCTGAACGGCTGTACTTTGGTACCAGAAACCAACTTGAAAACGACACGCAGGTACTTTACGCCGAGCCATCGCTGCATGGCTACAATGCGGTGACAGAGAATCCAGAACGCGAAGAAAGTCGCGTGGATCTGGAACAGCTGTTCAATGCCGTGTTGAAGAATCCGGGAAAGATAAAGGAGATGTTTGGATGAGAGAGGAGCAAAGAATTCATAGAAAACAAAAACCGACTAATCAATTCAACCCATATGAACCAGACTTTCGATTTTCAACGCTTTCTGCTCACTCTCAGACTGGAAATTGCCGAAAAAGGGCGGAATCAGTTGCTTATGGCCGCAGTTTTGGTTGGCGGTCTGCTACTGATGATGCTCCCAATTATGTTTAGCAAAGAATACTCCCAGCTATTTTTTAACCTGCAATTGATTGCGCTGGTCATGCTGGTACTTTTTGGCGGAAGCCTCTATACGGCTCAGGTATTTGGGCAATATAATTCAACCAACTCCACCATTGTGGCTCTCATGGTGCCTGCTTCCCGACTGGAAAAATTTCTGAGTACTTTATTGATTAATCTGGCATTCATTGTTCCCTTTATTCTACTTTTTCTGGGCTTACATATCTGGACGACTGATTTTGCAAATAACAATTTGCTTCCTGACGAAAAGAAGTACGAGAAATTGCCTGAGGAGATATTGTATGCTATCATTTTGGTAGTATTTGTCATTCAAGGAGTGGCCTTTTTAGGAGCCATATATTTTACCAAGGCATCATACATTAAAACAGCAGCAGCATTGCTTGTCCTAACCGTTTTTGGGGCAACGGCTAACCATTACATAGTCAAAAGTATGGTGCCATCAGCCACCTATTTATCTGCTTATCCTTTCTCGAGTTGGCAGCTGTACCTGATAGAAACTAAGCAGAGTTATTACATTGACTTACCAAAAAAACTGGTAGGTTCTTATTTCTATATACTACCGATTTTGGTAGTGCTCTCCATTTTGTACATCACCTACGTCCGGCTGGCCGAGAAAGAAGTTTAACCTCTTGTATTTCAAGCATGGAATTCAAAGAAAAGCAATCTATTTATCTCCAAATCGCCGACTTTGTCTGTGAGCAGATTCTCTTGGGCCTCTGGCCGCCGGGAGAGCGGATTCCGTCCGTGCGCGAATTGGGAGCCTCGCTGGAAGTTAACCCCAATACCGTCGTGAGAGCATACGAGTTTTTGCAGGGTAAAGACATCATCGCCAGTCAGCGGGGTATTGGCTACTCGGCGTCGGACAATGCCGTAGAAATTATCCGAGCCGATCGAAAGGAACGTTTTCTGGAAACAGAATTGCCCGAGTTTTTTAAGACCATGTACCTGCTGAATATCAGTCTGGAAGATCTGCGTACCCGCTACGAAAAATTCATTGCGGCAGAATATCCTGCAACAACCTAAATATCACGTTATGAAAACCAGTAATCTGTTACTTCTCGGGCTACTTTCTTTTTTGTTCATCGCCATGGTTGGCGTTGACATATCGCTCAAAAAAGAGTTTGAGGCAATTGACCAAAACGATCCATTTTATGGCTACTCGAAGGTGCCCTTGAAGCCATTCAAGTACATAAAGCTGCTGGGAAGCAACTTCACCCTGACCCAAATTCAGCCGGGCAAGCAGTTTGAGATCAGAGGCCTGGAATTTGATAATTATCCGGGCAAACCTACCGTAAAATGGGAGGTAGTTTCTGATACACTTTACGTAAATTTCAAGAAGGGAGAAATCTATAATCCTCATTATGACGTTTACCAGGCCCTTAATCAGGGCGTGGGAATATACATCCTGGCTCCCGAGCTGTCGGGTATCAACTCGTCAGGAATTGTCAGTAAAGTCAAAGGATGGTCGGGTGGAGATTTTAATATTGTACAAACGGGAAGCGGAATGCACTTGTTAGACAATGGTTTCGATAACCTCAACATAGTTTCAAAAAGGCGGGGTTACGTGGCAGTAAAAACAGATAATCATCTTGGTAACACTAGTGTGCAGGTACGTGATAGCAGCACCTTCCAGGCTAATAAAAATGTCTTCATGACCTTTCAGATACAGGTCGATAGTACTTCAACCGTCACGCTTCCAGGAAATCTCCTGAATAAAAATATGAATTTATAAAAGCATCTATTAGCCCAAAGACCGTCCATTGTTCGATCATGCCTAATAATGGACGGTCTTTTCATTTAAAATGCTAGATTAGCAAAAGCTGGATTTAGTACCCTACGTCAAATTGCCATTGCTCGAAAAAAACTAGTCCAATCCATTCAGCAAAGCTTCAACCGGACGAGTCTGTTCCTCGTCATCCTCTGCAAGTCCCTGTGATTTAAATTCCGTCTTCACTTTCTCCCAAGCTGTTTTCTGCTCGTCAGTCAGCGAATCCTCCAATTGATCCTGGTTTTCAATTTGTACAAAATCAAGTGATTTGACCAATTGCATGAAAGAAGCGAATTGGTGGTCTGGCACGTTAATAATAATCTGTTTCATGGCCTTATGCTTTTATAGGTTTACGGAATTGAATAAAGAATCATTCCGTTGGCCTTTGAAGTAAATAAAATTCAGGAATTGCTGTTCGCTCAGCAGTTCAAATTAAAACCCATTATCATGAACCTCAGTACAACCGCCAAAACCTTTTTAATCATATTCGTACTCCTTCTCCTTGGCGCGGTGGGCTGGTACTTTTACAAAAATGAAAACGGCAATCCTGTCTCGGGCCTAAAACCCCGGGTTGAAGTGGCCGATGTCCGTATCGGTGCCATTACGGACAGTACTCTGGATGTGGCGCTGAATCTGCTGTTGCACAATCCATTGCCCGTGGGCCTGGATGTAGCAGATATGGCCTATTCGGTGCATATGAACGAAACCGTTATTCTGGAAGATAATTACGCCAAAGCTTTTGTGGTCAAGGCAAGTGACAGCAGTTCATTGGACATTGCTACGCAACTGAATCTCAAAAATCTCATTGCCGAAGTAAACCAACAGGATCGGCTGGGCAACGATAGCGCCGATTATCACTTTGAAGGCGTTTTTCACCTGCAAAAACCGTTTATGGGAAAAGACACGCTCCGACTGTCGATGGACAAACGGGCCTTCGTGTATCATTTGCCCGAGGTTAAAGTCGTCGGTTTCAATCTGGAAAAATTTCGGCTGGGCGAGTCCGAAGTACTGCTTAAGCTTCAGGTGACCAACAAAAACCCGTTTACGCTGGAATTCAAGAATCCTACCTACTCGCTCGACGTCGGAGATCAGGGGAATATGCTGCGAGGCAGCAGTCCCGGTGGTACGAAAGTGGGGCAGAATAGCAGCGAAATCTACGAAGTCCCGTTCAGCATCGATATGGGAGAGCTGCTCAAAACCGGCGGGCAACTGCTCTTTCAGGGCGACGACCTGCCTTTCCGGCTTAATTTCAAATGCAAGCTGGCCTCGGACAATGAGATGCTCAATAACACTGATTTAAATTACGTGGTAGAGGGCGACATGGAGGATTTGAAAGAGTTGAAAAGCATGATTGACAAGAAATAGCCCACGCTAAACCTGTTCTAAACTAACGGCTAGAAGGCGGTCGGCCTGTTGCACGTGTCGACTGTTATGGGCAATCACAAAGCTAAGCGTATCGCCTAATTTCAGACGAATCAGCGGCGAAATGGAAATCGGTACCCGCACGTTCATTTGGGCCACGGTAGTTATTTCGCCCAATAGATGCAGCCATTCTTCCTGCTGTTCGATGAATCTGGCCACCACCGCTGCTCCATCAAGTTGGGTGGCCGGAATATGGCCTTTAAAGGCCTTATACTTTTTAGTGTTCTCGGGCTTCATCATGTTAGTGAAGTACCTGCCCAGCCAGCCGCTTTGGTAGGTACTTTGAGGATTCGATGTACTAGCTACCGAGCGAAGCGCTTCCCGGGTGGCCGGGAGGTAATAATCCCCGTAGCTGTTGAGGTGTTCGAGGCACTGCGCTACCGACCAGCCCCCTTCGGCGGGTGGGGTGTTGAGCTGCGTTTCGGAAAGATTCTGATACACTTCCGTGGCGCGCACCAGATGCGCTTCCACGGTTTCGACCAGGGGTTCGATCCATTGCTGGGGTGAGTACTTTTTCATGACTGATAGATGGTTTGGTTCAAACAATACCCCAAAGGTCGGAAGGGCGTATCGAACAAATCTTGGTATTTGCCATCATTTTTAAATTCTAATCCGGTTGAGTAGTTTGCTGAAATTGGTGGCGTCGATACCCAAATAATTGGCCAGGTACTTATGCGGCACCAGTTGCAGAATGTGCGGACTGCGCTTTAGCAAAGCCCGAAATTTTTCTTCGGAAGAAAAAGCCTGAATCTCCACCAACCTTTCCAGAAGTCCGCCCAGCGTGGCGGTAGTTCCCAGGCGAATCATCCGCTCAATGGCGGGATACCGAAGCATCAGCCGGTCGAGCTCGTCAAAGCTTGCCATCAGGAAAGCCGACGGCGTAAGGGTTTCGTAATAATAGCGGGAAGGGGTTTGCAAAAGGAAAGAGTCGATAATGCCGCCAAACGACGGAGCGTAAGTGAACACCAGGGTAGCCTCCCGGCCATGCTCGTCGAGATAATACACCCGCTGCAGGCCTTTTTGTACAAGATAGATATGGGAAGCTTGTTCTCCCGCCGCAATCAACATGACTTTTCTTTTGACTTCCAGCGGGCGCCAGATAGCCAGCAGGGCAAACATTTCCTGCGCGTCGAGCGGGTGGATCTGTTCGATTGCGGTGCGTAATGCATCGAGTTCGTTCTCAGAGGTAGTTCGCATCAAGGGGATGTTAAAAAGAATCGAAGGTACTTTTGTACCAGAAACCAGTAAAAAAAGCCAAATTGTAGTCTTACAGTACGAAAAAAAGGGTTTCTATCGTAGAAAAGGAATATTTAAAAAAAAATTAACGGACCCAGCGTTGAATTATGGCAATTCCGTACATCCTGATTCTCGGCTGCTTTGATACCAAAGGCGAAGTATTCCACTACCTCCGCGACCGGATTGTCCAACTAGGTGAGCGGGTCGTGACAATGAATACCGGGACGATGGGAAGCACCGATGCTTTTCAAGTGGATATTGAAGCGGAAACCGTTGTCGAAGCAGCCGGTACCACGCTGGAAAATATCAGAAAAAAGAATGACCGGGGCCAGGCAGTAGCCAGAATGGGAGAGGGCGCCGCCCGCATCATCGGGCGTCTCGTAGCTGAGGGGGGGCTGAAAGCTGCCATCAGCATGGGAGGCGGCGGAGGTACTTATATGGCGCTTTCAGCCATGCAAAGCATTCCGCTGGGAATTCCTAAAATCTGCATTACTACCTTGGCCGCCAAGGATTTGTCCCGTCCGATGGGTTATAAAGACATTACACTGATGCCCTCGGTGGTGGATGTTGCGGGGATGAATAGTATTATTCAGCCGATCATCGGTCAAGCGGCGGCGGCGATCTGCTCCATGGCCAACTTGCAGCCTTCCCAAAAAACTACCCGCAAAGGCAGCATCGCTATCAGCATGTTTGGCAATACGACTGCCTGCGTGAATCAGTGCACCGCTCTGCTGGAAAAAGAGGGCTACGAAGTAATGGCATTCCACGCCAACGGGGTAGGAGGGGCGACGATGGAAGCCCTGATCCGGGAAGGCGTTTTCGTCGGTGTACTCGACATAACAACTACCGAACTCGCCGATGAACTTTGTCGGGGCGTATGTAGTGCCGGCGCTACTCGCCTGACTGCTGCGGCCGAGGCACGCATCCCGCAGATAGTTGTGCCAGGCTGCCTCGATATGGTCAACTATGCCGAACCGGATACGGTCCCGCCCCAATATAGCCACCGACAACTTTACAGTTGGGCGCCCAACGTAACTCTCATGCGCACCGACGTGGCAGAGAATCAGTTGCTCGGTAAAAATATCACTGATAAATTGAAAGGAGCCAATGCGAGCATTATCTTGCCGCTAAAAGGCATTTCCCAGATCGACGCCGAAGGGGATATTTTTTACAATCCAGAGGTTAATCGGGCCTTGTTCAACTCTGTAAAAGAAAATGCGACGGAGGACTTAGAAGTGGTAGAGGTAGATGCTCACATTAATGATGATGTGTTTTCAAGGATCATAGTTGAAAGGTTATTGGAAAAAATAAGTGCAATTACTATTGATTTTAAGAAAGTGGTTTGATATAAAACCCTGATTTTCATTCACTCATTCACAAATATATAATGCCAAACCCATGGACAGGGAAGGGAAATCCCTACACCAGACAAGAAGTAAGGGATCGCTTGCAGAACACGATCGATCAGCAAAAAGCCATTATTGCCGCCGGAGCCGGGACGGGCATCAGTGCCAAATTCATTGAAAAAGGAGGAGCCGATTTAATCATCATTTACAACTCAGGCCGATTTCGCATGGCGGGCCACGGCTCCTCGGCGGGTATGATGGCCTACGGGGATGCCAATGCCGAGGCGCTTTCTATTGGCGAGTACGAAGTACTGCCCGTTGTGGAAGAAGTACCGGTGATTTGCGGCGTGTATGGCTCCGATCCGCGTCGTCGCATGTGGCATCATTTACTGAAAGTCAGGGATATGGGCTTTTCCGGGATTAATAATTTTCCTACCCAATCCATCGTGGATGGACATTTCCGACAAGTACTCGAAGAAACTGGAATGGGCTTTGACAAGGAAGTGGAGATGGTGCGGCTGGCTTCCAAGATGGATTTGTTTTCTATTGTCTATGTTGGCAAGCCCCAGGAAGCCGCGCAGATGGCCGAAGCCGGGGCCGACGCGATCATTGCCCATGTCGGCACTACGGTGGGTGGCTCCATTGGGGTAGTGGAGGCCTCCTGTAGCATGGATGAGGCCATTGAACGTAGCCAGGCGATTATGGATGCCGGCAAGGCCGTGAACCCCGACATATTCTTTCTGGCCCACGGCGGTCCCGTTAACACGCCGGAGGATGTCCGGGTGATTCTAGACAAAACTGATATGCATGGCTTTGTGGGGGCATCGTCCCTTGAACGCATGGGCGTGGAGCAATCGCTGACTGACCTGACGCGACGCTTCAAAGCGTTGACTCTAAGTTGATTTGAATTGAAAATGGGTGAAAGTAGGGTTTTCCTGACGGGAAATCCTACTTTTGCAGAAAAAACTGAAAGCCATGGAAATTTTCATCGGAAACTTACCGCTGACCCTCAGAAAATGGGAACTGCAGGAAATATTTGAAAAGTACGGTAAAGTTTCCTCGGCAACGGTCGTGATCGACTACGACACCAAACAAAGCAAAGGCTACGGTTTTGTTAAGATGCCCGACCGTTTACAAGCACTTGATGCTATCGCTTCGCTTAACGGCCGAGAGATTGATGGCGTGCCACTGGTAGTGAACGAAACCAAGTACCAGCGAAACGAAGGCCGGGACGACACCAACCGCACCGAAAAACCAACTCTTCTTCCTAAAGAAAAATTTCCGAATGATCGCTTCGGCAGAAAATCCTCCACGGGACGCGAGGCAAATAGCGGTGCAGGTACTTCTGGCCTAAAAAAGCCCTTCAAAAAAAAGTAGTCCGACTGGACCGACACAATTCCCTCTGCTCTGCGTATCCGCTGAACCTAAGCCGATTCCTTTCTTTAATTCCCCTCTGCTGACCTTGTGCAATAAAGGAATAATGCTGTTTTAAAACACGCGTTCTTTTTTTCTTTTCTTGGAATACTTAAATTTTTTTAAAAATTACGCCTTTGATTGCCAGGTGGTTATACTTATCCGTTCTTATTAAAGAAAAAAATCTGCATATTTTTTTTAAAAAAAGGTTCTTACTTGATTATTAATAATTTTCTACACC
>CAZCOG010000059.1:0-34074 GCA_964500445.1 uncultured Persicitalea sp. | reverse complement strand
TCCAATAATTTCAACTCTGTCATACACTCCTCGTTCAAAATATATTCTGGAATGAAAGAGACCGCCAGTTATTCTGATTAATGCTAGCTTAGAGTTTGAAAATATAACTTCTTCAAAAAAATCTCCACCATTGATTTCAAGGGTTAAATTTGGTATTTGTCTTTCTGTCTCCCCATTTGAGTTGATTTTATTCGGGAGATCCCATTTATTGAAATGAATTCTCTTAAATTTTCCGCTGTTAATTGTAATATGAGAATGTTTGGGACTTGAAGCAAGCTGAGATTGGGTATGAATTTTTGATATAGTATATTTAGAAAATTCCTCGTGCTCGAAAATAAGTGGTATTTGAATATCAACATTATTCAATAAAAATCTCCCGTACATATTATGACGGCCTCCAATTAATCTTTGCTCCCAATAATTTTGAATGAATTGAGTTCCATTTTCAAATATGTCTTTTGCATCTTCGGCTTTATCAATAATAAATACATCCGTGCTCATAGAATTATTTTATAAAAGTACTTTATCAACTTAATGGAATCTCCTACGCACATATACTATTGATTCTATCTTACTTTTGCTTATATTCTATTTATCGCCCCTACTCTTTACAATCTTTCCCTCATTAGCTTCGCTCCGTCGCACATCGCTTTTAATTTCAGCTTGGTAGCCCAACGGGCGGTCTGACTTAAACCGCAGTCGGGGGCTACGGCTAGTTTTTCGGCGGGAACGTAAGGCAGAATCCTGCGAATGCGTTCGGCGACGTCCTCGGCGGTTTCGATGTAGTAGCTTTTCACGTCAATAACGCCTACGGCGACATCGAACTTCTCGGCGAAGCGTTCCAGCAGGTGTACTTCGGCGAAATTCAGGATAGTCATTTCGGAGTGCAGTTCGTCCACGGTCATGTCCATGAAGTCGGGTAGCATGGGCGTGATAGATTTCTTGCCTACCGACCGGCCTTTGTAATTGCCGAAACATAGGTGCATCGACAGGCGCGTTTTGCCCACGCCCGGCGCGACGGTGCGGTTGAATATATCGACAAAACGCCTGGTGTCCTCGCGGTAGGCGTAGCAACTCATCGAAGGCTCGTCCACGCAGATTTCGGGGCAACCCAGCGCCACCAGATCGGCGATTTCCTGACGCACCAGCGGCAGAATGGCTTCGGTGATTTCCCAGCGATCTTTGTAAAAACTACCTGGGTTAAGGCGCCCGGCTAGGGTGTAAGGGCCGGGAATAGACATTTTTAGTCCCTGTCCAACCGGAGCCAACCGCTTCAACCGTTTGTACTCTTCTACCACGCCCAGGCCATCGGGGGCCGTGAGCGGAGCCACGATGCTGTTTTTACCGCGTTGATCGTGGGCAGGCGGCCCGTACTTGCGGGTTTCGGAAGCGTCGTTTTCGATTCCCTTGATAAAGCCGTAGAAAGATAAGTTGAAATCAAGCCGGGTTTGTTCGCCATCGGTGATGACATCCAGCCCGGCGGCTACCTGATCATGGATAGCGGCAATGACGGCATCGTCGATCATTTCATTGATATCGGCGGGTCCAAGTTTATCAAGATTCAGGCTGGCAAATTCGAGCCAGCCGGGGAAAGGTAAAGAACCGACGACGGTAGTTTTAATGGGTACAGGCTGCATATAAGTTAGTGGAAATTTGATAATGGATAGTTGAAAGTGAGGAGTTTCAACTACGATTTATCCTCTGATACGCAAAATAGTTGATTTTAAGATCAGATACTCTATCATGGTACTTTATGCTCTGTTCCTGATTCCTTTCGTTAGGGGTAGTTTACAAAAAAGCCGCTCCCGAAACAGAAGCGGCTTTCCCAATATAGTAGTCGTATTTAATCTTAAAAAATGTACCTGTTTTCAGCCAGCATAGCGTCGGCAATGCGGCGGCGGGCATCTTTGAGGTTTATCGGGTCAATTTTCGTGAAACGCTTCAGACCCATCAGCATCACACGCAATTCGTCACCTTCGGCGAAGGAAGTGATGGCTGAACGCCCCGCTGAGTTGATTTTATCTACGGCATCGTGCAAATAGACCAGTGCCATGTCCTTTTGCAGTGCAACGGCTTCTTCGCCTTTGATACCGATGAGTTTCTCCACCCGCAGAAGTACCGATTCGGCGACGTAGATTTCGATAATCATGTCGGCTACATCCATCAGAATTTCCTGTTCGTGCGAGAGCTTCATCATAAACTTCTGCACAGCGGCTCCGGCGATCATCAGGGCGGCTTTTTTCAGGTTTTTCAGCAACTTCTTTTCTTTGGCAAACAATGCGTCATCATCCTCAGCCCCAAAATCAGGAATAGACATAATTTCTTTGCTCACCGCCTGCGCGGGACCCATCAGATCGAGCTGGCCTTTCATGGCGCGTTTCAGGAGCATATCTACGATAAGCAGGCGATTGATTTCATTAGTACCTTCAAAAATGCGATTGATGCGTGAATCGCGGTAGGCGCGTTCCATGGGCGCATCGGCAGAATAGCCCATTCCTCCGTAAATCTGCACGCCTTCATCTACCACGTAGTCAAGTACCTCCGACCCGTGAACTTTGGTAATCGCGCATTCGATAGCGAATTGTTCCACTCCTTTCAGTTTCGCGTCAGCTTCGCTCATGCCGCCTCCCTGTAAATCAGCAATCGCGTCGTCGATGTTCTGTCCGGCACGGTAGCAGGCCGTTTCGGAAGCGTATATTCGCGTCGCCATTTCGCCTAACTTATGTTTGATAGCTCCAAAACGGCTAATGGAAATTCCGAACTGCTTGCGCTCGTTGGCGTACTTTACTGCCTGATCAAGCGATCCTTTCGCCCCGCCCAGTACGGCTACGCCAAGTTTGATGCGGCCAATATTCAGAATATTTACGGCAATCTTGAAGCCATTGCCTCGGCTGGAAAGCAGATTCTCGACCGGTACCTGGCAATCATTAAAGAATACCTGACGGGTATCCGAGCCTTTAATACCCAGCTTCTTTTCCGGCTCATTCATCGTGATACCACCAAAGGTCTTTTCTACCAGAAAGGCCGACAGGTTTTTATCCGTTTCGCCATTCTCTTCAATTTTGGCAAAAACGATAAACAAGTCCGCAAAGCCACCGTTTGTGATCCACATTTTCTGGCCATTCAGAACATAATGCTTGCCGTCTTCGGTCAAAACTGCTTTCGTTTTGCCGGAGTTAGCGTCGGAGCCAGAATCAGGCTCCGTCAGACAGTAAGCCGCTTTCCACTCACCCGTAGCGAGTTTGGGTAAGTACTTGGCTTTCTGTTCCTCATTGCCATAATACACGATAGGTAATGTGCCAATGCCTGTATGTGCCGACTGCGCCACTGAGAAGGAATGACCCGTTCCCAGGCTTTCGGCTACCAGCATAGAGGTATTGAAATTCATGCCAAATCCGCCGAATTCCTCGGGTACCGCTGTTCCCAGCAGTCCGAGTTCGCCGGCTTTATCCATGAGCGACGCCATAAGTTCGGGTGACCTGGCTGCATCGATTTCGTCAAGTCGCGGATGTACTTCGGTGCGCAGGAAATCGCGGCAGGTCTCGGCGATCATCTGCTGTTCTTCCGTAAATTCTTCGGGGATAAATATCTGAGAAGCCTCCGTTTCCTTTATCAAAAATTCGCCTCCCTTAATAGAGGATTGTTCTTCAACTACTGCCATGATGTATGTTGTTGGGGTTTATTGAATAATCTGATCGGTAGTATGCTTGCATACTATTTTATGTTGCAAATATAACATTCGAAGAAATAGTATGCAAGCATACTATTTCTTCGAAGCGATAGTTTTAAGAATTATTTAGAAAAAATGTAAGGACTACTTCTTCAACACCTTAAAAAGGCGCATTTCCGCTCCATCGGACTCTACGCGAACGAAATAGATACCCGGCGAGATGGTCAGACCACCAAGATCAATTTGGGCGATATTACCGTATAGGCTAATCCATTTGGCAGGTATCGGCTGGCGCTGTCCACTGGCACTAATCAACGTAAAGGAATAGGGGACAGCTGGCTGACCTTCGGGGAGTTGAATATTGAAAACGTCCTCGAAGGGATTGGGATAGCCCGCCCATTCATCGAGAGAGCGGCTGGTTTGGCTGGAATCGCCGGGCGCAATGCTGAATCTAACCTGATCTACCAATACAAGCGAGTCTTTCCTGTAAGCCGAAGCCGTAAGCGTGTAGGCTCCGACGTAGGGGACAAAACCTCCACTCTCTGCAAACAAGGCATGGGGAAATCGGGAGGCCTGACTATTGTATCGGTAAGGGCCGCTCAGGCTAAAATCAAGCCTGTCGAACTCAAAGTTGCCATAAGCATACACATTCAGCATAGGCGGAAGAGAAGCCGATCTGAACTCGTCGCCTTCCTGTATGGTTAGGATGCGTTGCCGATCAATAATTCCACCCGAGCGCATCAGGTCGAACGTGATTTCAGGTATCTCGACCCGTAATAAAAGCGGGGTTTCTACATACCCTCCGTTATTATCGTAAGCCCGCACCAGAATTCGATACTCACCCTGCTCGGTGGGAGTACCCGAAAACTCATTCAGTGAGAAATTGAGCCAGGTAGGTAGGGTTTGCACGGTGACAAATGAAATATACCCGTCGCTATCGCCGAAAATATCGGCGGGGAGTGTATATCGAAACGGCTCATTGACCTTTGTGAATTTTACGGGCAGTGTTTTCTGTACGTAAGGAGGATTGTTCAAAAACTGAGGCTCAACTACCTGAATGGTAAAGAAGGTTTCCACGAACGCATTCAGGTCATCATAGGCTTTCAGGGCGATGCGGTATTCTTCGGTTTTGGTTGGAAGACCTTTGAATTGCCCATCCTGAAAAGTTAGCCAAGAGGGAAGTGCACCTACTTCGACCCGAGTCACAGTGCCGTCAGCATCGGTAAAAAGGTCTTTGGGCAGTGTGAAATCAAAGGGTTGATTAAGTGCAGTCGTGAGAGTCGTCAGGCTTTTCTTTACAATGGGTGGCTTGTTGGCATTCTCACGCGTGTCCACGCGGATGGTGAAATAGGCATCGGTGGCGCCGCCTTCGTCGTCAATACCTCGCACGAGCAGACGAGTATCGCCCAGAGCTGTGGGCTTTCCGATCAATTGTCCGTTTTCGTAGCGCAGCCAAGGCGGCAGGTTCGATACTTCCATTCTGACAATGGTTCCGTCGCGGTCAGCGAAGGTATCAGTGGGAAGTTTGTAAGTAAAATCGCGCGACACAGCGATAATCTGCATCGGCACAGGATTCAGTAGGTAGGGTGGAGCATTTTCGGCAACCTTCCAGTACTCAGGCTGTAAGAGATCTTCGATGAGGATCACGCTTACCGGACGAGGTGGACCTCCACCCCGGGCTTTTTGCTTCCAGGCTTCGTATGCCAGCTCATCTACGCTCTTGTCCAATGCCCGCGATAGACGGTAGGATACGGTATCAGAAGTTATAATGGGCGTCATGGGTTTAGGAATCCACTTAGCCGCCGAGTTTCGGATCACGTCCCTTACTGCTGCTATATGGCCAGTGGTGGAAAGTACAAAAACCACCATCTTGGCACCATTCTCGAAACACTCGTCGATTTGCTCATAGAATTCGCTATTAGGCAAATAATCGGCGTAGAAGACTTCATTCATCACCCATTGATCAGGTCGCGTGTTGCTGCGAACCACGTCTGTCGTCCAGCGGTGATCAAAGTGAGAACCATCATGAATTTTTACACCATCGGTATTCTCGCCCAAATCCCGAAAAGCCAGTGTGGACCGAACGCCACTTACCTTATCACTAACGGCTCCAAACTCATTGATGTAAGCGATGCCTGCGTCTACTCCTTTGACTGTCTCAATCATCTGGTCAGTAAACCTTTTTAGCGCTAAATGACGGAAGATATACCAATCTTTACCCCGGCGACCAAAGAAAGATTCTGTTGGGTCCCAGGGAGTAACCGGGGGCTCCACCTCCTCAAAAGATCTGTATTCGGCCCCCCACAATAAGTTAAGGCGGATAATTTTTTTGTACTTTTCCCGCAACCATTCCCGGAATCCCTTTTTATAAGAATCGGAATAATCAAATATGGAAGGATACTTGGCTGTATGCTCCATGTTTGGTGGAATATTGGTCATTTGATAGCCTGCTTCCTGAATTGGCGTAGTAACGACTGACAAAAACAGGAGATTATTATCCTTCTGTAGGTACTTATAGCGCTCGGTAACTTGCCTGACAAAATCGGCAGCCAAGTCAACAGAAGGCTGATGTAGGTAACTGAAAGAGGTTGCATCGTACCCTTCACGTATTGGGTTTTGTTTGTAGTCCCTCATGCTTTCAGCCTCGGTCCAAAAGCCTTTCAGATCATTTTTATTGCGGCCTACCATTACTCGAATAGCTACTTTTAGCCCAAGCTGAGTAGCGAGTTTTATTTCATTGTCGTATCGGTACCAATCGCCCGGACCCGTGGGAGAGTTCTTATAAACTTTGTCCCAATGAATGGTGAGAAGCAACGAATTTACTCCAGCATCTGCAGCCTGTTGAATCACGGGCTGCTCGAAATCTTTTTCCTGAGAGAGGTTTAGTAACATCAAAGAAAAGTACCTCTGCGTGTTGCCCGGTGCCAGCGGTGCCTGGGCTGAAAGCATGCTGGGCAGTAAAAGTCCCAGAGAGATACTCAACCAGAGTAAAAGTTTTTGTTTTGGTATGGCTCCTGCCGCTCTATTGTAAAACATCCTCATAGTCTTATTTCAGTAATCAAGAATCATTCCCTACCGCTTCGTGTATGTTTGGTGTTTTCTCACCTGTACAACGAAGCATATCTCATTTTCTGAGACGCGTTTCTAAATAAGAAGAATAGAGTTTCGGAATATCCGATTAAAGGTAAGAGAAACCGGAAAGGCTCACAAATGTTCTTGAAAAGCTTCGATAATTTGTTCCCATTTAGCCATCCCGATCTCAGAGCCAAACTCAGCGGCTCTTTCTTTGGCCTTGGAGGCATCAAAGGCAGCCGGGTGTTGCCGCCAGTTTTGCATACTTCGAGCAAAGGCTTCAATGTCCAAATTGGGAATCACAGTCCCAAGCCCTTCCGTGACAAACTCGATCGGCCCGCCCGAGTCGAAAGCGACAATCGGTTTACCCAGCCATGCCGCCTCTACCATCACCAGGCCCAGTGGTTCCTGGCGGGAAGTCATCATAAAGCCGTCGGCGGCAGCAAGGTAATCGAAGTAATCATTTTTCTTGGCGCCCACCAGATGAATTTTAGTATTTCTGCTAAGCTCGCAGCGTTTTTCTGTCAAGTACACCATACCGTCGGGGGATGATTTTCCCACCCATACCAGATGTACCGTTGGGTCGTCAATAGCCGCCGCTATGTCAGGCAGGAGGTCGAAGCCTTTGCGCTCGGAAGTGGTGCCGGACATTACCCAGACAAAATCACCGTGATGCACGCCCCATTCCCGGCGCAGTTCCTCTGTGTGTGCCGGGGTCGGATTAATTTCATTCAGGTCTGTAAATGACAGTAGTTTTACTACGTTTTTGCCACCAGACGCACGGAGATTTTCGCAAACTACTTCGGAACAGCCTATCAATAAGTTGGATTTCTGAATAATAGTTATGTAATCCTGTCGACCCACAAAAGCCAGCATGTGGGAGAGTTCATGGATATGGCTGATGACAGGGATGGAAAGCTTGGAAGCGGCCTGCACTACATCCGACAGCATTATAGTATTGACGTACCATACATCCGCTTTAAACTGATGAGAAAGCTTGTCCAAAAATCGCTCCATGGGGTGAAAACCCAGGTGGAAAGACACCCTTTGGGTTAAAGTATACCGGCCAGGCCCAATGAAAACCGGGATGTCGGATGGGATCTCTTTAAGCAATTCGCCATCGGCAAAGCTGACTAGCCCGGCCTCATACTTCTCGCGGTCGAGGTGACGCAAAATGTACAGGAGCATCATTTCGGAACCCGTACGCGTGGCATAGGGAGTAAAAAAAAGAATTTTAGTACGTTTTTTCAAGGTATGGACTGTAAATCAATATTCTCAAATTCTTTGATTTTATAAAGATGCTTTCTGTTGAATAAGGTTTTGAAAAAATAATTTAGCAAAACACCGTTTTTCTTGATGAAAATGCGCTGGGTACGCAGTTCAGCGAAAGGATTGCCGTGCTTTCGCACGTTGACAGCCATCTTCCAGACCAGGATGGCTGGCACCATTAAAAGGTTGGAAGCAATCGAAAATAAGTACGCTCCCACTCCATACTGCTTCCTGACCCAAAGCAAATTAGATAGCTGCATCTGTGTACTGAAACGATTAATCCAGGAAATGCTGGTACGCCGGAAAGGGTTATTATTTTCGAGATGAACGAAAGTACAATCTTTGAAATAGCACAGCTTGCCGACCTTACCCAGGCGACTCGACCACTCCACGTCTTCACCGTACATGAAAAAATCTTCGTCGAAAGCACCCGCTTTATCGACTGCCTCACGGCGTACCAACATATAGGCACCAACCAGCCAGTCGTGCTGATCCGGGTCGTCGTATTGAGGTTCAGGGAATACTTTATCTAGAATACCTTGCAGAAATCTTGAAGGCGGGACGATAAAAAATGTTTTCCTGAACTCATTAAAGCTTTTGTAAAAAGGCATCGGTGTCCCATCGGGATAGTGCTGCAATGCTCCCGAAGCTGCAATGTCGGGACGACTATCCATACGCTGAATGCCCCGGCTAATGACATCGTCGGTCAGGAGTGTATCGGCATTGAGGAGTAGAAAGTACCTTCCTTCGGCTAGCTTCATGCCCGCGTTGTTGGCTCTTCCAAAGCCGGCATTGTAGGCCATGTCGATCCACTTTATGTGGGGGTACTGGGTAAGAACCTGTGTTTTCCCGCCCCGTTCGGGATCATTATCCACAACAATGACTTCAAACGTAACCTGACGAGTAAATTCATAAATCGTCGCCAGGCAATCCAGGATTAGGTGCGGGGTGCGATAATTGACAATAATAATGGAAACATCCATGTAGTGTGGGGGAGCAGAAGTAGCGGCAAAAATAAAAAAAACTCCGGGGATGCCGCGCTGGCTTTCCCGGAGTTCTTATCAAACGGTGAATTTTGGTTAATAAAACTACCTGAGGGAATAATTAAAACTGATGTTTCTCCAAACGGTCGATCATTTCTTTCATTTTGGCAATTTCTCTTTCCTGAGCTTCGATTTTCAGAAACGCAGCGAAAGGCCCGCGCCTGCCCCAAATCGATTCTCATAGCTACCGATCAGGGAAATATTTCGTGACAGGAAATATTCCAGCCCCACCGACCAGGTGACCTCCTGGCGGTAGGTACTGTTGTCAAGTACTTCCTCGCGACCCGGGCGCTTGATCCAGCCAAAGTCAGCCTGGTACTCATACTCACCGTGGAGTATCGTGCGTGGAAATATCATAATTTCCCGACTAAGGCTGATTTGGGGCCGCAGCTTGCTATCCATCCGCAAGTCGAGGTTGAACAGATAAGGTGTCAGAAAACGGATACCGGCAATGGCGGTAGGCGTCAATTCACCGGGATCATCTTCACGCTCATTTTCCACATTCACACCACCGAATACACGAAAATAATCATAGATGTACCGCTCGTAGGAGACTTCCGCCTCCATCCGTTTATTCCAGCCGTACTCGGCCCGAATGTTGAACTGGTTACGAAGATTAGACGATACCAGATTAAGATGTGCCATGTGGGAAGCAACATCCGCCGTGCCCCAACTATAAAAGTGATTTCCCTCGTTGAGCAATTTTTTGAGGGGGTAGTTTGCCATGCGCGGGTCACGGAGCGTGTCGTAACTATATACCCGGGCCATGCCGCTCATCATATGGTACAACACATGACAGTGGAAAAACCAGTCACCGTACTCTTTGGCATCGAACTCGATGGTTACCTTTTCCATCGGGGCCACATTTACGGTATGCTTCAGTGGTGAGTACTCGCCGTTTTTGTTCAGTACCCGGAAAAAATGGCCGTGCAGGTGCATAGGATGGTGCATCATCGTAAGGTTGTTGAGAGTGATGCGCACCACTTCTCCTTTTTTGATTTTAATCTTGTCGGCTTCGGAGAGTGGCACACCGTTCATGCTCCAGATGTAGCGCCACATATTTCCCGTAAGATTTAGTAAAATGCGGCGAACAGGCCGCTCCCCGTTGGGATCAGTCGGGATGGTAGTTTTCGCGGGTGATTTCAGATAATCGTAGTTGTACTCGGCAAACATATTCATTCCCGGCATCGGCATGTCCATACCTGGCATCGTATATTTCTTACTTTCGACTTTGGCGTGATTCATTTTAGAATGATCCATCGGCATTTTATCCTCTTTTCCTGCCGGTTGATTATGGCCCATATTTGAATTATCCATGCCAGACATATCCATCTTAGCTTCTTTTTTCTTTTCTGGCTTCTTATCATGATTCATCATGGAATGATCCATCTTGCCATGATCCATGCCCTTCATTCCGCCCTCCATATCCATCTTCATGCCCCAATTAGCCATTAATTCTTCCGGCTCTTCGGTTGAGGGGTTTACTTTCGTGGCGGGAGCACCCATGCGCATTTTCATGGTACCCATTTGCTTCATCATGGAATATTGGTTGGGCCTGGGAAGTACTGGAGCGGAAATGACTTCACCCTGGCCGATATACGTGGAAGAATGCCCGGAGCCATCCTGCGCCATCGCCCGAATTTCTACTTTCCCGCTGGTGGGTATGGTCACGATGAAATCGTAAGTTTCGGCGATGGCGATGAACGTTTTATTGTGCCTGACGGGAACTACATCCAGTCCGTCGGCGGCTACCAACAGCGGATCTTCACCACCGAAAGTGAGCCAAAACTGTGAGGAAGCCGATGCGTTGATAATCCTGACCCGTACCTTGTCGCCAGGGCCGAATTCCGGGTAATTTTGAACCTGCCGGCCATTGCTAAGGAAGGCCGGGTAGTACACGTCCGCGATGTCGACGCTCTCCATGCGTTGCTTCCAGAAATTGAGTTGCGCCCCAAACGCACCCCGCGCAATGACGCGGTTCAGGGGCATGGCGGTGTTTTTTCTGATGTTGTACCACTCATTTTTTCGCTTGAGGTTGCGCAGTACATTCTTAGGTTTTTGATTGGTCCAGTCGGAAAGTACCATTACCAGATCTTTGTTGTAATCCAGCGTTTTTTCCTTTGGCTCGATGACAATGGAGCCGAATACCCCGCTTTGCTCCTGTAACATAGTATGGGAGTGGTACCAATAAGTACCAGACTGTTTGAGCGGAAATTCGTATTTGAGAGTTGTGCCGGGTTTAATGGGGGGCGTCGTCAGGTAGGGCACGCCGTCGTAGAAGTTGGGAAGCAGGATGCCATGCCAGTGAACCGACGTTTCGACATCTATCGTGTTTTTGACATAGATTACGGCGTACTCGCCTTCGGTAAAGCGCAGCGTCGGTCCCGGAATGCTGCCGTTGACGGTCATTCCCGTTACTTCCTTACCTGCAAGATTGACGGTTTCTTTGCTGATTGTCAAAGAATATTCGTGGACGGGCAGATTATTGATATTCTGCGCTAAGGCAGGGAAAAACAACGCGCCGGAGAGCCAAATAAGCAGGAAAGGTAGTTTGGTGCGAAAAAAAATGTAGTGTATCAAGATAGAGAAAGTCAAATTTTGAGTCATTTAGGAGCAATAAATGAAATCGCTCGATTCTCAAAAGTACCTCCTGTTATATCAATGATATTTACATAATTCCCGACTCATGTTGCAAGATTTTGCTCGCAACCGATTGATAGGTTGGATTTTTTTTAATTTATCCCACCGTTATACTTAAAAGTACCGCCGTTTTCCCAGCGGAAAAGTATTGCTCAGGGTAAGTGAGGTGACGTCGGGGTTGAAAGGTGTAGTCACGATGTGCTCGACCGATATTTTCAGATCGCCGAAGACAACGCCAACGTGCGGAGCAACGGTGAAGAATATGTCGTGGTCTCGGCGTCGGAAATAATAGGTACTTTCAGTCACGGCGTCGCGGGCTTCCAACCTACCAATATACGTAGCTCCGGCGGCTATCCCGGCAAAAAAACGTACCGAATTACCGTTGCCAAAATAGAGGTCGGCCATGGGAAGAACGAAAGGGGTAAATTTGCTACTCAACTGACTGTTGGACTCCACATCAAAAAAGGGGGGGCGAAAAACACCGCCCAACTTTACCCCCAGATTAACATGCGGGGACACGATAAACTGCGGCGTGAAAAAGACCTGCCACCCCAGCCGCGTATTTTCCAGAAAGGCGGGACTGACTGAGTACGCAGCACCGGCTTTGGAAGCCACTACGCCTAACCCGATTTCCATATAGCTGTTGCGCTCGTTCTGGTAAGGCCTGGTAAATTCCTGAGCCAATGTATTGGTACTTAGGCCTAGCAGAATAAGCAAAGCGAAGGAAGTGTTGCGCATGATGTGTGAGGGGGGGCGGCAAAAAATAAATGAGTTATAATCCGAATTTCACCCAATCCAACATCCCGGTACTTGTTGCGCCGTTATCTTCCTTACGGGTAAAGACAAAGTATAAATCATGGCGCATCGAATTCGTTTCCACAGGAGCGGTAGCTTCACCGAAGGTACTTGCACCTGACGTGGGAGGAAACTTCAAAGTACTCAGCACTTTACCCGTGGAGGAGCCGCTGCGTACTTCTACTTTCAAGCCATCGTCCGGCACTGCATAGCGGAATGTCAAAGTCTTGATGTTTTTCAGATCAATATCCTTCATGACAAAGACCGCGCCATTTTTCAAACTCGATAATCCGTTCCGCTCCTTTTTGAATAAATAGATACTGTCCAACCGTTCCACTTCCACCTGCGCCGGACGGAGCCAAAGCGATGTGTAGTTTGTTAATGGAGCGATTCCTCCACCACCGCCATCGGTGTAGGAAGCTGTGAGTTGGTAGTGGCCTGACTTTTTTTCCTGCAGATGTTCCTTCAAAACCCTGGTACCTTGCGGCGGCAAAGACGTTTGCGTTTCGCCAATCGCCAGCACGTACTTTACGATTTCGGTAGCTTCTTCCTTAGAAAGTTGCGGGTGGGCGTTCATAGCCATTTCTCCCCACACACCGCCGCCGCCCGTAATCACCTTATTGGCTAACCTCGCCAATGCGCCCGGATCGGCGCGGTACTTGTTGGAAACATCGGCAAAGGCGGGGCCGACCGATTTCTGATTGATTTGATGACAGGCTTTGCAGTCGCTTTTTTCCAAAAGTTCTTTGCCCAAATCCATATTCTCCGCCGTTTCCTGGTGGCCGATGAGTGCGGCCTGGTTGGCTAGCTGCGGAATGAAGTTAAATCTGACCTTGGTACGTTTCGGGTCGATAATCTTATCTTCTTTGTCTGTAACTTTTACTGAGTACGCAAACGCCTCATTGTCAAAATAGAACGAATGGTTGTTGGGTGTCTCAATGGTCAGTTGAGGCAGGGTGTTGCCCACCCGAATCAGCAGCGTGTCGGAGCTGCTGGCTCCGGCTGGATCGGTCGCTTTCAGTATGACAGGATGAATGCCATTTTTGCTAAAAGTAAAAGTGACGGTACCGCCATTGGAAGTCACCGTGTTATTACCAAACTTCCACTGATACGTTATGGGGTCTTTATCCAAATCATAGCTCTTTTCAGTATTGAAAGTCACCTTCATGGGAGCTGTACCAAGCGAATCCGTGGCCGAAATAATTGCCACTGGGGCTCGATTCCCGGCATTATAGTCGATGCGCACCAGCCGGGCGTCAACATTGTCGATGCCATAAACCGAACCGTATTCAAGAGCATAAAGTGAGCCATCCGGGCCGAAAGTCATGTCGATGGGGCGACGGAAATCGCCCGTAGCGGGCATGAACTGTGTCATACCCCGGTAGTTCTGATTGTCGTCCAGATCCACGGCAAACACCCAGTTGCGCATCCACTCGGTGATGAAGAGTTTTTTGTCAAAATATTCGGGAAATTTCGTATCCGATTTCAGGTTAGGATCGAAGTTATAAACCGGCCCGATGATCGCGCTGCGTCCGCCTTGACCCAGCTTGGGAAACTCTAATGACTCGTCGTAGGGATACCAGATTAGTGCCTTCTGCGCAGGAGGCAGGTTTTTGATGCCTGTATTATTGGGTGAATCGTTGACCGGATGGGCAGGGTCGAAGGCTGGGCCGACTTTTTCGGTGGCAAAATCAACATCATGGTACGCCTTGTTGTCGCCGATAAAATAGGGCCAGCCAAAGTTGCCCGCTTTTTTTGCCTGGTTGAATTCGTCGTAGCCTTTCGGTCCCTCTTCGCCATCCTTCCCGCTGTCGGGGCCAATCTCGCCCCAGTACAGAATGCCCGTCTTTGCATCCACCGTAATGCGATAAGGATTGCGACAACCCATTATGTAAATCTCCGGACGCGTTCCGGCGGTACCTTTGGCAAAAAGATTGCCATCGGGTATCGTAATCGTGCCATCCGGCTCGGGATGAATGCGCAGAATGGCACCGCGCAGGTCGTTGGCGTTGCCTGCGGCCCGCTGGTCGTCAAACTGCTCCCGGCCGGGTCGCTCGTCGATAGGGGTGAAGCCTTTGGAAGCGAAGGGACTGGTGTTATCCCCTACCGAAACATACAGGTTGCCATCCGGCCCGAAGGCCAGCGACCCGCCCGTATGGCGACTGATTTCGTAATCGATCGGGATTTCCAGCAGTACTTTCTCTGAGGAAACATCAAGTGTGTTGTCATCCAATAAAGTAAAACGCGATACATGCTGCTTAGGTGTATCAGAAATGGGGGTGTTGTAAAAATAAATGTAGTGATTTTTGGCAAAATCAGGGTCCAATGCCAGACCAATCAGCCCGTTGCCGTATTTAGTTTCCCAGAAAACCGGAAACTCCCGGATAAGCTTTGTCTTGCGCGACGTGGGGTCATATACATAAAAATTCCCCTTTCGTTCGGTGAAGAAAACGCGCCCGTCGGGAGCCACGGCCAGTTCCATGGGCTCGTTGAGATCGTTCGTAAGGACGGTTTTGGTGAAGCGGTTTTCTTCAGGTACAGCGGGTGACTGTGCAAGTACTGAAAACGTGAAAGAAACAAGGCAGATCGTACCTAGAAACAGTTTTTGAATTTGGAAAAAGGGAAAAGAAAGCATGGAAAGGATCAGATTGAGGATATACAGCTTCAAAGGCCATAATTTCAACGTACAAAACTACGATCTCTTATTAAAACGGCTATCTGTATGACTTGTTTGCGTCGAACTTTCCCCTAAAAGACATGCTAAATCATATACTTACCTGCACCGCCATAAACTATCCGTAAAATAATGCGCACTATCGAAGAAGTTCCGCTCCACAATAAAGCCGCTTTCTGCGGCTAATTCATCGATTTCTGTCAAGGTATATTTCTTGGAAAGTTCGGTATGGATCAGTTCGTTTTTTTCAAAATGTACTGATTGATTCAGCGCTTTAAAATAGACATCCTGCTCGGTCAAACTCACCAGCATACTTCGTACTTCTCCGTTGCGGGGATTGTAGAAGCTGTAAAAGTCAAATTGATCCAGCGAGAAATCTGCTTCCAACTCGCGATTCATGCGGGTAAGAAGATTCATATTAAAGGCCCGCGTGACCCCTGCGGCATCGTCGTAGGCTTCCTGAATTACCCTCGGATTTTTGCGCAGATCAAAACCCGTCAGCAGACGACCATCCGCCTGCATCACGCCGCGAATCATGCGCAGCAAATCGACTGCGCCGTCCTTTTCATAGTTTCCAATATTTCCACCCAGAAAAAGATACAGGTTGGGCCTGCCTTCCGAATCCAGATTGTTCAAAACTTCAAAATAATCGCCCACAAGCGTTTTCACTTTCAAATCGGGAAGACTCTCAGTCAGTTTGCCTTCCAATTGCTGCATGGCCTCGCCTGATATGTCAATAGGCATGTAGGTGAAGTCAGCCTTTTGCCCGACCAGGTAATTTAATAATTCCTTGGTTTTCAGTCCGTCACCTGCCCCGAGTTCAATAATGTTAAACGGCTCATGATAAGGCAGTGCAGCGGCGATGTCAGCGGGCTTCCGCGTCAAAATCTCCATTTCGGCTCTCGTCGGGTAGTATTCCGGCAGTTCCATGATTTGCTGGAATATCCTGCTGCCTGCATCGTCGTAGAAGTACTTAGAAGACAAACTTTTCGGCGTGGAAGAAAGTCCTTTGCGCACGTCTTCGGCAAAAGGAGAATATTGGATGAGCGGTGGGGAGGTAATAGTGGACAATGTCGGTGTTTGTTTAACTGTTTATCATTTGATTGTTCAGGCATTGCCTTTTTTCTAGGTACTTTGCCACTCGGCGGCTCAGAAACTCACCGCACCAGCCTCACTCCCATGCACTGCCATTGCAGATGAGGATGGAAAAAATTGCGATAGGTAGCGCGGCTGTGTCCCGGCGAAGTGGCAGTAGAGCCGCCGCGCAGCACCATCTGGTTGATCATGAACTTGCCATTATATTCGCCGAGGGCACCGGGGGCTTTACTGAATCGCGGGTAGGGGAGGTAAGCACTGTGCGTCCACTCCCAGCGTTGTCCCCAAGTCAGCTGCGGCGCGGCAGCTTCCCACTCAAATTCCGTGGGCAAGCGCATTTCTTTCCAGGCCGCAAAGGCGGAGGCTTCGTAAAAATTGACGTGACAAAGTACCGAATCGGGATTTACTTTTTGCAGGCCGCCCAGGGTGTAGTTGTGCCAGGTACCATCAATTTGATGCCAATAGAGCGGGGCTTGCGCTGCCTGTGCGTTGACCCACTGCCAGCCTTCGTCGAGCCATAGGTCAAAGTTTTGGTAACCGCCATCCTGGATAAATTCAAGGTACTCGCCATTAGTGACAAGAGCCTTACTAATCTCAAAATCTTCCAGATAAACCTTGTGATGGCCCAGTTCATTGTCGTAATGAAAGTCGCCTTCGCGAAAGCCAATTTCATAAACTCCTTCCGATAGGGAAACCCAGCCTGATTCATCATTCTTGACTTCGGTAAGCGAAAAATCTTTTTTATAAACCGGAAAAATGGGGTTGTGACCGAAGATGTATTTCAGATCCGTGATGAGTAGCTCCTGATGCTGCTGCTCGTGATTAAGGCCCAAGATGATGAGCTCTTCCAGCTCGGGAGTCAGATGGTCGGCCATAAGCAGACGCATGGCTTCGTTGACGTGGGCGCGGTATCGGTACACTTCTTTCACGCCGGGACGAGTAATATTGCCCCGGTCGGTGCGTATCACGCGGCTGCCCATATGATTATAGTAGCTGTTAAAAAGGTAGCTAAAATCTGGATGAAAGCGTTGGTAGTTTTTCAGAAATTTCACCAAAATAAACTCCTCGAAAAACCAACTGGTGTGCGCCAGATGCCACTTTGGCGGGCTAACAAAATCGACGGGCTGCGGAATGTAGTCTTCCAGCTCAAGCGGTTCGCAAAGATCTTCTGTGTACTGCCGCACTACTTCGTAGCTGGCAGCAGTGTCGCGGTGCTGGGTAGTATCGGGAGAGTGTTCGAGGGTTGCGGTTTCCGGGTGCATAGCGGTTTGAGAAAGTTTTTCAGGCTTGAAGGCAAAACAATAAAGTCATGCCAGCCATACGCAAACACAATATGCCGGGAAGATGTTCAGGAAAGGTATCGGCCGAATGAGAGCAGAAAAGACGCCTGCTCATTCGGTTGGCTTTACTGCATCATCTCAGTTTCAGCGTCACCAGAGCCAGAATGGCAAGCATGATGCCCACGATCCAGAAGCGGGTCACGATCTTTGATTCATGATAACCCTTTTTCTGGAAATGATGGTGCAGCGGCGACATGAGAAAGATGCGTTGGCCTTCACCGAAGCGTTTTTTAGTGTACTTGAAATAGCTTACCTGCAAAATCACAGACAGGTTTTCGGCCAGAAATACCCCGCACAATACCGGGATCAGCAATTCTTTGCGAATCGCCAGCGAAAGCACCGCAATCACGCCGCCGAGCATCAAACTACCCGTATCGCCCATAAATACCTGCGCCGGATAGGCATTATACCACAGAAAACCAACGCAGGCTCCGATGAGGGCCGCACAAAAAATCACCAGCTCGCCCGAATTGGGAATGTACATAATATTGAGGTACTGGGCGAACTTAACGTTACCCGACAGATAGGCGAGTACCCCCAGCGTAAGGACGATAATTCCCGAAGTGCCAGCGGCCAGACCGTCGATTCCGTCCGTAATGTTGGCTCCATTGGATACGGCCGTAATGATGAAAATGGCAATAATGGTATAAATGATCCACGTGTACTCATCGGGCAACCAGCCGAATAGCAAGGCATTATAGTCAAACTCGTTATTTTTCAGAAACGGGACATTGGTAATGGTAGGATTAACGATGTCGCGGTAGCGCTGCACTTCGCCGAGGGTAGAACTTAGTATGGGCTGGTCATATATTCTGACCTTGACGTGCTGATTGAAGGAAAGTGTCAGCCCCACGATAAGGCCCAGGCCGATTTGCCCGATGATCTTGAAACGGCCCGCCAGCCCTTCTTTGTTATTCTTGAATTTTTTGATGTAGTCGTCTATAAAGCCGATCATTCCCGTCCATACGGCCGTGATGATAAGCAGTACAATGTAGACGTTGGTCAGGTTGGCAAAGAGCAAGACGGGGATGAGTAGCGAGGCCAAAATAATGAAGCCGCCCATTGTCGGCGTCCCTTTCTTTTCCATTTGTCCCGCCAGCCCCAGATCCCGGATACTTTCGCCGACTTGCTTGTAGCGTAAGAAGTTAATTATTTTCTTACCATATACTGCCCCGATTACTAGTGATAAAATAGTACAACTCAGCGCCCGAAAGGAAAGGTACTGGAAAACACCCGCACCCGGAAAATTAAATTGTTTGTCGAGGTACTCGAACAAATAGTAAAGCATGAAGGGGAAAAGAATCGTTGAACGTCGGCTAAAAGTAGCGGAAATTCCCGAAACTTGCCCGCTTGTTTAATCTAAATCTCGTCCTACGGGATACAAAATAAAAGCAAAGGGTAGGGTTACTCCGACCTTAAACTTTGGACCGGATTCATCAGCGCCGCCTTCACACTCTGGAAGCCCACGGTCAGTAAGGCAATACCTACCGCCAGCCCGCCGGCCAAAGCAAACACCCACCACTTGATGTCGATCTTGTAGGCAAAATCCGCCAGCCATTCGTTCATGAAGTACCACGCAATGGGACTGGCGATAACGATGGCGACAAGTACCAGTTTCAAAAAATCGCCGGAGAGCAACGCAACGATGCTGGCCACGCTCGCGCCAAGTACCTTGCGGATGCCGATTTCTTTGGTGCGCTGCTCGGTCGTGTGGGTGGCCAAACCGAACAGTCCCAGGCAAGCAATGAATATCGCCAGGAGGGAAGCGGCCGTAAAGACCTGACCGTACTGCTGTTCGCTTTCGTACTGCTGATTATACCGCTCATCGACGAAGAAAAATTCGAAGGGATTGCCGGGATAGCTTTTTTTGTAAAGCGCTTCCAGCTCACCTATTTTGCGCTGGATATTATCAGTACTAAGGTTGACGGTAAGGTACCCTACGGAGCGGCAGGGCATAAAAACGATGGGGTCGATGTTCTGTTTTAATCCCTGATGGTGGTAGTCTTTTACTACACCCACAATTTCAAAAGGCTGTCCCCAATTAATCGTTTGCCCGGCGGCGGCTTCGGGCGAAGCAAAGCCTAGCTGACGGGCCGCTTTCTCATTGACCATAAGTTTGGCGCTTTTCTCCCAGCCCAGTTCGGCTTCCCGCGGTGTGAAATTTCGTCCGGCCGCAAGGTCTATACCGTAGGTAGTCAGGTACCTGTCGTCCACGATTCCCATCGAATAGGTTTTGCGGGCATCGTCGGGCGAGGCGTTCTGGCGGGTAATTCCATTGGCCGAAAAGTTGTAATAGTCGCCGGGTATCATGCCTGTCTGGCAAAAGTTCTTAACGTAAGGTAGTTGGGCGAGATCGTTTTCCAGTACCGCGGTGCGGTCGGCAAAAGAGCCTCCACCTACTTCCGGACTCTTAATGACCAACCGCTGGTCGAGTTCCATACCCAGATCTTCGTTTTGCATATAGCGCAGTTGTTGATACAATAGCAGCGTGCCCGCTACCAAAGCGATCGAAGCACTGAACTGTACCACAACGAGCGACTTCCGTAAAAGACCACCGCGTCCAGTCGGCAGAATTCCCTTCAGGGTTTCGACGGGTTGAAAGGAAATGAGCGTGAATGCCACGTAGCCTCCCGAAACCAGCGCACCTACGACCAGCAGAAGCAAACCCACCAGCCACAGCTCACTGGTACCGAGGATCGCCAAGGATAATTCTTTTTGAGCGAAGTCATTGAACACTTCCTGTAAGGAAACAACCATGCCCAGAGCTAGGGCAAAGCCCAACAGATTCAAAACCAGCGACTCACCCAGAAATTGCCCGGCCAGTTGCTTCGATCCGGCCCCAATCACCTTCCGCACGCCCACTTCTTTGGCTCTTTTCAGGGCGCCCGCCGTGGATAGATTGACGTAGTTGAACCAGGCGATCAGCAAAATCAATACTGAGATGCAGCTCAGTAGGTAGACAAAACTCAAACTACCACTGGTGCGGTACACTTCGTTCAGTGATTCTGCCAAGTGCAGGTTTTTGGCGGGTTGTAGTACAAACTGGCTCTTATCTTCCGGTGCTATCTCCCTTTTCAGCGCGTTGAACTTGTCGGCCAGTGCCGTGAAGTCTGCCGGAATCCCAGGACTTCTATCGGGTAGTTGCAAGAAAGTAGTCACGTAGGAGCCATCAAAGCTATCCAGTCTGGCCCAGTTATTGCCGTTGAGGTTGGCAGGATTGGCCAGAGTCTGCAGGGCAAAAACGGCTTCAAAGTGCAGGTCGGAATTGGAGGGCATATCGGCGTATACCGCCGTGACGGTATAAATCGTTTTGCCAAACTGATTGTTGAGCGTAAGTACTTTGCCCACCGACTTGACAGTATCAAAGTACTTGCGGGATTGCGATTCCGATAAGGCGACCGTATTGGGCTGGGTAAGGGCAGTAGCAGCGGTTCCTTGGACGAGCGGAAAAGTGAAGAGTGTAAAAAAACTGGCGTCAGCATAGGCCAATTCATTTTCCCGGAATGATTGTAGCGGCTTATTTCCTTCCGAATCGGCAATAGTGACGATTCCGTTGGCAGAATGTTCCGCCACGCGGCAATAATCCTGCACCTCGGGAAATTTCTGCCGGGCCAAAGGGGCCACTGCCGGGGCCATATCGACCCAAACGTCGCCCTTGGGTGTCTGACTGACCACCCGGTAGAGAGAGGAAATATTTTGATGAAAGGAGTTGTAGCTACGCTCAAAACTCACGTATTCCAGAATCAGTAAAAAAGCTGCGATGCCCATCGCCAGGCCGACGATATTGACCAAAGAATACACTTTATTGCGCAGCAGATTCCGCCAGGCGATTTTGAAGTAGTTAGCGAGCATAGTGAACTAGTTTTTAGAGACCTCCTGCATACTCAAACCTGTATCTCCGGTTACGACGAGGGAGAGCCGCGCGGCCTGGCCTGAGGCATTGTCAACCAGAACCGCTGATCCCGCCGCAAAGCGCACGGTTTTACCTTCGGTAGGCTGGAAAGTACCCAGGACCACGCGAGGCCCAGCGGCAGGCTGTTCGCTGATTGTTACAGGGACTTGTCCGGTATTTTTTAGTTTCACCATAAAAGCACCGTTCTGATTGCCACCCAACCGGAACTGCTTGCCGGGCTGAACGGTAAGATCAGAATTCAGCGTGCTGCAAGCTGATAAAAATAGCGCAAGTGTGACAAGTATGAATAGAACTGGTGAACCTCTCATTGGGATTTGGGTATAGAAAATACAGAACACAGCCAGCAAGGAGAGCATCGAAAATCGCAGCGGCTAAGCGACCTTTGATGTTGATCCATAATTTTCCTATTCATCCCACCGTTTCCGGCCGGGCCGGATTATATATGCACCTTCTCGGTCACTACCTTGCCGTCAAACAGATTCACCGTCCGGTGCGCAAAACCGGCATCGTAGGGTGAGTGCGTTACCATGATGATGGTAGTTCCGGCTTCGTTGAGTTGCTTCAAAAGATTCATTACTTCCTCGCCGTTTTTGGAGTCGAGGTTACCCGTCGGCTCATCCGCCAGGATGATCTTAGGCGTGGCTACCACGGCGCGGGCGATAGCCGTGCGCTGCTGCTGACCCCCCGAAAGCTGCTGCGGGAAGTGGTTGCGGCGGTGCATCATGCTCATGCGCTCGAGGGCCGCCTCGACGCGCTGTTTGCGTTCGTCGGCGGGAGTATTGAGGTAGAGCAATGGCAACTCCACATTTTCATACACGGTCAGTTCGTCGATCAGGTTAAAGCTCTGGAATACGAAACCGATGTTACCTTTCCGTATCTGCGCCCGCTGCCGTTCTGACATATTCGCTACCTCAGTTTCGTAAAATTGATAGGAGCCTTCGCTCGGGTTATCGAGTAGTCCCAGAATATTGAGCAACGTAGATTTGCCGCATCCAGAAGGCCCCATGATGGCCACGAATTCGCCGTCCTTGATCTCTAGGTCGATTCCGTTGAGTGCAGTGGTTTCCACCTCTTCGGTGGAGAATACTTTTTGGAGGTTCTTGATGTCAAGCATTTTTTTGGAAATTGGGAAATGGATGATTGTTTAATTTATGGTATTGATAAATTGCAATGGACGCGAACAGAAAGTCACTTATAACCTTATGATCAGAATTCAAGTACTTCGTTTTCACCAAAATTCTCGTAACTACTCGTAATGACTTTCTCCCCCGGCTTCAAGCCTTCGAGAACCTCGTAGTATTCAGGATTCTTCTGGCCCAGGGTGATGTTTCGCTTGGTAGCACGATTGCCACTTTCATCCACGACATACACCCAGTTGCCGCCCGTGTCGGAGAAGAAGCCGCCAACGGGCAGCAGCGTTGCTTTCGACGGCTGGCCAAGCTGGAGACGAATCGGAGCTGACTGCCCGCGCTTGATACGTTCAGGGGCTCCTTTGAGAAAGCGCATGTCCACCTGAAACCGCCCGCTATTTACTTCGGGGTATATCTTCACTATTTCAAGTCCATAAGGCTTGCCGTCGAAGTCCATGCTGCCCGTCAGGCCCACAAAAATCCGGGAGATGTAGTGCTCATCTACATCAACCTTCATTTTGAAACCATCGAGATCATCGATCTGACCGATGTTCTGACCCTGCTGGATGTTCGAGCCTACTTCCACGTTCATGGAGGAGAGCAGACCGCGCACGGGAGCCTTTACTACTAGGTTGTCAAGAGTCTGCCGCCAGAGCGCTACGTTTTTCTGGGTATTGGCCAAAGTACCTTCCAGTTGCGAAATCTGCATTTTAGCGTTTTCTTCCTGGTACTTCTGCGATTCGATCTCAATATCGCGCTGTTGCACGAGGCGTTCGTAATCGCGCTTGGTTTTCAGGTAATCGGCTTCGGGAATTACTTTATCGCGGTAAAGCTGTTCGTTGCGCAAATGAGCGTCCTTTGCCTGGGCGATCTGGAAATCAAGTTCACTCAGGGCCTTTTGCAGGTTGAATCGCTCGACCCTTAGCCGTTGCCTGGTGTTTTGTAAGTCGTTCACCAGGCGACTGGCCTCCGTTTCCGATTGCAGGAAGCTGAGTTTGAGATTCTGGTTTTCGAGCCGCAGCAACACCTGGCCCTCGTCCACCATGTTGCCACCCTCCACCAGTTTTTGCGTTACATAGCCGCCCACGATAGCATCGAGCTGAATGGTTTTGAGGGGTTGCACAACGCCCGTCACGACGATGAATTGGTCGAACTCGCCCTGGCTGACGGTAGAAATCGTTACCTTGTCCTTATCAGCGTTGTACTTGGAGCGTTTATCGGCCCAAATAAGTTGGTACAGAATGAATCCCAGTAACAAGGTGCCCGCCACAACGTAGCCGATACGTCTTGAATTCCAGAATTTTTTCTTTTTTCCCTTGTCCATGCCTGACTGACTGAGAGCAGTATCAGGCATTTTGCCAAAAGGAGATGGTTTTAAATCGGTGGCCATTTATTTAGTGGAGTAATAAAAGTGAAGAATGCTTCTGCTGATAAATATAATTTGTGTTTGCCAGAGTTATGTTCAATCCCTATGCCAGAAGAATTGGGTTGGTGTAATTTGTTGACTTTCAGTAACCATTGGATTTGTAACGCCAGCTTTACTGTTCATTATCGGACACCTTTGTCCGGCAGCGGACAGTAAGAGTAAATGCGTATTTTCCTAACTCTTTCTTTGTTAATATTTTAACAGGAGCCGTTTTTAGCGGCATATTTGTTGTACAATATCGTCTTGGTTCTAACAATATCCTCATATAGTCACTTTTGGCTTTGCCGCTTTTTGTCCATTGAGGCACCTTGCTAAATATTCAAGTTATTTTAAAATCAAATGCAACTCTCCGAAACTAAATTACTTATAGTTGATGACGACGTGGACGTTCTCAGTGCCGCTAAATTGCTCTTGAAACGTCATCTGAAACAAGTCGATATTGAGAAAAATCCAGAAAAAATACCATTTCTGCTAAATAATGGTGAGTACGATTGTATACTGCTCGACATGAACTTTACGCGCGATGTCAGCAGTGGGCGCGAGGGTTTTCAGTGGCTCGATCGTATCCTGGACCATTCGCCCAAAATCACCGTAATCATGGTCACTGCCTACGGTGATGTGGAAATGGCGGTCCGAGCAATCAAAGCGGGAGCCACCGACTTTGTACTGAAACCCTGGGAAAATGATAAACTACTTACCACGCTGAAAAAGGCTCTGAGCGGCAAAAGTACCGACGAAGAATCAGGAGAAAAGGTGGCCGCCAAAGCATCCAAAAATAACCTGGTTGCTCAAAGTGATTCGATGCGCTACGTGCTGGATACTGCCGAACGTGTCGCGCCTACTGACGCCAATGTGTTGATATTGGGCGATAATGGTACGGGCAAAACTCAACTGGCAAAGTACATCCACGACCTCTCGCAACGCAGCCAAAAACCTTTTGTCTGCGTAGATTTGGGAGCTTTGAGCGAAAATCTCTTTGAAAGCGAATTGTTCGGTCACGTCAAGGGAGCCTTCACCGATGCCCGCGACGACCGTCCCGGACGCTTCGAGGAGGCGCAGGGCGGCACCATTTTCCTGGACGAAATCGGCAACCTGCCGCTGGCTTTGCAGTCGAAACTATTGACGGTGATTCAGGAGCGGCAGGTAACACGCGTGGGTTCCAATCGTCCGGTAACCGTGGATGTCCGGTTGTTGTGCGCGACGAATCGCGACATCGACAAAATGGTATCACAAAACGAATTCCGGCAGGACTTACTTTACCGCATCAATACCATCGAACTTGAACTACCGCCCCTCCGCGAACGCCCTGACGACATCGCCCCGCTGGCGGAATACTACCTGAAAGAATTCAGGAAAAAATACAACCGCCCGGTCACGTCGATCAGTACGCCGCTCCTTAAAAAAATGCAAATGTACGATTGGCCCGGTAACATCCGTGAATTGCAACACGCCATCGAGCGAGCGGTCATTCTCTCGCAGGAAAAAGTTCTGCAACCCGACGACATGTTCCTGAAAAACGTCAGCCCTGATGCTGCTTCTGCCACAGCCTACGACCTGGAAGACATGGAAAAAACCATGATTCTCAAAGCCCTCAAGCGCTTCAACGGCAATATCACCGACACCGCCCGTGAACTGGGTCTTAGCCGGGCGGCTCTATACAGGCGATTAGAGAAGTATGGACTTTAATCGGGCTCAAACGGTTAAAAGGTCAAACGGCGTTCCTGCTCGGCTCCCGGCTATACAAACTTACTGACTTTGCATACAAAATTCCTTTCCTTTAACCTTTTAACCCTTAACCGTTTGGCCCAAAACCAAACGTTACCAATAAATTGAAACATTTCTCCATAGGTATTCTTTGGCGGGTTCTGTTGCTGGTGCTGGCAGGGCTGGGTTTGGGGTATCTGGTATCGCGAACGCCGCCCAACTCAATGCTGGTAATGATGATGCTGGTCGTCGTTTTCTTTCTGGGAAACGGGCTGTATACCTACGTCACTTCGTTTAACCGCAAGTTTGTGCGCTTCCTGGAATCGGTGCGGTACTCCGATTTTACGATCAAATTCCGGGCCGATAATGTCATGGGAGATACTTTCCAGGAACTGAATCAGCAGTTCAACGAAGTGCTGATGGCTTTCCGGCAGGCGCGGGCTGAGAAGGAGGCCAACTTGCAGTATCTCAATGCCATCGTACAACACATCGGTACGGGATTGATTACTTTCGACTCCGCCGGTGGCGTCAATTTGGTAAATAACGCGGCTTTGCGAATGTTGGATATCTACCGGCTTCGGCAGATGTCGGATTTGCAGGAAACGCACCCGCGACTTTTTGAAATGCTATCGCATCTGGAAACGGGCGTGCGCGAGTTGTACATTTCGCCGCAGGATCAGCCATTGGCGGTACAGGGAACTACCATCCAGATGCGCGGTACCTGGGTACGCATCGTGGCTTTACAGAACATCGGTACCGAACTACAACAAAAAGAGGTAGAAGCCTGGCAAAACCTTACCCGGGTACTTCGCCATGAAATCATGAATTCAATGACGCCCATTGTCTCGCTGGTCGGGACGATGCGATTGATTGTCAACGAGGATATTGAACAAAATTCGGAAAACGAAGAAGCAGTCGGCGACTTGAAAGAAGCGCTTCAGACGCTCGAAAAGCGTAGCCAGGGCATGATGAAGTTCGTCAATGCTTACCGAGATTTCACGACTTTGCCCAAACCTAACATGAGGACAATCTCAGTCAAAGAGCTCTTGCAAGATGTACTACAACTACTTCAAGCCGACCTTACTGCCGCCGGGGTACTTTCCAAAATGGAAGTACTTCCCGAGCAACTGACCGTGATGGCGGATGCCGACCAATTGCAGCAGGTACTTATCAATCTCGTCAAAAATGCCCTCGAAGCCTTCCGTGAGCAACCCGCCCCGCTCATTGAACTTCAGGCCTATTCCACCGATAACCAAAAAGTGACGATCAACGTCCGCGACAACGGATTCGGCATCGAACCCGAGGCTTTGGAAAAGATTTTTATTCCCTTTTATACGACCAAAAAAACGGGGTCGGGCATAGGGTTGAGTCTGTCGCGCCAAATCCTGCAACAGCATAACGGCCAACTGGTTGTCAACTCCGAAGTGAACGCAGGAACAGTTTTTTCGTTAGTATTGTAGGAAATCAAGCTAGCCAGTATCGGTGAGCATTCATTTTTTTAATCTGATAATCATGGAAGTGCAGTACCTCTCAGATGCCCAGGGAAACCGTACCTCAGTTTTAATTCCGATCGAGGATTGGAATAAAATCAAAGATCGCTACGAAGAGTTGAAGGAAATAGAAAAACCCAAGCAGAAACCTTCTGATTTCAGGGGAGCTATCTCTTCAGAAACTGCGGATCAGCTGATAGAATATACTAAAAAAGCGCGCGCCGAATGGGACAGAGACATCTCTTAGACACGAACACCGTTATTGACTACGTCGGCAATAAACTGCCTAACTTATCAGCCTTGGCGTTAGACAGTATTCTAGAAGGGAATTTGAATATATCAATCATTGTGAAAATCGAAACGCTTGGTTTCAATGGCCCTGATGATCAGATGCAGAAACTCAAAGGGTTTCTCAGCTTAGCAACTATATTTTATGTAGATGAGGCGATTGCTGATAAAACCATCGAGTTGCGTAAGGTATATCAGAAATTAAAATTGGGAGATGCCATAATCGCCGCCACTGCTTTGATAAACAATCTCATCATTATCACCCGAAACATCAGCGATTTTAAAAATATTGAAGGGCTTCGATACCTGAATCCTCATGAAATAAAATAATTTTCTTGCTACCATTCCAACCGTCTTACTGCCGGGTGGGTCTATCAAGAAAACAATAAAAATAAGAGAGACCATGAAACAACTTGCAATTACAGCCGCAGCCTGCATGCTGCTTTTTTCCTGCCAATCAGATTCTATCGATGGCAAACTCAGCGATAAAACGCTGAAATACCAGGAAGTACTTGACCTCACGGGCGGTAGTCTGACTTTTTCTGATATTGAAGACAGCCGCTGTCCCGAAGACGTGCAGTGCGTCCGGGCCGGGGAAGCCATCGTAACGCTGCAGACTCGTTCCGCGCCCACAACCAACGAGCCACAAATCGTAAAAATGTGTCTCGGCGACTGTATGACGCTTTATCCCAAAGGAGGTTTCCGGGAAGCCGACACGGCCAATATCAATCTGGAGGGCACGAAGTACCGACTGATCCTCACCGAAGTGAATCCTTATCCCAACACGACCAAACCTGTGGAGAAAAAGGACTATAACATCAAACTTGATGTGGAGCAGAATCCATAAGCTCATAGAGTATAATCTCATAAAGCAAGAAAGCCGTATCATTGCGGCTTTCTTATTTTTAATAGTCAGGAAAGTAAAGATGAACTCATCATTCATCATTCCTCCCTCCAACCGCCAGCTTGCTTTGTTTGTATCCATAGGTGAAATAAATCACCAGTCCGATCGCCAGCCAAATCACAAAAATCAGCCAGTTAGACGAACCTAACTCGGTCATCAGATACAGGTTAGTCAGGATACCCATCACGGGCAGGATTGAGAAATTGTGCTTGTAGCTCAACACCGATAGGGCGATCCAGGTAATCCAGAAAATGATGGTTAAAATCTTATGTTCAAAAATGTAGGAAATTGAAGCCGTTCGCCATTCTTCCAGTACATCCTGACCATAGATAAACAGTAAAACTACGGCTACGATCAACCCCAATCCTACCAAATATTTCCCGTTCAGGTAAGGTACCCGAAACTTCGACTGTTTGGAAATACCCGAATAATCGAGATAAAGCACTCCGCCGCAGACGAGGATAAAGGCGAAGAAAGTACCTACGCTGGTCAAATCCACGAAGAAATCCATCTCGAAAAATAAAGCCGGAATGCCCACGACCAAACCCGTGATGACGGTGGCAAAGGAAGGCGTATGGTACTTTGGATGAATTTTGGAAAACCGCTTCCAGAGCAGCCCGTCGCGGCTCATCGTCATCCAAATCCTGGGTTGCCCCAATTGATACACCAGCAGCGCACTCGTAATGGCAATCACTGAACTCACTGAAATAACGCCTGCCATGAAATTCATGTCGATACGCTGAAAAACAAACGCCAGCGGGTCGTTCACATTTAGCTCCGTATAGCTCACCATACCCGTGAGTACCAGCGTGATAAGGACGTAAAGTACCGTGCATATCAGTAAAGTATAAATCATAGCTTTGGGCATATCGCGCTGCGGGTCTTTGCATTCTTCGGCGGTAGTCGAGATGGAGTCGAAGCCGATGAAGGCGAAGAAGACCGCCGCTACGCCGCTAAGTACCCCTTTGACGCCGTTGGGAGCAAAGGGTGTCCAGTTGACCGGTTTGACATAAAATGCACCGACCCCAATCACCAGAAGTACCACTCCGACTTTCAGTACTACCATGATGTTACTCGCTGTGCGCGATTCCTTGATGCCAATATAAACGAGGGCCGTTACCAGCAGCGTGATAATCCCGGCGGGCAGGTTGAAGATAATGTGCCAATCCCCGATCATCGGGGCATTTTGGTAAGCTAATGCCACATTTTGCTCCGCAATGTTGAGTGAGTCGATGCCCTCGGTCTGTAATTTCGTGAATGCCTCAGCAGCGGTAATCGGGTTAGTAGAGAGCCAGGCCGGAAATTTGATTCCGAATCCTTCCAGCATACTCACGAAGTACTGCGACCATGAAATGGCCACCACCATGTTGGAAACGGCATATTCCAGAATCAATGCCCAGCCAATAATCCAGGCAAACAACTCCCCAAACGCTACATAGGCGTAGGTATAAGCGCTACCCGACACAGGTACGGTACTGGCAAACTGCGCGTAGGAAAGTGCGGTGAAAATACAGGCGATGGCCGTAAACACAAAGAGTAGCGAAACGGCGGGGCCACCGTTGAAACTAGCCAAACCGATTGTACTAAATATACCGGCCCCAATAATAGCCGCGATGCCCAGCGACACCAGGTCACGGACGCCGAGGGTTTTGACCAGGCCGCCCGATTCCATGTCGGCTTTGTGGGCCTCGCCCATGATTTGGGAGACGGTTTTCTTGCGAAAGAGGGAAGAATTTTGAGCCATGCAGAAGAAGGTTAGGCAGGTTGGGTTTACAAAATATGTGGCTAAAATAGCGATTATTCGTCAGGTTGGTCATGCCACGGTGCGATATGTTGGTTGGCAGGAAGTGCAAGATCCGACCGTATAAGCCCAGGATTCGGCCGCAGGTATGAGACGGATTGGTATCTCCACTGTTATTTCGTACCATGCGACTACGAAATAAGCCTAATCCCTCTAAATCCGAAATTTAGTGATATGAAATACTCAAAGCGAAAAATATTCAGAACCGTTTGGGTCGTTTCGGGACTGTGCTTTATGGCATGGATGGTCCTGTCTATGAGTGCGCAGGGAATCGACCAGAAAATTTTTGAAAACAACGCAGATATTGCTGTAAATCGAACAGACGATCTGATTTCCTTTACGCCAACCAAACCGTACGACAAGATAGTAATCTTCTTTCCCGGTGCGCTGGTAGATCCGGATGCTTACGCGCCACTTTGTCGCAAAATCGCCGAGGAAGGCAATCAGGTACTTATCTGTAAAATGCCTTTCCGGCTTGCTACAAGAGGATACAATAAGATTAAGGAAATGGATATTCTGGGCGATTCCACCAAACAGTACATATTGATGGGCCACTCGCAGGGCGCAAAAATGGCGGCGCAGTTTGTTTACGAAAATCCGGGAGTGATTGATAAGCTAATTTTGCTAGGTACCACTCATCCCAGAGACATTAATTTGTCAGGGGCAAAAATTCCGATCCTGAAAATTTCGGGTACCAATGATGGTGTGGCCGATTTAGAAAAAGTCAACCGCAACAAATCCAAACTACCTCCTTCCACAAAATACGTGACGATCGAAGGAGCCAACCACTCGCAGTTTGGGTATTATGGCTTTCAATTGGGTGACAGCAAGGCGACCATTTCACGCGACGAGCAGCAAACGCTGGTTTTGAAAAACGTGTTGGTTTTTATCAAATAGTGGTATCTTGCTGAAAATATAATTTTTTCGTCATGGTAGAATTTAAAATTGAGCTGGAAGAAAGTCTGGTGCAAAGTATCGGACGGGAAGTAATAGAAAACAACCTGCAGGATCTGGTTCGGAAGGCCGTACTACATCTCTCGGCGCAGGAAATATTGGAGGATTTAAAAACCATCGATCTCCAGAACGACCCGGAGTGGCAGGTAGCTAGGCATCTGGCCTGGGAGCAGGAGAAGCATAAGTACTCCGTTGACCGATGACGGATTTCGTGATTGATGCCAACGTTTTGATGAGTATGCTGATAAGTGGCAAGGCGATTTATCGGCCTATTTTATCGACATTCAATTTCGTTCTCCCTGATTTTGCTCTGGTAGAATTAGAAAAGTACAATGAGGCACTGAAACGGAAGACTAGAATGAACGAGGCAGAATTGACGCGTTGGACCTATTTCGTTTTCTCCCAAGTAAACTTTCTGCCCCACTATGTTTTGAGTACTCAATTTATTGAGAAAGCCGAAAAGCTGCTAGTAGATATCGACCTGAAAGATACGAGCTACGTAGCGTTTGCCATGCAGTTAGACCTTGTGCTATTAACTAGGGATGTATTCCTTTACAAAGGACTTAGAAAGAAGGGGTTTAGAAGTGTGATGCTGTTTGAGGGTTTTCTTCGCGCCAGCTAACTCAGCCGTACCCCGAACAAATCCCGCGATCGTACGTAAATCCACGAAACTACCCCAATCGTGACCACGCCGCCAATCAGCACCGAAGGTACTGTTCCCAGCAGCTTGGCCCCTACGCCCGATTCGAAAGCCCCCAATTCATTGGAAGAACTCACAAAAATTCCGTTGACCGCCGCCACGCGACCCCGCATCTCGTCGGGTGGGTAAATTTGCAGGATCGTTTGCCGGATAATCACACTTACGCTATCGCAGGCACCCGTCATAAACAAGGCGATGCTGGAAATCACAAAGGATTCTGAAAGGGCAAAAATGATGGTGAATAGTCCAAAGCCCGCCACGGAGATCAGCATATTGCGCCAGGCCGTGTGCGTCGGCGGGTAGTAGGCCATAAAGAACATGGTAAGTAAAGCCCCCACCGCCGGAGCAGCCCGCAGAACGCCCAGCCCTTCCGGACCAACGTGCAGAATGTCCTCGGCAAATACAGGCAGAATAGCCACGACTCCGCCAAAAAGTACCGAGAATAAGTCGAGCGAAATGGCGTAAAGGACGATGCGCGTTTTGAAAACGAAGCGTAGCCCTTCTTTCAGATTTTGCCAGATCGTGCCGGGATTGGTCGCCACCGGGACCGGCTTTTTGTCAATCATTGAAATCAAAAACAGACATACCACGAAACAGCCAATCACGACGAGTAGTGTGTTGGTCAGGCCGATGAGTACATAGAGAAAACCAGCGATACCGGGACCTGCTACCGAACCCGCCTGCCAGAATGAACTACTCCATGTGGACGAATTGTGATAGATAGCCCGAGGAACCAAAAAAGGTTTCAGCGAAGAGGAAGACGGCGAGTAAAAGCCCTTGGCGGCCCCAATCAGAAAGAATACCGAATAAATCAGCGCCAGCCTTCCCTGTAAAGTATAATGATCGAAAAAGCCGGGCTGGAAAATCAGGTAAAGGATGATTGACGCAACGATAATGATGCTCAGACTAATACGTAACACATTGCGCTTGTCGAAGCGGTCGGCGACATAACCGCCAAAAAGCGACACCATCACAAACGGAACTACCTCGGACAGACCAATCAGGCCTAACGAAAGCGGATCGTGAGTTAGCTTATAAAGTTCATAGCCAACGATAACCTCCTGCATGAGAAATCCCACTGTGTACAGGAAACTGTTGGCAATGAAAAACCGGAACTCCGGATAGCGTAAGGCGGCGTAGGGGTCGTTAGGAGGCGGCTGGATCAAAGAGTCAGCGGAGAATGCCGCTTTGCTTATGGGTGAAAATGACTATTGATATTCAGACCGCAAAGGTAGAGTTCGTAAACGGAAGTTTACCGAAAATTTTCGTCATTTTTCGGTACGAAGTACCTCTCTAGAAAGCGATTTGAAATGATGATAGAAAAGATCAGCCCAAAAAGAAGCCGAGCGAATATATTCGCTCGGCTAATGTGGCATATATTAACTACCCTTTAATTTTTACAAAGTCGACTGCCTAACTCACAACTCCCGAATCCAGACATTCCGAAAACCCGTGGTGTTGCCGTGATCCTGTAGCATGATTGGTCCGCGTCCATGGGGCTTCACCGTTGGGCGGCCGATGTAGTCGGTGTGGCCCTGGATGGCCGTGTGATTCTGGATCAGGACGCCGTTATGGAACACCGTGATGTAAGGCGGAATCAGCATCATGCCGTCTTTATTGAATCGCGGTGCGGTGTAGGCTACGTCGTAGGTCTGCCATTCGCCGGGCTTCTTGGCAGCATTGACCAGCGGCGTAGTCTGCTTATAAATTGAACCCGCCTGGCCGTTGGAGTACGTACGGTTGTCGTAGCTGTCAAGTACCTGCAACTCGTAAAGTCCCTGCATGAACACCCCACTATTGCCACGTCCCTGGCTGTTGCCTTTCACTTCGGCGGGCGAGCGCCACTCGATGTGCAACTGAAAATCACCAAAATCACGCTTGGTCTGTATCCCGCCTTTGCCGGATGCGGTGATGATGGCATTTTCCGCCACATTCCAGCCCGCTGCGCCACCCTTTACCGACTCCCATTCATCGAGATTGCGGCCGTCGAAGAGCACGATGGCGTCTGACGGGGCTGTGAATCCGGACACCGCCGTCGATGCGGCACCGGGTGTAACAATGCGCGGCTCTGGACTCCATACCTCGCTGGATTCGGGAGTCATTTTCTTGGGTTGCAGTTGAGCCTGCGCTCCGAGGGTTGCCGACAGAGCCAGAATGATAATAAAT
>CAZCOG010000058.1:0-34536 GCA_964500445.1 uncultured Persicitalea sp. | reverse complement strand
CCACCGACGCCAACAGCTGCTCGGCCACCAGCACCACCATAACCGTCACCCAGCCTACGGCCCTCAGCGTGAGTGTGAGCGGCAATACATCGGTGACCTTCGGCTATGGTAGTAACTGCACCACGCTCACGGCTAGTGCCAGCGGTGGCACGGGTTCTTATGAATATTTATGGAACAACGGAGCCAATCCGGCTAACATGGCTATTACGCAAGTCTGCCCCGGCCCAAGCTCGCAGACCTACACCGTAACAGTGACCGACGCCAATCAATGCACCGCTAGTAAGACGGTGACGGTGACCGTCAACGACGTCAGCTGCGGCCCTAAGAAGCAGAACGTGACTATCTGCTACTATGGTGTCACGCAGTGCGTCTCGGAGAAGATTGCTGAGCGCTACCTGAAATTGGGAGCCACCCTGGGTGGTTGCGGCAGCGGCGCTGCCCGCACCGGCTACGAGCAATCGCCCCTCGAACCTGTCCTCAATCTGTCAGTGCGCGCCTACCCCAACCCCACCACGGGGCAAGTAATGGTAGAGGCGCAGAGCCCGGTAGCGGGCACGGCTACCTTTGAGGTGCTCAATACGATGGGCCGCGCTGTGCAGCAGAAAACGCAGGAGCTTTTCGAGGGCCTCAATGAGGTACCCTTCGATTTGGCCACCCAGCCTGCGGGCAACTACCTGATCCGGTGCCGCGATGTCCTCGGACGTCAGGCCGTCGTGCGGATCAACAAGCAATAAGGAACGCTTTCATTCGGGATATATCCATCGTCCCCGCCGGAATTCCGGCAGGGACGATTTTTTTTAGGTCAAAGCGGTAGCGGTGCTGAGCGAAAAGCCGATCATCCGGTATCTTAATCAGATCCTAAATATCTTTTTACGAAACATTACGATCCTGTTTGTGAAGCTTACAGGATAACGTTAGAAAATCAGAGATTTATAAAAGACAGTATTTAATTGTGTCTCATTCTTTCGTAAGGAGTAAATTTTTTTTTTACAGATTAATTCATCTTAATTCATCCATCAATGAGTTTGGGCAGGTAAAAGCCAGTTGGCTGGTGGATACTGACATAGTATTTGGAGTGGCCTACAGCACCAGCTTCATGGCCGCATTATGTTTCACCACCTGCTGGACGCAGGTGTAGCGGTCGATCATCGTGCGGGTGCGGTGCTTGGTCTGTTGCATGATCTGCGAGTCGTCGGCCCCGTTGAGCTTGGCGATGGTAACAAAGGACGGCCGCAGCGAGTGGGCCGAGTAGTCCTGGCCGAGGTAGGCCTTGGTCGTCCGGGCCACCTGCTTGTCCGAGAGGCGGTCCTCCGTAATCTGCCCGCCCTTGCGAATGCGCACAAACACGTAACCGCCCTGCCCGGGCCAGCAGAGCCATATATGGGGGGGGCGCCCACATACGTACAGAATGTTCCGCTTGGCCTTCACTAAGCGCACCTTGGGACAGTCTATTTAGCTGAATCACTTTCAACCCTGGGGAAGTTTTTCTTTCCTATCAAAGCCCCAGCTTCTTGCCTGCATTGTACTTGCGGATGTCATCGGTGCGGGTGTAGCGCTGAATCATGGCCGAGGTTCTGTGCTTGGTCTGTTGCATGACCTCCAGGTCATCGGCCCCGTTCAGCTTGGCCGCCGTCACGAAGGAAGCACGGAGCGAATGGGCCGAGTACTCAACGCCCAGGTAGTGCTTGACGATGTTGTCCACGCTCTTGTCCGACAGCCTCTCCTCGGTCAGGCGGACCTCGCCGTGCCTGCTGCCTTTGCGAAACCGAACCAGCAGGGGCCCGCACTGCGGCCGCAGAGCCAGCCACGCCTTCAGCGTCCGGATGGGATAGAGCAGGGGGGGAACATTCGGTGGCGGATTGGGGATACCATCTGCGATTACCCGTATCCTTCTCTGCAGGGTTCTCAGGATCGGCTTTCGTTCAGGCCCAATCTCTACTCTTTTTCCGGTATAGTCGGGTTGCCTTGGGAGGCGAAGCAAAGGAATTAGGACGGGCCACTTAACATCACACAAACCAATGTACTATGGACAAGCAGCTTTACATTGTGGATGACAATCCGGACCACCATTTTCTGTTTTACAGATTACTAAGGGAATATTCTCCCGACCCAAAAGTATTGTTCTTTGGGGAAAGCAAACCCCTGCTTCCCCACCTGCTCACCCTGCACCGCACCCGTCAGGATCTTCCGTCCTTAATCGTTCTTGACTTGAGTATGCCCGGAAGGAACGGGCTGCAGCTCCTGAGACAGCTTAAGGGAGAGCATCAAAATGTGTGGGGTAGTTAAGTGATTGCTTGCCTGTCTGCTCCGCAACTTGGCGAGAGCCCGGATACTATTGTAACTCTGCATAAGTTACCCCACACATTTTGATGCTCTCAAAACTCACCGACTTTGCGAAGGAATTTGCACAAGCCTATCAGACGCAAGGGCAATAAACCGGCCGAAGTCAGGGCCAGGGCCATGTCCATTCTTTCCTGTCGAACCCTTCGCTACGATGCTTAATCCACCACCAGAACATTTCATTCAGGTTCAGGTCTGCATTCTGACCAGCGACGCCGGTAGACTTTTTGGGGACATTACGACACCATATCACCTTCCCTTTCGCAAGAGGTAAACAACGCTGTAACAAATACAAGTGACATCAAACTAATTCTCTGAATCAGTTTTTTTAAATTTTTATAAACTCTACACGTCTGTTCAGTGCCTTCGATTCCTTGCTGGTGCCTTTTTCCACCGGCTCGTTTTCTCCCTTTCCGTCGGCTTCCAGCCTGGAACTTTCGATATCGAATTCTTTTTCCAAAATTGATTTCACCGCCAAGGCGCGGCTGCGTGAGAGCGAAAGATTTGCAGTACTTTCTCCATCGCTGTCCGTATGCCCGATGATCTTGATCCGTACGTCAGGATTTTCCTTCAATATCTGCGCTATCGCCTGAATGGTACCCATCGATTGCGGCTGAACCTGGTCGGAATTTACTGCGAACAAAATGCCGTTGGTTGAAAACTTGCCGGTATCCATCAGCTTGCTCCGCATATCCGGCAGGCCGGTCGCGATTTTGATGTTGGTTACATACATTCCGTAGTTCGATTCGTTGTACGGCCAGTATTCCTTGATGTTGAAATACAGCTGGTTCAAAACAGGTGTAACATTCACCGCGCGCGGCACGTCGAAGATTTTAACTCCATCCACCCAAAACCGCATGCGCAGCTTCTGAATCTGGATTGCATAATGCGCGATTTTTCCAATTGTCTTTCCATAATGCGGAAACTCCACATTCTCGGTTTTAAAAGTAACCGATCCGTTTAAAGCCCTGCTTTCCAACCTGATCCTTGAACTCGCATCTACATTCGGTTTAAAATACAGTTCAGCCACATTTTCCGGATGTCCGCGTAAAAAAGAATTATCGGTGGTCGACTTGCCCGCGCTGGACAAAAGTCCAATCTCCATTTCGGGCAGATAACGGGTGCCCGAAGGCGCTGTTCCATCCAGCAACACATCAAACTCTACGGTATAATTTTCCCCCAGCTCTTTCTCATTTCCGCTCAGGTATTTGGTGCCCGGGAACATCCTCAACCACTTACCGCCGATTCCATCAATCGTGACCACCTGGCCATTTCCGCCAGCATTCCAGTTCGCCGGCATTTCCCCGATCAGACCATCTGAAAAATCTTCGTCATACAGGATCTTTTCACCCGGAATGAAATCATATTTCGAATTGGAAACCACTTTTGCTTTCGCATTACCAGGCTCAGCCTGGGCAGCCGCCATCGGCCCGCTTTGAACGGCTTTCCCCTCTGCGTCGTCTGCCTCAGCAGCAGGTTTACCAGCAACTTTATCTTTAATTGCCTTCTCGGCCTTGTTCATATTGCCGTCCAGGATTTGGTCAACATTATTGTTGACCCTGGTTTTTACCTGGTTCTTCACTTTTCTGTCCAGATTTTCGAGAAACTGGGCACTGGTATTGAAGTGCAACCCTGAAATCAGGATTGCACATAAGATGATATTTTTCATGGCTGGGTACTTATTTTTCTTCGTGGAAATTGTAGAGAACGTTTGAATTCGAATCCAGGCGCAGCATATCCATGCAACGGAGACCGTATTCGTCCACAAATGGCTCGCAGGCGAATTTTGCTTTCAACAGAGGCCGGGACTCGAAGTCTTCCTTCGTTAGCTTCTTCTTGGTCTCGCTGCCATAATTGATCACCCAGCGATCGGTGCCGGTTACCGGGTGCAGCTCGATGGTTTTGTAGGTAATATTGTTGCTCAATGTCACTTCGCCCACTACCACGGTGCCTTTCTTCTCCGTCCACGCCTGACGCGTTTCCCCAGCCGATGAAGTGGCTTTCAGGTAAAGCAGGGAAGTATAAGTCCCGTCTTCATTGAAATCGTAAAACATATAGCTGCCTCCGCCACCGTCGTTGTAAGTGGAATTGTAGGAATCATAAAAGTTAGTCGAAGACAATATCCCGAACTGCCAGTATTGGGTACGAGAAATGAGCTCGGCGGGAATGCGCGTCCTGGGTGAATCACCATAATCAACGGGTCCATTATCCGGCCCCACATCCGAATCTTTTTGCTTGCAGCTGATGGAAAACAATAATACAAGAAGGCTTAAAATAGAAACTGAAATTTTCATGGCTATAAAAAATATGGAAAGTGTAATTGATTAGAACTGAATTTAATAAGGACTTGCGGCGGCAAATTTGGCGTTAAGCTGTGTGCTTTCGTGCTTGTCCGTATCAGGGTCGTAGTAATGCAGTGTGCCCGAGATTATTCCCCTGACGCTTTTACTGGCTTTATCGTACTGTAAAATAGTCACAGACAGCGGGCCATATTTCCTTTTTCCGCCGCGGGGATAGTATCCTTCCTTCCATGACTTACGGTTGCGATCAGAGCCTCCGACATTCACCTGCGTATTATCTGCCACTTGATATACGCCTGTTCCCGTAAAGGGCATAAGGCTGAAAGACAATAAGGCCTGATTGCCGCTTGTGCTCAGATGACGTTCAGATAGTGTAATTTGGAGAAAGGTGCCATCTACAATCGCAATCGTCGCTACTTCGGCGCTATCCACCTTTGCACCGGAAAAGCTGAAACTGTTAGCGCCCTCCACCGTAACGCTGGATACCAGGATCAGTTTGGCTTTCGTGTTTTTAAGAATTACCTCGACACTGATCGCCATTTCGTTTTGCGGCGGGACCTTGCTTGGCGCCACGTATTGTGCAGAAGCACCGTTACCCAGGATTGCCATCACGCCCAGCAAAGGATCAGGATTGTTGACAAGGTCCTTACCGTTGACCCGCCAGTTCTTCACTTCTTCCTTTTTTAATGGCGTTGGCTCTATCAGTGAGTTTAGTACTAAGGGGCCGCCCGGTACTTGATTCTGATGGCCTTCTTGAAAAAAGATCTCAAATGTAACCGCCTCGGCAGGCACCACAGAGGCCTGTATAGGTTCCATAAAATAAGATTCGTAAAAAGCGATAGGGACAAAGTCGATCACTTTTGCTTTGGCTTTCTTGTGGCCTCTGTCGATTTCAATGCCGCCCGTGCCTTTCCAGCTATTGTCGGGTTGCTGGAATGCAATACCCAGTGCTTCCGGCGTGGAGCCGGCTACGTCCGCGTCTTTGTAATTCCAAGTAATTTCCGCAGGTTTGGAAAGTTCAAGATTCTTCGGCGTGAGCTGGTAACCCAATCCCGCCCCGCCCCAGGCTTTGTTTTCTGTCGGCTGAATGCTGATCGTCGTTTCGGCCTTCAATGCACCGGCAGGAATCACAAGCGTTACCGCGCTGTCTGGCGTAGTAATGGAGCCTCCCGCCGGACCGATCGTTTTTTGAATCGGCGCGCCTATCGGCTTGCCTACTTCGGTGACGGTACCTTTGGTGGGACGCTGTGGCTCCGGCCCGGCGCCGGGACCCGGTTCGCCTGGCTGACAGGCATAGAGCATGAAGCAGGTCAGCGTGCTCAATGCGCTGACACTGATGTGTCTGAATTTATTTTTCATGGCTAATTGATCTGTTAATTGTGCCGCAAAAGTACCGTCACAAAGAACACAGCGCATTCACATAAAGATGTGATTTGTGGGAACCGAATTGATTTCACACAAACATGTGAGTGACAATTTTTCGGGAGGTCAGTACATTTGTTGCATGGCATCTAACATCCTGATTTACGAAGACAACCGGCAGCTGCGCGAGGGCCTCGAACTGCTCATTACCGGCACAGCTGATTACCACGTTCCGGCCGCATTCCCGAACTACAGCAACATCGTCGCGGATGTAAAAACGCACAACCCGGACCTGATCCTGATGGATATCGATATGCCCCCGCACAATGGAATTGAAGGTTTAAAGCAGCTCCGGGCGGCGGGCCTGAATTACAAAGTAATCATGCTCACCGTTTTCGACGACAATAAGCACGTTTTCGAAGCGATTCAGGCTGGGGCCGAGGGGTATATCCTGAAAAAAACACCGCCGGCAAAGCTGATTGAATTTCTGGGCGATGCATTGCAGGGCGGCGCGCCGATGACTTCTTCCATTGCGATCCAGGTGCTCAAAATGGTTTCAGGCACACAACGCGGCCCGAAGCAGGATTTCGAACTTTCTGCGCGGGAGCAAGATGTGCTGGAACTGCTCGTGGAAGGTTACAGCTATAAATTGATTGCTGATAGATTGTTCATTTCGCTCGATACCGTGCGGTCGCACATCAAGCGGATTTATGAAAAATTGCAGGTCAATTCCAAAAGCGAAGCGGTTGCAAAAGCTTTAAAAAACAGATAATACTTACAAAGAAAGCCAGCGACCTTTCCGGCGACTACGCAGACTGGTATTCAAAGGAAATGTAAGCGTAATTTGCGTGCCATTTTGCGGCGAAGACGAGATGTTCAGGTTACCGGATAATGCACCCGCGCGCCTATTCATATTGGTAAGGCCGTTCCCCTCGTCAGTCGCAGCAGCGACGTCAAAACCCACCCCGTTGTCTGTTACGTTCAGCTCGATTTGTCCACTCCGGTAATGCAGGCTGATTGCCACATGCGTGGCCTGCGCATATTTGGAGATGTTATTGAGTGCTTCTTTGTAAACCAGGAAAAGGTTACGCCGGTCGTCCATCCGTAGTTTCAGCATCCGGTCACTTTCGATATTTTCAAATGTAAAGGTGATCCCCTGCGGTTCCAGGACCGAAGCGGCGTGTTCCCGCATACGTGCGACAATGCGGTGCAGGTAATCGTTATCGGGCTTTATACTCCACACGATGTCGTCCATCGCATCCATCATCTGACTGCTGCTCGTGCTGATTCGCCCAACGTATTCCTTCTCACGCTGCTGGGCAGGCAACAACGTATTTGAAACCACTTCGCTCAGAATAGAAATGGAAGTCAGGTTTGATCCCATATCATCATGCAAGTCCCGGGCGACGCCTTCCCGGATCTTTTGAATGGCCAGAATGCGTTTGAGCCGCAGTTGATAAAAAATGTAGAAAGGCAGAACAGCTGCCAGGATTGCCAGACCCATGAACCACCATGTTTGCCAGAAAGCGGGTCTGATGTAAATGGGCAACTTTGTGATGTGCTCTGAAAAGCGGCCTTCCTTATTTTGGGCCCTTACATTGAAAACATACTTGCCAGGTTTGAGCGAAGCGAAGGTTGCCGAATTATTATTGTCGGTCCTGATCCATTCCGGCCCCGCCCCTTGCAGGCGGTAATAGTAAGCTGGTTGTGGTTCGCTGCCGTACGCAAATGCAGAGAACGCAATCGTGATAAAGTTCTGATCATGGCTTAGCGTTACGCCACCGACTTTTTCCAGCGAGTCCAGCGGGAGAAGTTGGTTGAAAAGTTTGAGTTCCGTAATCGCCACATCGGGTGCGGGCCGCGCGGAAATCATTTTGAGCGGATCAAAAATCACGAAGTTGTTTTGCGCACAGAATGCGAGCTTGCCGTCGGGCAACCTGCCCGAGGTGAGCATCAGGTTACCGGAATTGGACATGTCGGCCAGTCCCAAACTATGGTCAAGCAAATGCACCCGCCCGGTTTTTAGGTTTAGTCGGCAAATTCCCGAAACCGTTGACAGCCAAATATTTCCTTGCAAATCCTGCTGTACAGAGGTTACCACACCAGCCGGCATTCCATTGTACCGGGTGAAATTCTGCACTTGTCCCGTTTTCAGGTGAATTAGGTTAAAATTGGCAGTGGTAACCACGGCCAGCGTGCTGTCGTTGACCAAAAGCAGGTCAGACACGCGGTCGGTTGCCAGTCCATTGTGTTTGTTGTCGTAATGCTTGACCAGCCGGTCCGTTTCGGTATTGAACTCAAAAATGCCTTGGCCGTCCGTTGCAATCCAAAGCTTGCCTTTCCCGTCACTGTACAACTTCACTATGGGGTGTTCGAAATTAGCGACCTGCCTGTAGGCGGTTCCTGTTTGCTTGACAAGAAGCCCCGTATGCGTGCCAAACCAAAGATCTTTATTTGCATCTGCTGCAATGGAGCGGATCGTGGATTCTTTGAATACCGCCGGGACTATAAATGTTGAGCGATGCTTCCGGCGGTCGTGATAAATCAGCCGCCCATGCTGGCAGCCGATCACCAGCTTATCGGAAGCAGGATCTTCAAAAAGATTCCAGACAAACTGATACCATTGATCACCTTTTGGAGCCCCCTGATAAATTTCCCGCACGAGCGCCTCATCTTTCCGTAACCGCAGCTGCGCATCATATTGCAATGCAGTAATACCGCCGCCCCAGCTTGTGAAAATGAGTTTGTTGTCCTGCAATGCCTTTACGCCCGTCAACGTGGCACCTTTCAAGTTTGCAATGGTTCCGTTGCGGATGTGATCTTCCAGGATCGACATGGTGTAAAGGCCATTATCCGTCGCCAGCCACAGATTTTTGTCCCGGTCCTCAAAGATTTGGTAAATGTGCTTGGCATTGATTCCGAAATCGGGGTTGGCGGGATCGTAAAAGGAGCGAAAACCTGCCTCCTCATCTTCCAGCATATTGAAAATGCCCGTTCCATATGCCCAGACAATGCCCTGTTTTTCTTCCAAAGCAGACAATTCATAGTAATTCAAATTTACCGAAGGCTGACTTTGCAGGAGTTTCGGCTTGCTCCGGGTCGGATCAATCAGGAATATATTAGCCGATGCCCCCTGCTCCGGCCAGTTGTGGACGATCAGCCGGCCGCGGCTGTCGATCAGAAGATTCTTAACAAACTGAATGGATGACGCTTTCTTCAATGTTGCCTGAAATTCTGACGCATCTGTCGCCGAAAAGTAACGCTTCTCCTGCGCACTGAAAACCCCTACTCCGCTCTTTGACCCAATCCAAATGTTATGCAAGGCGGTTGGGTTCAATGTCGCAGGGTAATCGATAACGGCGGGATTCGCTTCAAAAACATTTTTACCAACATTGTAAACGAATATTTTCTCATTGTAAATAATCAGAAAGACATTCCCTTTACCGTCTTGTTTCAGCTTAAAAGCATATTTGAGGGATTGTTTGCCAGGTGTTGAAATAGTGGTAACCTGAAACGTAAATCGTTCCGTATCAAACAAGCCTATCTGACTCCCCATTCGTATCAGTAATTGTTTTCCATTGCCGATACGAAGAATCTCATCCACCGGAAGTGGCGGAAGACGGTTTGGCCCGTCGATGTTGAATTGGTGAAAATTGTTACCGTCAAACCGGTGCAGCCCATTCGGCGTGCCTACCCAAATATAGCCATCGGAAGTCTGCGCTACACAATTGATAAAGTTTGTATTAAGGCCATTATCTGCGACGACGCGGTTGAAATGGACTTCAAAAGCAAAAGTCTTGGTAAAGCCTGGTACAAGTAAAGCTACATACAGTGCTGTTAATAAAAAGTACCGCAAAAAGCGTGGTGAAATCACTAAGAACATGAAGTAAGAACGGAATAAGCAACATCCGGTACTAACTTACATTAATGTGCTTGAACTTGCAATGCAATTTGATAATTATAGAACAAAACTAGAGAACATCAAAAAATGCGAAGGTCCCACGCTAATACAATTAAAGTTAAATAGCTATCGGGGCTGGCTGCTCTGCAACTTGACGAAAGCTCGGATACCATCGTTACTTTGTATCAGTTGCCCCGCAACGGCGTACCGTCACACTTTTTGAGGCTCTTCCATAAACTATAACTTTTCAAATTATAGAACTATATGTGCATGGACTTGCCAAGCAGGGGCAAAAAAAATGGGTAAATCGGATCAAAGAGGGCCGATTCAGGCAGCGCCACCAAACAATCGCCCTGGTGGACCGGGACCGGCAGCCGGTGTTGAAAGCCATCGGCTCCCTGATATACCTCCAGGCTAGCCGCCGGTCGCAGGCTGCAACCACTGGCGGGAAGCCAGTGCCTGAAGATGGCCTGCCAGCTTTTCCAGAGTCGCTCGTAGCACCCCTCTAGGTAAATGCCCCGAACGTACCGCCCGGCTCGTACCCAATGCCGATCTCTTCTTAGCAGACAATCGGTCGGCTCGATGACAGTCGAATGCAGGCTTTGAAGTGACACAGGGACGACTAGGCTATGGATGTGCAGTGAAGGAACTGGGCCAATAATTCGGTTCCTTCATCGAGCAGCAGGGGCTATACCTGGCCAGACACTTGGTTGCAGTGACCCTCGGCCCCTCGCATAAAGCACCTAAACAGGCGAGTATCGTACAGTGCTGCTCTGTTAGATGTTGACCTGATTGGCCGTGCCGCCCATGTCATAGACGAACACACCGGATACCTTGGCAAAAATCTGCCGTCCGTACTTTTCGGTCAGGACCCTGCCCTGTCCTTGCGCGTCAGCACGATGACTTCGTTTTTCTTTTTCGAAAACAAATAGGTGTTCAGCGCACCTGGGGCCGTGTAGGTAGTTCGTCGGGAAGGTGCTCCCGTTAAATGGGGTACCCGAAATGGATTTTATCGCCTCTATTTTTGGGGTCATCAAGTAAAGAAAAACAATTCGTGATGCACGAAAAGGCTAAGAAATAATGCAGTTAATCGCGCTTCTGGGCAAATAGCCAGTCCATCACGTCGGAGGTGCCATCTACCTCGTCCCAGATGCCTTGACCGGCCTGGGGAAACTCGCTATATCGTGGGGCGAGATAAAGTTGGGGTACCATGAAGGTAGCCAGCAGAATCAGGGCCAGGATCAACTCCCAGATTCCGGCAGTTTATAACTAAAACCTTTCCCGGACTTTGGAAAAAATAAGGGTAAGTGCATAAACAATGTTGGTTACCAAAACGGCTACTACGGCGGGGATATGGTACTTTTCAAAATCCCTGAACAGCAGCATCAGGGCGTAGAAAACAACTGCCAGAAAGAGATTGGCCAGGGCAGCCAGCACACCCGTGTAAAATATTGCTTGAAAGTGCTTGTAATGGTAGTATTCTAAACAGAATGGGAAACCCGTCAATGAAACCAGATTTGTGACCAATTACCAGTTTGGCGAAGAGGGTTGGGCGCGTTCGATAGATCACAAGTTATGTGTTTCAATGTAAATCTGTTGGCTCGCAGCCGGGAACATCTTCCAGGTGATAGTAAACGGCCAGTCCCAGCGTTTGGGCCAACCGGACATCTTCATCCGCTCCTTGGGAGGAACCCGGCAGGCGTAACACCGCATCACAGCGCGTAATCAGCCTGTTGGCCACCGGATACAGGATTTCCTGCCAGGCGGCATCGCCGGGCCGTTGCCCGCCCGCCAACCGCAGTAGCGGCAGGGCCACTCATTCGCCGATCATGGGAATGTGGCCGGCCCGGAATAAAGTAAGTGTGACTGATTCGAGGAACCGCAGGTTAGCGGCCATGCGCTCGGGGTCATCGTCGGTGCCAGACCGGTACGGGCCAGCAACCAGAATCATCAGGTTTTTCATGGTCTTATTGATTTGGTAAGCGGAGAGTTGTAATATCTATGTAACACTAACTGATCACTCCAAAACGCTGCCTGGGACGGGAGCAGAAACTACCTTTGAATTAGCGGCGCGAAGTTCCGGTAGCAAAGGTTTTAATGGCTTGATCTGCCGTCGGGAAACAGATAGCCTCCTGTTTTCGGGAAGACTGACAAATGAGTCGTCGGTCGGCTTGAGATGGTAGTCCACTATATAGGCAGGATTCACCAGTGTGCTTTTGTGAATGCGAAGAAACGAAGGCAGGCGTTCCGAAAAGCGTTTGAGGGTGACCGCCACCAGCAGGGGGCGCTGGTCGTTGAAGTGAATCAGGGAGTAGTTGCCTGACGCTTCGAGGTACTCGATCGAAGTCACCGGAACGTGGCTTCTGCTGGCGTGGCCGGGTAAGAGTAACGATTCCATGTATGTTTCAGGATATTGTAAAATATGTTGAAGGAGGCATTCGTATCCATGTATGTTTCAGGATATTGTAAAATATGTTGAAGGAGGCATTCGTAATCAGTTAGCTATGTAAAAAGTACCCTTGATGGGAACCTGTTCGTCTGGACAATCTTTTTCGTTATCGTCCTTCATGAGCGATCCTGAGAAACTACCTTTAATGAGTTGGTTTCTTCGGAGTTCCTCAATGACGATCGAACCTTCCGTGATCTGAATACCTTTATCATGGTCGCCCAGGCAGCTGTAATAGGTTCGGTAGGCGTATTTGCCCTGATTGTAATAACCCGAACTGATGCCCGATTCACTTTTCAGTACGTTGCCAAACGGGTAGGTACCCGCCGCTTGGCCCAGAATAGCCATCGTAAAATAGTCATCCTCGCGGCTACCGGCGTTGAGCTCGCACTGCCCGTTGGCAAACTCTATACTGACGTCATTATAAACGCGGGTTTGCCCGTCAAATGTGATTTCGAGGTAGTTGTTGCCTACGTAGATGGATTGGATGATAATTAGCTTCTTATTCGTCTTCTGAAAGGTTATCTCGGCGTTGACGGTAACCTGGATACGTTCTGTGCCCGAGGCGGGAGCCACGTACACGATGCCCTTCTTGGTAGCGGTTTTCTCTAGCTTTCCCGCTCCGACCAATGACCACTTTACGTCTTTGACTTCGCCATAATTGGCATCCGCCATTTTGATGATAGCGTCGTCCAGTGAAAATGACAGATCGACAATAAGCAGGTTCAGGCGATCCCCATATTGTAAGAAATCGGTTTGGGGCTTTCCTACGGAATTGAGCACGAAGCTTTCCAGGTACGTAGTTTCGTAGGCGCTCCAGTCGCTGAAATGAGCCATCGGTACACTGATGCGTTTTTGTTGTGTGTCGACCTGCACTCCTGCTACATTGTACCAAGCCTTGTCTTCACCCTGAAATGCTACTTTGAGTCCTTCTGCCTCGTTGACCGTTACCTGATCATCCGTGTATTGGAATGTCAGCGTGGCTGGCTTGTCGAATTGCAGGCCGTCGGGCGAGAAGCGGTACGCCTTCCCGATGCCATTGGGGGTGTGGTTGGTAATGGGTTGAATCGTGATCGTGGTGGGTTGGGTCACCGCCCCGGCGGGCAACACCAGTTGCACCACGCCGTCGGGGGTAGCCAGCCTGCCGCCTTCGGGACCGATCGTTTGGCTTATGGCGTTTCCGTCGGGATTGCCTACTCCGGTGATGGTTCCCACAGAGGGTTGTTCAGAACCATCGGGAGAAAGGTCCTCTTTGGGGTCACAGGCCAGCAGGGCACTGACAATTGCCAGGGTGACGGCCAGGCATAGTTTCGTTTTCATGACTTTAAGGAATTGTTTGGATATGGTTAATAGTAATGGATTACGAGGGTTCTCTCGCCGCCCAAGTCATGCTACCCCTACCAAGGCCGGGTTGCCAAAGCAGGGCGTGGCATTGAACAAGGGTACATTTTTCATGGCGTTGACTGATTGTGTATTCGCTACACAAAAGTAGAGGTCAGGCCACGGCCCGACCTACGCTCGACGGATTAGGAACTACGCACAGCGGATTTTGTACGAGAAAGAAAGAGGGGGCTACCTAAGCAGCAACAAGGGAAGGTGTGTTGGCGACGGGCCGAGGCCGACCCTGCTGATATTGCGACGGGGTCAGGCCCGTGTATTTTTTGAAGGCAATCGAGAAGTGCTGGGCGTGTTCGTAACGTAGCCGGTCGGCAATTTCATCGATGGAAAGAGAATGGTGGCGCAATAGCTCACCCGCATATTCCATGCGCAGCTGACGCAGGTAGTTAAAGACGGTCGTGCCGAAGAGTTGGCGAAAGCCTTTTTTGACCTTGAATTCATTCAGCGCGCAGTAGCGGCTTAGTCCGGCCAGTGAGTGATCTTCCAGAAAATGGGTTTCCAGGTAAGCTTTCAGCTGGTGCAGCTTTTCAGCCTCATCCACAGGCAGAAGTTGCTGGGTAGCTATGGGCTTTCTGAACTGATCCACTTCCAGCGCCACGAGTTCCAGTACTCTTGACTGGATCAACAGGTTACGCATCGGGCCCGTAACGGAGCAGTTGCGGATATCGTCAATCAGACAGAGCATCTGGGGAGTAATGGTTTGCCGTCCCGGTACGCCGGAAAACGGTCGATTGCGTTCCAGATCGATCGTCACCTGCTCACTCCACGCGTCATCCGCCCCGATGGAAGACGCGAAAAAATCACGATCGAGCCGGATGATCATAGCGGCCAGGTCCTCTCTGCCATCCAACCGATTGACGTGTCCTGGCTCGGGGGTATGTATCAGGTTATGCGTTCTGGCGGGCAGAGGTACGTCGTCATGAAGGCCTTTAAAGCGCGACTCGACCGTCCCTTCGAGCATGAAGTACAGTTCGATCGTGCCGGAAATCGTAGGATTGTACAACTCGCAGGGCTGGTTGGTCTGCCAGTCCAGGCCCATTACCTGCATATGGGGCAAAATGTTCTGCTTTATCTGGAGCAAACCGGCTTTCGGATGCCGGCATTGGAGACTAAAGTCGGTCCTGTTTTTGGGGGCAGCGTCCGGCTGACATTCGACCGCAAAATCCATGGCTTCCAGGACTTCAATAATTGACTGATCCATAGCTCTCTTGATGCAGGTCCCTTTTTAACTTTTCAGGTCAATGTTATTAAGTAGCAAAAATAAAAGGAATTGCCACTGAGTCAATTTGGTAGGCAGATTCTTTTCAAAATTTAAAAGACAAATTGTCCTGACCGAAAACGATCAGGACAATTCGCCGCATTGAATCCATTACCGCAGGAGCCGTCGCCCCATAAGTACCCCTGATTCCGGGTAGTTCTGATAATCGATGGCCGCTACCCGGAACTCGCCCGAAATCTGATGTACCCTTTCGTGGGCGCAGCCGTAAAACGCCCGGTTTTATATTTTAATGACTGTATTCAATATTCGCTTTGGCGTTGTTGGTGAACGTATTGCCAGTTGCCGCATCGGCGTTCAGTTTGGCACCGTAGCCCACCAGAATACCGTAGCCACCACTCCCGCTGATGCGGGTTTGGCGCACGCTTATCGTGGCACCTTCGCCGTAGACGGCCAGGCTGGCCAGGCCGCCCCCGGCAATCGAGCTACTGCCCGCGTTCAGGATTTCGGCGTTTTCGATGGCGTTGCGGTTGCTGGGCGACAGGCACAGAATTCCCTTCCAGTAGGCAGCCGTAGCACCCGCTCCTTTGAAGCGGATCGGGCTGGCCTCCGTACCCACGGCACTCAGGTACCCTGACTCATTGACGTGAATGACCGCATTCCGCTCTACTTCGACCGTTGCGCCGGGTTCGAGTTTCCAGCCCGCTCGTACGGCCACGTCGTTCAGGAGCCGGTAGGGTGTTTTATCGGCAAAGCCGGGCCAGACAATCTCGCCAGACTGGCCGGGCGTGCCGATGTAAGGTCCGTTGATTTCGACCACATTGCGACCATTGCCGCTGGTAAAGATCGAAGCCGCGTCCAGCTTGGCAACGTTGTCGGTGGAGAGCAGCAGGCCTGCCTCGGAATTGCCGTTAAACGTATTGGCCGCAAATTCCCGCAGGATGGATTCTTCGACGGCAAAGACCCCGTACCCCTCGTGCAGGGAGAAAAAGCAGTTCTTCAAACTGATCTGACTCTCCTTGAACAGTACTAGTCCGGCCTTTTTGTTATCGGCCAGCGGCTGGCTGCCCGCGTGCAGTACCTCGACGTGTTCCAGGATATTGGCGTTGCTGCCCGAGAAGTGTATGAGGCCGGTCCAGTAGCCTTTGGCAGGATTCACGCCCACCAGGCGGATTTTCTTCTCGGCCGTTCCCCGGGCGATCAGTATGCCGCCTTTTTCCGCGACGTCGAGCCGAACATCGCGCTCGAAGGCGATGACCACGCCGGGCTCAATCGTCAACTGGTGTTTCACAGCAATGCTTTTGGGTACCACGTAGTCCGGCAGATTAGGATTGGCGATCCGGTCGATCAGCACCGTTTGCACCGTGATGTCTTTATCGATCACCAGCGGCTGCGCTGTTGTGGCCGTGATAGCTACCCGGTCGGTCTGAGAAGCTTTTCCGTCTGATACGGTCAGCATCAGTTCATAGGTACCTACCTCGTCGGGAACGAACGTCGTTTTTTCGGTATCGGGCGTCGCCAATACCACCGTACTTTTGGCGGGTTTGGTCACAATAGTCCATTGAAACGTCAGGGGAGCCCCTTTGCTTGCTGTGCCCGTGCCTATCAGGGTAACCAATTGTCCTACAAGTGTCTGCTGGTCGGGACCGGCGTTGGCGGTCAGGCCGGGGTTAATTTCCTGCTTCGGTCGGCAGCCGGCTACGTTTAGCAGGATCAGTAGGGATACAAAGGGCAGATGGCGAATAATGAACCAGCCGGTTTGGCGGGTTGAGCAGACGACGGCCAGAAATTGGTAGCGCGATTCAAGGAATTTAAAAAAGGTTTTCATGGCTAAAAATGAATAAGTGGTTGTAATAAAAAATGGAAAAGCTAACTCAGCAGCCAAGGCAGAACCGACCGCTTATGGACAAGGCCTGGCCAAGCTGACTCTCGGCATGAAGCAGCATCAGGGTTCCGCAGAAACTGATAACCACCCGTCGCCTGAAGTCCAGAAAATCCACGTTGAGGCAACCCTGGGAAAATCCCCGGCGGGCCGACCCGTGGGTGGGTTCGCAGTGCGAGGAGTAAACCCGTTGATTGCAGCCGTACGTCAGGATGGCCAGGTCCGGCGCATCCGGGATCGCGCCGCCAAAGGTGTAGGCCGTTGCCCCGACGTTCCCAAGGGCAATGGAGAAGAAGCTCCCCCCATTACCTCCCAGGTCGAGGTACCACAACTGGCTGGTTTTGTGTTCGGCTACGCGACAGACGCCAACGGATGGGTAGTAGTGGGTTTCCCCCAAAACCGAGAGCGTGATACAGCATTGGGAGGCGGTCAGGCTGGCGACGTCCCGAGCGTCCGTGGGCGAATAGAGGGCCGGTGGAGAACCCAGTTTGGTGACTAAAAATTGAAGAAATTTCATGGCGTTCGATGGTAATAAAGAAGGGTAGTTACGGATCAGAGCGAGCGAAAGTATTGGTAGAGCGAGGCAAGCTCGGCTTCGCTGTACTGCGCGGTCATCTTCCAGGGCATATTATCATTGTCGATCTGGTGCCCGCTGGGCGTCTTGCCGGTGCGCAGGGTCGTGATAAACTGCGCCTGCGTCCAGCGGCCCACATTACCAGTGCTGGTGAGGTCGGGTACGGGGGGCTGGCCGGGAGCCACGGGGTCGCCCCCTTTGAGCGTCGGCTGGTGGCAGCCCGTGCAGGATATGGACAGGTACTTGCCCTGGGCCACTCCTTCGCTGGTGTCGACGCGGGCTACCATCGGCTGCTGGTGGTCGATCTTTTCCACGGGCAGCAGGGGCATTTTGTCGAAGTACCCCAGCACGTTCACAATTGCTCCGAGTTCGGTGGTGGGCAACAATTGATTGACGGCCGGTACTTGTCGGCAATAGGCAATCAGGGCCTGTAGGTCGGGTTGGGCCAGCAGGGTAGTTTCGTGGGAGGGCATAAACAGGAGCGGACGCCCATTGGGATCCACCCCGTGCCGCAGTGCCGCCAGCCAGTCGGCGGTGCCGTAGTTGGCAGGAAGACCGCCTTCTCCCCGGGTGAGGTTGGGAGCTACCAACCTTCCCAGGACCGGATCGTCGGCCATGACCTTTCCGCCCAGGTCCGTACCGTGGCACTCAAAACATCCTTTGATAGCGGCCAGGTGCCCCCCTCGTTCCAGCGTGACGCTGTCGTCGGGAATAAACAGGTCTTCGGCGGCAAAGTGGTACTGCTTCTGGGCGCGCTGATTGATGTTATTACGGATGAAGGCATACGCGACTAGGGCCAACCCCACGATCCCGACCAGGCTTAGGCCGATCCATTTTCCAATTTTGAGTAATTTTTTCATGACATTTAAAGTGTTGTTTGAGGTCCCTGTTGTTCAGGAAAACTTGATGCTACAAAGGTCTTTCGAACCGTGCATGAGATGCCTACGCACAACGGATAATAAGCTACGCAAGCCGGATTAAGCGAAGAAGGTCTGGCACCCCAAACGCCAAAACAGTCGTCTGCTTCTTTGTAAATGCCATTTGATAAGTCAAGCTATTTTTTATTGATAGTGAAGAGGTACTTTTGCCGTAAATTCCAAGCGAAGCTGTAAAATCCATTGCAACTTTCTTTTTCTTACCTATGCCCACGCCTGTTTTATACGCATCGGATGTTTTGAATCCCGATCTACTGGTAGGACCTCCTGCGACGGCCGGTGGGTGGGTGGAATTCCGGCATCCCGAGGCAGGTGGGGTACAGGTGCAGAATACGACATTCCCACATTTGCAGGTCATGCACATGGAATGGCGACCAACCAACGACTTTGAATTATTCGATCCCACTCCCTGCGATGGCATCAGTATCAATTTCATGCTGGAGGGGGCGATACACTCCTGCTTCAGCGGCCTGAATCACGAGCTGCCCATGCGCGCCGGGACCCACAATATGATTCATACTCCGGATACGGGCCACGTAAATCAATTTTACGGGAACCAAAGGCTGTCGATGCTGCTGGTTAACCTGGACAAAGATTTCTTTGTATCTTCCTTAGGGCAGGGCGATGCCTGGAGCGATGGGGTTCTGACGGACTTGGAACACCAGCGTCCTTTTTCCGGGATGCGGGGAGTCGAGACCATTACGCCTTCCATGCTTCACCTGCTCAATGACATCTGCCAGACTCGGGCCACGGGACCCATGCGTAACCTGCTTATACAATCGCGCGTGCTGGAGCTGGTGGCCATGCAGATCGACCAATTCCGGACACCGGGCGGCGTCACGGCCAGTCTGCCACCTCGGGAGGTGGAAAAGCTGCACCAGCTGAAAGCTTATCTGGATGCTAACTTCCTGCAAGAGCACTCGCTGGCGCACCTCAGCCGGTATTGCGCCCTGAATGAGTTCAAGGTCAAGAAGGGTTTTCGCCAGCTTTTCGATACCACCGTCTTCAACTACCTCCGCCAATTGCGCATGGATTACGCCGGTCGGCTGCTTCGCCATAGTTCGCTGTCGGTGGATGAAATCGCCGATCAACTGGGCTACGAGCACGCCCAGCATTTTTCCATTGCCTTCAAGAAGTACACGGGAGTAACCCCCACCCAACACCAGCACGGCCAAACCAACAGGACCGGACGGCTGAGCGTATCCGGGGAGTCTGTGGCGTAACCGTGCCGATCATTACCCAAAGTACTATTATTCTGTAGTACAGAAGAAAATTTTTCTGGTTTACCACCTTTCGATGCTAGCGCGGATCCTGCTCCGTCTGCTGGTATTGCAATGGTGCCGCCGGTACTGTCAAGCCTGCTGCTGGGCTGGTAAAATTGCCATGGTGCTGGGCAGCCGATAAATCTTGGCAAATACCAATAATCGCTGACGAATGCGCCCCCAATTTTGCATCGTACTAAAACTAAACAACAAGCACATGCAAACGCAAACAATGTTCAAACGGGCGGCTCAGGCATTCATCATGTTATCGGCACTCGCCCTTCTTTCAGTCAGCTTTATGGCTTTTTCCGATCCCCAGTCGGTCATGGATTTGGTGGGGGTAAAACTGACCAGCACCGATGCCTTCAGTTCCATCCGGGGTGTCTACGGTGGGGTGGGAATGACGATCGTTATCAGCCTGATCTACCTCATGCTGCGGGATGTCACTAAGGGGGTAGCCTTTCTGAGCCTGCTGTGGGGTTTCTACGCCCTGTCGCGCACCATCACCATCTTTGCCGAAGGCGCATTGGGAGACTTCGGACGGCAATGGCTGCTGATCGAGTCAATCTGCTGTCTGATGGCGGTAGTGCTGTGGTGGGCCAACCGGAAAGCAGCTCCCTCTCCGACCGCCAGCCGATATGCCGTTCAATGATGAAGGCCCTTGGCTGGCTTCGTGCGGAAATAGATGCATGTAACCAGTACTGTGCCTGGCACAATACGGAACTGATTTGCACCGACTGCATGACCACAGCGGCTCATACACGAGTGACTTTTTGCAGTGCGGGCGGCTGTTCAGTTTAACTTGTAAAATGAACACTTCAGTCTGCCAATGTGACGTCTGAAAGCATAGCTCTTATTTTCCTCTACACACGTTCATCACCTTTGTGTCACCGGAGAAAGCCCCCGGTCAGGTAGCTACTTATTTCAGACAGTCAAAAGTTTCTTTACTGTAATCAAAAACAGTCCAATGTATTTTCTCAAATCTATTAGCCATGATTTGCTCTTGAGCCTGCTCGCCTGTCGGTGCACTAAAAGCTATCTTCGACGGGCAATGCAGGAAACAAAAGGACGCCAAACGGTCCCTTTTTTACTTACCCTCTACTTATCCAAATTGCTTTACAGACAAAAAACAACCATGAAAAATTTATCAAAATCAATCGCTATTATGGCCGTACTCCTGGGTATGCTGAGTATGGCATGTACTAAACCTACCGACGTCGAGGCAGTCGATGGCACACCCTCTTCGCCTCCGGCGGGAGTAGCTGGAAAATGGACTTACGGCACGTTCTCGCCCAGCAGCTTCTGGGGGACCGACGGCAGCTACCAGGGAGCAGCTTCCGAACAGGCGATGGCCTTTCATTTTCGGAACGATGGCACGTACGAAATGTACGTCATAAACGCAACAACCTACTATGGTTGCCGCACCGCAGCCTACACCTACTGGAAAGGAAAGGCCACGTTCAATCAGGCCGATCGATCCATCACTTTGGTACCTGTTCAGGGTACCCAGCGTGGAGAATTTGGCTGCGCGTCAGGTAAGAATTTTAAGCGCGATGCATCGGCAGAGGAGATGGCCAATGCCCACCGGACGTATTCTTATGGTATTGAAACCGATGTGAAGGGCCAACCCGCTTTGCGGCTTTACCTCAGCGATACAGACAAGCAGGGAGCACAACTGACCAAAGGCAACTGGTAGGCAAACCCCACGCTGAGCAAGTAAGTATCCGCCTCCCTTTGACCCACTTGTGGATCAAAGGGAGGCAGTTTGTTGATTACCAGATTGACCATGTTCGTAACCAAATATTGCAGCCGTCCATTATTTTGGCTATCTCTCCGTAGCCATGATTCTGGGAAATGTCACGCCCAAAGGACAGCTTTCGGATCGTTTCGAAGGGCGATTGCTCAATCCCGGCCATGCCATCGAGGCGATATGGTTCGTGATGGATTTGGGAGTGCGCCGCCATGATCGCAAGCTGATCGAAGGAGCGGTGAAGATCACCCTCGATACACTGGAATATGGCTGGGACAGGGGATATAGTGGGGTTTTCTATTTCTTGGATCGAAAGAGCGCCTCTCCCCGCAGCAGTCGGGATGGAATCAAAAACTTTGGTAGGTACACGTTAAAACGCTGGTAGCCCTACCAAAAGGGCACCCGCATTGGCAAGCGTTGGGTCGTGGAGAGAAGCATAGGTTGGACGAAGCGCACGGGTGCCCCCGTTTTTTCGAAGGATTATGAAAGACTACGAATTCACCCTATCTTCTTCGATCGGTTGGCTACTTCTGGTAAACATTCAGCCGGGACGGCGTACCGTTCATGTTAGGAAGAATTAAGACAGGAAACCAAGCATAGTTTCCAAACACGTTCTAAAGGAACCCCAGGCCGGGCAAAGCTCCCACCCAATTTGCTGGCTCAAAATCACATGGCTTTTCTCCTTCCCGGCGTAGGCGTCAGAGGTACAACCGATTGGCATTTTACTTGTGGCCCTGTTCTGGCTTACTCCCTGCGTTTGAAGCTGCCTAGACGGGTTCTGACGGTTGACCGGATTCACCCCGTGGACCGTAACTGTTGCCCGCCAACTTTGTCAGGTTATGCAAAAACGGCCGGGTTACGCCGACGATCTGCCTGGTATCGTTCGTTCAACCAAACACAATCAACCCCTATGGCGATTAATCCTGATTACCAACCGTACCCCCACATATTACGCCAATGAGCGAACTGATTAATCTGAGCCAGGAACTGTACCCTGGCATCCTCGTTTACAAGGGGATGCCCGACTTTAAAAGGCATGTGCACGCAACCCACGAGCAGTGGTAAGAGATTCCGGATGCCCAAACGACGCCCCCCGTGGTTTATCAACTCCAATTGGGTGAACGTATGGGAACCCACTTTGACGGGCTAACCCACATGCTCCTGCCCTACCGGGAGCGGTCCATCGCTACGATGTCCTTATTCAAATTTTCCACTGAAGGCATCTGTCTGGATTTTTGCCACAAGCGGCCGAGCGAGTTGATTGAAGCCGATGAGATTAGAGCGAGTTACACTGGTGCCGACCTGAGGATCCAGCCCAGGATACGGTGTTGTTCTACACCGACCATTACGGTCGCACGTTTGACTCCCCGATCTGGGCAGTAGGACCTGAGCTGAGCGCTACCGCTACCCGATGAACTTGTACCAACTGATTGGCCGGGGTCTGTTCCGGTTCATCGGCTTCCCGTTGAGGATTCGGGGTGGCATGGGCTACCCCGTACGGGCGATGGCCGTTTTCGAATCGAAAATCGGTGCAGCACAAATGGCGTGTTCCCCAACGAGACGAGTCGTGACTGCGGTACCCCACCCGTGTAACGTATACGAAGGGAGCTACCACATCAGCGACTCGTTTCGGCAGATGCCTTTATGGAAAAAACGGCCGTTGATCGAAGCTTTCGTTTTCTCGCAGCGCGTCAGGCCCGGGCTACCAGTTCCCGTTCCTGCATAAGATCGAGGTGCGGTTTTACCCATCTGGCCTGCCGCCGGGAGATGGTCAGCCTACGGTTCTGGGAAAGCTCTACGAACGGCGGATGCAGCCGGTCGAGTTGGTAGCCGACGATGCAAGCAGGATTGACCAGGGTGCTTTTGTGGATGCGCCAGAAGGTTGGCAGGCGTTCGGCCAGCCGCTTCAGCGTGATGGCCACCAGCAGGGGTTTATAATTGCGTAGGTGAACCAGCGAATAATTACCAATAGCTTCGACGTATTCGATCGAACTAATGGCAATGGAGCGTCGGGTGGTATAGTCGGGGAGATGTAGCGTTTCCATTGGATGGTGATTTTCTGACTCAAAAATACTAGCTGGAAAGCCCGGAACGCGGGCCAAACCGGTTGAAGTGGCTGGTAACCTGACCGAACTGTTTGGTTGGCGTACTGAATCGTAAAAACTCGGTCGGACGGTGAACAATCCCGGCAGTTTTTTTTATAAACAGCACGAGAAGAACTCCGGCCAGCCGCAGCGCACTTCCCGGTTGCTCCAGCAGGACAGCCACGTCTCGAAACAGGCATCGAACCCGTGCATCGGCCAGTCGATAAAGCCGGGCGATGATTCCGGTACCAAACGGCTAGGGGAGCCGTCCAGTTTCGACAGGACAAGCACCATTGGGGCTGCATCAACCACTTTCTCAACTACACCTTCCGGGCGGCATTGACCTGCAGTGTGCCAGCCAATTGCACCCACCAGCCATGCGAAGTATAAGGCATTGCTTTCATAAAGGAATAACAGACAGGGAATTGAAAAAACTAACCGTCGACGATGAAGCGCCCGGCTGGTAAATTGTCAAAGAGGCCCGTCAGCACTCATGCGTTGGCGGCTGTCGGGCTGCTTTGGCTAATCGGTCCGTCTAATTCGGAATTCCGCTTCGATGGTTTCGTTAATCATGGGGGCCGGACAAGGACCCGTCTGGCAGTAGAGGGCAGTGCCTATCTTCCCCTTGATATATTCCACACCCTCTACGTAATCGACCTGGGTGATAATGACCTGCCCAGGTGAGACGATAGGCTTTGTTGATCCGCAGGGGTTATTCACCGATAAGAAGCCGTCGTAACCGCCGTATGATTTGGCAAATTCTACAAACGCTACCCCGTTTCCGTTATTGGGCACTGCCGTTGAATAACTGTATCGGCCCACCGGGTAAGCCAGATTGCCCGGTGCGAATAGAATAGTCAATGACTGCAACTCGTTTTCCGGCCAGCCCCCAATGTGTACAATGGGGGTCGAACGGCTGTAGTATACGTCTTTCCAGTTGAAAACAATTCCCCCGAATACACCCGACATATAGTCGGGGCCAACCAGAATTTTCTTCAGCAGGTACACCTTGAATGCACTGTTCTTGAAGGTAATCTCGGCCACTACCGTGGCGGGGTTCTGCGGGGGGTACTTCCCCGGTGCGGTATAGGTGGCGGTAGCTCCCTCACCCTTGATCTGCCCGTTGGCTGAACCACCCACCACCGACCAAGTAATCGTGTTGACGACCAAACTGGCTTCTGAGCCGTTCTGGTTCAGCGGTTCCAGAATCGCAACGGCCACCTCCAGGGGATTTGACGCGCCGAAGTCCAGGTAGGTGCCTTTGGCTGGCCCCCCATCAACGGACATGGTTTCGATTTTGGCCAGTTCGTAGGCGCTCCAGTCGCTGAAGTGCGGCATGGGCACGCTGATCTGATGCCTGACCGTGTCAGTGGTAGCACCGGGCTGCCGGAACCACCGCCCATCGGTGCGCTGAAAGGCGACCCCAAACACCCCGGGGTCGGGATTGGTAACGGTGGTACTGTCGTACTGGAAGGTGAGCGTGGCGGGTTTGGCAAACCGGGTGCCGTCGGGCAGAAACCGGTAAGCTACGCCCAGCCCGTTGGGAGCGTGATTAGTGATCGACTGGATAGAGATGGTCGTAGTTTTGGTCAGCGCCCCGGCGGGCAGCACCAGCTTAACTGCGCCGTCGGCGGAGGTCAGGCTGCCCCCTTCAGGGCCAATGGACAGGCTGATGACTTCGCCCAGGGGCTGTCCCACCCCGGTACCCGGGTTGTTTGGCACGTCGGTACTGGGTGGGGGGATAGGCGTAATGGGGCCGGGAGTGGGTTTGCAGCCGCTCGTCAGGCACGCCAGGAGTGTCCACCCGGCTAGAAAATAAGCGTGAAGTTTCATGGGATTGTCTGTTAATCAATGGTGATCGTATTGCGTTTTTAGCACTGGATAGTAAGCGTTACTTGTCGCGAACCAGCCGAACAGGCGTAAGCTCGGGGAAGTAACTAATGGGCTGGGGGGTAAAGCGGGCGTAGGTGCTGCTGGGCAGCTGAACCAGGTTAAACACCATCGGCTCGTCCTGATTCGTTTTGTCCGATATCCACAGCACGCAGTTGGCCCCCTCGCCGTTGTTGGTGCCCTTGGGACGGCGCACGTCGGCGGGAAAAGCGTTGAAACCCGACTGGTTATTGGCGTAACCGTCCTGTTTTGACCAGACGTTAGGCGCCATCAGTTTGCCCAGTAGCTGGCGGGAGGTCAAATCGTCGCCGTCGGTGCCCCAGTCGTAGACGGTCAGCCCCTGTGAGCGGAGTAGTTTTTCGTAATCCTGCCGGGAGGGAATCCGCCAGCCCGCGGGCAGAGGGATGCTTTTCAGGTCTGTGTAGTGCATAAAGGTGCCATACTGGGGCTTGGCCGCTTCCTTCAGGCTACCGGGCCCCGCGTAGTTGGTGGCCAGCCATTCCTGATTGCCAATGCTTACCGTTGGATAGTATAAGTCACCAATTTTTACCGAACTGCCGCCCGGGATGGGCGACGGCGACGGGAGCCCGGTGGTGGGCGTGGGGTTACCGCTGCCCACCTTTTTGTAGGCCACCGAGTAGCGACCATTCTGGTCGATGATGGTACCCGTCAGCAGGTTCGTCGTGTTGGGCATGTTGGTCGCCTGCGGATTTTCCCAGACGGTGCGGTAGTTACGCAATTCATTCAGGCTGATCGGCGATTGCTGGTAGCCCGAGGACTTACTGCTGAATACCCGCATGGTACCCTGCTGCGCGTGGAAGGTGATGGAAGCCGGGCTGGCTCTGTACACCAGCGTACCGACGATGCGGTAAAAGCGCTGGCGGGTTTCGGTGCTGGTGTTGAACACTTCAGTGGTATACTCAATCGCGTTTTTTCCGTCTTTGGTGAATACCATCGTGCGAAACTCAGCGAAGCCCTGTTCGCCCTGGAACGTTTCGCCCGCCCAGTTGTCAGTGAGCGGCCCGGCGTTGCGACTGGCATACCAGGTGCCCACGTACTCGTCGGGTATGGCGGTGTACGGGGTTTCAATGGGCGTGCCTACCGGATCGCCGGGGTCGATAGGGGTCTCCGGCTCCGGGCCTCCGCCGGGTTTACAACCGAAGAGGTTACCTACCAGGAGGGTAGCAAGGGCGCATACGAGCATCGTCAGGGGCTTAAGCGTGGTCATTGGTCAATTTATTTTTGGTTTGAAGAGAGATTTGGTGTCCTGGAGCGGGTCAACGGCGGAGCTTTCGCGCAGCGGTCGATGGCGTCTGACGGGCACAAAAGTGACCAGGTAGTCCGGGTAAACGAGCCCACGGTTCACCGAAACGGAAGAGTTGCCGGATGGACCTGCGGAAAGACGTACCCAACCGACACCCACGTTTTGCCGCCGTTGAACCGGCGGGTAATCCAGCGAACGGTCCTGTGGGCGGCTGGCTTCCCGCTGGCTGGGGGGATGCCAGGTAGCGTATGGACAGCGACCGGCGGAGCCGTGCGATGCTGGCGCGGCTGTCGTGACGCTTCGGTTAGCGTAAATGCTGCTTCGGTAGATTGGCCGTCGGCTACGGGCCTTGGATACACCACCTTTGCCCCAGCAAACCAAAACAAATTCGCTCATGAAAATCGCAACAACACGTTCCACTGCGTCGAAGAAATCACGCACCATTATCAATCCCGTTCAAAGGGATCAGGTTATTTTTCTGGAAACAAGCCGCGAAAGCAACGACTGCCACACCCTGGTGGAGGTGCTCCTGGCACCGGGAGGGGGCAATCCTCTGCACTACCACGAGACGTTCTCGGAAGAATTCACCTGCCTGGATGGTGTACTGGCCCTCGAAGTTGATGGTGCCATTATCCACTTGCAACCGGGCGAGTCGGCTACGGCACCCATCCGCAGCAAACACCGCTTTTTTAATCCCGGCAGTGAACCCTGCCAATTTCTGTGCCGGATTGCGCCGGGTTGCCCTGGTTTCGAGCAGATCCTGCAGATTGGCTACGGGCTGGCCCGCGATGGGAAGGTAAACAGGCAGGGGGCACCCAGCAATCCGTACGCACTGGGCTACATGATGCTCATCAGCGATACGTGCCTGACAGGCTGGTCGGCCGTCATGCAGCCCCTGCTACGCTGGTTTGGCCGACAGGCCATCAAGAAAGGCCTCGCCGCCGATTGGCAGCGCCGGTACGTAACCATCCGGTAACGATCTATACGCCGACCAGTAGTGTACACACTGCTGGTCGGCAGCATTTGGTAAACGTTCCCTAATCCGTATCTTCGCCTGTTCTTCACTCTTCGTGCTATGAAACAGTGGGCTACTTTCGACCGCTCCGATTTTCTGATCTACCTGCTGAATTATCCGGCAGTTGTCATTATCAACTACATTATTTTCGGGCCAGTCTATTTTCAGGACAAATCGCTGCTGCTAAAAGCCACGCTGCTGATTAACGGTTGGGGCGCGGTGAACTTCGTGATACTTACGACCTGGATGAAGTACATGCGTTTCCGGTACGGGGCACCGGATCAGTTCAACCAGCGGCTACTTTACTCTATGCTGATGTACGTGGCAGTGGAGATAAGTATAATCCTGCTGCTGTTCTGGCTCTACGACCGATTCGGCTACCCCTACAAACCCGAAACCATTCCCTGGGTGCTGATGATTGGTCTGGTTACCAACGTTATTTCGGCAGGCTCCCACGAGTCTATTTTTACGTATAACCAGCTCCGGGAAAGCGCCCGGCGCGAAATTGAACTGAAGCGGCTGCACATGCAACAGCAGATGGACGTGCTCAAGCAGCAGGTGAATCCGCATTTTCTGTTCAACAGCCTGAATGCCCTGCTGACGCTGATTGGCGATGACCCCCGCAAAGCTGAAGTGTTTACCGAAGAGATGAGTTCGGTCTACCGCTACGTGCTGCGCGCCAACCGTGGCGACGGACCGGAGCAGGACCTGACCACCTTGGACGCGGAACTGGCTTTCATCCGTTCGTATGCTCACCTGCTCCGCACGCGCTACGGTACGGGGTTCGAACTACTGATTCGGATTGATCCCGGTTTCCGGACCTACCAACTGCCGCCCCTGACCCTGCAATTGCTGGTCGAAAACGCGGTGAAACACAACGTCGTACTAGCCAACAAGCCCCTAACGATTACGATTCAAACGGACGAACTAGCCAACCTGCACGTTCAGAATAACATCCAGAAGAAAAAGCAGGGGGTCGTCTCCAATGGCGTCGGACTAACCAACATCCTGGCCAAGTACGAACTGCTGGGCCAGCCCCGGCCCTTTGTGCACGAAACCGATTGTCAGTTCATCGTTGCCCTGCCGCTTATTCCGGCCTGACGAATCCAGGCTTCCAATTATTTATGAGTTATTTAATTCCTAAGGATACTGTGAATGTTCTACTTGTTGAAGATGAGGAATTGGCCGCCCGCCGACTTATCAAAATGCTGACAGAAACCGATCCTCGGATTCACGTCGTGGATACTACCCCCAGCGTTGAAGCCTCGGTGACGTATCTACAGACCAACTCGCCCCCCGACCTGATCTTCATGGACATCGAACTGGCGGATGGGCAGAGTTTTGAGATCTTTGAGCAAACGCCCGTGGCAGCTCCGGTTATCTTCACCACTTCTTATGACGAATACGCCATCAAAGCATTCAAAGTCAACAGCATCGACTACTTGCTTAAGCCCATCAAGCAAACCGAACTGGAGGCCAGTTTGCAGAAATTTCACCAGCTCAACCAGCGGGCTGAACCAGCACCGATTCCGTTGGTGACCATCGATGCGCTGGTTGAGCAACTGCGGCAGCAGACCCAGCCCGCAACGTATCGCCATCGGTTTTTGGTTCGTTACCTGTCGCAGTGGTTACCCATCGATGTGAGCGAGATTGTTTATTTCCATTCCGAAGAGCGGGTTACCTTGTTTCGCACCGCCAAAGGGCAGAAGTTTTCGCTCGACTACACACTCGATGAATTGGAAACGATGCTGGACCCCATCCAGTTTTTTCGGGCCAACCGACAATTTATTGTGCATATTAAATCCGTTCAGCAAATCCATCCATACTTCAACAACAAGCTCAAGCTGATCCTGAATCCGAGTCCAACCGAAGACGTGCTGGTGAGCCGCGAACGAGCCACTGAGTTCAAAAAGTGGATGGGCCGGTGAGGGATGCTCAACTGGCCCCCTCGTACCGGTCAGGCAGGACCAGAGGGTTCAACTCGCCACCAGGTAATGGGGCAATTTCATGGCAATAGTTTTTTTGTGTTTAGTAAAAAAAGAGTCGTTCTGTAAAAGTCCTCTAACGGTCTCTGACCAGCCGGACCGGCGTCAGGGTCGGGAACATACTCAGGGACTGCGGGCAGAAGCGGGCGTAGGCGCTGCCCGATAGCTGGGTGATGTTGAATACCAGCGGATTGTCCTGACTCTCTGGGTCGGTGGTCCATAGCGTACAGTTCGGGCCTGCTCTGTCATTGGTGCCGTTGGGCCGTCGCACGTCGGCCGGGATGGCGTTGAAGCCCGACTCGTAGGTGGCGTAACCGTCTTTTTTCGTCCAGGCATCGGGGTTCATCAACCGACCCAGCAATTGCTTTGAAGGCACGTCGTCACCATCGGGGCCCCAGTTATAAACCGGCGACCTCTGCGCCTGGAGCGGTTGCGTTTAATCCTGTCGGCATGGCAGGGAATGAAAAGTCATGACTGCGGATGATCGGCCCATCCGCTGCTCTTCCAATCCAGTTAACACGTATATTTATATATAATTGTTAATTGTATATACGCTTTTTATTTTTGGCTTTCCCCATCAGCAATTTTCCGAAAATATGAAGAAACTACCGTTACTGTTCTGGGTAATCTCCTGGCTTGCCACCCCTGTCCTGGCCCAAAGCAAGCCCGCCCTGCTCGACACCCTTTTCTCCCGGCTGTACGGCCAGAAGAATTTCAACGGCAATGTGCTCATTGCCGAAAGAGGCACGCCCATTTTCGAGAAAAGTTACGGCAGGGCCGACGAACAGTCCCACCGGATGCTGGATCCCGAGTCCGTCTTCGAGCTGGCCTCACTCTCCAAGCAATTCACGGCCATGGCCATCGTGCTTCTGCAAAAGCAGGGCAAGCTGTCCTACGACGACCCCATGGCCAGGTACCTGCCCGAACTTGCCAGCTACGACCGAATCACCATCCGCCATCTGCTCCACCACACCAGCGGCCTACCCAATTACACGGATTACTTCATCGCCCATTGGGACAAGAGCAGGATCGCCACCAACCGGGACGTGATTGATGCGTTCGGCAGGGTGAAGCCCCCTGTCCTTTTCCAGCCCGGTGAAAAATTCAGTTACATCAATACGGGCTATGTGCTGCTGGGCAGTATCATCGAGCGGGTGTCCGGCCAGACGTACGCTGAGTTTCTCGATCAGAGAATCTTCAAACCGCTGGGCATGAACCATTCTTTGGTGTACCAGGGCAAATACAAACCACAAAAGGTTGAGAATTACGCCCAGGGGTACCTTTTGGACAGCCTGGGTAACAAAGTGACCCCCGACAGCTACGGCAAGGCTTTCTTCACCTACTTCCTCGACGGCATGGTGGGAGACCGCGGGGTAAGCTCGACGGCGCGGGACCTGCTCAAATGGGACCAGGCCCTGTACACCGACCGATTGATCAGCCCCCAGGACCGAGAGCAAATCTTCAAAAACGTGAAGACACAGGACGGCCGTAACACGGACTACGGCTTCGGGTGGATGCTCAGACAAGATGAAAAGTATGGCAGGCTGGCCGGTCACTCCGGCAGTTGGGCGGGCTACATCCACTACTTCGACCGGCATTTGGATAGCGGCAAAACCACCATCCTCCTCCAGAACATCGACACATTCAAAAACAGGGTGGCCATCGAACGAGTGCGGGAGATCCTCTACCCCTAGGCGCTCTCGGATTGGTTGTGCCAAAGGGTGCATACTTAAACACACAGCCGCTTCGGCGGGCCGGGGCAAGACCGTAAAACGCATGACCATAGCCCATCCGGAATAGGCAGAACAGGCAGTGGCAGCTGGCTATGTAACTGCCGCAGATTGGCTGCGCCATCGGACAAAAATACGCCTCTTTCGTCATCCGGTGAATCCTTTTCAGTCCCATGATCGCGTTCGATTGGCTTCCGGCCGGCCAACCCGGGAAAAGAGAGACACGCTTATACAGTCGGCCCGATTTCCTATGCCAGTTGACAAAATGCCCTGCGGGCTTCCGACTGCCTTTAATCGTTTGCAGTGGTACAGATGTGGACAAATGACCGCAGGCCGATCGGGCGGGGATGGCCGGAAGTTGCACCAAAAAAGCCGCCCCCGAAGGAGGCGGCTTCCGACTTGTTTCATTTCGATCGGATCAGGCCTTCGCCATGTCACGCAAGGCCCTGACCTCGTCGTGCGCGGCATTGATCTTTTCGGCCTGGCTGCTCACTATGCCCAGGGCATCCGCAGGAAGGTCGCCGCTGGCCAGCGCATCGCGGTAGGCCTTTTTGATGGCGTCCTCCCCGCGCTCGGCTTCCGAGAGGATGCTGGCCCGGTCGCTGCCGCCGAACAGGGATTTCACATCGATCCAGGCGCGGTGCAGCGCACCGCTCACGCTCTCACCCGTTTCCACCTCCTGGGGATCACCGACCAGCGCGGCCAGCTCCATCGCGTTCTCCCGGCTTTGCCGGGCATAACCCTGGAAAACCGCCTTCAGGTCGAGGTTCTCCCCGTCGATGTCCTCCAGGGCTTTTTCAAAACCCGCCACGCGGTCGTTGTTGATTTCTATCAGATCGTTGATTAGCGCTGTCGCCTTTTCCGTAGTTGCCATGATATTTTTTCTCATTAGTTTGGATCAACGCAGTAAAAAATACCATGCCAGGACTTACGATTCACCCAGGTTAAGGGACATTGGCCCGTTCCCGCCAACTGTCGAACAGGCACAAGACCCGGTGCCTTCGGCCAGATTTGGTTAAGGACCGTTTCCCATCGGCTACGGCAGAAGGACGCCTGTACCGGGAAGGGGGCGCACCGGCCATCGGCCGAGGCCCGTGGAATCTCAGCGTGAGAATGAAACGGTCTGCTCGAGGTAGGTGGCCCGGTTGTCACCCTTGATTTGCACGGAAACCTGCGCTGGTTTCCTGCTCCAGTCGATGCGGATCAGCCCGTAGTTCAGGGCCGTCACCATGGTACCAATCCTGTGACGGTTGGGCTCTTCGTGCGGCTTGGAGACGTGGGTCAATCCGCTGCTGGTAATGTCATACAGTTCGTAGTCCAGCCCGGCAACGGACGTTTTCGAAATTTCGGCCATGTGCCTGTCGCCGCTGATGAGCATCGCGCCCTTCGGTTTGGTTTTGCCCAAAAGGGCGAGCAGCCGTTTCCTGGCGGTCGGGAAATTGGCCCACTTCTCGTAGGGGTGCTCTTCGGAGAGAAACTGGATTCCGCAGCCGATGATGTGCAAGTCCGCATCGGAGCCCGTCAGCTCCGCTTCCAGCCACTGCCACTGGGCCTCGCCGAGAATATCTCCGTTCGGATCCGGGGCATTCACCCTATCTACCTTTTTAAGCGGATCCCGGAAGTAACGCCCGTCGAGCAGGATCACCTTTACTTTTTGTCCTAGTGGACCGTACGTCCAGCTGGAGTACCCACCTTCCCGGCTCCTCAGCGGGCTGTCCTTGGCCACGTCCAGAAAGTCCAGCATCAGCTGCTGGCTTTGCCTTTTCATCGGATATTCCTTGCCGCCGTCGTTTACGCCATAGTCGTGATCATCCCAGACGCCGATTATGGAGGCGGATTTCCGCAGCTGCGCATACACCGGGTTTGATTTCTGAAGGTTATACTTGGCTTTCAACGTATCCATCGACTGTGAGTCGCCATAGATGTTGTCACCGAGCCAGATCCAGACGTCCGGCTGCTGGGCGACAATGTCGTCCCAGAGCGGTTGCGGCCGTTTCTGGTCACTGCATGAGCCGAAGGCAATCCTGGTGACTGGCTTGTCTTGCGATTGGCTGCCGGCACTTATGCGGGCCGTCCGGCAACTGGCCACTCCGAGCAGAAGCAGGATGAATAGGGATGTTTTCTGGATCATTGGGATAGCGGTTCAAAAGCTTGTGACCCGCAAATTAGCGATTACTCAGCGAGCAATCCGTTAAATAAATAATTCAAGTTGTTAGTTACAGAAAGCCGGACAGGTCAGTGCTAATTTAGTGTTACGGACTCAAACCAACACTCCCCATGTTCGGCACAGTAAAAATAGTCACAGAAACCACATACTTGTACGTGATCATCAACGATATTCTCAAAGGCATCGGCCACCGCAAGCACCCAAACTGCGAGTGCAGCGATAGCGAGGTGATCACCACCGCCGTGGCAGCGGCCCTGCATTTCGGCGGCAACCACTCCGACGCCATCGGCTTCTTGCAAAAGACGGGGCTGATGCCCGCATGGTCGAAAACAGCCGCTTCTCGCGGCGAATCCACCGCCTAGGCGAACTGGTGTCAGATATGCTTCTGCAACTGGGTCATGTATTTAAATCACTCAATGAGAGCATGGTGTATCGTATCGACAGTTTCCCTGTAAGCTGTTGCCACAACATCCGCATTTCCGGCAGCCGGCTTTTTGAAGGGGACCAGTACCGGGGGTACAACGCCTCCAAACGCCAGTACTTTTATGGCATCAAGGTCTTTGTGATGACCGATGAGTCCAACCGCCCCGTCAAGTATTTTCGGTCGACGGTCCGATTTACACCGGGCTCTTGGGCTGAGATCGACGGGCTGCGGCAGATGCCCATCGACCTGCCGCCGGGATCGGAAGCCTGCCTTGACAGCGGTTTCACCGACTACGGCATGGAGGACGATCTGAAAGAGGCCGAGGATTTGAATTTCTTTGTCGCCCGTAAATCGAACTCGAAGAGGCCCCACCATCCGTCCGTCGATTTCCTGATCAGACACCACCGCAAGCCAATTGAGACCACTTTTAGTGAGATCACAACGTTGTTTCTCAGAAAGATACATGCAGTCACTGACCGGGGATTCATCTTGAAGATCATTTTGATCCTGTTTGCCCATACTTTGACAAAAGCTTTTATCTAGCAACTTGAATTATTTATATCGTTTTAAGACATCGACAGCTGGTTCTCTTAGTGTGTCTGGTTGCTTGA
>CAZCOG010000057.1:0-35141 GCA_964500445.1 uncultured Persicitalea sp. | reverse complement strand
GACCAAAGTCCACCTATGACAATACCAAAGTCCACTGGTGAAACGACTAAAGTCCACTAAAGTAACGACCAAAGTCCACTTTGAACAAGTCAAAAGTCCACCATTTAACGACCAAAGTCCACCTATGATCGATGCTGAGAATGATATAACGACTAAAGTCCACCGTTAAAGTCTAAGTTTGAGAAATTTCTGTGATATGACGACAAAAGAATTATTTTGTCGCTATATTGAAAAAATTTTATAGAATGGAAAAGCAAATTGCCAGAAAGGCTACTCAGCACAATCATCTTGTCAACGCAAAGTTTGACATGTCAACCTACGAGATGCGTCTGTTCATCGCTTTGTTAAGCCGATTGAGCAAGTCAGACTCAGAGTTTTCTGAGTGCCAAATCCACCTGACAGATTTCATGGACAAAGCTACGGGGGGCAAAACTTACCAGATCATAAAGGATGCCTGCGTTAGCCTGAGTAAGAAAGTTATCCAGATAGAGTCGCTGATAGAAGCAAATAACGGCGGAATGCGGAAGAAGTTCATAGTGCTTCCGCTTATGGCCATGGCTGCTTATCAGGAGGGGGAAGCCACAATAACGGCACAGTTTAACAACAAACTGAAGCCATACCTGCTTAATCTGGCGGGTAATTTCACCCAGGCTGAAATTAAGCAGCTTTTCCGTTTGAAAAGTTTCTATAGCTACCGGCTTTATTGGTTACTTAAGCAGTATCAGACCTTTGGGCAGCGATATATCGAGATTGACGAGCTCCGGGAAATGCTCAATTTGCAGGAAAAGTACGATCGCTTCCAGGATTTTAAGATCAAGGTGCTCAACGTTGCGATGAAAGAACTTAAAAGCAGCGACATGGCCTTTACCTTTGATTTAGAAAAAAAAGGCAGGAAGGTAGTAGGAATCAGGTTTTACTTTGCAACGAGCGCATTGCTCAAACAGCGATCAGATGGTGATTCAGCCCAACAGCAGATCTTTACCGAAGAAGTTAACGGCGCAGGGGTCGGTGTAGGGCCTACTGAAATAGCCGGAAAAATCTCACTCCATGATATACTGGCCAAGCTGAAATTATCTAACTTGCAAATCAACCGCATTATCCAGCGGGTGCCGTCGGACGAAATTTACAAAACCGCTTACGATATTAACCTCACGTTAATTGACAATCAGAATCTAAATCCTGCGGCATTTGCATACAGTGAGTTCCAACGCCGTCATTTTCCGAAGGAGTAGGGTAGGGGGGCTCTGGATGGAAAAGAACGGATCGGCTATTTTCACTTAGAACCATTCTTTTCGGCGAGTGATGTTCGCAACTCTTCATTTTCCGTGCTATAACGAAGAAGCTGACCCTTCAAATACGCGTTTTCAGAAAGCAGGGCTGAAATCATTTTTTCTGTCTCATCATAGGGAACCACTTCTTCGGCGTTCTTTGCCTGGTTATAATAACCTCGGCAAGTGTTTGAGCAGTATTTGGCCGTTGAACGACTGGCGTAATAAGTAGTTCCACACCAGAGGCAGGTTTTTTCAAACACTTTGGCGTTTCTTTCAAAGCTGGATCGAGTTAGTTTAGGCATAGCATATAAGTTTTTTACAACAAATATAAACATTTTTGATGAGATTCTAACGTTATTATGTCGTTTATATATCGTATTTGACAAGCTTCATTAATTATGGAGTTCACAGCTATACTGATTGTTTAAAGTCAATTTAAATTATTACAACCTTACTTTACTATTAAAGTTCTCAATGTCTTTTTACCCGTTCATTCTCGTTTTTAATAAGTTACGAAGGTTAAAGCTCAAAAATATGAAAGAAGGGGAGCAGGGCTGGTAAAAAGCGTTTCCGACCGTTTCTACGGGTCAAGCAGAAGTTCTAATCTTTTCCTAACTTCGTGCCATTATTATATATTCCAGAAAATCAAGGTTTGTAGGAAACTATGGCCATGCTTGCTACTGCTCATGAAGCCCATACGCAGGTGTCTAATCTGACCAGTCTGGCCCTAAAATAACGTAAGTCTTCGCTTTTTTTAGCAAAAAATTAAACACATGATCGTCCTTTTTTCTACAAGCGTAGGAGGCAAGTACAAAGAAATCAGGCAGATCTCAGTACTAATATCACCAAAAAGTAAGTGAGATCAGATGGGCTTTTTCACCGAAGACGACTTGAAAATGGAGTTACTTTATCGTTACTCATCCACACATGAGAACCTGTCTGTTTCCATTTCTTTTCTCCTGTATTACCTTATTCCAGCATGACAAAGAAATCCAAATTCATTACAATCAGCGAAACTATTGTTGAGAAAATCAAGGGGGGGGAACTACAACCGGGGGACCAGATTCCATCCGAAAATGAACTGATTCGGGATTTTCAGGTCAGCAACACCACCGCCCGCAAGAGCCTGCTGGATTTGGAATCGAATGGCTGGGTGAAGCGTATCAAGGGTAAAGGTACCTACGTACTGAACCGGACGCCAGATCATCACTTAGTTCGTACGCTAGGCTCGATTTATGCCACCCGTCGGGGTTTTCACGAGAGTTTGCTGGCCGAAGGCTTCCGACCAAAAAATCTGGTGCTTGAAAAAACAATCCTTCCGGATGGCATTTCGTCGGAGATTGGGGGCAAACATTTCATAATCGACGGGCCGGTTCTGAAAATTCATCAGTTGCGTTATGCTGACGAAGAGATCATTAAGGACGAATTGAAATATGTTTCCCTAAGGCTCTGCCCGAACATCAACCGGATGCCCACCGAAATCTCCTATTTCAAAACCTACGAATCGACCTATCAGTTAAAAATAGAAGAGGTAAAACAAACCTTGAGCGTCGAGATTGTGCAACCTGAGGCGTTGGAAAACAATTTTGAGCTAAAAAAAGCCACTCCAATGTTCATTCTGGATAGCGCCGTTGTCTGCACCCAGAGTCACGTAGTGGAGCTTGAGAGATCCTTCTACCGGGGTGATAAGTATAAGTTTGCCATTATTGCTAATCCAGAATATAAGAACAATGGACAGCAGGAAAGCTAAAAAAAACTAAAACTCATTACTTTTTTTCTGTTAGCCACGCCGCCACGGCATCGGCAATGATTTGATGGCCCGCCAGGTTGGGGTGGTTTACGTGTGACATATACTCTTCCAGTTTTCCGGTTGCCGCTATCTTTTTAAATTCCGCATAGGGATCAGCCAGCCCGACGTGGTACTTTTCTGCAAGTTGACGGATTTGGTTCGCGTGGGGTTCCAGCGGATTATCAGCGGCCAGAAGGTTCACTCTTTGGTCGGGAGAAGGCGTTACCAGTATTACTTTAATGTTTTGCGCCAGGGCTTTTTCAATCATGCCTTCCCACGCCTCCTTTGATTTTTCAAGTCCCAGAAATCGATCGTTGAGGGCGTAATCGATCAGGAGCACATCGGGTTTGTAGACCAGTACTTCCTTTTCAAAGCGGGCCCTGCCTTTCTGAGAGTTCTCACCGCCGATGGCCGTTACAATTGCATTGATCACCGCGTATGGGTACTGTTCTTTCAGCTTTTTCAGGACCAGATGTGGGTAAGATTCCAGCGTATGCACCTCGTGATCATGCCAAAAACCCGCTGGTACCGAATGCCCGTGGAAAACGATGTTGATCGTGCGGTTTTTGGGCCACACCGCGTTCAGCTCCTGTTTAACACTAGCCAAATACTCCTCGCGGTCTGCCACCTGTGCCTGCAAGCCGGCGGGAAATAGGAAGAGAATACAGAGAGCCCTGACCAGGTACTTCATAGTTTGGTAGGTTTGACGGTTAAAATCCTGACTGGCCCCAGTAGTCCCGATTTTTTAAGGGGTACTTCACCCCATGGCGCCAGATTTTTGTTGGCTTTCACAATATTGGTATTGGTGAATTTTTGGCCGGTCAGCGCATCGCCCGTCAAGCGGTTGGACCAAGTATTGGCCACCTCCACTTTCAGCTGGTTCGTACCTGCTTTGACGGCGTCTGTAATATCAAAACGGTGTGGCCTTGACCAGGTAATTCCTGCGGATTTACCATTTATCCATACTTCACCTACCTCCGCTAATTCTCCTAAATCCAGATAAACGCGTTCATCCTTTTTCAGCGAACTGATTTCAAAAGATTTGTCATAAGCCGCTATACCCGAAAAGTACTTAATCCCTTTTTCGGGCGCTTCGGTCCAGGACATGAGCTTAGGGAAAGTGGCCTTCTCGGGAGCGCCCCAGTTTTTAGGAAAAGTCAGTTTCCACGCACCATTCAGGGTAGTTACGGGTGCAAGCGCTTCAATCCGTTGCGAAGCCGATCCCTTTTTCAAATCTATAGGTTTGCTCTCCAAAGAATAAAACCCTTGGGTAGTATACTCTACCATCGGCGGATGTCCCTCGTCGCTGGCCATCGGCTTAAAGTGAGCACCGGGCTCATCGTTGGTGAACGCTACAAAGTAGGAGCCGCTAGGCGGGAGGGTCAGAGGCATAGCGGTATGAGGACCAGCCTGTTCATAGATACAGACAGGAGTGATCTCCCCCGTTTTGGGATCCCACAGCTGGGGAGTTTTATTCTTCTGCCGGAAGCTGACATTACGTGATACCCACTGATCGGTGGTATTTCGGATCAGGTAGAAATCGTTGCCACTTTTGGCATAGTGGATGTAGTCCAGGGTACCAACTTGCTGGTCAGGATAGCTGAAGTCAGGAGCTATCTGCAGAGCGGCAAGTACCTCGGCGGGGTCGGTGTTAGCGTAGATTTTACCTTTTTCCCGGTTACCTGCCGAAAATGTTTTCGTCGTCCATAAGGTGCTGGCTAGTTTGTCTACCTCCGAACTAGCCCTGGGCTGGTGATTCAGGCCAGCCGCCCCCACGGGCTTTTGCCCTACTATGATGGCACCTTGTTGAGCCAATACATTTAGTTTCGCCAGCGCTTCTGGGTTCATGTCTGATTCATTACCTACGGTAAGTACCTTGTACCGGCCCACGCCCGGCAGCACCAGTTCACCATTGTCAACGGTCAGATTTTTGATAAGTATCTCGGTATTTATTATCTCATAATCATAGCCCGGCCCGACGCTGAATCGGGTGTTCTTGGGAGGCACCAGATTGGGAACCTTGTCACCGTAGTAGTAAAGCACATCCGCCACAAAATCGGTTTGCTGAAGAATGTACGATACCCGACTCAGGTATTCGTTAAAGGGTTTAATCTTGGGCCACCAGGCGCGGCGGTCGTTGTAGTGGGTACCGGCAAAATAGGCAATACCCGGGTGCCCAAAGCCCGTCGGATTGTGGGGAAAGCCGTGGATCACCAGCCGGTTCAGACCTTCGCAAAAAGCGCGGTCAGCAAATGCTTTCAGGTCCGCCGGACCTTCCTGCCAGTCCCAGTAGCTGGTAAAAGCTTCTTCTTCTACCATACCCCGCTGATAGATGTGCGAAGCGGCGGCGATTTCCTTCACCAGCCACACCATATCCACGCTGTCTTTATCGTAGTAAGGTCGCTTGTACCAGAACTCACCGCGCGGAATGTCCAGTGAGCCCAGTGCTTTCAGCGTTTCGACGGGGATATGGTGCATATGACCGGGGCCACCGGATTCGGAGGTAATTTTCAAACCGTACCGATTGCAGATTTCCTTCGACTTGCGGTAGTGATTGTTAATCATCAACTCCGAAAAGGTCTTCGTAAAATCGTATTGGAAATTGGCCTGGGTTTTCGCGTCAAACAACTCGGGGTTGTATATGGCGGGTATGAACTTGTAAATGTCGTAGCCATGCAACTGCCGGAAAGTAGCGGGTAGCGACGAGGTCCAGGTAAATTCCTTGGCCTCGTAACTGGCCAGGTACAGGTATTTCAGGGCACTTTTGCTCAAATCGCCGAGGCGGGGCTTCAGCCGGTCGATGAAGTACATCAGATGCATTTCGGTAGCCGTCGAATCGAAATGGTCGATAATCGGTCCGAGCGAGTTGGGCGTGGGCCGGATGAGCTGCTCGCCCGAGTTGGAGCAAATGTAGCGGTACACCTCCCAGTCACCGGCCGGTACTTTCCAGGAAAGCATTTCAGACGTGGAGTCAAAATACCGGCTGAGGTTGATGATCTTTGAAGTATCAGCCAGGTTTTTGGCACCGGCCGGGACGGCGATCACCGCTACCTCCTTATTATATACGGGCTTCCCGGTCTCATCGTATTCGATTTTCCGCGGGTTGCCGTTGCGGTCGGGCGTAATGGTCGGGAAAGGTAGCTTCACCTTCCGGGCGGTGTTTCCACTCACCGGAGTTTTGGAAAAGTAGAGCGTTTTGGCCGCATATTCGGGCTTTACCCAGCTACCGCCCGCGTTCCAGCTGCTGGCCAGGTTAAGGCCCACTTCCAGATTCAGTTTGCCGGCTTCTTTGATGGCCATCTCAATCACATCCAGCGACTCATCGCCCATGTAGGCTGGTCCCGCCGGGATAATACCGTTAGGATCACTGGCGGGCGGCAGACCAATTTCAAAAATATCCACGCCCCCCAGTCCGGCGTTTTTAATGGCTAGCAGTTCCTCTTTGAGACGTACCTTATCCACGTAGCCATTGAGCCACCACCAGTATACTTTGGGGCGCGCTTGAATGGGTGGGCTCTTAAATCCTGCTTTTAGGGCGGAGAGATCCGCATCGGGTTGTTGGGTGTTACTGAAAAAGAAAAGTGCCGTAGCCGCCAGTACGACCAGTAGACCAAGTACTTTCCAACGGGCCACACATTGCTGATTTGAAATAGCACCAATAAAACTTTTCATACCAATACTATACTATTGAACGGGTTCCACATGCTGAATCGTTACGGGGCCCATCAGGCCCGATTCCACCAGGGGCGTTTCCGACCAGAGCAGCTCACGCGAGCCCCTTACTTTCAGGTTGGTCCGGGTGTAATTTTCCTTTTCGTTGACATCACCAATGATCCGGTTCGCCCAGGTATTGATCACTTCCACCCGCAAATTGTTCTCGCCGGGCTTGATGACGTCTGTCACGTCGTAGCGGTAAGGCGCGGCCCAAGTGATGCCCAATGGCTTGCCGTTCAGCCACACTTCAGCTACCTTGCCCACCTTTCCCAGATCCAGATACACCCGCCCCGACTGATCGGCCGGTTTGTTATAGGTAAAGGATTTGGTGTAGGTACCGGAGCCTGAGTAGTGCGCTATGCCTTTGTCGGCCGATTTAGTCCAGGAGATTAGCTCCGGGAACGTAGCATTTTCGGGCGCCCCCCAGCTTTTGGTAAACTGCACATCCCACCCACCTTCGATAGGTTGGCTCTGAATGAAGTTATCTATCTTTTTAGAATTCCTAGTACCCTTCAATTGATAAGTACCATCCTCCATAAACTGTAATCCCTGAGGTGTATACGCAAACAGCGGAGGGTGCGCGGAGGCAGAGGTGACGGCCTGGTAGCGGGGCGTACTACTCCCTTTGGTGAAAACCACAAAGTATGAGCCATAAGGGCCGAAGGTGAGAGGTACCTGTACTTGGTCGCCCGCCGGATTATAGACACTAATTGGAATAATCTCGCCCGTTACCGGATTCCAAAGCTCGGGCGATTTGCCCGGCTGGCGGAAGGATACGAGCCGTGATACGGCTGTGTCGCGGGTGTTACGTACGAAGTAAAAGTCCAGTTCGCCTTTTTTGTGGTGGATGAAGTCAAGTATCGGCTGACTCTTTTTCATGTAGTCCAGCCGCTGCGAGCCTTTGTCGGGATAGTCGAAGTCAGGTTTTACATTTATTTTTTGCAGGATTTGTAAAGCCGGAGTCGTAAAGATTTTCCCTTTTTTCAAATCATTTCGGGAAAATGTCCCCGAACCGCTCCAAAGCTGGTTTGCTACTTCCTGACTGGCTCCCCACACGCCCGAAGGCTTGGTACCGGTGATGACGGCACCTGCTTTGGACAATTCTTCCAGTTTCTTAAGTACCGCCGGATCATTGCCCACTATTTCGTCCAGCGCCAGTACTTTAAACTGCGCCCCGTAGGGCAGGGTGAGTAGCCCGTCTTTAACAGTAACATCGTTTAGTAATTTCTCCGTATTGATAATTTCGTAGTCATACCCGGAGCCGACGGCAAAACGTGCGTTCTTGGGCGTGCCGAAGTTGGGTACCTTGTTGCCGTAGTAATAAAGAACATCTGCAACAAAGTCGGTTTCCTGCAGGACGTATGATACCCGCGCCATGTAGTCGTTGAAGGGTTTCACTTTGGGCCACCAGGTAGTCTTTACGTTGAAGTGGGTACCGGCGGCGTACACATTGCCCGGAAATCCTTCCTTGGTGGGGTTATGGGTGAAGCCGTGAATTACCGCGCGGCTCATGCCCTCGCAGAAGGCCCGGTCGCCAATGGGGCGCATATCCCCGGGGCCCTCCTGCCAGTTTTGAAAGCTGGTGAATGCTTCCAGTTCGGTGATCTTACGCTGGTAGAGGTGCGAGGCGGCAGCAATCTCTTTGACCAGCATCAGCAGGTCAATACTGTCTTTGGTTTCGTCAAGCCGTTCGTGGTTGATCCAGAACTCACCGCGGGGTACGTCCAGGGAGCCCAGGGCCTTGATCGCCTCCACGGGCACATTGTGCAGTGGTGGCCCCGGTCCGCCCGATTCGGAGATCAGGTTCAGTCCGTAGCGGTTGGCAATTTCTTTTCCCTTGCGGTAGTGGTTGTTGATCATCAGCTCGGAGATGGTCCGGTTCAGGTCCTGCCGGAAGCGGTCGGTGGTAGCCGGATCAAAGGCCTGCTTGTTGAAGATGTAGGGCAGGAACTTGTCCACCTCGTACCCATTCAGTTTCCTAAACTCAGTGGCGAGCGAGGGGGTCCACAGGGCATTCTTGGCCTCAAAACTGGCCAGGTAAAGGTTTTTCAAAGCAGTCTTACGAAAGTCTCCCAAGACTGGTTGCAGGCGGTTGATGAAGTACATGAAGTGCATCCGGGTGGCCGTCGAATCAAAGTGATCGATGATCGGGCCTTTCGAATTTGGACTGGGCAGCAACAGCGGGTCACCGGAGTTGGAGCAGACGTAGCGGTGGATTTCCCATGAGCCGGCCGGTACCTGCCAGTTCAGGGTTTCGGTTTCGGGATCAAAAAAGGGGGAAACATTGACGATCCGGGCGGTATCGAGGTAGTTGGCAGACTGAACGGGAATGGCCAATACCGCTACTTCCTGACTATACGCGGGCTTGCCGTCTGCCGTGAATTGAATCAACAGCTCGGTGCCTTTGGCATCTTTTCGGGGGATTTCGGGGAAAGGTATTTTGATCGACTGACGCCCAGGCTTATCCACCCTGATCGTAGAAAAGTAAAGCGATTTGGCCGCATACTCGGGCGTGACCCAACTGCCACCGGCATTCCAGCTACTAGCCAGGTTCAGGCCCACTTCCAGGCCCAGCTTCGTAGCCTCCTGTATTGCCATGGTGATGGTTTTCAGAGACTCGTCGCCCATGAAGGCCGGGCCTGCGGGAACCAGTCCGTCGGGCCGGAAGCCTATTTCAAAAATATCCACGCCTCCGAGACCGGCCCTTTTGATACTCCTCAGTTCTTCTTTGAGCAGGGTCGTATCGGTATGGCCGTTGAGCCACCACCAGTACACCTTGGCGCGGGCGGAACCCTGCGGGTCTTTGAAGCCCGCCCGCAGGCTTTTCAGATCCTGGGCTCTACTGCCAGCCACCAAAAAGCAACCGATAACAAGCAGGAGAGCCAGGGATTTTAAAGGATAATTTTTCATTGCTTAAGGATTTAGGAAAAATAAATACGGCAATCAGGGGATCGGAATAGTATCCTGGTTTTTGTTCATCCACTGCCTCAGGTTCTTTTTGAGCCGGGCCTTTATGGGTTGATAGTTGGTTTCATAGGCCAGGTTTTTCGTTTCGCCGGGGTCGTTCCACAGGTCGAACAGCTGCTCGTTGTAGGCACCCTGATTGTACACATTGTACTTAAATCGCCGGTCCCGGACCATCCGGGCGTGGCGCGATTGATTCTCTTTGTCATCTTCCAGTTGCACCACCACAAAATCCCGCAGGGAAGCGTCGGGATTTTTTAATACCTTACGAAGGCTGGTCCCGGTAAAGGCTGGAGGATTGGGGATACCAGCGTAGTCACACAGCGTGGGCGCCAAGTCAATGTTAGAGACCATTTGTTTCCGGTCGACCCGTCCCTCGGGGATATGACCTTTCCAGCTGATGCCAAACGGAACCGAAACGGCTTCTTCGTACAGACTCAGCTTGGCCGCCCATTGGTGCGCTGCCGACCCGTCGCCGTGGTCGCTGGTGAACACGATTATCGTGTTCTCATCCAGTTTCTGTTCGCGCAGGGCGTTCATGATCTTGCCAATTTCGCCATCCACCATCTCCGCGAAGCGGTAGTAGTGGTACAGATACGCCCGCCAGTCTTCGTCCGAATAGTGCTGCGTGCGCAGCAGCTCGTCGCCGTAGTGGTCCATCAATCGCTTTTTTTCCAGCCACTGGGGCTCCTTCATAGGGGGATTGAAATTGGGCGGTAAAGGCGGGAGCGGGTCTTTGATCTCCGAAGCTTTGGCGTAACTATCGGGCCGACGGGGCACATGGCAGATGTCATGAGGGTTGTGGAGGGATACTGCCAGCATAAACGGCTTTGTGTCTTTGTACTCTTTCAGGTACTTAACGGCTGCGTCGGCGATAGGGCGGTCGGTATCTTCCCCCAGCTCCCAGGATTCATTCAAGGATTGGAAGGGAATGACTCTGAATCCAGCCACGGAATCCATTCCGCTACTGGCCGGATACGCCTGTGGGAGGTGCCATTTCCCGGTCCAGGCGGTGTTGTAGCCCGCTTTGCCGAAGAGATGGCCGATTGTCGGAATCGAAGCAGAAATGTAGGTCGAGTTCCAAATCACACCAGTTTCGTGGGGCATGCGGCCCGTAATCAGGCTGCTCCGCGATGGACCGCAGACGGGTGAACTGCAGTAGGATTCGGTAAAGTACACGCCCCGTTTGGCCAGGGCATCCATATTGGGGGTGTTCAGATTAGGATTACCCATCAGGCTCAGGCAGTCATTCGTCTGCTGATCGGTCATGATGATCAAGACGTTCGGACGCTGAGGAGCCGAAGAAGGAGATATAGCTTGGAAGCCATAGAGCAGGGCTGCTCCTACGCAAAGTATGATCGATAAGAAACCTGTCTGCTTCATGATACCAATAATTTTTTTATGTGCCAAACATTCACCAATCCGCACCAGAAACTTACCAGGATACCACCAGGTTGCCCGTCACATTCTCCACCACATAGTGCTTTCCAAATTGATTCTCGCCTTTCCGAAAAGATACCTGCCCCGTTTTCCAGGGATAGGATGCGTTCACGTATGCGTGGAACTGCTGATCCGTAACGTGCTGTTCGGGATAAATACGGACGGTGGCATTTTTCAGGCCGTCGACGCTGTAGCGCTTGGTCACTCCTTTTTGTCCGGAATGAAGCTCCTTGAAAGATACAATACCCTCCTGCTGCTCTACGAACACCCGGCTTTCACGGTTCCAGGAGGTAGGCATGCTATAGGTGGAACTCCCCTTATCCAGCTTGGTTTCCAGTCCTAGCAGCAATGGCGCCCCCTGCTGGAATTTGAAGCGCTGCTTAACGGTACTGTTGGGGTTGTAACCCGAGAATATGAAGGCATTATTAGACCGGGACACGGTCAGTACAGGATTCTTCATGGAAGGGTCCTGTTTCTCAACCCCATGACTGATCCCAAATTCCGGTAAAACGTACCGTAGGTGCAGCGGACCGATGAAGTACTTTTCCGGATTGTCGGGCGTCAGCAGACGGCCGCCCGTAAAACTGCTGGAATTGGTTCCCCGCAGGTAGGCAACTTTTCCACCCTGCCACTCGGATTTGGTTCGTACCCATACGGCATCGCGGGTTTTACCAGACTGCTCTAACTGAACCATTAGTTTGGTGCCGGCATCGTTGCGATCTTTCAGGGAAGTACGGAAGCCGCCGCCACTGAACAGCGACCGGTGGTTGATGACGTTGGGGTACTTTTTTTCCAGAATATCCGTGGTATAATCGGACTTGATTTTGAACTCGCCTTCGAGCGGAGCTTCGTTTTTCTGGTTCAGGAAATCCAGAAAGGCCGAGCTAGAATGGTCCGTAGGTCCGAAAATCATCAACTTACCGCCATTCTCCACAAAACTCATCAGGGCTTTTTCTAAGGATGATCCCGCATCCGGCGCAATCGTTACTAGCGTGGACTCTTTAAAGTACTCTGGTTTTTTAGCAAGTACCGATTGAAAAGAGGTTGTGGAAATAACTGTATTTAGCGGCAGACCGTTGTTGATCGCCTGCCGGATGTACCAGTCGCCGTAATAGACTTCCTCCAGCCGTTCTTTGGACTGGTACGCCCATAGGTGGTACTCATCAAACGGGTACACCCACACCAGTGGGCCGGGGGCCGTCGGGGCATCGTAGCGGGATTTCAGAATATGCGGGGTGACCTCATCGGGTACCTGCGTGGGCATTTCGCCCAGGGAATTGTCAATTGTTAGGAAATTCAGGTGCGTCGGGATGCCGATTTTTCCGTTGGCATCAATCCGGCTGACGGCCATCGGCAGGTAAATATCGTGAGGTTCGCGTCCATAGCGGTCGAGCCAGGGACTATTAAGCCACCAGGGGTCGTGGGTATAGTACCGGAACAGGAAGCGATCGTCAGGTAGCTCGGCCATCCGCGACATGTAGCCCACCATTTCCAGGCCAAAGTCACCATCCAGGGCGGCCCAGGGCGAGTTGGGCGGGGGAAGCATATTGTAACCTCCTTCGTAGATCTGTTTGAGGTTGACAGCGTCGCGGGCCAGGTCGGCCCCCACCGACAGGTTGGTGCCTCTCGTCTGTATCTGAAAGGTGGGGCACTCCTTGCGGAACAGCTGCCAGAAGTGGTTGATTTTGGTGGTCAGATCCGCCAGCTTATCCTGCTCAAAATCCTTCCCCGTAAAGGTAGCACCGGTGGCCGACCAGCCTTCGGCCCCGAACCCGAACCCATTGCTGAACCAGATGTAGTCGTAGTCCAGGTCTTTCAGAAAATGCTGACTCTGCCGTCCGAAGAAAGTACCGAAGGGCGTATTGGCCGGAATCCCCCTGGGAAAACCCGCATATGACGCTTTATCAGCATTCAGCACGGAGTAACAGCTCACAAAACTCTTATGCCCCATGGCGTTCCCCCCCAGGATTTCGGGATGCTTTACGTACTTGAATTCCGACTTGGCAAACTCCGGCCCCGGATCAAAGGTGGCCCCTACCAAAACAGGCTTGCCCGTTACCTGCCTGCCCACCTCTTTTAAAGTTTGAATGATAAATTTAAGATCACCATAGGTGAAGGCGGGCGGGTTTTCCATGTAGAGGTAGGCCCGCTCGTGGATGGACAGCTCTTCCGGCCCTGAACCCACCTCGTGTTTGGTATTGGGATTACCCAGGTATTTAGCCCATTCAAGCGGCTGACCGAGGGAGCCCTTGTAGTCCAGTATTTCGGAGCCATCGCTGGTCCAGAGCATCACGGAGACCGTATCGGTATGGCGAAGCAGCGAGTGCCATTGGGTAAACATCTCCGTAGCTACCTCCCGGATGTAGGCTTTGTCGTTCTTTTTGAAAGGTTTCAGCGAGGCCTCCAGTGTGATGTTGTTGAAGGGCTTTCCTTTCAACGGAGAATCCATGAGTTGCGCCCGGACGGGCTGCGGATTCAATCCGCAGCCTAGCGCCTGGCAAAATAAGAGGAGTAAATACGTTACCGGGGATTTTTGCATAGCTTGCATCTTAGCCTAATAAGTACTTGGTATTAACTAATCAGTACCCTGGATTCTGCCCTAAATTTGGATTAATATCGATCTCCCGTAGAGGGATTGGCATAAGCACTTCATGGTCGGCGACCGTAAATTTCAGCCCGCTATCCTGAAAGTACTTATTCATGACCGTCTGTAAGCGTCCCGTCCGGACGAGGTCAAACCAGCGCTGTCCTTCCAGAAAGAATTCCACCCTTCTTTCCTCTTCCAGGGCCAAAGCCATTTCTGCTTTGGACAGGCCTGATAGGGGCAGAAGTCCTGCCCGGTTTCGGACCATGTTCAGGTACGTAAGGGCTTCTAGGGTACTGCCGGTTTCGTTGAGCGCTTCGGCGTACATCAGAAGCACATCGGCATAGCGCAGGGAGATAAAGTTCACCCCGCCATCTCCTACAATCCCGGTGGTAAAATCCACGAATTTAAGTCCGTACCGCTCTTTTTCATATCGTCCCGTAACCAGCCGTACCGAATCGCCGATGGAAGCGGCCTTTCTCAAATCACCCGTTTTGTAGGCATTCACTATTTGAACGGTAGGCAATACACGTCCTGATCCCTGCATGTTGCCGGGAAATATGGCCATATCGAATCGCGCCGGGGTGAAAATACTCGAGAAAGAGTTTCCTTCCCCCACATTACCAGACAGGTACTTGATTTCGAAAATGGACTCCGGTAACTCGTCGTTACCGTTGGTAAACAACCTTTTGTAATCCGTTTGCAGTGAGTACATTTTCTGGTCAATTACCTCTTTCAAGACGTTTTTGGCTGGTTCGAATTGTTTGGTGGTGAGATACACTTTCCCAAGCAGCGTTTTGGCAGCTCCGGCTGAGGCCTGTGATTTGCTGGCAACCGTTACTCCGTTCAACAAACTGGCAGCTTCGGTCAGGTCTTTGACAATCAGTTCGTACACTTCACTGGTTGGCCTTCGGGTCATGTCAAAGTCCATGATTTCGTTCGGACTCCGAAAAGCCACATCCACAATGGGTACATTTCCAAAGAGCCGAACCAGATAGAAATAGCTGTAGGCCCTTAGAAAAAGAGATTCGCCCTGGAACTGGTTCTTCTGGGCGTCGGTCAGGTTGACTGCGTCCAGACGGGACAGAATATTGTTGCTCCGGGCAATGGTGGCGAAGCAGGTAGTCCATACCGTGTTGAGAAAGCCGTTGGCCGGGGTCGGATTCATTTCATCCAGCTCCGTCTCAGCCACCGTGGGGGAAGTCCACCTGATTTCCGCATTGTCCGTAGTCAAATCGCCAAGGTACACAATCGCCGCATCGTGCAGCCCCTGCAGGCCAGCATAGGTGCCGGTTAGCGCCGTTTCAAAGTCCTGAGCATTTTTGTAGAACGACACCTCATTGATCTGGTATTCCGGTTGCAGCGAAAGAAAATCGGTACACGACCCCAGGCCGACTCCCATGATTATACAAATAAGATATTTTTTCATTACTGTAGCTTTTAAAAAGTTGTTTTAATACCAATGGTATAGGTACGGGGTAGCGGGTAGTTCAGATAATCGATTCCCGCGTTCACCACGTTGTCGCCGGTTATGCTCGACTCCGGATCATAGCCGGGGTATTTGGTGAACGTGTAGAGATTAGCAACATTGGCGTATACATTCAGGTTGCTCAGCCCCATACGCCGGGTGAGTTCCTGCGGCAGAACGTAAGAGAGCTTGACATTTCTTATGCGGGTAAAAGAATTTTCGAACAGAAAATGCGAAGAGGTACCGAAGCCCAAGGCGTGATTACTCCGGATCGCTCTTGGCATGACGCCATCGCCCGGATCGGCATCAGAACGCCACCTCCTGTCGGTCAGGATGAGGTTGTTCTGAACCGCCGTAGATCCCAGTAAAGCTGCCCCCGCATCAATGTAAGTATAGGCCCCCTGCGAGCCCACCAGACTTACATTCAGACTCAGGTTGCCCAGCGTAAAATTGTTGTCCAGTCCCCACGTAAAATCCGGCCAAGGGGAGCCCACGATCTTTCGGTCGCTCTGATTAATGACCCCGTCGCCGTTGACGTCCTCAAATTTAAGGTCACCGGCCTGGGTTCTCGGGTGCTGAAGGGCGGCTCCGTCCAGCTCGGCGCTGTTCATGAATACCCCCAGCTTGTTAATCAGGTAGAAGCTGGAAATCGGCGAGCCCACTTCCGTAATCTGGTAGCTGGAATTGGCTATTCTTCCTCCCTCGGTGGCCAGCTTAAGTACCTTGTTGCGGTTATGGCTGAAAGTGAAATTGGTTCCCCATTCAAAGTTCTTTACACGCACATTCATGGACTGAATTCCCAGCTCAAATCCTTTGTTTTCAATGTCTCCGATGTTCTGGGTGGAACTATTGAACCCGGAGGCGGCGGGTAGCTGCACCGCCAATAACAGATCGGTCTTCAGGTCACGATAGACATCGGCTGTGACGTTCACCCGATCCTTGAAAAGTCCCAGATCCAGTCCGAAGTTGGTTTGTTTTGACTTTTCCCAGGTCAAGAAATCGTTGGACAAAGTACTTGGTACCAGGCCGGGATTGAGCGCGTTGTTCCGTACGTAGCGGGTAGTCCCCAGCAGGCCGATGTGGGTGTAGTCGCCAATCTGATTATTCCCCGAAATACCATAGCTCGCCCGGAGTTTGAGATTGCTTATGAAGCGGACGTCTTTCATAAAATCCTCCTCAGCGAGGTTGTAGCCCAACGAAAACGAAGGGAAGGTACCCCAGCGGTTGTTGGCCCCGAAACGCGAGCTGCCGTCCGTCCTGACCGTCGCGGTAAGCAGGTATTTGCCGGCGTACGAGTAGTTGACCCGGGCCATGGCGGAAAGCAGCGCCCATTCGTTGACGATCTGGGTTCCGGCATTGACAATACCGGCCGAAATGAAGGGCACGTATTCGGTGGGGAAGTCCGACGCTCCCACTGACACCCGGTCGAAACGGTTTTTCTGCGCCGTGAAGCCCACCAGACCGTTTACAAAATGTTTGTTCTCGAATACCCGATTGTAACTCAGCGTATTTTCATTCAACCAGTTTAGAGTTTCGGCTTTTGATACCCCGGCTGAAGCCGGGTAGTTTAGGGTAGTGAAATTAGGTACCGCCGAGGAGCGCCATAGTTTGGTATTGTTGGAGCTGAAATTTACCCCAATGGAGCTACGGAAGGTAAGGTCGTTGGTCAGGTTGATTTCCACGAAATTGTTGGTCACCACATCCATCACCTTCCGGCGGTCTTCAGTACCTTCGCTGACGGCCAGCACATTGGCCAGAAAACCTAGACCATCCGTCACATCGGCTTGATCGAAGTAATAGCTACCATCAGAATTATACACCGGAATGGTGGGTGAAGCCGCCAATACATTGCTCAGTAACCCGCCCTGACCGTAGTGGGACTCCGTATTGGCAAAGCGGCCGTAGCCATACGAACCAAATGTAGAGGTACCCACTTTGATCCGTTTGGTAACCTGAGCATCCACATTGACCCGCAGGTTAAAACGGTTATAGTCCGAATTAATGATGACTCCTTCTTGTGAAAAGTATCCGCCCGAAATAAAGTACCTTAGTTTATCGGTCCCCCCTGTGGAGGATACCTGCAGGTTCCGAACCGGAGCCGATCTGAAAATAACGTTCTGCCAGTCCGTATCGGTGGTGATGGATTCGGGATTGCGGAACTCGGGCCGCACCCGCGTGGCTGCCGACCTGACTGAGTTTGGATCGCTGGCGTTTCCACCCGCGTACACCCAGGCGGCGTCCCGGCCATCGGCCACGTATTCGGCGTACTGCTGGGCGTTAAGCATGTGTAGTTTATTGGCAACTTCCTGTATCCCGTAGGACGCATCCACGCTGATCTGTGACTTGCCGTAGGCTCCCCGCTTGGTGGTGATAATCACGACACCATTCGCACCCCGGGAACCATAAATGGCCGTGGCGGAGGCATCTTTCAGGATTTCGATGGACTCAATATCCGAAGGATTGATGGAAGCCAGGGGATTCACCCGGTTGCCGGTATTGCTGGCCATTCCGGCCGAAGAAAAGCTGTTGCCTCCGTAACTGCGCATGTCGGAGCCGCCTCCCCCCGCGCCCATCGCAAACCCGTCAATAACGTAAAGGGGTTGGTTGCCGCCAGTGATGGAGCTCACGCCCCGGATCAGGATATTCACGTTTCCGCCGGGAGCGCCGGTCGTCTGAGTGATCTGTACCCCCGGGGCTTTTCCCTGCAGCATCTGGTCAAAGCTCGCCGCGGAGGGCTGGATCATTTGCTCACCGGATATTTTGGTGATGGAGCCGGTCAGGTCTTTCTTACGCTGGGTACCATACCCCACCACCACGACATCCTGCAATTGCTGCATATCTGCCGCCAGGGTAACATCGATCTGCGATCTGTTGTTGACGGGTACTTCCTGCAACGTGTACCCAATGAAACTGACCACCAGCGTTCCTTCCGGAGAAGCATTCAGCTGGAAGTCTCCGTTGGCATCCGTAGTGGTACCGATGGTGGTACCTTTTTCGGCAATTGTGGCCCCGATTAGGGGACTACCGTCTTCGGCGGACGTAACCTTGCCGCGAACGGTCTGTTTTTCGGTGGACTGTGCCCGGGTGACCTGGGGCGCTCCGGTCAGGCTGGCAGTCACGCACAAGAGCAGCAGCGCCAATCGATGCTTGAATAAGTGTATCATGGTATTAGGGTTTAGAAGTAAGAACTCTGAGAAAAAACATGGATAATTGCGGCCTCAGTTAATTACCACTGATTCGATGCCGAGATAGTTGGCTATTTTCTGGATGGTACCGGCATGGTGGCCAACGCCCAGGGCAAAATGGTGCGTAGGACCTTCTTTCATCCACCGCTTCAAAAAAGTCCTGACATCGGGCTTGAAAAATCCCCGGGTATTGGTGTTGCCGGTGGGCGGGATAGGGCCTTTGAGTGATTCTCCTTCGGCCAGTACGAATTTAAATTTGCCCTCGTAGGTAGAGCTGATGCTGAGCATGGTAATGGGCCCCTCCTTAATCTGAAACTCCACGCCCGCCCCGAAACCCGGCTTTCCGTGGTACTTCTTAAGACTGCGCAACACCGGTCGCCCTTCGGCAATGGCTACATTGTGCGGACCATCATGCCCTACCAATACAAAATCCTCCTTGAAATCGACGGGGTGAAATTCGGCGAAACTCCCTCCAATTCCCAACCGCTCCATGATCAGCATGGCGATGCAGGTTTTCAGATCCGACTCCCCGCACATGGGGAAGCCTGCACCGGTCAACAGAGAGTTGCCCACGATTAAATTGGACATTACTACGCGTGTATCACTTCCGTCTTCGCCGTCGTAGTAATAGGCGAGTGCATCCAGGTTTTTATCCTTTACAAATTTCTCGAGCGCTACCATAACCTGGGCGGATATGTGCAGATCGGCATCTTTCAACTTCTCCGAAATGGGATCGGATACGGGATCGGGCGTATCGAAGAAATCCAGAATCCGCTCTTTGACAGGTTCAATTTCTGAGTCGACGGCCGTTCGGAAACGGGAAACAATTTCGTGCGCTTCGCACTGGACAATGTGAGGCCCAAAATGAGCCGTGAGCATGGTGGAATCCGAATGCATGTCCAGCATGGCCTCGATCGGATGCCCAATGTGCCCGATACGGGCGGTTTTCAAATCGTGCAGTACTCGGGCGATCCGACAGTATTCTTCAATTTCTGCTTCGGCGGCAAGGTCGTCGTGCAGTGTGCCGATGATCATTTCCGGTACATTCTTGCCCATTCGGACCGCCACGCCGGCAAATTCAGGCAGCGAACAGATGTCGTCGTTGTAGAGCTGCAGGTAGGTCGATGCATTCCCATAATCCAAAGCTTTGTCTGGTTGCAGGGCTACCAGAACAATAGGGGTGTCGACGCTTTTAATGATGATTCCGAAGGTACTGGAAGTTGCGTAGGTGAGCATATCGCAGAATATCAGGTCCAGGTTAGCCCCTTTCAATTTCGGAACCAACTCGTAGGCCTTGGTGGCGTCATCGATCAACCCGAAATCTACGAGTTCCACATCGCTTCCCGCGCGTATCTTTTCAAGAAATACTTCCTGCTTTTGCAGCAACTTGTCCAGCAGTCCGTCGAACTGGCTCCAGTATTTAAAATAGCCTACTCCGAATACCCCGATTCTGGCTTTGCTTTGCTTTCGATGCCGGAGGAGTGGCCGATTTTCAGCTATCTCAACGTCTACCGCCAAATTATTTTTCATCATGTTTAAACATTTTCCAGTTAGTGCACTAATTAAATTTTAGTAAAAAAAATCTTGTATGAGAAATACAGCCTTTTCCTAGGCATCCAGGGTAGAGACTGGCCGAAGAACGGAATCGTACAAGGGTTTAATTTTAGGAATACAAAATAGGAAGGAAACGAAGGCGATGGGGTACATCAACCCGGAAGCAATCCAAAGCGGACGATAGGTATATTCCTGGATAATCACACCCATCAGAGGATTGAGCAACAGCCCGGAAACTGCCCCGGCTGTCCCGCTGAGCCCTACCACGGTCGAAGTGGCTCTTTCCCCGAAAATATCGGAAATTGCGGTGATGTAATTGGTAATCCAGAAACCATGTGCGAACATAAATACCGACATCAGGGCGATAGCCACTTCTACGGAGGCCACCCACTCAATCAAGGGAGCAACCAGCGTCAGGGCGGCCGCTACCCCCATGATGGATTTGCGGGCTTTATTGATAGAATAGCCACTTTTTATCAATCGGTCTGATAAGCCGCCCCCCAGAATATTGGCAATGCCTAGGGCGAGAAAAGGGATCCAGAAAAGGCTACCGATTCTTTCAAAGGATACATTCCTTACCTCACTGAGGTACTTTGGAATCCAGAACATTAAAAAATAGAAAACCGGATCCAGCAGAAACCGCACCAAGATAAATACCCATACCTGTCTGTTGGTCAATAGGGTGGCGAATGGGACCGTTGGTACCCTTACTTCTGATTCCGGAATAACGACAGACTGCATTGGATGGGCCTTGTTCTTCCACGGAACTATCAACCATATGAACACCCAGACCACTCCTACCAATCCCGGAACAATGAAACCACCCCGCCAACCGTACAGCGACGCCAGCCAAATCGTGAGCGGGGGAGCCACAACCGCCCCAATGGCCGAACCACCGATAGCGATCCCGTTCGCCAAGGCGCGTTCTTTTTTGTCAAACCAGGTATACACCGTTTTAGCGGCACCCGGAAAACACCCGCCCTCGCCCATCCCCAGTAAAAATCGGAAGGCAAGCAGCTGGTTGAAGCTGGTCATGAAACCATGCATGCAGTTGGCCACGGACCATAATCCAACCGAAAGGGCCAGTCCGGCTTTGCTCCCGATTTTATCAATCAGCCACCCGCCCAGGGTGAACATCACGGCGTAGCTGATCAGGAAACTGGTGTTGATCATTCCGTACTGGATATCGGTAAAGGCGAATTCTTTCTGGATTTTGATGATCGCAATGGAAAGTACCTGACGGTCCAGAAAGCTGAGGCCTGTAGCTACAAATAGCAGGAAAACAATGAACCAGCGGATAGAGGAATATCTCATTTACTTAACGCACTAAGTTAACCTAAGCAAAAGTATAGGCAAAATAATCTCGAAGCAAATATTTTTATTATTTTTTTAAAAGTTTGAAGTATTCCGCGGTAAAGGGGGCATTCGATGATTTAGGCCTATCAAATCTGGAGCTTGTCAGGGAATAGCTTCGGAAAAGTTTAAAGGCTAAACATTTCCTGGCAGGGTACCCAAACCGGGGAATTGTCGGGATTTACTTCCATAATATCTGACATGTGGTCCCACCAACGCCGCATAATGGGATCAGGGTCTAGGGTTTGCGCCGTCGCTTTTTTCGCCCGCCTTTGAAAAGCAAAAAGGAGATTCGTTTCCTCGTCAAGGTATATATGGTACTCCACAACTCCCGATCGGCGAAGAAGCGCGACGACTTCTGGCCATATCAATTCGTGCCGCTTCCGGTATTCTTCGCCGAAGCCTGCTTTAAGTCTCATTCTAAAGGCTACTGTCGTGGTTTCCTGGTTGTGATTCATTTTGTTTGTATGATTAAAATGGGGCAATAATACTTGTCAGCAGCTATAGAGGGCTATGTAAGCTTTGTTATCGCAACTAATTCGCTGCAAATGAGCAAGACGTGTGGTTGGAAGCCTAAATTCGATACCGATTTAGAGGTCATTCAGGTTTGATACTTATTTCTATGGCTTTTTGCCAATCGGGAAATGCAATAAGCCGGTCCAAGTATACCCAGGATGTTCAAAACGAAAGAGGTAGATTCCCAACAAGTATGGGGAAGGAGCAAATAAAATATCTAATTGTTGATTTCTAAGCGTCATTGTGGCTCTTACATAGCTGAAATGCCTGCAATTATGTAATTGCATTCCCCTAAAACCGGGTAATATATGGGCCAGACGAAGAAGGCGACGGACTCAAACTGCTCAATGAACTACTGGTAGATCGGCTATAGCTTCCCTTTTATCCAAATAGGGCTCGAAACCGACACTTCTCGGTGGTCGATCACGTAAAAAAAGCCAAAGGAAAAATTCGCCTCGTCTACCTTGGCAGTAAGCTTTTTTTGGTTAGGATCGACTTTGGCTTCTACGCTGGCCCAAATCCGTCGCTCATTGGCCGACGTGGTATCCGAAGAATAGAAAAAGCGTGCTGTGCGCAGGCCAACTACCGCGTCGTAAGCCGTGGAGATAGTCGAGTCAATTTTTTTGACTTCCCTCACTTTTGGCAACGGAACGCCATTGTTCAGTACCGATTCGAAGAAATAGCGAATTTCAACGGACTCCCAACCGTGCGGGTGGCTGTGCCTCATGTCGGGTTTCAGACAAATGTTTTTCTCCGTATCCTTAGGCAGTGCGTAAGTTTTGGAATAAGGGACAATGTTATAGAAACGGTCCTTATTTCCATTGACAAATAGCAGCGCAGGTCGGGCGAAGGGCAGGTACACTGAAGGGTCGAAGTACCCCATCCAATTGGCTTTTCCCTCAGGTGAAAGCTTCGCCAGATCTTTACCAAAAACGTCCGACTCGTCGTAGTACCCACAGCCGTACACCGGGACGGCGGCTTTGAAACGATTGTCGAGACCCGCGACAATGCCAGTCAGATAGCCGCCCCAGCTGATACCCGTCAGAGCGGTTTTGGTAAAGTCGACTTCCGGTTGGTGTAGTAAGAACGAGTGCGCCAGGATGACACTGGCCACTGCGTGGTAGCTCCATACGTCCCGAAGCTTCCCTTTTTCGATGCTGGTAAATTTCAAGTCGTGGGTTTGGTCCGGGCCGGCTTCCGGCAGGAATTGTCCGTCGGCCCCTTTCCCGCCCAGATCCATAGCGATGGCCGAGTAGCCATCGGCCGCCCACTTTTCCACCCATTCCTTGAAGGCCGCACCTCCGCCACCATGTACCAGCACCACGCCCGGAAACTTCCGATTGGTTTTCTTTTCCATCAACAAGTCGGGATTGGAATAGTAGGCAAAAACCCGGGTAGGGCTGCCCTGGTAATTTACACTTCCGTATGTTAGTGAACGAACGGCCGAGGTAGAATCGAGCCAGGAAAAAGCGGGAGGTTTGCTCAGTGATTTTAAATCCCACAGTATTTCCGTTGAGCCAAAACGCTCGGTATTAATAGTAGGAATATTTTTTTGAGCATTGACTCTACTAAAAACTAAAAAAGTAAGCAGCAGAGAGATAAAGTGTCTTGGCATAACATGGTTAACTTGTTCCAGCATTGGTAAGGGTGACGCTCTTTCTTTATACCCTACCTGCCCTAAAAAAGCCCCTTCCTGACACCGGAAGGGGCTTTCAAATACTTCAATGGTACTTTTAGCTTGATCAATACCCCGGATTCTGTTTGATTTTTGACGGGTTGATGTCAATCTGACTCTGGGGAACGGGCCAAATAAGATTATCGGCCGTCAGATTAGTTTTGATGCCAATCGCGGCCGCCTTGGCCTGTAAAACGGGCAGAGCCCGGCCCGTGCGTACGAGATCGAACCAGCGGTGGCCTTCAAAGGCCAGTTCGACCCGGCGCTCCTGCTCGATGGCCAGGCGCATATCGGCCTGACTGCTGACGGACAGATCATTCAGCCCCGCCCGTTTTCTGATCCGGTTTACAAAAGGAAGGGCTTCGATAGTTCTTCCGGTTTCGTTGAGGGCCTCGGCGTACATCAGCAACACATCGGCATAGCGCAGCACGGGCCAGTTGTCGTCCGAGTCGCCGCTTACCACGGGGGCGTCGAGGTACTTCTTCACAAAATAGTAGTCCACTCTGTTTCCCTGGGCATTCGTATAGCCCGTCGCCATCGAAATATTCTTACGCAAGTCGCCTGGCTCGTAGGCTTGCTCCATATCGGGGGTAGGCCGATTGTTGCCCCCGCCTCCAAACTGAATCACGGCATTGCCGGAGTTTTCTGGGGCAAAACTGTTGCCAAACCCACTTCCTTCCCGGGGCACCAGGCCTTTTTTGTACTGAACATCGAAAATGGATTCCTTGCTGTTTTTGTTGGCCGGATTGAATACGGCAGCATAGGTGGGCAGCAGGTCATAAATTCCACTTTCGATCACCTCTTTTAAGACGGCCGCCGCTTCAGCATACTGCTTGTTGGTAAGGTACACTTTTCCCAGAAGTGACTTGGCGGCTCCCCGCGTGGCCCGGCCCACATCCGTACCACTATAACTATCCGGAAGTACCTGCTGAGCCTCCGACAAATCCTTGATGATCTGGGTATACACCTCGCTGGCCGGAGTACGTCCGTACTCGTAGCCCTCAGTCGGATCGTCGATTTCTTTCAGGACCAAAGGTACATCACCAAATACCCGCACCAGGTTGAAGTACATCAAAGCCCGCAGGAATTTGGCTTCGCCCGTAATCCGCGCCTTCAGGGTTTCGTTCATCGCGACCGCCCCGATCCGGTCGATCACGGTGTTGGTACGGTAGATACCCCGGTAGCCATCATTCCAGCGAGCCAGCAAAACGGGATTGGTAGTTCGGATGTAGAACTTGTCGAATTCATCCTGGTCCGTTACCGAACCCGACAAAACCGGGGTAGTATTATCCGAAGGAATCTCACCCAAGATGTAGTAGTTGCCGTACTGCCCCCCGGCCTGTAAGGTAGCATACGCCCCGTTAATGGCCGTAATCATATCTGCCTGGGTCTTGAAAAAAGTAGCCGTGCTGGCCGAGGAAATGGGCGCCAGGTCGAGGAATGTTTCTTTACAGCCCGTAAAGCTCAACGTGGCGAATAAGGTTACTATGACTTTGCTTTTCATGTCGATTGATTTTAGAATATAATACCCGGGATACTAACTGCCCTGATTAAAAGGAAAAGTTTAAACCTACAGTATAGGTACGAGCCAGTGGGTACGAGCCGTAATCCACGCCGCCGGTAAGGGCGTTTTCATAGCCACTTACCTCGGGGTTATACCCTAAGTACTTAGTAAAGGTGAAGGCGTTTTGTACCCCTGCATAAATGCGGGCATTCTGGATTTTTATCCGTTCGGAAAGCGAACTTGGTAAGCGATAGCCTAAGGTAATATTCCTGATTCGGAAATAACTCGCGCTTTCGATCCAACGACTGGAAATCGCGTTGTTGTTGCCGGTGGAGCGGGTATTGGCCCGGGGAACAATCCCGTTGCCCGGTTGCTCAGGCGATTGCCACCGATCCAGAACGGTAGTTAGTTGATTCTGATTCCCTTCCAAATTCTCGATAAAGCGCCGGCTCAGATTCAGAATTTGCCCGCCCTGAACACCCTGGGCCGAGACGCTCAGATCAAACCCGCCGTAGGTAATGGTATTGTTAATGCCGTAAATAAAATCGGGTTGATTGTTACCGATGAGGGTACGGTCATTGGCATTGATGACTCCGTCGTTATTGATATCGGCAAATTTAACGTCGCCGGGGCGGGAGTCGGCAAAATGGGGAAAGGCATCGAGTTCAGCCTGGTTGCGGAACACGCCGATTTGCTGGTAGCCATAAAAATTTCCTAAGGGTTCACCAAGGACAGTAATGTTAGTTTCGCCAACTCCCGATCCGCTGCGGATTGCGTCGCCGGTGGGCCCCAGTGCCAGTACTTTGTTGCGATTGAAAGAGAGGTTAAGATCCGTAGTCCAGGCCAATGTACCTACCGTATTTCGAGTAGTGAGCCCGAACTCCATGCCTTTGTTTTCAACCCTACCGATATTCTGGTTGGCCGAAGTGAAACCCGTCAGGCTGGGTACCTGGACGGACAGCAGCAGATCGGAGGTGATACGGCTGTAGTAGTCGGCAAGAAGGAAAACCCGGTTTTTGAACAGTCCTAGGTCTATTCCTATATCCGTTTGCCGGCTTTTTTCCCAGGTCAGGTTGGGATTACCAATCACATTGGTAGCCAAGCCATTGGCCAGGCCGTTCCCAATCACGTAGTTGTCTATCCCCAACGTGCCGATGGAACCGTAGTTGGCAAAAGCGTTATTGCCCGAAAGCCCAAAGCTGGCTTTTAGTTTCAATTCCGAAATAGCTGCCACACTTTTCAGGAAGGGTTCTTCGCTGACCCGCCAGCCTACTGAGGCCGATGGAAAAACACCGTACCGCTGGTTGGACCCGAAGCGCGACGATCCATCGCGCCGGATGGAAGCATTGAACAGGTACTTATCGTTGAAAGTATAGCCAACCCTACCAAAATAAGAAGCCAGCGACCATTGCTCTTTGAACGAACTACCGCCCGATATGACTCCTGCATTGACCGTTCGAACAATATCATTGGGGAAGTTGTTGGCATCTACACGGTTGTTTTCAAGGGTATTTTGCTGAGCCTCTACCCCAATCAGCGCGGTGAAATGGTGGGCAGTACCTAGTTCAAACGAATAGTCGAGCGTGTGGTTGGTAACCCAGTTGAGGTTTTGGCTGGTAATGGATGACCCGGTGCTGATGTTGGGCGGCAGGAGCTGGTTGAGCGGCATGGTCGAGGCCCGGTAAAGGTTCTGGCGAAGATATGTGATGTCACCTCCCACGCTCCCGCGGTACTTCAGAGTTTTCCAGATGCCTACTTCGAGGTAGGTATTTCCCAAGAGCCGGAGGGTATTGACATTATTATCGGCTTCGGTAATATTGGCCACCGGGTTCGTAACGCCCGCCCAATCGTAAGGAGCGGCAATGGAGGCCTGCGAATTATAGGTTACGCCATCCGCCTGATAAATAGGGACAATGGGTACCTGAGATAAAGCCGCGTTGATCACCCCGTTACTGGCCCAGTGTCCGTCGGAATTGACTCTCCGCTCTTTGGTAAAGCTGGGACTGATGCTCATGCCTACCTTGATGCGGGAACTTACCTGGGCATCTACATTGGAACGGAACGTGTAGCGGTCGATCCCGGACTGTTTGATGATACCCTCCTGTTTTAGATAGTTGCCCGACACCATGTACTGTACCTTTTCACTTCCTCCAGATGCGGATAGCTGGTAGTTGCTGATGGGAGCAGTTCGGAAAATCAAGCTTTGGTAGTCGTAGCTCTGGATTCCGGCTGGATTATCGAAATCCAGTCCTAGAAATTCGCCTCTGGGATAGCGGTAGCGCTGCCCGGCCGGCCGGGCACTATTGGGGTCAGAAATGGTAGCACCGGACACCCGTTCCAGGTAGGCGTTGTTATGCGCCGACTTACTGAATTCCGCAAACTGCTGGGCGTTCAGCATATCCATGGTTTTGCTTACCTCCTGGATACCCGTGTAATAATCGAGATTGATCGTACTCTTGCCGGCTTTGCCGCGCTTGGTCGTAATCATCACCACGCCATTTGCGCCACGCGATCCAAAAATTGCCGTAGCCGAAGCATCTTTCAATACATCCACGGTTTCAATATCATTCGGGTTGATCAGGTTTAAGCCGCTGCCATTGACCAGATCGCCCGAATTCAATGGTTGACCATCTACCACGATCAACGGTCCGTTACCTGCACTGATGGACCCCAAACCTCGTATTTTTATAGAGGGGCCGCTGCCAGGGGCACCCGACGCCTGCTGCACCAGCACGCCCGGCATACGCCCGGCCATACCTTCACCAATGTTTGTCACAGGCATGTCTTTGATTGCCTGCGTATTGAGCGAAGCGATGGAGCCGGTGACGTCCTTTTTGCTTTGGGTACCATACCCCACAACTACCACTTCCCCCAGCGCTTTTACGTTGACTTTCAGCGAAACATCAAGTCTTGTCGAATTGCCCACAGCCATCTCCGTACTTTCGTAACCTACGAAACTAAACACCAACACGGCATTTTGATCAGGAACAGACAGGCTGTATTCCCCTTCGGCATCGGTCGTGGTACCCCGCTGAGTACCTTTCACCAACACATTGACTCCCGGTAATTCCGCCCCGCTTTCGTCGGTCACTTTACCCGACACGGTAATATCTACAGGCACATTCCGAGCTTCCGCCGTTTTTTGACCGGCAGCCGAGCCAGCCTCTCTCTGGCGAGTGAGGATGATGTACTTCCCTGACACTTCATACGTCATCTCCAGCGGACGTAAGAGTCTGGTCAATACTGAGGCCAGGGGTTCGTTCCGGGCTTCCAGGGTTACTCGCTTTCGACTTTTGAGCAAGGTAGGTTCGTAACTGAATTTCACCTCGGCCGATTTCTCAATCTGGCTTAGGGCTAGACGAATATCCTGATTCGTCAATTGGAGCGAAATGGGCCGGGCGAGCAGTTCCTGGGCGACGCCCTCCCGGGCTAAGCTGATCCCGAAGGTCAGAAAGCTCAGGAAAAGGGGGACGCATGTGAGCTTGATCATAGCCAATAGGACACGAAGAGGTCGATGTTTTTTCATGGGTTTGAAGGTTTGTAAAATGTTTTGATACAAAATTAGCAAAGCTATTTCCCGACTAGTTCGGGCAGGGTTTAATGTGACGCGGGGTCTACTTTTCAATCAAAATAGTTTTTTACATAAGGGTTTGGTTAGGGCACATGAGTAGGGTTATTTTTTTAGTTTTTCATTGTCAATAATGATTTGAGCATCAACAATCTGGTAGGATAATCCTAGCGTTTTACAAATCACATCCAGCTTTTCATACAGGCTTTCATCTTCCAGCCCGACGGTCAGTGACCGTCCCTCGACCAATTCGGGTTCGTAAATAATATCCACGCCATAAGCTTTTTTCAGTACCCAAAAAATCTGGTCGAGTGGGGCATTATTGAAATCAAAGGATATTTTTTCGGTGGGAGAAGCCAGGACAACGGGTACCTCGATGAGCGTTTTGTCGAGATGCGATAAGTCACGGTTAAATACGGCCTGTTGATTGGGCGTAAGTACCAGTCCTTTTCGTTCAGGAACGGCTGATTCTTTTTCAAAATCCTTCTTGGCAAATACCGAAACCCGCCCCGTTCTGACTTCTACGGTCACCTTAGGGGTACCTGCATACGCCTTGACCCGAAAGCTTGTGCCCAATACTTTCGTGACGGTCTCATCGGCAAACACCAGGAAAGGCTGGTTGGGATTTTTATGGATCTCAAAAAAAGCTTCTCCACTCAGATGTACCTCCCGATGGTCCACCGCAAATTCGCGGGGGTAGGTCAGACGGCTATCCGGGTTCAGGCTGACTACACTACCGTCGCTCAAATGAATTTTAATGGTACCCGTAGTCCGGTTGACCTCTTCCAGTAATTCAACCTGGTTGGATTGGCGGGCAATTGCCGGAAGATTGACTTGATTCTGACTTAGATGAACCCAGCTTAGGAAAGCGGCCATCCCCAGCAGGAAAGCTACGGAAGCCGCCCACTGCCACCTGGGTAGGGAGGGTAGCAGCCAACGGCGTTTGGAATTTATACGGTGCTGAATATTCTGCCAGATCGAATCGGCCAGATCATGATCGTCGGAAATTGGCTGCTGGCTTTTCAGTTTCAGAACGAGCGTCCGGGCGGCCAGGATTTTGTCAGTTTGCCAGGGATGCGAAGCAAGGTACTGCTCCCAAAAGCTGCGGTACTCGGAATCGGAGTCAAGTACCCATTTTTGGAAGGTTTCGTCAAAGGCAAAGTCCTCAATTTCAAAATTTGCAAAATCTTTTGCCATGGGGGAGTATATGTATATATATACCCCAGTGTAGGAGAACTCTGATTTTAATCCATTTTATTCAAAGATTTTTTAACTAAACTTTTCCGACAAACGGAAAGAAGGGAAGAAGCAAACCAATTAGTTGCAGTTTTTTGCGCAGCGTCCCGAGGGCCGTGTAGATAAACTTACAGGCAGATTGGTAGTTTACGCCCATCATCCGGGCTACCTCTTCGTTGCTGAGTTCCTGATAGTAGCGAAGATGGATGGCCTCTTTCTGGCGCTTGGGTAATTGAAGCAGGGCAACGGCCAGTTGCTGAGCATACCGATGAGAATCTTCCTGCGCTAAAATCTGACTCTCAATCGTGCCCGAATCATCAGGTACTTCTGCTCCATCCAGCGTTTGGATGTTGTTTTTTTGCAAGGCCCTGATCAGTTTGTAACGGAGCGATTTGAGCAAATAGTACTTTATCGAACGGACCTGGCCAAGCGATGTGCGGTTCTGCCACAACTCCACGAAAAGATCCTGAATACAATCCTGTATCAGGCTGCGGTTGCTCGTGAGCTTGTAGCCGTATTGAATGAGAGATTGTATATGAGTTTTGTATATTGTGTCAAATGCTTTCCTGCTACCCTCCCTAAAAGCAAGCCAAACCACATCTTCACTTTCTTCAAAAATAGAAGTGGTAGGTATAGTAAGCTTGGGCTGATTTTCAAAATCAGGAGTATTCAAAAAATTTGCTCGTTAACAAAAAGGTGAAAATGTATTTCAAAGAAGCCCACGAAGCAGGTTCTACTCTTTGAACTATAAGAAAAGGCTTGCCAGGCAGCATTTAACCATTGCCAACCCTTGGGTATATCTCTTGAAAAGACGTTTTTTTTAGGCTGTTTTGTAGGCCATTGTTGTTTTTATAGTTTGCGTAAAGGTACTTCATAGTACTGTAACGCTCATTTCAGTTTGGCGCAAAATACCATCCGCACAAATTGTTTTTCGTTTACCGCATCGATCTTTTATCATAGAAAAGCAACCTTTTAAGCTGCTCAATGCTAGCTTTTTTCAAAAGTATTTAACGCGCCATTGGCAGCCGGATTAGGGCAATCGCACCATCGTCATCGGACAGTTATATTCGTATAAAGTGCTGATTGAAGAGGCTCAGAACCGCCTCCATATCAAAAACGAGATTCACCTGTTGCTCAGCGAAGTAGAATTCTCTGGCAGCGGCGGACGCATGCAGGTTGGGGTGATGTAAGGTGTGGGCTTTTCATCCTTCAATTACAATCTGTGAAAACAAACCAATCGAGTTCAACACAAGACTTTAATAGCACCAAAACCTTAACCGTAATCTGATTGGGAGTATCACGATTTCCGCTCAGCAGATAGATACCCGTAGCAAGAGAAGCCTGCGGCCTTAGTTCTGTCTCATTAGTAACTATTCGGCTGAGTTGTTCGGGCAAGAACTTCCCTTCACTAGTCGTGAGCCGGAGAGATTCATCGGGAATTCTGAAAGTACGGATGCGAATCACATTATTCACCATAGGGTTTGAACCTACCAAAATAATCGGATGATCGGGGCGACAGATCACATCGGCCACTTCGGAATACTCGAACTTTCCGTAAAGATCCACACTCGGCAGACGGTAATAGTTGGGGCCAATCAGCGGCTCAAAAAATCCCCCCAGTCAAATGTAGCAAGTCGAATAGCTTCATCACGTTTTCCCTACATGCGTGAGGATGGACCGCAGCCGGGTCGTCGGCTTCTTTCAGCAGGCGCGTTGTCCCTACATGCAGAGGGATGAACCGAGTTCCATCATTTTCTCCAATTCGGTGGGGTCGTTCTCCCAAGTGTAGGGATGGACTAATCTCCAATTATTTCAGTCCAGAAAGGTATACCTTTCTGAACCACATTTGTGAATGGGATTCCTTTTTGATTTATCCAGAAAAATATGGGCCAGAAAGTAGGTTCAGTGTAATGTTAGGAAGAATCTTTATGGACCACACTTTTTGACCTATCCGATACTCTCACTCTCAGCCCGGATAGGTGCCTCTGGATGATCGATGGAGTTTATATATAATAGCCGCCGACTCGATTTCTGTCGGCGGCTTTGGCATTTCATAACCTTACATTTTGTTGAAACGAAATGAGGCTACTGTTTGCTGATTCGCACTGTGCCCTGCTGCCCCAGCGCATCCACGCCGTATCCACGGCGGACCCTGATCAGATAGACGCCCGATGGCAGACTCCCCAGCCGGAACTCTACCTCATTTCTCCCTTCCACCAGCTCCTGCTGCTGCGATTGCCGTATACGGCCCGCCATGTCCACTACCTCGAAGCTGGCCATACCGGCTGCCGGAGCCAGCACCTCCACCGTCACTTGGTCAGCCACGGGATTTGGATAGGCTTTTAGCGAAAGTTCCAGAATTCTTTCGGTTGGTTCGTAGCTCAACCGGGCCGTACTGCTGCCGCAGCCGCCCAGCGTAGCCCCGAGTTTGAGATAACGCTCGGCTATTTTCTGCGAAACGCACTGCGTGACGCCGTAATAGCAGATGGTCACATTCTGATTCTTGTTGCCGCAGCGCACGTCGTTGACCGTGACGGTAACCTGTTGGCTACCGGTGCATCCGTTGGCATCAGTGGCCGTGACGGTGTAGGCCGTCGTGACCTGCGGACACACTTCTACGCTGCTGCCGGAAAGGTTACCCGGTATCCAGGTGTAGGAGTAGGCTGCCGAGCCGCCCGAGGCGTTGGCAGTCAGCGTAGTGCAGTTGCTTCCGTAGCCGAAGGTGACGGCGGTGTTGCCGCTGATGGTCACATTGGTGGTGGGACACGGATTGATCGTTACACTGAGCGTCTGGGAAGCCGGGCTGGTGCATTCGTCCAAAGTGCAGGTAGCCGAGATCGAGTAGTTTCCAGGCGTGGTGAAAGTGTACTGGTTTCCGTCAGCGGTGCCCGTACCGCCGGTCGGCGCCCAGGCAATGGTGCCGTTGTCGCAGCCGCTGGCCGTGATAGTGATAGGCTGGTTTGTCGTCGTATTACCAGGATCGGCCGACAGGGTCGGAGCCGGTACTGCCTCGGGTTGGGTGACGGTGATTGCGCCGCTGGTGGCGGTGCATTGGTTGGCGTCGGAGACGGAGACGGTGTAGCTGCCCGCGCTCAGGCCGGAGAAGCTGCCGGAGTTGTTCTGCCCGTTGCCGGGATTGAGTGTGTAGGCCAGGCTACCCGCGCCGCCGGTAGCGGTCAGGGTGATAGTACCGTCGCCGCTCTGAAAGCAGGTCAGGTTAGTCACCGTGGGCTGACCCAGTGCTAGCGCGCAGTCATTAATCGTCAAGCTGAGCGTTTCGGAGTCCTCGCTGGTGCAGCCGTCGAGCGAGCAGGTAGCCGAGACGGTGTAGCTGCCCGCATTGGTGAAGGTGTAAGTGCCGTTTCCGTTGTCGGTGCCGCCGGTGGCGTTCCAGCTGACGGTGCCACTGCATCCGCTGGCCGTGACGGTGATGGGCTGGTTGGTCGTCGAGGCGCTTGGGTCGGCCGACAGCGTGGGGGCGTCGGGGATGGGGTTGACCGTGACGGTGGCACTCTCGCTCTCGGAGTTGAAGCTGGCCGCGCAGCCGTTGGCGTCGGTGACCGAGACGATCGTGTAGGTCGTCGTGGCGGCCGGGCTGACGGCGAAACTTGTGCCGCTGACGTAACTGTTCAGCGTCTGGTTGTTTGCTTCGTTGACCGAGTAGACGACGGTGTAGGGGGCCGTACCGCCCGTGAGGCCGATGCTCAGGTTGGTGCTGCCGCCGGCGCAAATGGTGGCCATTCCTTCAAAACTAGCCGTGATGGTGGGGCAGTCGCCGATACTCAGGTTGAGCGTTTGCGAGGCCGGGCTGGTGCAGCCCTCGACGGTGCAGGTGGCCGAGACCGTGTAGCTGCCGGGCTGGCTGAACGTGTACTGGTTGCCGTTGGCAACACCCGTGCCGCCTGTGGCTGTCCAACTGACAGTGCCACTGCACCCGCTGGCGGTGACGGTGATGGGCTGGTTGGTCGTCGAACTATTTGGGCTGGCCGCCAGCGTCGGGGCGTCGGGGATGGGATTGACCGTGACGGTGGCCGCACTGCCCGCCGTGGCCGCGCAATCGTTGGCATCGCTGGCCGAGACGATCGTGTAGGTTGTCGTGCCACTAGGGCTGACAGCGAAGCTCGTTCCGCTGACGTAGTTGTTCAGCGTCTGGTTATTTCCGCCATTGACCGAGTAGACGACCGTGTAGGGGGCCGTGCCGCCGGTAAGCTCAATGGACAGGTTGGTGCTGCCGCCGGCGCAAATGGTGGCCGTTCCTTCAAAACTAGCCGTGATGGTGGGGCAGTCGCCGATGCTCAGGCTGATCGGGGTCGAAGCGGGGCTGGTGCAGCCGTTCACCGTGCAGGTGGCCGAGAGCGTGTAGCTGCCGGGAGCCGAGAAGGTGTACTGGTTGCCATTCGCAGTTCCCATTCCGCCGGTGGGCGTCCAGTTGATGGTGCCACCCTCGCAGCCTGAGGCCGTGACGGTGATGGGCTGGTTATTTGTCGAGGCGCTTGGGTCGGCCGACAGCGTGGGGGCGTCGGGAATAGGATTGACCGTGACGGTGGCACTCTCGCTCTCGGAGTTGAAGCTGGCGGTGCAGCCGTTGGCGTCGGTGACCGAGACGATCGTGTAGGTCGTCGTGGCGGCCGGACTGACGGCGAAGCTGCTGCCGCTCTGGTAGCTGCTCAGCGTCTGGTTGTTTTCGCCGTTGACCGAGTAGACGACGGTGTAGGGAGCCGTTCCGCCCGTGAGGCTGATACTCAGATTGGTGCTGCTGCCGGCGCAAATTGTGGCCGTTCCTTCGAAGTTGGCGCTGATGGCCGGGCAGTCGCCGATGCTCAGGCTGAGCGGAGCGGAAGCGGGGCTGGTGCAGCCATTGACGGTGCAGGTAGCTGAGACCGTGTAACTGCCTGGCTGGCTGAACGTGTACTGGTTGCCGTTGGCAACACCGGTGCCGCCTGTGGCTGTCCAACTGACAGTGCCACTGCACCCGCTGGCGGTGACGGTGATGGGCTGGTTGGTCGTCGTGGCGCTTGGGCTGGCCGCCAGCGTGGGTACCGAAGGGATGGGGTTGACCGTGACGGTGGCACTCTCGCTCTCGGAGTTGAAGCTGGCCGCGCAACCATTGGCGTCGCTTACCGAGACGATCGTGTAGATCGTCGTGGCGCTGGGGCTGACGGCGAAGCTTGTGCCGCTCTGGTAGTTGTTGAGCGTCTGGTAGTTTTCGCCGTTGACCGAGTAGACGACGGTGTAGGGGGGCGTGCCGCCGGTCAGCGTGACGGACAGGTTGGTGCTGCCGCCGGCGCAAATGGTGGCCGTTCCTTCAAAACTAGCCGTG
>CAZCOG010000056.1:0-36121 GCA_964500445.1 uncultured Persicitalea sp. | reverse complement strand
GCTTAATATATATCCCACGATTCTTTGAAGCGAATACCTAAATTGCGAAGGTGCATTGATTGATTTACTATATAAATATCGATCAATATGAATTTTGTAGGTATAACTTATTAGTTACGTTTGACGGAATTCGAAAATAATTAAATTTTTAGGCGTAAAAAAAACAGCAAATATCAGCCTATAATTTAGTATCCAAAATTAATATTCAGTATACATTAACCCGTATTTTATGCATTATTTTACTAAAATACATAATAATAAACACAATTATATCATTTTTGGCACGATGTTTGATCTGATAAAAAATCATTGTATCCGCACTTATCATGCCAAAAATGACCAATAAAAATAATTTTAATAGCTGAAAAATATCCGATAGTAACATTTTGATTTCTCGATTTGATTACTAATATTTGTGACCGGTGGAAGGGCCACTGTGCTCCTAAATTCTCCTGAAAGTACACACACTCTTTTGAAGAAGACACACACTTTGTTGAAGAAAAATTGATTTTAGTTACCTAAATTCCTTTATTCTGTATCAACCTTTTACGTCTCTCTCATTATGGGTTCCACGCTACGCATCCGCAAGGAATGCTCTCTCCTTTTGGCATTCCTTATTCTTGGGATAGTATCCCTCTTTTCTCAAAACACTTACGCCCAGAACGGTGCACCTTGTTATCAACCCTTAATTGGGCCAGGTACGCAGGCCTCAGCTGTTCAGAATGGCACACTTCAAGTCAACGCAGGACTATTCTCGCCTCTATCCAATATCACCGATGGTAACACGGCTAATTTTGCCAGTAATCAGACGGTACTTGGTGTCCTGAATCAGACGGGGGTCTCGGTAATGAGCGACCAGGCTTTCCCGGCAGGATGGCGGGCTGGCTACGTGGTCGAGTTCACGGGCGGTTTACTAACTGCCGATGTACTCGGGGCAATTAGCATCCAGACTCTCAATAACGGAACGGTAGTGGACACTAAAACCAATGGCAGCGGTTTGGGCGTCACATTGTTGGGGGCTAGTTCTGGAAAACTTTATCTCAACTTCGCCAGCAGCGGCCAGTTTGATGAAGTACGATTGTTACTCAACAGTACTGTCAATCTCAATTTACTCGCTAACTCGGTACGGGTGTATTACGCGATGGCGTTTGATCCCAACTGCGGCAACAACGAAAATAACAATATCTGCGAAGATCAGATTGCTGGTCCGGGTACTGTGGTGAGCTTCAATGGTGGATTACTGAGTGTACTGACTAGCTTAAACAATCGTAATAATATCATCGATGGTAACAAGAACACATCAGCCGCACTGGGGCTGCCCGCAGGAACCAGTATCCTGAGTACTCCTATTTATGTAGGTGTGACGGATCTGTTCAATGTATATCCTGCCGGTAACAAGGCGGGCTTTGTGATTCGGGCTAATTCCGCACTGCTTACAGCAAATGTGTTGAATAACGTCAAAATCCAGACATACTTATTTGGCGAATTTGTCGGGGAAGCTACTTTTAATGATGGTAGCGGCCTTTTGGCTCTTAGTGCGCTGTCTTTTGGTGCTAATGATAAAAAGAAGCTTGAATTTACCTCTCCGGGTAAATTCAACGAGGTGCGCATTGTATTTGGCAGCGGGATAGATGTTAACACCGCTACTACTGATATTTTTTATGCTTATGAAAGTGGTCCTACCTGTAGTGACTGCCGCACGTTACTATCGACAGATAGCCCTTCGCCCTATACTGGGTCTATCGTAACTGGCAACAATTTTCCAGGCTGTACACCTGTCGTATTGGTAAGTGACTGTAACTGGACTGGAAAATTTGGATTGTTGAGTGTAGCTAACAGCGTAAGTAATGCTGCAAACGCGGTCAGCCCATCACAAAGTGATTTTGCCACTGTTGATGTCAGAGTTGGAGCACTGGGGGCTGGTGCAAGGCTTACAATCCAAACCAACGGATTGCAACCGGCTAATTCGTTTGCCGGGTTTGAGATTGCGCGTGAAAATGGTGGACTTCTTGGGCTATTAGATGTGTCTGCGTTGGATGCAATTACCATTCGGGCTTTCAACGGTACAACGGAGGTTGGCAGTCAATCGGCAGCATCTCTGTTGAATGCGGGCGTATTAAGCGGTACCGGAGGAAAGACTGTTTTAGGTTTCAAGCCAACTGCTCAATATAACCGCCTAGTTTTCGAAGTAAGTTCGGGTCTGCTTACGGCAGCTACTAGTTATCGCGTGTACAATGCATTCGTTATTCTCGACACCGATGGCGACGGGACCCCAGATTGTATTGACCAGTGCGCGGGTGATGACTCGATCGACTCCGATGGCGATGGGGTACCTGACAATTGCGATGCATCGACTTGCGCGAGCCCGAACAACAACAAATCAGCTTCCATCGATACCGACGGTGACGGGCTCTTCAACAACTGCGATACCGATAGCGATAACGACGGTATTCCCGACACGATAGAAGATACCAACGGCGATGGCGATCCCAACAACGACGACCAGGACGGCGATGGAGTACCCAATTACCTGGATCTGGACAGCGATAACGACGGCATCCTCGACCTCTACGAATCGGGACTTACTTTGGACGACATTAATAATAACGGTGGGAACGATAATGGGGTACTTAATGGACAGAACCCAGTTTCGATAACTACACCAAGAGATACCGACGGTGATGGGGTACCGGATTACCTCGATCTGGATAGTGACAACGACGGAATAAAAGATCTTACCGAAAGTGGGTTTACGGGTCTCGTCGATGCCAACAACGATGGCGTGGTGGATGGCCCTGACGCCGACAACGATGGTATCCAGGATAGCGCTGATGGCAACGATGGAGCGTTTGGTACTGCCAATCTAACTACCCCAAGGGATACGGATGGCGACGGTGCCGCCAACTACCGCGACCTCGATAGTGATAACGATGGTATTAAAGATCTCACTGAGAGCGGACGTCCTGACCTGGGTACCCTCGATGCTAATAACGATGGTGTCCTGGATGGTGCTGATGCCGACGGTGACGGTATCCGCGACAATGTAGACACCGATGATGCGATCTTCGGTTCGCCCGAAACCATCACCTTCATGGATACCGATAGTGACACCGTACCGAACTACCTTGACCTCGATAGTGACAACGACGGTATCAAGGATCTGTATGAGAGCGGCCTGACGGGCTTTACCGACGCCAATAACGACGGTGTGGCCGATGGCCCCGACGCCGACAATGATGGTATTCAGGACAGTGTCGATAGCAATGACGCAGCATTCGGCTCACCAGGAACGGCACCTCAGGATGCCGACGGTGATACAGTACCAAATTACCTCGACCTCGACAGCGACAATGACGGTATCAAGGATCTGACCGAAAGCGGCCTGACGGGCTTTACCGACGCCAACAACGATGGCGTGGTGGACGGCCCTGACGCTGATAAGGACGGAATTCAGGATAGTGTCGATAGCAACGATTCCATATTCGGCTCGCTTGGCGATCCTGCTCCTCTCAACACGGACGGCGACACGGTACCAAACTACCTCGACCTCGACAGTGACAACGATGGCATCAAGGATTTGACCGAAAGTGGTATCACCGGTGCCACCGACGCCAATAACGACGGTGTGGTTGATGGCCCTGATGCCGATAATGACGGAATTCAGGACAGTGTCGATAGTAATGATGCTGTCTTTGGCTCGCCAGGTGTTATTGTACTTACCAACACGGACGGCGACGCTGTTCCGAATTACATCGACCTCGACAGCGACAATGATGGTATCAAAGACCTAACCGAAAGCGGCATCACGGGCTTTGTTGATGCCAATAACGATGGTGTTGTGGACGGCCCTGACGCAGACAATGATGGTATCCAGGATAGTGTGGATAGTAACGACGCCGTCTTCGGCTCACCGGGTGCCACCGTCTTCACCGATACCGACAGCGATACGGTGCCAAACTACCTCGACCTCGATAGTGACAATGACGGTATCAAGGATCTGTACGAGAGCGGCCTGACGGGCTTTACCGACGCCAATAACGATGGCGTAGTCGATGGCCCGGATGCCGACAACGACGGTATCCAGGATAGTGCGGATAGCGACGACGCAGCCTTCGGCTCGCCTGGTACCGGGACGCCGATAGATTCCGATGGTGATTCTGTACCGGATGTACGGGATCTGGATAGCGACAACGACGGCATCAACGACATCGTAGAAAATGGTAATCCCGCAGTAGTGGATGCCAATGGAGACGGTATGGTGGATGGAGTTGATAACGATAAAGACGGTATTCTTGGAGGGGCCGATACCAACGACGGTGTATTTGGTTCACCAGGCAGCCCCGCTCCGGTCAATTCGGACAACGATCCACTGCCTAACTTCCAGGATCTGGACAGCGACAATGACTCAGTTAGTGATCTGGTAGAAAGTGGCCAAACTGGCTACACTGATTCGCCAGAGGATGGCGTCGTAGATGGCCCCGATACGGATGGAGACGGTATTCAGGATAGCGTGGATGGTGCACCTAACACGTTTGGTGATGCCAACAGCCCCGCTCCACAGGATTCGGATCCAGGAAACAATGATGGCCCCGACTATATTGACACCGACAGCGATGGCGATGGTACGAATGATATCGTTGAAAACGGCAATGGCGGTCTTGATGGCGACAACAATGGCATGGTTGATGGCCCAATCAATGATCCGGATAACGATGGTATCGCCAACAACGGCGGCTTGGATGAAAAGCCAAACGACTTTGGTGGGTTGAGCCAAGCGGCTGGCACTCCAGATTTGACGCCGCTGATCTTCTCCAACGCTTCCACCTATGTCCAGGGCAACCAACGAGATGTGGTGATCAGAATATTCAATATCGGTGATGCAGCTACATCGGGACCTGTGAGCTTTGAAATTTCTAAAATCCAGCCTGCATTCACTATCGCCATCGATCCGAACGCAACCAGCTCGACTGTCACGGGACAAACTACCGTCAACAACACTGAATGGACAATTACTGAACAGGCGGGACGGTATTTGATTACGTTGAACAATGGGCTGTCGATTCCCGCCAATGGAAATAAAGCTATCGTTATTCAAGTGACGGCTAGTGGTACCACAAAAGCACAGGCCAACATTACCGCTCTAATTTTCACTGGCACAGGTGGTGAAACGAACGATGCGAATAATTCAAGTGTCTACCGAATAAGCATTCAATAAATAAAAACCAACTACCAACCAATAACTATTAACGCATATGAGCAATCGATTTTTTAAATTAATTCGCCTGACGCTGTTTCTTGCTGCTTTGGGTTTTTACCAGAACAGCTACGGACAACTTGATCCCCAGCTGACGGCTTACCAAATAACGCCGAATCCTATTCAAGCAACCCGTTTTTCCCAAGCACAGCTTTCTTTCGCTATGGGGGGGCAGACAGGGACGGTTCCGGCGGGTGGAATAGTGATTCAGGTTTCGTTTCCCACCAGCTATCTTCCCTATGACCCAATAGGGCCAGCAGGTACGAATCCTACTATTACGCAGACTACCCCGCTGTTTACGTTTACATATGATGTGGGCCTTCGGACTGTAACTGGTACCAGTAGTGTACCCATCTCACCAGGCGACGCCACTATTATCAGCATCACAGTTTATGGTGCTGAGGAAAACCCCGTGGCACTGCAAACCAACGCCAATTTCCAAAACCCAGCCCCAATCACGGGCGATGTAGTAGGAAACAATATTATATCTACTGAAGCCAGTGTTACTGCCGCTCCCAACCCCGTACTTCTATCAAGCTTCTCGGCCCAGAAAGAAGCCCAGACGGCGCTGCTGAGCTGGAGTACGGCTGAGGAGATCAACAGCGAGCGCTTCGAGGTGGAGCACAGCCTGAATGGCAAGAACTGGCAGAAGATTGGCCAGGTGGCTGCGAAGGGTAACAGTAATGACAAACAGTGGTACAGTTTCACGGATGTGAATCCGGCCAATGGTTCCAACCTCTACCGTCTGCGGATGGTCGACCGGGATGGCAGCTTCGATTACAGCCGGGTGAAGAGCCTGGAATTCGAGATTAATATTGAAACGGCCCTTTATCCAAATCCGGTCGCTGAACGGCTTTTGCTGAAAACAGATGACCTCACAAAAATCAGCCGGGTGCAGCTTTTCAATTCGATGGGAGTTGCGGTGATTCAATCAGACTCAGTCTCAAACGATGGACTTGACGTGAAAAACCTTCCTACCGGACTTTATGTGGTCAAGGTGACGCGTAACAATGGAAGCACAGACACATTTAAAGTTATGAAGCAATAGGCGCGAGACGATTACTTACTCAAGCCTTTCAATGTCATCTCTAAAACAGAAATTCCTATGAACTCAAATAATACCAAGCACTCAGCTGCTCAAAATACCAAGAAGCTATACGTGAAGCCGGTCCTAAAAACGATTGGTTCGGTACGCGAACTGACTTTGAAAGGCGGCTCGCAAGTCGACGCCTTTACTAATTTCACTGCGTAAGAAAACCGGGCGATGAATACTCCAAAGCCAGCCTGCCACTGCGTAGGCTGGCTTTTTAATATAGGTTGAGCCAAATAACAAAGAATTTTATGCACACTTCCTGTCTGATTGCGCCACACTTTTCGGGCATCATTCATCTTGGCGGGGCAAATTCTTACGGAGATTTGGGCGCTTTGGATAAAGTACCAGGTCAGCGGGTCGATTTTTCCGGTGGTTATGCTGTGGCTTCCACACTTGAATCTATCTCGATCGATTCTGATTTAATCATAGTAGCCGATACTCGTTTACATAATGAAAAAGAAGTACGATCCACGCTTTCGATAGACCATCAAGTAACTTCGGCTGGGCTCATTGCTCATGCTTACCGACAATGGGGAGACGAACTACCTAAGTTTCTGTCAGGAGAGTTTGTTTTCCTGGTTTATAACCGAAATTCACATCAAATACTTGTTTCTCGGGATCGCTTCGGTTTCAAAACCTTTTACTACGATTATCAACCTGACTCTCATTTTGCCTTTGCCAACCGGATCAGCCACTTGCCTACCTTTAAGTCATCGACTGATTCGATCGATTATCTTAAAGTCAGAAATTTTCTCTTACCGGAAACCTCGTACCGCAGTTTTGAAGATCGTACTTTTTTCAAGGACATAAAAGCTGCTCTGCCCGCGCATAACCTTACGATCAGGGCCGGAAACAAGGTGCAGCGCTGCTACTGGAAAGTTGATCCTGGCCGATACCGCAGCATCAACCAGGAAGAAGAATACATTGAATTATTCCGCAGTTATTTTATAGACTCCGTCAGGAAAAGTACAGAAGGTTTTGAAACTGTGGGGGCACATCTGAGCGGCGGGATAGACTCTTCCTCGGTCGCCTGCGTCGCCCAACAGCTGGCCGGGTCCATCGCCACTTTTTATATAAATCCTGATCTACCTTCTACGGATGAAAGCCAGTTTGTGCGGGCCGTACAGGCAAAAATTCAATCCCGACATTTCGAAGGCCATCCGGCGTCTGATGTGTACAGCTCAGTGGCATTACTCAGCCGCTTGTTCGATCGACCGGAACATTTTCCATTGCCTTCTGGATTCCACTTTGCCGCGGCCGATCAAGCTCAACTGGCGGGCTGCGATGTGGTACTGACAGGTCACGACGGCGATTCCGTGGTAGGCCACGGTAGTAGCCTCATTCAAGTTTATCATGATACTGAAAACTGGCCTGCCCTGAAACAGGCGATCAATCAATATGCGCAACAGCGCGATTTGAGCTACCTTAGCTCTGATTGGTTGCAGCTGCCAGCTACTGAAAAGCAGAAAAAATACGCTAAGCACTACCTCAATAGTGAGCTCTGGCGTTTGCTGAAAAGCAGGAACCTGAGCAAGTTTCTTAAAACTGCCCGCGCCCTTTCTTCCGAGTATGGCTATTCGTATCAGGATTTCCTGAATTCCGGGTTCGATAAGTTGACAAGCCGGATAAAATTTCCATCTCCCGGAAATATGCTGAACGCTGAGTTTGCGGATATGGTTGATCAGAGCCAAACGAGTTCGAATGCGGACGGGCCTTTTGATGAGCTTCCGGCTGACTATATAGATCAGTTTAGGGAAATTACCAATAAGTCGTACGTAGATGCTACCGAGCAACTGCACCACATAGGGCTGCACTACGGCCATCATTACGCCCATCCATTTTTTGACGAAAAGCTGGTCGAGCTTTCCCTGGCTATTCCTGAACGGGTAAAATTCGGGGATGGGAAGGGGAGAGACACTATCCGCCGGGCTTTGAAAGATATTCTACCGCAGGAAATCCTGAATCGAGGTAACAAAACCAGTTTTAGTGAATACGGATTGTTAAGTTTTCAGGTATTGCATCTTCAGACCAAGTCCATTTTCAACAGCGGGCACTTGTTGTGGGATATTGTGGATAAGAAAAAATTCGACAAAGTCGTTGGAATTGTATCAAATACATCGATTCCACTTCGCCAGAAGTCAAGGTATTATTCACTGGCTTCAAAAGTTTTATTTCTGGGTGTGTGGCTGGAAGAGATAAAAAGGCATGGAAAAAAGTAAATTCTTTTGGTTAGCGTTGAGCCTGTTCTCGATATTGGGCTGCGAACCGCCTGAAAAAACACTCCAGCAAGGAGCCGGTTACGACTACTTTCCGCTGGAAACCGGCAGGTACATGGAGTACGAAATCAGCGAAGTACGATATAATGTAACATCGTCGGTACCTGTCAGAACGACTTATTTTCTTAAAGAAGTTTGCGGACAGCCCTTCCAGGGTACTACCGGCCTTGAACAGTTTCCCATTCAACGCTATAAAAAATCCCGGTTGGAAGCGAGCTGGACTCTCGATTCGATCTGGACTGCCTATCGAATACCCGATAGGGCGGTAAGGGTAGAAAATAATGTTGCATTCGTGAAATTAGCCTTTCCGCTCACCGACCAGAATTCCTGGAATGGCAACTTACTCAATGCCAGGTCCGCAGAAAACTACCAGGTGCAGTTTGACGCTCCCTTTCCTGCTCAGAATGATTTTCCGATGAGCCTTACCGTGGTGCAGCGGCGCGATTCAAGTCTGGTTTCGGTCAATAGACGCAACGAAGTGTACGCGCCGGGCGTAGGATTGGTGTATCGGGAAGACACGGCGCTGGAATACTGTCAGGAAGCCAATTGCATCGGGAGTGGCAAAATTGATACGGGCACCAGTAGGATCATGACCCTTAGGAAGTACGGCAAGGAGTGATCAGTTGACCATTAATCGGCCATTGTACACCCGTTCGTCAATCTGAATTTTGTAAAGGTACATCCCGGCCGGTTGTTTGATGAGCCAATACAATTCGTTCTCTCCCGGATGTACTTTGAATTCCATATCTTCCAGTATTTGCCCGTTCAGGGAATAAATCGATAGTTTGAGCGTCTGTCCGGTAAAATCCCGGGGAACGGGTACCAGGAATTTTGCGTAGTAGCTCGTTGGGTTAGGACTCACGCGTACACCTGGCTCTTCTGAATTCTCCGTAATGACCCACCGAATACGAAACGGCTCGCCCACCCGGTTACCGCTTTTATCTTTTCCCTGAACCAACAAAGTGTAGTTTCCGGGCCCACCCGAAGCCTGATAGACCGCTTTCAAGGTGTTGTCATCTGCCAGCGAGTAATCAATTTGCCGGGCTTCTATTTTTCTGAATTCACAACTATCGCAGGTTTTCAGGTAGATTTCAATCAGAGTAGGGTCGAGGGCCAGCGGGTTTTCATCTTTCAACAGTACTTCCACCGTTGGGTTTGCAGATATTACAGCGTCGTTTGCAGGTATTTTGCCATTTACACTCACCTGCATCGTTGGATTTAGCCGGTCCGGCCGAACCGATGCCGGGTACACTGCCGAAGTCGCGACGCGCTCCCAATCCAATTCGAGCAACGCCAGATTATTATCCTTCCGAAGCTCGTCAACTTCTTGTTTATCATCCACCAGTACTTCCAGCTCCGTGAGTGGGCCAGCGTTCTGGAAAGTCAGGTAAAGGGTATCCCGTAGCGCAGGCGCACGAATGATGTGTTGTGACACGATTGTCGAGCCGTTTAATGCCGTTTTTTTCAGGCGAATGCTCATTGTGCGGTTCGGTTCCGCCTTGCCCACATTGCTCAGTACTATACCCACCTGAATAGAATCTGCTTTTCCAAGAGCCAGCGAAGGATTTTTGCTTTGGATAAAAAGGTTTTTAGTACCTACTGAATAGTCCGGCTTGCTGATTCTGAATACGACCAAAGCCGGATCACCAAGCAGAATAAGTTGATGGATATTGGCAATATCGTATAGGTCGGGCGAATCGGCGGCAATGTCGTGACTCACTTTCTGTAAAACCTCGCCAATGGGACGACCCAGGGTTGCTTCCTCGGTGAACAAAGCCCGATAAAGTTTCTCCAGGTACTTTCCCGAGGTAGGTGCGTAGCTCCAGTATGAATTGGAAAGTACCCCGATGGCTCCTTTGTCGGGAGCCATCAGCCAATCCGTGGCCAGCGTTTCGTAGCGATAAAAGACGTTGCCTACCCCACATCCATTGAAGTACATGAAGGGGTATTTTCCTTTGTTATTCAACTGAGAAGTAGGAGAGGAGGCAAAACCGATATTCATATCAGGTACTGTAGGTGAAGCATGACCCATAAAAGTGATCATACCAAGGCCAGCATTTACCTGCTCCGAAATATTCACATTCTCCACCGGTTCGTTGGTGCGCTTGACCACCGTTTCTACCGAACCTTTCAGAAAAGCATCTTCGACCAGCGGCTCTATTCCTCCCAGAATCGCCTTAAGCCGTGAGATTTCATCTGCCGATTTCCCACCGCTCAGGTGTAATATATTTTTTGCCGAAATATCAGCTTCGGTCGCCTCAACCTCCTTGATCTTACTCAGATAAGCAAGTACTTCCCCGTTGCTGGAAGCGCTGAGCCGGCCTGTACGGAAAGCTTCGCTGTCGGGCTGCGTTCCGCCCAAGCCCGCCGACAACAGGACATCCGAACCCGGATACCCAAACGTGGGGACATAGTCACGATCCTGCCAAGTCTTCATTACATCGGGAAAGCTGACGCCGTTGCCGATCAGCAAAAGGTACTTATCCTTCTTGCCGTCTTTAAGTTGGTAGTTAAGGAAGTTGCGAATACCCAGCGGTCCTCTTTCGCCGAAATTAAACTGGTTATCGAGTTCTTTGGCATCAGCTACCAGTACATTGAAACTACCTCCGGCTGCCGAGCGCCGATAGTCCGCGTAAGCCTGGGCGGAACTTGCCAGCTGATTATGGGTGATAATAACGTAGTCGAACCCGGTCGGATAAGGCGTGAAGGTTACTTTCTGAACAGAAGTACTTTTAAGTATCTTTCCCGACACAAAAAGTGTACGGCTTGTAGCTGTTCCGGGTACATTCGCTTTTAGAAGTGCATTCTCATATTTGCTTTCCAGGTACCGGGGATTTTCCGGTTCGGTAACATCGTAAACCCGGGCTCCTTCCGAATCGGCTAAGGATTCGACGGCAATGCTTGATGCATTGGCCGGATTGGGAATTAGGTAGAAATATTTCCCATCCTGTGCAGGCATTACGAAGCGCTGCGGGTAGGTTACTTCGTAGCGAGTCAATGAATAGAGTTCCAGCGGACTTTTAACGTCAGATTTCATAGACAGGACGAATTCACCCTTCGCGTTCAATTCGCTTTCGGCTACCGTTCCCTGGATACTACGATGATCGAAACCAATGAATTGAAGTGTGTCAAAACTACGGGAGCCAATGAAAAATTTAAGCTGGTGATAAGTACCATAGCGCCCGTTAATCAATGCATTAAGCTTGATCGGATACGCCGAGTTGCTTACCCGATTGGAGAGCGAAACGACGTGGCTGGCCAAAGAATCCCCCTGAATTAACTTACCTGTCCAGTTCTCCCCGCGTTCGTAGTAACTATGCTGTAAGTTTGGAACCAATCCATTGTTATTATTGAACGACCATTCATCCTGAAATTCTTTTATCTGCCGTTCCAGGTGAAAAGCCTCTGGCTTGGCGTTGGTAGCGGCGTAAGGAATTTGCTGAATGCGCTTGCCCTTTTGGGTAGCGCTGATGGTCAGGAAATAGCAGGCGTCATTACTGTAAAGGCTAACGCTGGTAGGTGGACGGGCGGAATAGGGGCGATAGACCAGACTATCCTGCTCGCCGGTATTTCCGGGCGAAAAAAACTCTATATAGCCCGCCGAACCAAGCTTTCCGTCGCTCGTGCCCACAACCCGGATGGCTACTTCCCGGCCTCGGTAAAAGAGTTGAATGTAATCGGTCTGTGCGGCTGAAACCGGAAAGCCGGCCGCCCCGAGTTCCGCAGCTGAGATTTGGTAAATTCCGGCTTTGGGAACGACGACTTTAAAATAAGTCTGGTTATAATCAATCCAGGAGTTCGAGTATGGCTTTTGGGCCATAGCCGCGGATAATCCTATCAGTAAAAAGAAGAGTATCTTTTTTATCATATCGGTAAAGATCCTGATGCCAGTGGATGTCTTTTGAGAAGAATTTATCAAAAGAAAGTTCTCTGGTATGAATCGCAGAGCTGATTCCTGGCCACATTTATAACCAATGTTTATAACGGTAAGAAATCGAATAAAGATACTCATATTGTTCAATAGGTTTTTCTTTTTTCGATAGTTCTGGATTATTCTTGTCACTTGCTGAGGGATAAATCAGTAAAGACAGCTACTTTCACACTTTGCCTTCCGTATTTTCATCATTATCCTTGCCAATATGACAAGCCGTCGCGATTTCCTCCAAAAAATTACACTAAGCACCGGACTGGCGTCTCTTGCTCCTACCTTACTTTCTGCTACACCCATTCCAACCTCTGAAAAAACGCCTGCCCGGAAGCTGCGCGTGGCTATCATGGGCCTGGGTAGTTACGGAACCCGCGTAGCCAAAGCCATGAAAGACTGTCAATCGGCGGAGTTGGTAGGTATTGTGACGGGTAGCCCCGAGAAAATTCCCGTCTGGAAAAAAGAATACGGTATCCCCGACAAAAATGTCTACAACTACGAAACCGTCGGGCAGATGAAGAATAACCCTGATATCGACGTAGTGTATGTAATCACGCCTAACTCGCTGCATGCCAAGCACGTGATGCAAGTCGCGGCGGCGGGCAAGCATGTGATATGCGAAAAGCCCATGGCTGATACTGCCGCCAACGCCCGCAAAATGATTGCAGCTTGTGAAAAAGCGGGCGTGAAACTGTTGATCGGCTATCGATTACACTTTGAGCCTTACACCCGCAAGGTCATCGAAATGATTCAGGCGGGCGAAATGGGGAAGCTGAATTACATCGACAACTACCAGGGTTTCAAAATCGGTGATCCTACGCAGTGGCGGCTCAAAAAATCCCTGGCCGGAGGAGGAGCCCTGATGGATGTGGGCATTTATTGTCTCAACGCTGCCCGCTATCTCTCCAACGAAGAGCCTATATGGGTAACCGCCCAGGAAACCAAAACCGATCCGGTCAAGTTTGCGGAGGTAGACGAAACCATCCAGTTTCAGTTGGGCTTCCCGAGTGGTCTGGTCGCCAGCTGCGCCACGACTTACAATTTCAATTTCGAGCGGCTCTACGCCCATGGTACGAAGGGCTTCGCCGAGATGAGCCCGGCCTACGGCTATGGTCCTCTCAAAGGCCGTACCCACAAAGGTCCGCTGAATGAACCCGTTGTGACCCACCAAACGGTCCAAATGGACGGGATGGCGGATATTATCCTGAATAACAAAACGATCGATCCACCCGTCGATGGGCAGGAGGGCCTGAAAGACATGATTGTCCTCGACGCTATCTATGAGTCCATAAGGAAGGGAAGCGCCAAAGTGAAGTTGGGGTAAATACTTTTACCTTCTAAGCCTCCCTACCCGCCAGTACGTCAGTACAAGAAAAAAGGCGATTAGGCTGAGCAAATAGATGACATTGCGCAGATCGACCAGACCGCGGCCCAAAGCCTGGTACTGCTGGTCGAGAGCGGCAGCGGAGAAGAAGAGGGCCAAACTACCTGAACCCAGCAACTGCGATAATGCGCCGAAGCCGCTGTACCAGACAAAGCCGAGAAAGACGCCGATGACAAAGGCGACGATTTGATTGTCATTCAGAGAAGATGCCCACAAACCCATCGATGTAAGTGCGCCACTCAGAAGCAACAGCCCTATGTAAGAACCAAAGACCGCCGCTGAATCGATATTGCCGGGCGGATTGCCCAGCTGATACACACTGACGTAGTACAGCAGGGTAGGCAGAAGCATTATGGCCACCAAAAGCCAATTCGCCAAAAACTTCCCCACGACCAGTGATACATCGCTCAGCGGCTTGGTGAGCAGAAGTTCAAGGGTTCCAGTCCGGCTTTCCTCAGCCAGCGACCGCATGGTAATGGCGGGAATCAGAAATACCAGGACGAATGGGGTGAGATTGAAGAAAGTACTTAGGTCAGCATAGCCATAGTTCAGAACATTGGAATCGGGAAATACCCACACGATCAGCCCAACTGCCAGCAGAAACGCTGCCATGACAATATAGGCGATTAGGGAGTTGAAGAAGCTACTGACTTCTTTTTGGAAGATGGATATCAATGAGTGAATTAGTGAATGTTGGAATTAGTGAATGTTGCTTTCGCCTGATTGTCATTCCGACATCGTCTAACGACCCCGTTCTGCATTCACCAATTCACAGGTAATTATTCAAAAACAGGCTTGTTACGGCGCATAATGGCGGATACGATGAGGGCAATGATGAAGCCGATGACAATAGAGGCAAACACTCCTACGGCAAACATAATACCCGGCGACATCATTTTTTCCGTAAATCCCATAGCAGTGTCGATCTGAGCATCGTCCATGCCGCGATTCTCCATATCGGCTCGAGTGTTGTCGAGCATTCTTTGGGTAAAATTGGTGTCGATAAATTGGGTGTAAAACATCATAAAGGCGGCACCAAGCAGTCCGGATATAGCAGAAACCAACGTACCGATCCCCAGTCCCTGGCCGTAGGACATAAACCCATCGTTGCCACTTTTGAATTCGCGCATAGCATATACCATTCCAACAACCAGAATGATCAGTCCCAGCGACGACAGGGCTTGATTCTGATTCTGTTCGGCAATAATGAGAATGGTATTGTAAATAATAGAGCCAACGGCGGTAATGATTCCGTATTTCAGGGCTACACGGGCCACAGTAGGTTGTTCTTGCATGAGGAGGGGTAGTTTTGAAAATTTAGGGTTTGAAATAGCTCGGGATAAAAGTACGCCTATTTGCCAAAATTGTCAACCGCCTCACTTAGCTTTTGGGACGAAGGGGGACTGGCTCCTGTCGGCGGAATATAAGCGAGATAATCAGTATTGGTAGCACAGCCATGACGGTTTTCTTGGCCAGTTCGTCGGTGATCAGTTCTCCTGGTTTTGTCTTATCGACCGCTTTCTGCATTGTCTGAAATTCTGCCTCACCTATATCTTTCACCAGGTCGGCTTTACCCTGCATGAGTAGCTGATGCATCTCGGCTAGGTACTTGGTGAACAATTCAGGATCGATGAACTCGATAAAAAGAAATATCAACCAGCCTAACACGAAAGCACCCACGGTATTGACTACGTAACAAATGGTTAGTCCTTCCCAGAAATGCATGTAGCCATGACCAATCTTTCGCCGGTAGTACCAGCAGGCTGCTACCATCATAATCAGGAAGATTCCAAAATCAAGTACCTTGTTATTGCCCAATGGCATAACGCCGATCGCGTACAATCCCAGAAAAAAGAGGAAGGCCATCACACCCGTCGCCGCCCCAAAAAGCATGGGAATTTTGAGGAGAGGTTTGTTGAAGTAGTTCTGGGCAGCTTTTGCCATTGTTATTTATTTGGTATAATCTGTACAAAAAGAATTTTGGAGAACCGACATCTGTCTGGTTCAAGTACTAGGTTGTAGGGTTTCCACACCGGACCAGCACACCGAATTTCAACGGGTACCTGATCGCATGAAGGTGCGGACGGCCACGTTAAAGGTCGTTCAAAACTACCCCACCCTCGTTCACCACGCCGATTACTTTTCCCAAAAGTGTCGCTCCTAAAAATGGGGAGTTTTTAGATTTGGAAAGAGACTTATCAAAGGTCCATTCTTCATCCGGGGAGAATATTGTAAGGTTGGCAGATTGGTTCTCGGCGATGCTTACCTCTGGTAAGCGCAGGATGCGGCGGGGATAAGTAGTGAGTTTTTTAACAATGTCCTCTATGGCTAACCCGCTATGAGTGCAGGCTAGCGAAAAGGTAGTTTCCAGGGCGGTAATGCCGAAATCGGCGTGATCGAATTCCACATTTTTGCTTTCTTCGGCGTGCGGGCTGTGGTCCGAAACAATCACGTCGATCGTGCCGTCGGCCAATCCTTCGCGTAAGGCAGCGATGTCAGCTGAAGAGCGGAAAGGAGGATTTACCTTTAAATTAGTGTCAAAGCTCATCAGAGCCGAATCGTCATAAGCCAACTGGTGCGCGGCTACGTCACAACTCACGGGCAGGCCTTGCGCCTTGGCCTCGCGAATGAGCGACACGGCACGGGCGGTGGAGAGAAGCGAAATGTGAAGCTGCGGCAACGGATTTTGAGCAGGATTTTCAGAATCTTGCGGCGGTACCGTTCCGACTTTCTCGGTAGCGTAAGCCAGTAGTTTCAGGTCGCGGCTCAGCATCATTTCTTCGCCCAGGGCGGGCATTCCTTTGAGTCCCAACAGGGTACTGATCACGCCCTCGTTCATTTGGCCAAAGAGCGTCAGTTGCCGATCTTCGGGACGATTGATGAGCAGGGAGTTCAGCGGACGCAGATAAAGCAGCGCTTTGAGCAAAATGTCTGCGTTCTGGATTGGTACTTCACCGTCGGTAAAGGCCACGGCTCCGGCATGATGAAGGTCAATCATCTCCGTAAAATCTACCCCTTCGGCCCTGCGCGTAACAGCTGCTGCCACATGGACGCGGACGGGTTGGCCCGGACGCGGCTGCCGCACATAGTTAAGCGTGTCTTTGGCATCCACTATGGGCCTAGAATTGGGCAGCAGCATGATCTCCGTGAAGCCGCCCCGCGCGGCGGCGCGACGCACCGTGTCGAGGTCTTCTTCGTGTTCGTAGCCGGGGTCGCGCGAGGCTACGCGCATATCTACCCAGCCCGGCGATACGCACCAGCCGTTGCCCTCCCATATTTCGGCTCCGTCGGCATCCAATGCTTCACCAATGCGGATAATTCGGCTCTCTTGCAAAAGTAAATCCCTGACCTGGCCGTTGAAGGGCGAGGATTTGTCCACGATTTTTACAGAGCGCAGGAGTATCTTCATCCGTTTAGTTTACGAATTTTCATAAAAAAAGCTCCTCTCGGAGCTTCCAGTAATGAATCGGGCCACTAGGCCCCCACAAAAGTTTTATAGTCTTCTGCCGACATGAGGCTGTCGAGTTGGCTGGCGTCAGAAACTTTCATTTTAATGATCCAGCCATCGCCATAGGGGTCATTATTGACTGCTTCGGGCGTGGAGTCCAACGACGGATTCACCTCCAGAACCTCACCTGCCACGGGTAGGAAAAGATCAGAAACCGTCTTCACTGCTTCCACAGAGCCAAAAACTTCGCTTTTGGCCAAGGAATCGCCGACCGAAGTCACATCGATATAAACGATGTCGCCCAGTTCATTCTGTGCGTGGTCGGTAATACCGACAGTAGCCACCTCACCATCAAGGCGTACCCATTCGTGGTCTTCGGTGTATTTAAGTTCTTCGGGGAAAAGCATCTATGTAGTTGAAAGTGGAGAGTTGATAAGGCTTTTGAGTACAAAAATCAGATCGATCGTCAAATTGTTTCAAAAAGGCACTCGATCCATGTTGAAATTATTGCTACAAAGAACTGAATGCAGGGGGGAATTTCCAAATGGATTTTATGGGTTTTGGAAATAACAGGTTCTGGCGTCTTACTGGCAGAGTATTCAGTCTTCGTTTGCTATCTTGCCAAATCATTAACAATTTAGCCTTTTTTACCTATGCAACGTCGTCATTTTCTCGGGGCCTCGGTCCTTTCGGGTGTTTCTTTGTTAAGTTCCAAAAAGCTTCTGGCCCAACTCCTGGCGGAAGACCCCTACAAAATGCGTGACCTGCGGGGTGGCGTAGGTATCTTTACCGAAAAGGGCGGTACGATCGCTTATCTGATTACGAAGGAAGGCATTGCGGTAGCAGATACTCAATTTCCCGAACAATCGGAACATTTGATCGGTGCTTTGCGAAAAACCAATGAGCAGCCCATAAAGTACCTGATCAATACCCACCACCACGGCGACCATTCAAGCGGCAATATCGCTTTCAAGGGGATTGCTAAAAACGTGGTGGCTCACGCCAACTCGGCCCGAAACCAGCGCGAAGTGGCCGAAAAGCAAAATGACGTCGAGAAGCAGCTTTTCCCGGACGTGACCTATACCGATACCTGGAAGCAGAAAGTTGGTAAGGAAAGTATCAAAATGCATTATTTCGGCGCGGGCCATACCAATGGCGACAGCATCGTACATTTCGAGAACGCGAATGTTGCTCACCTGGGTGATTTGCTCTTCAATGGCCGTTATCCGTTTGTGGACGCCTCCGCCGGGGCCAGCGTCAATAGTTGGATTAAAGTACTGGACAAAACCCAGAAAACCTTTGATAAGAACACGCTCTTCGTTTTTGGCCACGCTTTTGATCCCGAAAAAATCACGGGTGGGCAGGAAGAGATAAAGCTCTTTAAGGATTATCTGGAAAAAGCGGTCGCCTATGTGGAGAAGGAAGTGAAATCCGGAAAGTCCAAAGAGGAAATCCTGAAAATAAGCAGTATTCCCGGCGTTACCTATATGCAGGGAACGGGCCTGGAGCGTACCCTCGGACCCGTGTACGATGAAGTAACGGCAGGATAAGTAGTAAAGCTTAACGAAAACTTTACGTGGCAAGGCAGGAGATCAAAAGTACCGTCCCTACTTTTGTCTCCCTCAATTTGGCGCGAACTAACGTCACGGACTGTCGCGAAGTACAAGATAGTTTTACCGTAACAGTCCGATGAACATCAGCCCATTTCTACCATCGAAGCGGAGAATAAGTACATGAAACCTTTTGATTTAGTTGTCGTTGGTGGTGGAATTTTAGGTACTTCACACGCCCTGATGGCCGCCCGCCTGGGGAAAAGCGTGGCTTTGCTGGAAAAAGACAACCGCCCTCAGGGCGCAACTGTCCGCAACTTTGGCCAGGTAGTACCGTCAGGTTTGGCGGGTCGCTGGCATAGCTTCGGACGGCGCAGCGTAGAAATTTATCAGGAAATACAGCGGGAATTTGATATCACAGTGAGGGCGGGGGGATCAGTTTATGTGGCATCCGATGACGAGGAGTGGCAGATTGCCCAGGAATCGGCAGAACTATTCAGCAATAAAGATTTTCCCAATGAGCTTCTTTCGGCAAAAAGTACCCTGGACCGGTTTGCTTACCTGAAAGATTCGTACGTAGAAGGCAGCATTTTCTTCCCCGATGACCTGAGCGTAGAGCCAGACAAAATGGTACACAGGCTCATCCAGTACGGCATCCAAAAGTACGGTATCGACTACCGGCCCGATTCTGCCGTTCTTGCCTGCGAACCAAAGGGAGACTTGATCGAAGTACGAACTGCAAGGGGCGAAATGTTACAGGCCGAGCGCGTCGTAGTTTGTAGCGGCAGTGAATTTAGTTTGTTGTTTCCTGAAATATTTTCACAAAGTGGTCTGGTTGTGAGTAAATTGCAAATGTTGCAAACTCAACCTTTGCCCAAGGTTAAAATGTCAGCCAACGTATTAACCGGGCTGACTTTACGCCGATATGAAGCTTTCGAAGAATGTCCCTCGTTTGCCAAACTAACTACCCCCATTCACTACGAAGAACTGAAAAAATGGGGTATTCATATTCTTTTCAAACAAGCCTCTGATGGTTCCATCATCGTGGGCGACTCACACGAATATGCCCCAGCCTCCAAAGTCGGGGAACTAGGTTTCGACCTCAAAGAATTTATCAATGAACTGATGCTCAGGGAAGCCGAGCGCATCGTGAATTTTCCGGTTCGCGGCATCGCCCGTGCCTGGGCGGGCTACTACGCCCAGCATCCCGACGAAATCTTCGAGCGCGAAGTCGCAGACCGGCTGCACATCGTGACGGGCATCGGCGGGAAGGGCATGACGTCGAGCCTGGGTTTTGCAGAGGAAAATGTGAAAAAATGGTTCAACGATTAGCTTTCCAGAAGACCATTTCGCATGGCAAACAACACCAGCCCCACGCGACTTTTTACGCCCAGTTTCTCGAAAAGTGACTCGCGGTACCCATCGATGGTACGCGGACTCAGGCACATCTCGTCGGCAATTTCTTTATAGGTCAGCTCGGTGCAGACGAGTTTGAGAAACTCCATTTCGCGACCTTTAATCAGGTGAATCGTGTGCTGCAAAGTACCGCTCGTAGTGTGAATCGAATTAGACAAAGCACCAACTACCAAGTGAGAGTAATAAAAACCAACCGTCGCGACCCGTTCAATGGCTTCGTATAATTCTTCCTCTTCGGCATCTTTGAGGATGAAGCCCCTCGCTCCATTTTTGATCATTCTGATGATCGGCGCTTCTTCATGATGCATCGAGAGCGCCATTACTTTTATTTCGGGATGATGCTTACTCAACCATTGGGCTGTCTCGTACCCGTTCATGATCGGCATACTGACATCCAGTAGTACTAAATCAGGGACATGAGAAAGATGGGGTAGTTTGTCGATAAAATCTCGTCCGTGATCCGCTTCCAGAACTACCTTATAATGGGGGCACTTCTGGATTACTTCCACGAGACCACGGCGTAACAGCCGGTGGTCGTCCACGAGGGCAATGGACAAAGCTTTCATGTGGTGAGAGGAGGCAGGTTACGTTGAGTAGAATTAAGAAAGCAATATACAGTATTTGTTTATTAGTATGCTCACAACTCCACTGAAACTGAGGTGCCTCGGTCGTTCTGCGACTTAATTTCGAACCGTGCACCGATCAGCCTGGCGCGGGTTTTCATGTTTTGTAGTCCCGATCCTTGTTCGTTTCCCTCGCGTTTTCCTACTACCTCGGGATCGAATCCTTGTCCGTTGTCGGTAATCTGTAGCCTGAAAAAGTCCTTTTCAAAGGCTAACTCCACAGAAACTACGGTCGGTAGGGCATATTTAACTGCGTTATTCAGCGCCTCCTGAGCAATTCGAAAAATGACTAACTGCTGGCGGGGTTCCAGCACACGTTCGGTACCCAGTACTTTCATGTCGGTTTCGCAGCCACACACCTGCCTGATGTAGTTTAGCTCAAAAAGCAGTACTTCCGAAAGTTTGGAATGAAGCACGTAGTCGGCATTCAGCGTTTTGGAAAGAGCCCGTAGGTCACTGATTGCTTTTACCACCAGACTGCGAGTGGTAGCCAGTTTTTGCCGGGCCGCTTCTTCCTGGCTGATTTCGACGTTGGTTAGGTTGATCTTGACCAGAGAAAGGATTTGACCAATGTTGTCGTGCAGTTCGTGCGAGATGTGCTGGAGGGTTTGCTCCTGAATTTCGAGCTGGGCCTGGAGGAGTTCCTGCTGGAAAGCCTCCTCCATGCTTTTCTTATCGACTTTGTATTGTACTTGTTTCTGTCGAAAGAAGAATACGAAGGCAATAATAAACGCTACTAGTAGAAAAAGCACTACTGTAGTGGCTACAAGCGTAATAACTACCTCCTTACTTACATTCATGTATTTTTCAAACTATTTTGCGGTAAAGCAAAAGCCAGAATGAATAAAAGGTAGAGAAAGTAATTTGAGTAGATTCGAATGTTTGTAAATAGCTCATTGAGAAATTGATTCTCAATTTTGAAGATGTAAATAAGACCAAATCCCAACACATTTAGAACGCCAAAAGTTAAAAAACCTGTGCTAAACCAGAAAAAGGGGAAATTACGCAGAGGTACAATAGTATCGTGCCTGATGAGTAGGTAGAAATAGATTAATGAAATAGTCACCATGAAAGTCAAAACCGACACCAGCCCGTTCGAATTGAACTTATCTTGTGACAAGAACCAAAAAACTATAACTAAAAGCACGGTCAATGAGGCCATGACAATTATCGGTCTATAAGAAGTTTCTTGAACAAATGCGATCCCCAAAAGGACTGTTTGAATCACCATGAAACTGTTGTAGACAACTAAATTGGGAATTCTATTTAGTCCAAGCCAATGAGCTAGAAGCTCTGTTAGTAAAGTAATAATCGTCATATAAAGTATAGTCCGGGTAGCTTCTGAGAGTTTAGAATATCTAAAGATTCCTAAGCCTACTCCAATAATCAAAATAGCAAAATATGGAGTGAGAAAATTGTATTTCATACAAACCGTTTATTCGACCAAAACTTTGTGATTTTTCGGGCAATCATACGGAGGACATGGTTTGATATAATCCCAAATCTCCGCTTTGCTTCCCAGAATAAGACTGTCTTTATATCTACCAACTAAAATTATTGTTAATTTTCCCTCATCGTTAAGTGCTGGGTAAAACTGGATGCCATCCACATTTCCACTATTTTGAGCAAGAATGCTATCGAATGCTATACGATCAACATTCCATGAAATGTCAGTGTCCATTTGAAAATTACTACTCTTTCTCAGATTTTTGATGGCCTCATTAGCAAGATTCTGGGGAATTGGATCAGTAGGTACAAGGTTGGACAACTCCACATTGACCGTATTTGAATTAGCAGAAACAAAACTCTTTTCATCCTGTAGTTTGAGAACGTAGTATACTAAAAATCCATTTATCAGTACTAGGATTAGGATAATGATCAAACCTATCTGTATTTGAGAGCGTGTCATTTGTTTATGGGTTAGGTTTTTAATGAATTTTTACAAAACAAACCTTTCTACTGCAACCATTCTACGGGAAAAACACCCTTTTTTTCTGAGAAAAGTACCCTTGCATTTACGAGCAAAGTACCCCTACTGCTCAGGAAGTAGTTCCAGACCTTTGAGGTGGCGTATATCCACGCCTTTGTTTAGTACTCACCTCAACGTTCTGAACTATGGAAGTACCCTGTCTTTCCCTCCCCAAAGTTCGCGTGGGCGGACATCGTCACCTGTCTCCGCAGCAAATTGTTCGCCTCCAAGCCGACCGTAATTATACCCTTATCCACCAGGCGAATGGCCGGAAGATACTGGTATCTCTTACCATGAAAATAATTGAGGAGCGTCTGCGGCCGTATGGCTTCACAAGAATCACACGGGGAGATGTAATCAATCCCGAATTCATCCAGAAAATCTGGAAAGATGGCTGCGTACAACTTACTGACGGAACGCGGATAGCGCCATCGCGGCGACGGAAGCAAGTGCTGAATTCTATTGCGGGGTAGAAGCTAACGGGCTTTCACACCAGGCTGGCCGTTCTTGTCCCCACCAACCCTTTCCTGTATTTCCTGCGGAAAGACCCATAAGAAAATACCGTCAGCAGAATATACAACCCGCTTAGTCCGTAGCAACCATACACGAAAAACTCCTGAAAACTCAGATTAGCCTGCCCGAAGTTTTTATAAAGTAGTACCGCCACACTGCCCAGGTACCCGTACCAGTCGGCCAGGGTCACGATGAAGCCCACCGTACTCACGTAGCGAAACGTAGCGACCAATCGCTCGAAGTACAGGCCGTTGCAGGGTACGTAGGCCATGTACATTCCCAGTCCCGTGAGCATGAACCACGCGCTGGCCGACATGCTACCGAGCTGGTACAGCCAAGTACTTAACCCCACCAACACTGCCCCGGCAATCATCAGTATATTGATGAGGGTAAACGCCCGGAAGTGATCTTCCACCCAACGCAACCCGGCCATCAATCCCAAAATAATGAGCGCGATGAGGGTTTCGGTTTGGGCAAAAATCGTAGGATTGCCGCTGACGGTGCCTTTCAGGATTTCGGGAGCGAAGTTGTCGCGAAAGTCGCGGAAGGCCGACAGCAGCACGTAGGAAATGATTAGCAACGTCAGACCCGTTGGGAAAGTACCCATAAACTTTTTCCGGTCGGCGCGGTTCATCGGGAGCCGCTCGGTGCGCAGGATTTTATCCTCCTCGCTGGGCGCGGGCAGGCGGCTCAATCCCCAAACCGACAACAGCAAGGGGACCACGAAAATCACGCCCGTCACGAAGGGGGCCCACACTTCGCGCACACCGCCTTGCTGCATCAACAACAAAGCTACCGTCTTGACTAATCCCGATGCAAAAATGAAGGATGCAGTCAGCGCGGCCACCAGGATTTCGGTTTGCTTGCGGCCTTCCAGCATAGCCAGCACGGTACCATACACCATGCCCAGCGGCAGGCCATTCAGAAAAAGAAAGACAATGTTGTAATGCGCAGGTACCAGGCCAAATCCCAAAAGCGCAAACTCGGCGAATCCAATCAATCCCAGCACGTACCAGGGACGTTGGTGGGGCTTCATCTCGGATACCACTTTGACGCCGATTCCCTTAGAAACTGCGTAGCCAAGTACCTGCGCCGTGATGAGCCAGATTTTGTAGTCGATGCCGCCGAAGGCTATGCCCTCAAACTGCACCGCCGTAATGCCCTTGCGGAAGCCGTACATGCTGGTGTAGGTGCAAAAGGCGGCGATGGCACCGAGGGCGGTCGTGTATATTTCAGGGTTCTTTTTCAAGCGGGAGGCGGGTTTTAGAAAATGCAAATACGCGCACAATCAGGGTATATCCAAAAGGTAGTACGTTAAGAAATTGCAAACTCTAAATGGGCGTTGTCACATTCTTCTTATTCCGTCCCTTTTAACCTACTAGTCCGATTCCCTGTATCAGATATACCCGCTGCGTGTCTTTGCAGATATTCTCGACGTACTTGCAGATTTCGGTCGAAGAACGAAAGACCATAACTTTTTAATTAGGCACATACCAGAAAGGAATGCCAATCAGAGCATAAGGTTTCGATTGATCAGCTCGCTTTAAGCTTACCCTAAGCAGATTTTTCCCTGTCCGCAGGTTATTGGGGATCAGCACCATCTGCCAGCCTCGCTGATTGTGCATTCCGCGCTGGGTGAAAAGTACCTCGGGCTGAGCAATCAGGGAATCATTGACCGTAACATGCAGAATGCGGGCCAACACCTCACTGCTCCAGTCCGCGTACCGTTGCCGTCGTTCCTGCCTCGACAGGCTGTCGTCCATCACCGGTTCTTTCGCCACGGCCTTCAATAAAGTATCCAGGTTTTTGGGGTATGCGATAAATAGCCGGATATACGGTTCCTGGATCACATCAGCCTGAATGCTGCCTGGCGCGAGGTAGTCGTTTTCATCCCGTAAATTGTCGTACGCCAGCGGGTTGACATAATGCTCGTCGATTCGGGCCGTGTATAGGTGACGGGAGCCAAGTACCTGGACTCTTTGATCTGTTCTTGAAAGATCGGCGATGAATTCTACTAAAAACGCCCCCATAAAGACCACCATAATAAGTATTGTCGTTCGGAGAATGTATTTGGTGGATATGTTGCTGTAAAAGGTATTGGAAATGAACGATATGGGTTTATGAATTCCCAGCATCAAAAACTGATTGAACCGGACCAGCTTGTATTGAAGCTTGGTGCCGACCGGATGCTGCCTCACTCGCTTCTGGCTCAGGACAAACGTGGCTAGGAAGTAGAGGGCCGCCATGGAGTAAACACCAATTTTCAACATTTCCCATGTCTCAGCAGGTAAGGCCGGACGCAACAGTAGATACACGAACAGAACTAGTACGTATCCGCTCGCAATCAGGAAGATCATCAAAACCAACAAAAAAGCTGTGGCGAACACGATGTTACACCGGCGGTCGAGTCGGATGATGTAGCGATCAAGGGGGCCCAAATCTTTCGCCATTTGCTCCTGTGCGTAAGTCGAGATGAAGGGAATCTTGTCGTAGCGAATCCCGGAAGGATAAACCGCCAGCAGCCCCACCAAGCCTACCCAATAAGCCCGCATGACAAAATTGACCAGAAAGGCCAGGAAAAGCACATAGCAGGCCGACTTAGTCATGTTAAAAGCCAACATGGGTAGCAGCCCGGGTAAGCCCTCGGTCTGCGTGATGAGGTTATAGTGCAGGTAGTCGAACCCCTGATCGAGCAGATCGGGAAGTTGCAGAACCGCGAAGATCGCCACGCCGGAGATGGCCAGTTCCATCTCCCAGCTTTGGGCGGTCAATTCGCGGAGTTTATCCTTGTCAGCGGACGAAATCGAACCGGGTGAGGGCTCTTCGGATGGAGTCATTGGGTACAGTTTCGGTCTAAATTCTGTTTCGATACAGGGCGAACACATAGGTTCGCCCCTACGATTATTCCAAAACCTCCACCTCCAGTCCACTCGCGGCGTTCGCCTGCGTGTATATCCGCTGGGTAGCTTTGATAAAATCTTCGGGATTGGCTTTATAAATGTTCTCGACGTACTTCTGCGGATTGCGGTCGAAAAGCGGGAAGACGGTACTCTGCACCTGCACCATGATCTTGTGGCCCTTTTTGAAAGTATGGAGCACGTCCTGCAAGCGGAAATTCAGCGGCGTGAGCGTATTGGCTTTCAGTGGTTCGGGCTTGGCAAAACTATTGCGGAAACGCGCCCGCATCACCTCACTACGCACCATTTGCTGGTACCCCGCCAGTACCACTTCCTTGTCTACCATGTAGTCGTGGTTTTTCTCGTCGTCGGGGTACACGTCGATCAGTTTTACGAAAAAATCAGCGTCGGTACCTGTGGTGCTAAAATTGAGTTTAGCCATAATTTCGCCACCTAACGTGATATCTTCCGTCAGCGCGTCGGTTTCGAAAACCAGCACATCGGGGCGGGTAGACGCAAAACGCTGGTCTTCCGACATGTAGTTGAAAGGCGTAAAACCCGTCATCTGGTTGAAATCCTCGGTGTAAGGTACCGGCTTCAGCGGGTCGCTGACGTACTCGGTGTAGGCGCTCGCGGCGGTAGGTTTGTCGAAGCTTAGCTTGCCGTCCTTATGAAAGTACAGGGTTTGTTTCTTCGCCTGCGCGGCGGGCCATTTATCAAATTTCCGCCATTCGTTGCGACCCGTGTTGAAGAGGTAGGCTTCTGGCAGGCCCGTTTTGCCATCGCCTGCGCCTTTTAAGAAATGGGTGAAGAATTCGGTTTCAATATTCTTCTGGTAAAAGGTCGCGATGCTATCGCCGAAATAAATATCGTTGTGCAGCGTGTGCCCCGTTTCGCGGCCCCAGCGCCCGTGTCCGAATGGTCCGATCACCAGCGTGTTGTAGGCATTGGGGTTGTTTTTCTCAATGGTCTTATAAGTATTCAACGGCCCGTACAAATCCTCGGCGTCGAACCAGCCGCCGACGGTCATATAAGCCGACGTGACGCCTTTCAGGTGCGGCAAAATATCGCGCTTCTGCCAGAACTCATCCTTATTAGGGTGATCCATCGTTTCCTGCCAGAAGAAATTATCCTTATAGTATTTATCAAAATTCTTCAACGGCCCCATGTTCAGGTTGAAGGTGTAGCCATCGGGTTTGGCCTGAATGAATTCGTCAGTAAACCACGAATCTGTAGTTGGTTTGGGGTGCTGAATGCCGAACACGGGATAAGTCAGGTAGTAGCCTTGGGTAAAAGCCCCGTTGTGGTGAAAATCATCAAAGAAAAAGTCGGCGATGGGGGCCTGCGGCGACGAGGCTTTCAGGGCCGGATGCTTGCTCAATGAGCTGGCTGTGGTGTAGAAACCCGGGTACGAGGTACCGTACTGTCCTACCCGGCCATTGTTGTTGGGAACGTTTTTGAGCAAAAACTCGATGGTGTCGTACATATCCGATGCCTCGTCCACCTCGTTTTTGCCTTTTTTATCGGCAATATGAGGCGTCATATTCGTCCAGCTACCCTCGCTCATGTAGCGCCCACGCACATCCTGGTAGACGTAAATGTACCCGTCACGCATAAGATAAGGGTTCGGCCCAAGGCGGGTTGGGAATTCTTCTTGACCGTAGGGTGCGATGCTGTAGCAGGTACGCTGCATCAGGAAAGGGTACTTTTTGGTGGCTGAAATGTCCTTGGGCGTGTAGAGGATCGTATGCAGCTTGACGCCGTCGCGCATCGGGATGTCGTAAATCGTCTTGGTGTAGTGTTCTTTTATAAAAGCCTGATCGGGATTTTGGGCCAAAGACAGCGTGGCCGAGAGCAAACCAAAAAGTAGAAAAATGACGCGTGACATAGGTTAGGTTACGTTTTATTTGGTACGAATAGCCCCAAATTTCAGAAATTAGATGGTAAAACAATGACTTTGCCTAATTTTGATTTTTCGATTTTAACCAATCACAACTAAAATTCATGAAGCCATTCCTTTTTTCCTGCCTGCTGCTCGGCCTGGCAATTCACAGTTTTGCCCAGTCCGATCGCTGGCAGCAGCGTGTCAAGTACGAAATGAATATCGACTTCGACGCCAAAACCCACCGCTACACCGGAACGCAAAAGCTGCAATACACCAACAATTCACCCGACACCCTGAACAAGGTTTTTTATCATCTCTACCTCAACGCGTTTCAGCCCGGCAGCCAGATGGACGTCCGCTCGCGCACCATCAGTGACCCTGATTCCCGCGTGATGGACCGGATTTACAAGCTTTCGCCCGACGAAATCGGCTACGAAAAGGTGAAAACCCTGAAACACAAAGGCAAGGCCGTGAAATACGAAGTGGCGGGAACAATCCTGGAAGTGACGCTTAACGAGCCGATTATGCCTAAAACTACCACCACTTTCGAGATGGAGTTTGAGGCGCAGGTACCGGTCCAGATTCGCCGTACGGGCCGAAATAATAAAGAAGGAATCGACTACTCGATGGCGCAGTGGTACCCCAAAATGAGCGAATACGACTACGAAGGCTGGCACGCTGTGCCGTACATCGCTCGCGAATTTTATGGCGTTTGGGGTGATTTTGATGTAAAAATCTCGATGGATGCGGCCTACACCATCGCTGCCACGGGCTACCTCCAGAATCCCGATCAGATTGGCCACGGCTATTCCAAAAAAGACGTCACCCATAAAAAAGGTGACCGCCTGACCTGGCATTTTGTGGCTCCCGAAGTCCCTGACTTCGTTTGGGCTGCCGATCCTGACTATGTCCACGATGTGGTAAAAGTAGACGATAAACTTGACCTGCACTTTTTCTACCAAAACGACACGATCAACCACTGGAAAGAGATGGAGCCCTATGCCGTGCGTTGCTTCAAATTCATGAACGAGCGTTTCGGTCGCTATCCCTACAAGCAATATTCGGTGATTCAGGGCGGCGACGGTGGTATGGAGTACCCCATGGCGACGCTGATCACGGGGCGCGGTTCTCTGGGGGGACTCGTGAGTGTGACCGTCCACGAATCGATCCATAGCTGGTTCCAGAATCTTCTGGGTACCAACGAGTCAAAGTACCCCTGGATGGACGAAGGCTTTACTTCGTACGCGTCGAGTCTGGTCATGGCGGATCTTTTTCCCTCGCGCCGCGATCCGCACTACGGTAGTTTTGTATCGTATCAGCGGTTGGTAGAGTCGGGCCTGGAAGAACCAATGACTACGCAGTCGGACCACTATAATACCAACCGCGCTTATAGTACGGCGGCTTACTCCAAAGGCGCACTTTTCCTGAATCAGCTGAGCTACATCATCGGCCAACCTGCCTTCGACCGGGGTATGAAGCGTTACTTCCGCGAATGGGAATTTAAGCATCCCAATCCGACTGACTTAAAGCGAATTATGGAAAAAGAGTCAGGTCTGGAACTAGACTGGTACTGGGAAGACTGGATCGGTACGACCCGAACCATCGACTACGGTATCCGTGAGGTACTGCCAAGTGGCAACAAAACCAACGTCGTGCTGGATCGTCACGGTAAGCTGCCCATGCCACTCGACGTGGTGGTGAGCTACACCGACGGCACGCAGGAAAATTTCTATATTCCGCTTGAAATGATGCGTGGTGAGAAGCAGGAGAATATTTACGGCAAAACTACCCTCTTGCCCGACTGGCCCTGGGTCTATCCCGAGTACAGTTTCACCATTAACCGCCCCGTAACCAATATTCAGCGCATCGTGATAGATCCGAGTCACCGCATGGCCGACATCAAACCGGACAATAACGTGTACCCGACGTTGACAGAAGTGCCGCGGGTGAAGGTGACAAGTGAGTAATATTTCGGGGTTAAGGGTTAACGGTCAAAGGTAAATGGCTATTAAAGCCTTATTCAAAGTATAGATCGAAGGGGTAGTTTCTTAGGGGACTACCCTTTTTTAGGACTTAACATTTTTAAAAATGATAGAACAAAGCGTTGATTTCGAGCGAATTTTGGCCGCTTATGATGTATTCCCTCTGCCCGAACCGAGGCGTTTTGGGTCGGGGCACATCAATGCTACTTTTCTGGTGGAAGCTGAGGACGGGCGGAAATTTGTTTTGCAAAAAATCAATTCGGCCATATTTCAGATCGAGGCGATTGCCAATAATTTACGGCTGGCGGCGCGGTATTTGACCAAGTATCATCCTGATTATCTTTTTGTTGCGCCTATTCCTACGCTGGCGGGGGAGGAGATGGTAGTACTGGATGGAGATTCCTGGCGGCTGACGCCGTTTATCCCGAATTCAACTTCCATCAATGAAGCCACTACGCCGCAACAAGCCTACGAGGCGGCGCGGCAGTTTGGCCTACTGGTGAAAAACCTGGACGGGTTAGATATTTCCAAGTTCAAAGCGACCATTCCCGATTTTCATAATCTGAGTTTCCGGTTTCGGCAATTTCAGGAAGCAATCGCCGGAGCTTCCGAAACTCGTCGTGCAGCGGCGGCAGAGCTGATCGCTTATTTTTTGGATAAAAGCGACATCGTGGGTACTTACGAGAGTCTGTTGCAAAACCCGGATTTCCCTGACCGCCTGATGCATCACGACACCAAGATCAACAACGTCTTGCTTGATGCCGACACTCAGCGCGGCCTTGCCGTGTGTGACCTCGATACGTTGATGCCTGGAAAAGTCATTTCTGATCTAGGCGATATGATCCGTACATACGTCAGCCCGGTTTCGGAGGAGAGTATTGAATTCGAGAAGGTCGTAGTACGAGAGGAGTATTACAAAGCTTTGATCGAAGGCTACCTTTCAGAGATGAAAGACGTGCTGACCGAGACGGAGAAATCGGCTATTTTTTATTCGGGACTGTTTCTAGTATACATGCAGGGTATCCGCTTTTTGGCGGACTATCTGAACGGTGATGTGTACTATCCCGTCAGGTACCCGGAACATAACCTCAACCGGGCCAGGAACCAGATGGTACTTTTACAGGATTTGTACGCGAAGGAAAAAGTCCTGATGAGCCTGATCGCGCAAGTACTTGGTTGACAACATCCCGAAAGTTCAAAACTTTCGGGATGTTTGCACCTGCTACCGCAGCCGCAACGTAGTCCCCACGTGTAGTCCAAGCCCCTGGTACTTGCCCGCTGCAAACTGCCCCACCACTTCCACCCGAAATAATCGGATAATTCCATCGATACCGTACACAAGTTCGGTGTAGTTCTTGGCGGTTGGCGTTTTCAAATAATGTACCTGCACCAATTCGCTGAGCCCCGCCAACCGTATAAACGGCAGCCGTGTGATGACGAAGCGCTGCGAATTCCAGACGGCGTGGCCCTGCAAATACCGTTGGGATGTGCTGTACCGATAGTACGGTAGCATTCGGAAACTGGTAAGAATATCGCCGTTCTGGAAAAAGAACTCGTTTCCCATGAAATGCCGAAAATCGGGAAAGTACATTTGCTTTCTGGCGCTGAAACTACCCCCGCTGACTGCCAAACGCAGATTGCTGCGCGGCCCCGTATCCAAATTCTGGCGGATTCCGCCTTCCATTAAAGTGTAGTCTGGCGAGGTGTCATCGGTGAGAATAGCTTTTTTGAAGCCGAGCATGAAAGTTGGTCCTTTATTGTACCAATACCGTTTCTGTCCGTTTCGGATGGCATATTTTTGCCACGGACGAATATTCAAATTCAAATTCCAAAGTAAGGCGCGATGCGTTGGGAAGCCTGTATCAGGTAACTCTGCATTTTCAGGAGAGTTGGCTGTATAGCTACGGGTTTTCCAATTGATGTAAGTTTGTGTTTTTTCGAGATTGGATAATTCGCTGCGCCGGGCAAATTCAAGCCCGGTCGAAAAAGTAAGGATATCCCCAAGGTACCGGTAGGTATAGTCGGCGCGGAGAAACTGCTTTTGGTATATTTTTAGAAAATTCTGCTCGAAAATCAAGGTAGTTAGGCTGTTGAGGCCGGGCGAAATGGGTGCGTTGGCGTTAAACTGATAAATGTACTCGCCACCTTCGATCGTGGCGTTCCACCTGCGGTTGCCCAGGGTACTTTGTAAAGTGCCATTTAGCCTGTTCCGGCCAAAAGAGTACCGCGCCAGGGGCTTGATACTCGCTTCGTAGTTTTTCCCCCAGCGCTTTCTCCATTCCAGGGCAGCATCAAATACGTAGCCTTCCACGGTGTTGTAAGCCAATGTACTAGCCGGACTTTCGAAGGTGAAATAATTCCGATCCTTATATTTATAGGTGTATCCTGTCAGCAGGTGCATAGGCTTGAAAGTCGTGGAGTCGTTGCGGGCGCTATCCTTGTCCATTTTTTCCTGCTTGACGATGCGGACGCTGTCCTGAATTTTATAGCTTTTGACTTCCAGTTCAGTCAGCGGCACGGGTCGCAGCGTCTCCCAGTAGGTTGTGTCGCGTTTGTTCGCCAGCGAATCCACAATAACCGAATCCTGTCGCACGGCCCGCACGTCCTGCCCGGCGGCCTTTCGTTCCTTTTTCTCTTCTTTCTCGTATTCCTTAATGATTTTGCGGAAGTTTTTAGTCGAAAATTCCTTTTGCTGTTCTATCATTTTTTCAAGATCGGCTTTCCGGGACACTGACGGAGTACTTTCTTCTTTCTTATGATCGAGAATAGTGATGTCTTCTTTCAGATTCGGGTCGATGTTGAGTTTTTGGTAGTTCATCGACACCACGTACTTGAACTCCCCCGCAAAACCCAGGTACCCGCCATCGATCCTGAATTGTTGATTGATAGGCAGCCACACGTTCTGTACCGGACTGAACAACTGTTTTACCCTGATTTTCAAACCCTGATAAATCGTTTCCAAATCGAAACTATGAATCGCCCAGCGGTCTTCGATAATGTACAAACTACCCCGAAAAGTGCCCTCACCGTAAGCTTTTGGGGTGACTTTTATCTTGTTCACGATCTCGCCCCGATCCTCAAAAAAACCTTCGTACTCGTACCTGTAATAGGCAAATGCCTTAGGTGAAAGCGGCGTAGTGGCCCCTCCGACTTCGGGACTGTAAAAGCTGGCAAGTACGTATTGATTCGGTGTGGGGGTACTATTGTCCAAGCTGTTGCGGGTAGAAAGTATTTTCTGGTTGTAGGTATTGGGCCGCCGGTAGGTGATTTCGGTGATGCTTTCATTTAGGAATGCTTTACCTTCCTGAACACCCTCTTTTTTCAATCGCCTTTCCAGCAAAAAGGGGATTTTGGTGGGCAAAGCTGTGCTGCGGGTATAGGCGCGGGCGGTGTAGCTGCGCACCTGCAACTGATGAAAACGCGCCTTGGCAATCGCCCGCCGCATGACGCTGTACGCCGGGTCTTCCTTGTCCTTGCCGACCTGGGCCGCGTCGAGATTGAGCGGTTGTTCTTCAAGAATTACGTTCAATTCCAGAAAATCTTCGCCAACTGTGACCGTTTTCGTGACGGTTTTGAAGCTGAGGTACTGGAAAACCAGCTCGTACTTTCCTGCCGGGAGGGTGAGTTCATAACGACCATCGGCGTTGGCGAGCGTTCCGGTGCTGGTACCTTGGACTACGATTCCCGCGTAGGGAAGAGGCTCATTCCTAGTGGTGGTAATCAGGCCCCGCACGCCACCTGCCTGGGCAATGTTTGTTAAGACTAGAAATAGAAAAAGTAATCGTTGGCGCATTTATTTTAGAAGCAAGATTTCCTGAACTAAACGAACAATGGTGATTTATGGTAAGTTAGGTTCCTGATATTCATAAAGATTAATAACCCAAGATCAAATGTCCAACCTCAATAAAAAAATTGCTCTTATCACTGGCCCGACCTCCGGCATAGGTAAAATTACCGCTTTGGAACTCGCAAAGCGGGGTTATAATCTCATTCTGTTGGCTAGAAATGCAAAAAAAGCGGATGCATTACAGATGGAAATCGGCGACCAGGCCGAAACTTCCTTCGTGGAATGCGATCTCTCCGATTTACAGTCTGTTCAGAAAGCCGTCGAACAAATCCACGCCAACCATAGTCGGCTCGATGTGCTGGTCAATAACGCTGGCCTTATGATGGATCATGAGGAGTATTCCAAAGATGGCATTGAAATGACTTTTGCCGTAAACCATGTAGGACATTTTTTGCTTACGACCGGACTGATCGACCTACTGAAAGCGGGCAAAGACGCCCGCATTGTTCACGTGTCCTCGGGAGCGCATCAATTCGCGAAGTTCCGCATCGACCAACTCGTGAAGCCAGATAAGTTTAGTGCCTGGACAACCTATGGCAACTCCAAACTGGCTAACATTCTGTTTTCAAACGAACTGGCAGAGCGGTTGCAACCGCTGGGGATTACTTCCAACGCCCTGCATCCTGGTTTTGTGGCAACGAGCTTTGGCTCCGGTTTTTCCAGTTTTGGTAGTATTGTTATGTGGCTGGCCCGTCCCTTTGCCAAATCTCCGCAGGAAGGTGCGCAGACAAGCATTTACCTTGCTTCATCACCCGAGGTAGCAACTACCACGGGCAAGTACTTCGATGATTGCAAGCCCAAAGTACCCAGCAAAGACGCCCAAAGTAAGGTCTTGGCGACAAAACTGTGGGAATTGAGCGAAAGTCTGATCAAAGACTACAAACCTGCCAATGCCTGACGCAGGTCATCGATTAAATCTTCTGCGTGTTCCAAGCCTACCGAAACCCTTAGCAAATTGGGCGGCGTCAGCGTGTCCGGCCCTTCGACCGAAGCACGGTGTTCGATCAGGCTTTCTACGCCACCCAGGCTGGTCGCCGCGGTGAACAGCTTTAAGTTTTTGACAAAACGCAGAGCCTCGTCCGCCCTGCCTTTCACTTGCGCCGAAAGCATGGCTCCGCCACTTTTCATTTGGCTTTTAGCTATGGCGTAGCCTGCATGAGAGGGCAGCCCAGGATAATGTACTCTTTCAATGGCAGCGTGATTTTCCAGAAATTCCGCCAGTTGCTGCGCATTAGCGCTTTGCTGCCGCACCCGGACGGCCAGGGTTTTGATGCCGCGTGCCACCAGCCAGCAGTCGAACGGTGAAGGTACCGCCCCGCCTAGGGTTTGGAGTTGGCGGGCGCGTTCGCTCAGCTCGCTTTTTTCTTTGAAAATTAAGGCTCCGCCTAACACATCGCTGTGACCGCCGAGGTACTTGGTGGTTGAGTGCATCACTACGTCACAACCCAGCTCGAGCGGATTTTGTAGTAGGGGTGTGGCCCAGGTATTATCGCAAACACTGACAAGGTTATACGCTTTTGCCAAGTTCGCAATTTCCCGCAAATCGCTGACTTTCAGCTGTGGGTTGGAGGGCGTTTCGAGCCAGATCACCCTGGTTTCGGGTCGGATGGCGTTTTCTATTTCACTGAGTGTTGTCGTATCTACCTTGCTGAAAGTTAGGCCCCAACCTGCAAAAAAATCCTGTAAAAGCGAGGGAGTACCGTAGTAGGCATCGTCGGGGACGATGATGTGATCACCGGGTTTCAGACACTGGAAAAAAGTCATTGTGGCGGCCTGGCCAGACGAAAAAGCCATTGCTTCCGCACCATTTTCTAACGCGGCCAGCATATTCTCGAGTTGCTGGCGGTTAGGGTTGCCGGCCCTTGTATAGAGGTACCCATTGGGTAGTTCGTAATTCTCGTCGCGCTCGAAAGTCGTTGAAAGGTAGAGTGGTGAGACAACGGCGGCGGTATTTTTATCTTTGAATGGATTACCGTGGAGGGCTGAGGTTTCTGGTCGCATGGTAGTTTGAGTCACAGAGTTGCATTGAGCGGTGCGCCGGAGCGACCCGTATTAATGG